>NZ_JBIAMU010000007.1:0-363793 GCF_042874215.1 Streptomyces sp. NPDC004111
TGCCAAGGGCATGGCTGGTTGGCTACGTTCGGAAAGGATAACCGCTGAAAGCATCTAAGCGGGAAGCCTGCTTCGAGATGAGTATTCCCACCCCCTTCGAGGGGTTAAGGCTCCCAGTAGACGACTGGGTTGATAGGCCAGATGTGGAAGCCCGGCAACGGGTGGAGCTGACTGGTACTAATAGGCCGAGGGCTTGTCCTCAGTTGCTCGCGTCCACTGTGTTAGTTCTGAAATAACGAACAGCTGTGAAAACACCAGCGTTCGAATTTCATAGTGTTTCGGTGGTCATAGCGTTAGGGAAACGCCCGGTTACATTCCGAACCCGGAAGCTAAGCCTTTCCGCGCCGATGGTACTGCAGGGGGGACCCTGTGGGAGAGTAGGACGCCGCCGAACAATCATTGCGAAGAGCCCCGTGCCGGGGATACCGGTACGGGGCTCTTCTGCGTTTACGGGCCGATTGCCGGTCAGGCTCGTTCGGCTGCTGAAGCCAGGCCGAGCCAGGTGTGCGGATTGCCCTGCCAGCACCAGCCCAGCTTCGGCGCACCCTTGCTGATCCAGAGCGCCGGCACCCGCCGGTCCTTCTCGCGGCGCGAGCCCGAAAGCGAATAGCACTTGTTCTTCGCCAGGGTCTCCGGGAACAGGGTGAGCAGTGCGATGCCCTCCTCCAGTGTCAGCCCCGTCCTCCCGCGTGCCTCCAACGCGGCCATCGCGTCGAGCGGCACCACGGAGCAGAACTCCTCGCCCCGCTCGACGTCGAAGACCACGTACGCCTGCGTGCCCGGCGCCTCCAGCTCCTTCAGCGTGACGAACTGCTCCAGTTCGCCGGGTTTGAACGTCCACTCGATGACGCCCGGCTTCTTCTTCCCGGCCAGCGTCGTCAGCGGCAACGACTCCTCGACGGCGACCAGTTCGCGCGTGACCACCAGGAGGAACGGCACCCGCTCCTCGGTCGGCGCAGCCATCGCCTCCGCACGCTTCGTCACCTGTGCGCGCAGCGGCTCGACGAGCTCGCGGAACTCTGCCTCGGTCCGGCCGGCCAGGGTCGCGTAACCCTTCGCCAGCAGCGTCTCGATCTGGCGGTCGAACTCGTTGCTCACATCGGCAACCTGCATGGGCATCCCCTCGGTGGAACCTTGTAGAAAACTTACCTGCGACGTAAAGTTACGCCGAACCGACCACCGTGGTCAAGAGTAAAGTTACGTCGGAGGTAAGATTCTTCGTATGGCTACAACGGCAGAGCCCGTCAGGGGGCTCAGGGAGTCCAAGAAGCACGAGACGCGGCAGCTCATCTCTGACCACGCGACCCGGCTGTTCATCGAGAACGGCTTCGACGCGACCACCATCGCCGACATCGCGGCGGCCTCCCGGGTCGCCAAGAAGACGGTCACCAACTACTTCGCCCGCAAGGAGGACCTGGCCTTCGACCACCAGGAGGAGTTCGTCGCCGGACTCGCCCGCGCCGTGGCGGAGCGGGCGGTGGGGGAGTCGGCGCTGGCCGCGCTGCGGCGGGAGTTCCTCGACGGGGTGCGGCGGCAGGACCCGGTGATCGGCTTCGCGGGCGAGCAGTTCTGCCGCATGATCGACGGCAGCCCGACGCTGACCGCCCGGCTGCGCGACCTCCACGACCAGCGGGAGGAGGCACTCGGCCGGACCCTGGCCGAAGAGGCCGGCGCCGGAGGCGACGATGTCGAGGCGTACGCGGTCGGGGCCCAACTGGGCTGTGCGCAAAGGGTGTTGTTCCAGCGGATCATGCGTCTCACGCTGGACGGGCGGTCGGCGGACGACATCGCCGGCACCGTTGCCGACGACGCCCGCCGGGTGTTCGGTCTGCTGGAGGCGTCGTTCGGGGAGTACGCGGTGAAGAAGTAGCGGACCGCTTCCGTCCGGTGTGTGGGCAGTGGGCGCCGAGTCCGGGCGGGGCGCCGGCCCCGGTGACCGCGTTCGCGCGAGTGCGCCGGCCTCAGTGGGCCGCGTCCAGGCGGGTGCGCTGTTCCGGGGACAGTTCCAGGCTCAGGGCACCCAGGTTCTCGTCCAGCTGGGCCACCGAGGACGCGCCGGCCAGCGGGACGATCGGGAGTGCGTGGCCGAGCTGCCAGGACAGTACGACCTGGTTCGGCGTCGCGCCCGTCTCCGCGGCGACCTCGCGCAGTGCGGCGAGCCTGGCCGGGGTGCCAGGGTGGTCGTAGTCGCTCGGCACCGGCTTGTCCTCGCGGACGTACGCACCGCCCATCAGCGGCGAGTACGCCACCAGCGTCAGGTCGGGGTCGGCGTGCAGGTAGCTGGCCAGGTCCGGGCCGACGTGGCCGAGGCTGCCCTCGGGGAAGAGGGGGAAGGGCACGTCGAAGCGGGGGCGGAGGTAGCTGTGCTGGTACTGGAGCACCTCGTAGCCCGGCAGTCCGGCCGCCCTCGCCAGGGTGCGGGCCCGCTCGATCCGCCAGGTGGCGTGGTTGCTGGTGCCGAGGAGCCCGACCGAGCCCTCCCGTACCGTCTGCCCCAGCGCCTCGACGGTCTCCGCGAGTTCGACGGTGCGGTCCTCGATGTGGGTGTACAGCAGGTCGATCTTCTCGATGCCGAGCTGCTCGCGGCTGCGGTCGACGGCCTCGCGGACGCTCTTCGCGGACAGGCCCTCGGGGTTGTCGACGAAGCCGGTGCCGGGGGACTTCGGACGTGCGCCGAGCTTGGTGGCGATCACCATGCGGTCCGCGACGCCCCGGCTGCGGAGCCAGCGGCCGAGGAGGAGCTCGCTCTGGCCGCCCTGGCTGTCGTCGTGCCAGTAGGAGTAGTTGTTCGAGGTGTCGACGAAGGTGCCGCCCGCCTCGGCGAACCGGTCGAGGATCTCGTACGAGGTGCGCTCGTCGGTGTACGTGCCGAACAGCATGGCGCCCAGGGCCAGGACGCTGACCTCGCGGCGGGTGGCGGGGTCGGAGCCGATGGTGCGGTGGCGCATCGGGGGCGTGGCGGAGGTGGTGGACGGCGGTGTGGTCATGGGAACTCCCGTGTGCGGGCCCGGTGTTCGGGCTTCGGTGACAGAACGGGAGTCTGCTTGTTGGAGTGCTCTCCAGGTCAAGCGTTCGCTGCGGGAGAGGTGCGGAAGCCGTACCGGAGTATCCGGGTGCCCTGCCGGGACAGGGCCGCAGAGCGAGCCATCAGCCGGGTGAGCGTGCGCACCGGCCCGGGGAAGCGGGCGACCTCCGGTGCGCGGGTCAGGAACTGCTCCTGGAGGAGGGCGAGTCCGGCGCCCCAGCCTTCCGGCTCGCGGGCGTCGTCGAAGCCCTGCGCGGCCTTGATGCCCAGAGCCCTGACCGACGGGTGGTAGCGCATGGCCCAGGCCGCGAACCGGGTGTAGCCGTTGAACGCCAGCTCGCCCCGCGGCAGACGGGCGGCGAGCGCACGGGTGAGCGCGGCGAACGCGTCACCCGGCAGGAACGGCAGGAACCCGTCCGCGACCACGATCGCCGGCCGCCCGGCGGGTATCTCCGCCAGCCAGCCGTGCTCGGTCGCGTCGGCGCCGACGAGGTGCGTGTGCTCGGGCACCAACTCCCGCCGCAGGGCGATGACTTCGGGGAAGTCGACATCGAACCAGTCGACGCCCGCGGGCGGGGTGCACCGCAGTGCCCGCGTGTCCAGGCCCGCGCCCAGGTCGATGACGACGGCGACCTGGTGCGCCGAGGTGAACCGGCGGACCGCGTCGTCGAGCCCGCGGTTGCGCAGGGCGGTGCCCACCACGAGGCTGGGCCTCATCCGGAGCTTGGCGAAGTCGTACCTGCCGTTCAACCGGTCGGCGACCTCGGCGGCGTGCCGGTCGTCGAGGATCCTGGTGGTGGCGGCGTCCCTTGCCCGTGCGTGCAGGGTGAGCAGGAGGGTCTCCTGCACCGGGGTGAGTCCGAGGCGGTTCACGGTGCTCCCTTCGCGATGTCGCGCAGCCAGGCGAACGAGTCGCGGGCGGACCGGATGCGTGCGTCGGCGTCCGGGCCCGCGAGGGCGAGTCCTTCCTCGGCGATGGCGCTGAAAGCGCCGAGGCCGTCGAGCTTGCGGCGGATCACCTTCTCCCAGGCGTCGTCCTCGATCCGGTAGTACGCGGTCCGGTCGCCCGGCCGGCGCACCTTGCGCACCAGGCCGACCGTGGTGAGGATCCGCATGTTCCCGGTCAGCGAGGCGCGGCTCGCCCCGATGGCGTCGGCGATGGCGGCGGCGGACTGCTCGGCCGGCTCGCAGATCAGCAGCAGGCCCAGGACCCGTCCCGTGATGGGCGGCAGTCCCCACTCGTCGACGCAGAAGGTGGCGACCCGCTCCACCCATTGCGTGTGCTGGTCGTTATCCACATTTCAATCGTGACTGTAATGACTGAATGTGGCAAGGGTGCGCGGCCAGGTCTTTGGCGGCGCGCAGAAAAGAACCGGCCCCGGCATCGCCGGGGCCGGTTCGGGAACTGTTCCTCAGCACTCGATGACGTTGACCGCGAGGCCGCCGCGGGCCGTCTCCTTGTACTTGACCTTCATGTCGGCGCCGGTCTCCTTCATGGTCTTGATGACCTTGTCGAGGGAGACCTTGTGGCTGCCGTCGCCGCGCATCGCCATCTTGGCGGCGGTGACGGCCTTCACCGAGGCCATGCCGTTGCGCTCGATGCAGGGGATCTGGACCAGACCGCCGACCGGGTCGCAGGTGAGGCCCAGGTTGTGCTCCATGCCGATCTCGGCCGCGTTCTCGACCTGCTCCGGGGAGCCGCCGAGCACCTCGGCGAGGGCGCCGGCCGCCATCGAGCAGGCGGAGCCGACCTCGCCCTGGCAGCCGACCTCGGCGCCGGAGATGGAGGCGTTCTCCTTGAAGAGCATGCCGATGGCGCCCGCGGCGAGGAGGAAGCGGACCACGCCGTCCTCGTCCGCGTTCGGGACGAAGTTCATGTAGAAGTGCAGGACCGCGGGGATGATGCCCGCGGCGCCGTTGGTCGGGGCGGTGACGACCCGGCCGCCCGCCGCGTTCTCCTCGTTGACCGCCATCGCGTAGAGGGTCACCCACTCCATGGCGTGCGCCTTGGGGTCGCCGTCGGCGCGCAGCTGGCGGGCCGAGTTGGCGGCGCGGCGGCGGACCTTGAGACCGCCGGGGAGGATGCCCTCGCGGGACATGCCGCGGGAGACGCAGGACTGCATGACGCGCCAGATCTCCAGGAGGCCCTCGCGGATCTCCTCCTCGGTGCGCCAGGCCTTCTCGTTCTCCAGCATCAGGGACGAGATGGACAGGCCGGTCTCGTTCGCGAGGCGCAGGAGTTCGTCGCCGGTGCGGAAGGGGTACTTGAGGACCGTGTCGTCGGGGACGATCGGGTTCTCGCCCGCGACCGCGTCCTCGTCGACGACGAAGCCGCCGCCGACCGAGTAATAGGTCTTCTCCAGGAGGGGCGCGCCCTGGGCGTCGTACGCGAAGAGGGTCATTCCGTTCGCGTGGTAGGGCAGGGAGCGGCGGCGGTGCAGGATCAGCTCGTTGGGCTCGTCGAAGTCGATCTCGTGCGCGGAGCCGATCTCGGTGGCGAGCAGGCGCAGCTTGCCGGTGGCGCGGATGCGCTCCACCTCGTCGTCCGCGGTCTCCACGTTCACCGTGCGCGGGGAGTGGCCCTCCAGGCCGAGCAGGACCGCCTTGGGGGTGCCGTGGCCGTGGCCGGTGGCACCGAGGGAGCCGAAGAGCTCGGCGCGCACGGACGTGGTCTGGGCGAGCAGGCCGTCCTTCTTGAGGCGTCCCACGAACATCCGGGCGGCCCGCATGGGGCCGACCGTGTGGGAGCTGGACGGGCCTATGCCGATCGAGAACAGGTCGAAGACCGAGATGGCCACAGCAGAACTCCTCAGAAGGGTGGCGGACGCCGTTGTCCGTCGGGCGGAACAGGTGCGGGGGCTGTCCCCTGCCGGGGGGGGCAAGGGACGGGGCACCGCACTCACTGTCCAGTGTGCGCGGTGCCCCGTATTTACGTATTGCTGGATTTGGTCGTCCAGGTGAAGCCTACGGAACTACTTCAGCCCGGGGTAAAGCGGGTGCTTGTCGGCGAGTGCCGAGACCCGCTCGGAGAGGGCCTTGGCGTCGTACGACGGCTTCAGGGCCTCGGCGATGATGTCGGCGACCTCGGTGAAGTCCTCCGTCCGGAAACCGCGGGTGGCCAGCGCCGGGGTGCCGATGCGCAGACCCGAGGTGACCATCGGGGGGCGGGGGTCGTTCGGGATGGCGTTGCGGTTGACCGTGATGCCGACCTCGTGGAGGCGGTCCTCGGCCTGCTGGCCGTCCAGCTCCGAGTTGCGCAGGTCGACCAGGACCAGGTGCACGTCGGTGCCGCCGGACAGGACCGAGACGCCGTGCTCGGTGACGTCGGCCTGCACCAGGCGCTCGGCCAGGATGCGGGCGCCGTCCAGGGTGCGCTGCTGGCGCTCCTTGAACTCCTCGGAGGCCGCGACCTTGAAGGAGACGGCCTTGGCCGCGATCACGTGCTCCAGCGGGCCGCCCTGCTGACCGGGGAAGACCGCGGAGTTGATCTTCTTGGCGAGCTCCTGGGTGGAGAGGATCACGCCACCGCGCGGACCGCCGAGGGTCTTGTGGGTGGTGGTGGTGACGACGTGGGCGTGCGGCACCGGGTTGGGGTGCAGCCCGGCCGCCACCAGGCCCGCGAAGTGCGCCATGTCGACCATCAGGTACGCGCCGACCTCGTCCGCGATCTCGCGGAACTTGGCGAAGTCCAGCTGGCGCGGGTACGCGGACCAGCCGGCCACGATGAGCTTCGGCCGGCTCTCCTTGGCGAGGCGGGCGACCTCGTCCATGTCCACGACGCCGGAGTCGTCCACGTGGTACGCGACCACGTTGTAGAGCTTGCCGGAGAAGTTGATCTTCATGCCGTGGGTCAGGTGACCGCCGTGGGCCAGGTTCAGGCCCATGATCGTGTCGCCCGGCTTCAGCAGCGCGAACATCGCGGCGGCGTTGGCCTGCGCACCGGAGTGCGGCTGTACGTTCGCGTGCTCGGCGCCGAACAGCGCCTTGATGCGGTCGATCGCGATCTGCTCGACCACGTCGACGTGCTCGCAGCCACCGTAGTAGCGGCGGCCCGGGTAGCCCTCGGCGTACTTGTTGGTGAGGACCGAGCCCTGGGCCTCCATGACCGCGACCGGAGCGAAGTTCTCCGAGGCGATCATTTCGAGGGTGGACTGCTGGCGGTGGAGCTCGGCGTCGACGGCGGCGGCGACGTCCGGGTCCAGCTCGTGGAGGGAGGAGTTGAGAAGCGACATCAGGCGAGTCCCTAGGGGTGTCAGTTGCCGGAGAGCGCGGAGTACTCGTCAGCGGAGAGCAGGTCGTCCGGCTCCGCGGTGACGCGCACCTTGAACAGCCAGCCGCCCTCGAACGGGGCGGAGTTCACCAGCGAGGGGTCGTCCACGACGTCCTGGTTCGCCGCGACGACCTCGCCGGTCACCGGGGAGTACAGGTCGCTGACGGACTTGGTCGACTCGAGCTCGCCGCAGGTCTCGCCCGCGGTGACGGTGTCGCCGACCTCGGGGAGCTGGGCGTAGACGACGTCACCGAGCGCGTTGGCCGCGAACTCGGTGATGCCGACCGTGGCGACGCCGTCCTCGGACGTCGCGAGCCACTCGTGCTCCTTGCTGTAACGAAGCTGCTGGGGGTTGCTCATGGCTGAATTCTCCTGGATGCGGGGGAGTGCTGATGAACCGGGTCTTGACAGATGAGACGGGGGTACGTCCGCGAGTATGCGGCGTTCGTCACTTCTGGCGCTTGTAGAAGGGCAGAGCGACGACCTCGTACGGCTCGTGCGAGCCACGGATGTCCACGCCGACGCCCTCGGTGCCCGGGGCCGCGTGCGCCGCGTCGACGTACGCCATGGCGATCGGCCGGCCCAGGGTCGGGGACGGGGCGCCCGAGGTGACCTCGCCGACGACCTTGCCGTCGACGACCACCTGGTAGCCGGAGCGCGGAACACGGCGGCCCTCGGCGATCAGCCCGACCAGCTTGCGCGGCGGGGCGCTCTCGGCGCGCTCGGCGGCGGCGGTGAGCGCCGTACGGCCGACGAAGTCGCCCTCCTTCTCGAACTTGACGACCCGGCCGAGCCCCGCGTCGAAGGGCGTCAGGGACGTCGTCAGCTCGTTGCCGTACAGCGGCATGCCCGCCTCCAGGCGCAGCGTGTCGCGGCAGGACAGGCCGCACGGGATCAGGCCGGAGTCCTTGCCCGCCTCCGTCAGCGCCTGCCACAGCTTCTCGGCGTGCTGCGGCTCGACGAACAGCTCGAAGCCGTCCTCGCCGGTGTAGCCCGTGCGCGCGATCAGGGCGGGGACACCGGCGACGGTGCCGGGCAGGCCCGCGTAGTACTTCAGGCCGTCCAGGTCGGCGTCGGTGACGGACTTCAGGATGCCGGGGGACTCCGGGCCCTGCACGGCGATCAGTGCGTACGCGTCGCGGTCGTCGCGGACCTCGGCGTCGAAGCCGGCCGAGCGGGCGACGAGGGCGTCCAGCACGACCTGGGCGTTGCCCGCGTTGGCGACGACCATGTACTCGCTCTCGCCCAGGCGGTAGACGATCAGGTCGTCGACGATGCCGCCGTCCTCCTGGCAGATCATCGTGTACCGGGCGCGGCCGAGGCCCACGGTGGCGATGTTGCCGACCAGGGCGAAGTTCAGGAGGTCCACGGCCTGCGGGCCGCTCACGGTGATCTCACCCATGTGGGAGAGGTCGAAGAGGCCGGCCCTGGTGCGTACGGCGTTGTGCTCGTCGCGCTCGGAGGCGTAGCGCAGCGGCATGTCCCAGCCCGCGAAGTCGGTCATGGTCGCGCCGAGCGAGCGATGCAGGGCATCGAGGGCAGTGAGGCGGGTGGTGCTCATGAAGTGACTCCCAAGGCATGACGACGGGCATGACGACGAGGACTTTCCTCCCCATCTGTCATCGGAACCTGAGAGGTTCGCCGACGCCACACGGGCGTCAGGCTTGCACCTTGGGTGGAGTCCCGGCTGCCGGCGTGCCGACAGGGAGGACCCGCTTTTCAGATCTGCCTCGCCCGCGCGGTACGGGGCCTGAGAGATTCAAGGGAGGAACTTGCTCCTTCGGCGTCCCGGCAGTGCTGCCGAGGACTCTCCCGCGCGGATTCATGCGGCCGTTGTGAAGTTGGGTGTGCGCAGGGGACGCCTGGCGCGCACATCATTGCACGCCCCCCTCGGTCGGCAAATCGCTTGTCCCGCATTACCTTTTCTTTACACTTCTTGGGCAAGGGTGAGGTCGTACCCAGCAGGGGGAGGGGTGAGGGCGTTGCAGCAATCCAGCGGTGTTGCCACGGCGGGAGTGGCGGGGGCGGGAGCGAAGGCGCGCGTAAGAGCGGCGCGGCCGGTGCCGGTGCCGGTCGTGCGGGACCTGCGGGAGAGGTCCGGGTGCAGCCCGCGCCGGCTGATGTTCGCGACCGGGGACGTGGTCGTGGTGTCCGGACTGCCCGGCAGCGGCAAGAGCACTCTGATCGGGCGTACGGCGACCGGGGTGCGCACCATCGACTCGCAGGACGTGCGCGAGCGCTGGGACGCCGCCGCGCCCGGCTGGCTGCCGTACGCCCTCTACCGGCCCCTGGTGCGGATCGCGCACTACGCGGGACTGCGCAGGGCGCTGCGCTCGGGCGAGAGCGTGGTCGTGCACGACTGCGGTACGCAGGCCTGGGTGCGCCGCTGGCTGGCCCGGGAGGCCCGGCGGCGCGGGCGCGGGCTGCGGCTCGTCCTGCTCGACGTGACGCCCGAGGTGGCCAGGGACGGGCAGCGGGAGCGCGGGCGCGGTGTTTCCGGCTACGCCTTCGCCCGGCACCGCAGGGCCGTCGGCACCCTGGTGCGCGACGCCGAGGGCGAGCGGCTGCCCGCCGGGTGCTCCTCCGCCGTGCTGCTCGACCGGACGGCGGCGGGAGTGCTGCGCGAGATCGGTTTCGAGGGGGCCTGAGGGCGTACGCCCGGGGCGGACCGGTGTTCGAAGGGGCGGATAGGCTCGTTCGCGCAGTACAGGAGCGGGTGGCAGGCGAGAAGGGGACGGTCCGTGGACTTTCCGGATACGACGGGGCAGTACGGCATGGACGGGGCGGGCGGCCCCCACGGATCGGGTCACCCCCAGGGATTCGGCGGCCCGCACGGCACCGGCGAGGTTCCGGGGTTCGGCGGCCCGCACGGTGCCGGTGACGCTCCGGGGCAGGGCGTGCCCGGTCCCGGCTGGCCCGCCAACGAGCTCGAAGAGGTGCTTGCCGCCTCCCTCGGCAACCCCGCCGCCGGTGCCCGCCTCGTCGAGGTGCTCGGCCGCAGCCCGCTGTGGGTGCCGCTGCCCAACGGCGGCAGCCGCGACAGCGGCCCGCTCGACCTGCCCACCACGGAGCTCGACGGCCAGGCGTACGTGCCCGTCTTCAGCTCCGAGCAGCAGTTCCTCCAGTGCGTGGGCGCGCACATGTCCTTCGCGGTGGCCCCGGCCGTCGAGTTCGCCCGCGGGCTGCCGCCGCAGCTGGGCATCGTCGTGAACCCGGGCGGCGCCGTGGGCGCCCCGCTGCCGCCGCCCGCCGTCGCGGAACTGTGCCGGACCGGCCGCACCCCGCTGGACGGGCCCGCCGGTGGCGGCCGGGTGCGGCTCTTCGAGCCCGACTGGCAGGACGAACCGGTCGATTTCCTGGCCGCGGCCGCGGGGGAGTTCCAGCAGAGCGGTGTGGTGGTCACCGCCCGGCGCGCGCTGGCGAGCGTCGAGGGGGAGGAGCCCGCACTGTTCGTCGGAGTACAGCTGTCGTCGTGGGAGGGCGCGGACCGCAACGCGCCGATGGACGCGCTGGGCCGTGCGCTCGGGCGCGAGTCCGTACCGTGGCCCGTGCATCTGCTGCTGCTCGACATGGCCCAGGACCCGGTCGCCGACTGGATGCTGGAACGGGTACGGCCCTTCTACCAGAGGGAACACTGAGCACGGTGGGAGGCGGGAGCCGGGTCAAGGCCCGGCGAAGTCTTCGAAACCGGTACCGACTCGGTGTCAGCGGTGCCGCTTAAGCTGGTTTGATGACCTCGCCACACGGGGGCGACTTGTTCGAGTGTGGCCAGCGTCGACACGGCGGATCGAAGAGGGGCGGGACCCAGGGTGAGCGCGTCAGGCACCGCGGCGGCCGGACAGGTCGAGCACATGCTGCGCCAGGTGACCCCCGGGCGGTACGACGCGTACGAGGCGCTGCTGCACGCCCTCGTCGACGGCAAGCTGTGGATGCTGCTCTGGCACGGCACTGCCGGATCCCCCGACGCCCAGTACGGGAACATGGAGGTCGACGGCTTCGGCTACGCGCCCTGTGTGACCTCCGCCCAGGAGCTGGCCGCCAGCGGCTGGAACCGGGCGTACGAGGTGGCCTCCGGGCAGGACCTGGCCCGCGCCCTCTACCCCGACCGCTGGGGCATCTGGCTCAACCCGCACGCCCCCGGCGGCGGACTGGGCATCCCGTGGCTCGACCTCAGGCGCATCGCCACCGGTCTGGACCGGATGCCGGCCGGGCCGCTGCGGATCTCGGAACCCGCGCTGGAGATTCCGCAGTTCTACGCCCGGCTGTCCCAGAACGCCCATCGCACCCCTGCCGTGCGCGCCCTGCTGCGCGCCTGGGTGCAGCCCGCGCTGGGCGCCCCGTACCTCGCCATCGGTCTGGACCTGTACGACACCGGGCGGCAGTCGGTCGAGGCGGTGCGGGCGATGATGCAGCAGTCCATCGGGGTCGTCCCGGACGGCCTGCCGGTGTCCACGGTCGCGATGACCGACGAGCACGACCCGGTCGGGATGTGGTTGCGCGCCAACGCCCGGCCGTTCTACACCCGTGACGCGCACGCCCCCGCGCCGACCGGTGCGCCCGGGTACGGCTACCCGCCGTCGCGCGCCTACTGACGTCGACACCCCTCCCCGTTAGTCCCTTTTGGCCCCCTTCGTGGGGCCAATTCGCATGTCCGGGCGCCGAGTTCGCGCAAAGTTAGGTTCTGTCCCAATTTGGCGGCCATGGGCGGGAGTTGGCACGTACTGCCGGACGTTGCGCCCAATTGCCCACTGTTCGCCCGTGGTTCACCCCCGTCCGCATACCGGAAAACCGCAGAAAGCGTCACGGTTGCGCATCCTTTGGCCGGGGGGTCTGGCGGGGCGCCGCGTTCGCGTTGAAGACTCCCCGAATCAAGGGGCGTTCGCCCTGTGTTCGACAAGCTTCAAGCCGCCACTAGCGGCGAGCAAGGGCCGGTCACCGCTGGCCGAGAGGGGTCGCTACCACGATGACGGCACCATTGCCCGACACGAGTGTGGATACGGATCCGGCGCAGGACGCCGCCGTCGCCGCACATGTCGTGACCAAGGCCGTCGAAGGACGGTCGCTGCGCCAGATCGCCTGGACCAGGCTCAAGCGCGACAAGCTGGCCCTGGCCGGCGGCGCGGTCGTTCTCTTCCTCGTGCTCGTCGCGATCTTCGCGCCGTGGATCGTGGATCTGCTCGGGCACCCGCCCGACGAGTACCACGAGGACCAGATCGACCCGCTGACGTCGAACCCGATCGGCGCCTGGGGCGGAGCCAACTCCGACTTCCTGTTCGGAGTCGAGCCGGTCAACGGCCGCGACGTCTTCAGCCGCATCGTCTACGGTGCGCGCGTGTCGCTGCTCGTCGGCTTCGCCGCGGCGGTCGTCGCGGTGGTCATCGGCACCGTCCTCGGCCTGCTCGCCGGGTTCTTCGGCGGCTGGATCGACGCGTTCATCAGCCGCGTCATGGACATGCTGCTGTCGTTCCCGCAGCTCCTGTTCATCATCGCGCTGGTGTCGGTGCTGCCCAACGACATGTTCGGTCTGACCGGTACGGGCGTGCGCATCCTCGTCCTGATCCTGGTCATCGGCTTCTTCGGCTGGCCGTACATCGGCCGCATCGTCAGAGGCCAGACGCTGTCGCTGCGCGAGCGGGAGTACGTCGAGGCCGCCCGCAGCCTGGGCGCCGGGCGCGGATACGTCCTGTTCAAGGAACTGCTGCCCAACCTGGTGGCTCCCATCACCGTCTACATGACGCTGATGATCCCGACCAACATCCTCACCGAGGCCGCGCTCAGCTTCCTGGGTGTCGGCGTCAAGCCGCCCACCGCGTCGTGGGGGCAGATGCTCTCCAGCGCGATCGCGACCTTCGAGTTCGTCCCGACTTACATGATCATCCCCGGTCTCGCGATCTTCATCACCGTGATGGCCTTCAACCTCTTCGGAGACGGGGTCAGGGACGCACTCGACCCCAAGGGCACGCGCTGATGCGGCGACCCACCCAGAGCTCCGGTCCGGCGCACCGCACGGACCGTGTTTCCCATGACGGAGGAAGTAGATCGTGACAACCATCAGGACTCCCAGGCGAAAGACGGCCGCCGCGTCGGCCATCGTCGTCGCGGCTCTGCTGACCACCGCTGCCTGCGGCGGAGGCGGCAGCAAGGGCGGCGGCAACGGTGCGGACGGCAAGGGCGCCGGCTTCGACGCGGCCAACAGCAAGGTCCTCAACCCTTCGGACAAGAAGGGCGGGACGCTCAAGTACATCGGCACGCAGGACGCCGACTCCTGGGACCCGCAGCGCGGCTACTACGGCTTCATGTGGGACTTCGCGCGCTACTACACGCGCACGCTGATCTCCTACAAGCCCGCGCCGGGCAAGGAGAGCGAGGAGCTCGTCCCCGACCTGGCGACCGGTCTCGCCGAGGTCTCCGCGGACAAGAAGACCTACACGTACAAGCTCAAGAAGGGGATCAAGTGGGAGGACGGCAAGGAGGTCACCTCCAAGCACGTCAAGTACGGCATTGAGCGCATCTGGGCGGACAAGGTCGTCTCCGGCGGTCCGATCTACATCCAGCAGGTCCTGGACCCGAAGAAGGAGTACAAGGGTCCCTACGAGGACAAGGACCCGGAGAAGCTCGGTCTGAAGGCCATCGAGACGCCGGACGACTACACCATCGTCTTCAAGCTCCCGGCGCCCAACGTCGACTTCGAGCAGATGCTGGCCATGCCGTCCGGCACCCCGGTCCGCCCGGACATGGACACCAAGTCCAAGTACGGTCAGAAGCCGTTCTCCATGGGCCCGTACAAGTTCGACTCCTACGAGGCGAACAAGTCCCTGAAGCTGAGCCGCAACCCGCACTGGGACGTCAAGACGGACCCGATCCGCAAGGCGCTGCCGGACAAGATCGACGTCACCCTGATCAGCAACCCCGATGACATGGACAACCGTCTCATCGCCGGTGACTACGACCTCGACATCAACGGCACCGGCCTCGGCGCGGCCGGCCGCACCAAGGCGATCTCGAAGTTCCGCGGCAACATCGACAACCCGGACACCGGCTACATCCGCTACGCGGTCTTCCCGCAGACGGTCAAGCCGTTCGACAACATCCACTGCCGCAAGGCCGTGATCTACGGAAGCGACCACAAGTCGCTGCAGACCGCCCGTGGCGGCCCGCAGGCCGGCGGTGACATCGCGACGAACATGCTGCCGAAGATCATCAGCGGTTCGGACCCGAAGTACGACCCCTACGAGGTGACCTCCAACAACGGCGCGGCGAACATCGCCAAGGCCAAGGAGGAGCTGAAGCTCTGCAACAAGCCGAACGGCTTCACCACCACCATCGCGGTCCGCAACAACAAGTCGGCCGAGGTCGCCACCGCGCAGTCGATGCAGGCCTCGCTGGCCAAGATCGGCATCAAGGCCGACATCGACCAGTACGACGGCGCCCAGTCCTCCAGCGTCATCGGCGCACCGAAGGTCGTCGAGCAGAAGAACTACGGCATCATCATCATGGGCTGGGGCCCGGACTTCTCGTCCGGCCAGGGCTTCCTGCTCCCGCTCGTCGGCTCGAAGTTCATCACCGAGACCGGCAACAACAACTACTCGATGCTGAAGGACCCGAAGGTCGACAAGGGTCTCGCCGACGCCATCGCCGCGAAGACGCCGGAAGACGCCGCCAAGATCTACGCGGACGTCAACAAGATGGTCTCGGACCACGCGGTCTACCTGCCGTTCGTCTTCGAGAAGAACATCAAGTGGCGCAGCAACCGACTGACGAACGTCTACACCACCACCAACAACAACGGTTTCTACGACTACGCCTCGCTCGGCGTCGTCAAGTAGTGACCTTTCCGATCGCTCCGCCGGCGCACCCGCCGCTAGGCACGAAGGGCAGGTGAGGGCCGTCGCGTGACGGGTCGGGGCAGGTACCGCAATCCGGTGCCTCCCCGGCCCGTCCCGCCGGGCCGAGAGCAGTGCTCGCATATCTCATCAGGCGGCTTGGCGCCGTCATAGTGATGCTGTTGATCGTCATTCTGGTGACGTTCGGCATCTTCTTCCTGATTCCGAAATGGGCCGGACTCGATCTGGCCAGCATGTACGCCGGCAAGCAGAACGACCCGGCGGCCCTCCAGGGCATCCGGGACAAGCTCGGCCTGGCGGACCCGATCATGGTCCAGTTGTGGGAGTTCGTCCGCGGTCTGTTCGTCGGCCGCGACTACAACAGCTTCGGTGACTCGATCCACTGCCCCGCGCCGTGCTTCGGGTACTCCTTCCGTACCGAGGCACCGGTCTGGCAGACCCTCCAGGACCGCCTTCCGGTCACCCTCGGCCTGGTCGCCGGCGCGGCGATCCTCTGGCTGGTCATGGGTGTCGCCACCGGCATGGTCTCCGCGCTCAAGCGCGGCACCCTCTGGGACCGCGGCTCGATGGCCGTGGCGCTCGCGGGCGTCTCGCTGCCGATCTACTTCACCGGCATGCTCTCGCTGGTGATCTTCAAGTACGGCCTCGGCTGGGTCGGCGAGTACGTGCCCTTCGCGGACTCACCGAGCGCGTGGTTCTCCGGCATGATCCTGCCGTGGGTCACCCTCGCCTTCCTCCAGGCGGCGATGTACGCGAGACTCACGCGCGCCACCATGATGGACGTCATGGGCGAGGACTACGTCCGTACCGCACGGGCCAAGGGCCTGACCGAGCAGGTCGTCATCGGCAAGCACGCCATGCGCTCCACCATGGCGCCGATCCTCACCGTCTTCGGCATGGACATCGGCGCACTGGTCGGCGGCGCGATCCTGACCGAGACCACCTTCAGCATTCCCGGTCTCGGCAGTTCGGTGCTGAGGGCGATCAGCGACCGGGACCTCCCGATCATCATCGGCGTCACCCTGATCACCTCCGCGGCGGTGGTCATCGCCAACCTGGTCGTGGACCTGATGTACGCAGTGATCGACCCCCGAGTGAGGCTCGCATGACCGACCTGAGCAAGAGCGGCTCGGCGCTGGGGGAGCCCGTGGCCGCCGACAGGAGTCCGTCCGAGTCCTTCCTCGAAGTGCGTGACCTCAAGGTGCACTTCCCGACCGACGACGGCCTGGTGAAGTCCGTCGACGGGCTCAGCTTCACGCTGGAGAAGGGCAAGACCCTCGGCATCGTGGGCGAGTCCGGCTCCGGCAAGTCCGTCACCTCGATGGGCATCATGGGCCTGCACACCACGGGCCAGTACGGCAAGCGCAAGGCGAACATCTCCGGCGAGATCTGGCTGAACGGCCAGGAGCTGCTCACCGCCGACCCCAAGGTCGTGCGCGAGCTGCGCGGCCGCGAGATGGCGATGATCTTCCAGGACCCGCTGTCCGCCCTGCACCCGTACTTCACCATCGGCCACCAGATCATCGAGGCCTACCGGGTCCACCACAAGGTGGACAAGAAGGTCGCGCGCAAGCGTGCCATCGAGATGCTGGACCGGGTGGGCATCCCGCAGCCGGACAAGCGGGTGGACTCCCACCCGCACGAGTTCTCCGGCGGTATGCGCCAGCGCGCCATGATCGCGATGTCGCTGGTCAACAACCCCCAGCTGCTCATCGCCGACGAGCCGACCACCGCCCTGGACGTCACCGTCCAGGCGCAGATCCTGGACCTCATCCGGGACCTGCAGAAGGAGTTCGGCTCGGCGGTCATCGTCATCACCCACGACCTGGGCGTCGTCGCCGAACTGGCCGACGACATCCTGGTGATGTACGGCGGCCGGTGCGTCGAGCGCGGTCCGGCGGAGAAGGTCTTCTACGAGCCCCGCCACCCGTACACCTGGGGTCTCCTCGGTTCGATGCCGCGCATCGACCGGGAGATGACCGAGCGCCTCATCCCGGTGAAGGGCTCCCCGCCGTCCCTGATCAACATCCCGTCCGGCTGCGCCTTCAACCCGCGCTGCCCGTACGCCGATGTGCCCAAGGGCGGCATCACCCGCACCACCCGTCCCGAGCTCACCCAGGTGGGGAGCGAAGGGCACTGGACCGCCTGCCACATGTCGCAGGAGGACCGGGAGCGGATCTGGACCGAAGAGATTGCGCCCAAGCTGTGAGCGAGGACAACGACGTGACGAATCCCGCGACGAGCGAGACTTCCGACCCGGGCAAGGCCTCGTCCGCAGCCGAGGAGCGGGAGGTGCTGCTGAAGGTCGACGGCCTGCAGAAGCACTTCCCGATCAAGAAGGGTCTGCTCCAGCGGCAGGTCGCCTCGGTCAAGGCGGTGGACGGTCTCTCCTTCGACGTGCGCGCCGGTGAGACGCTGGGCGTCGTGGGCGAGTCGGGCTGCGGCAAGTCGACCATGGGCCGGCTCATCACCCGTCTCCTGGAGCCCACCGCCGGCTCCGTGGAGTTCCAGGGCCAGGACATCACCCACCTCGGTGTACGGGGCATGCGCCCGATGCGCCGGGATGTGCAGATGATCTTCCAGGACCCGTACTCCTCGCTGAACCCCCGGCACTCGGTCGGCACCATCATCTCGGCGCCGTTCAAGCTCCAGGGCGTCGAGCCGGAGGGCGGCCTCAAGCGCGAGGTGCAGCGGCTGCTGGAGGTGGTCGGTCTCAACCCCGAGCACTACAACCGCTATCCGCACGAGTTCTCCGGCGGTCAGCGCCAGCGCATCGGCATCGCCCGCGCGCTCGCGCTCAAGCCGAAGCTGGTCGTGGCGGACGAGCCGGTCTCCGCGCTCGACGTGTCGATCCAGGCCCAGGTGGTCAACCTGCTGGACGACCTCCAGCAGGAGCTGGGGCTGACGTACGTGATCATCGCGCACGACCTGTCGGTCATCCGGCACGTCTCGGACCGGATCGCGGTGATGTACCTCGGCAAGATCGTCGAGCTGGCGGACCGCGACTCGCTGTACAAGGCGCCGATGCACCCGTACACCAAGGCGCTGATGTCGGCGGTGCCGGTGCCGGACCCGAAGCGGCGCGGCGTCAAGAGCGAGCGGATCCTGCTCAAGGGCGACGTTCCCTCGCCGATCTCGCCGCCGAGCGGCTGCCGGTTCCACACCCGGTGCTGGAAGGCGACGGAGATCTGCAAGACGCAGGAGCCGCCGCTGCTGGAGCTCAAGCCCGGTCAGCAGGTCGCCTGCCACCACCCGGAGAACGCCGAGGACCAGGCGCCGGGCGAGAAGGTCCTGGCGGAGGCGAAGGACGCGGTGAAGACCGTGGACGTCGCGAAGAACGCCGACTAGGGCGGTCGGGCAGGCCCCGGACGTGCGGAGTTGGCCGGTTGGAATCCGGACGAATGGGTTCCAACCGGCCGGTAGGCCACGACTTCGTAAAGTCATGTACATGTCGGTCGCTTCCGGGAACGGGAGAGTGCAGAGTCGGCGCGTCTGCTTCATTCGGCACCGCGTTCGAAGGGAAGACTCATGGCACTCTCCCGTTCGGCACGTCTGGCAGCCCTGCGGCTGTCCGCCCTCGCGACCGCCACCGCATCGGTCGCCCTCATCGCCGCCTCCCCGGGACCCCGTCCCGGTGCGGACGGCATCGGTGACCCGTACTTCCCGCAGCTCGGCAACGGCGGCTTCGACATCCGGCACTACGGCCTGGACCTCGACTACAACCCGGACAGCGACCGGCTCGCCGCGAGCGCGGAGATCACCGCCCGCGCCGAGCAGAGCCTGTCCACCTTCAACCTCGACCTCCAGAAGCTGACCGTCACCTCGGTCGAGGTGAACGGCAGATCCGCCCGGTTCACCCGCAGCGGCGACGAGATCACGGTCAAGCCCCGCCACCCGCTCGCCAAGGGCCGCGACTTCACCGTCGAGGTGAAGTACAACGGCATCCCCGAGGCGCTGAGCGGCCCGATCGTCTTCGGCTCGGACTACGGCTGGATGAAGACCACCGACGGCGTCTTCGTGGCCTGTGAACCGAACGCCGCCTCCACCTGGTTCCCGGGCAGCGACCACCCCTCCGACAAGGCCACCTTCGACATCCGCATCAAGGCCCCCAAGGGCCTCACCGGAGTCTCCAACGGCCGTCTGGTCTCCACCCGCACCCAGGGCGGCAAGACGGTCAGCCACTGGCGCACCGACAAGCCCATGGCGACCTACCTGGCCACCGCCACCATCGGCAAGTTCGACGTCAGGACGGGCCGCACCCCCGGCGGCGTCCCGATCTACGTGGCCATCGACCCGGTCCTGCAGAACAGCAACAACGTCGACGTGTACGGCGTCACCGCCGAGGTCACCGACTACTGGTCCGAGCTGTTCGGCAAGTACCCCTTCGAGGAGACCGGCGCGATCGTCGACGACATGCCGCAGGCCGGGTTCTCCCTGGAGACCCAGACCAAGCCGGTCTACTCCGCGGTCCGCAGCGAGTCGACCATCGCCCACGAGCTGGCCCACCAGTGGTTCGGCGACTCGGTGTCGGTCGAGAAGTGGGACAGCATCTGGCTCAACGAGGGCTTCGCCACCTACAGCCAGTGGCTGTGGGAGGAGCACAAGGGCCGGGGCAACGCCCACGACCTGATGCGTGCCGCGTACAACGCGCGCCCGGCCGAGCTGCCCTTCTGGCAGACGGTGGTCGGCGACCCGCAGCGCGACACCATGTTCGCCTCCGCGGTCTACCAGCGCGGGGCGATGACGCTCCAGGTGCTGCGCGAGAAGATCGGCGACAAGGCGTTCTTCAAGCTGCTGCGGACCTGGGTCGCGGACCACAAGTACGGCAACGCCACCACCAAGGACTTCATCCGCTACGCCGAGCGGATCTCCGGGCAGCAACTGGACGCGCTCTTCGACACCTGGCTGTTCACGAAGGGCAAGCCCGCCCTGTAGGGCGCGCGACGCGTCGGACGTGCTGTACGTCCGTTCGGCACTCGGCCGTGGGTAAGAATGTCGGGTGCTCCAGGAACTGTTCACCCCCTCCGTCCAACACGTGCTCGACCTCGTCGGGATCTTCGTCTTCGCGATCTCCGGCGCCCTGCTCGCCGTGCGCAAGAACTTCGACGTCTTCGGCATGGCGGTCCTGGCGGAGGTCACCGCGCTGGGCGGAGGGCTGTTCCGCGACCTGGTCATCGGCGCGGTGCCGCCCGCCGCCTTCAGCGACCTCGGGTACTTCGTCACCCCGCTGATCGCGACCGTGCTGGTCTTCTTCCTGCACCCGGAGGTCGAGCGGATCCAGCTCGGCGTGAACATCTTCGACGCGGCGGGCCTCGGGCTCTTCTGCGTGAGCGGCACGACCAAGGCGTACGACTACGGGCTCGGGCTCACCGCGTCGGCGACGCTCGGCCTGGCCTCGGCGGTCGGCGGGGGAGTGCTGCGCGACGTGCTCGCCAACGAGGTGCCGTCGCTGCTGCGCTGGGACCGCGACCTGTACGCGGTGCCGGCGATCGTGGGGGCGGCGATGGTGGCCCTGTGCATCCGGTTCGGCGTGCTGAACGCGTTCACCAGCGGGCTGGCGGTGTGCACCGCGCTGTCGCTGCGGCTGCTCGCGCTGAAGTACCACTGGCGGGCGCCGCGGGCCTGGCACCGGTCCTCGGTGAAGGCGGACGAGCCGGACCAGGTGGGGTGAGGGGGGAGCGGGCGGTGCGGGTGGTTCTGGCGCCGGGGCGGTGCGGCGGGGTCCGGTGTGGGGCGGCCGGGCGGTGCGCGGGGGTTGCCGGACCAGAAAAGCTACCGCTCAGTAATTAAGCGGTGTACCGTGCCCGGCATGGCACAGATACCCACCGGGTCCCTCGGGGACAGCGAGTTCGACCGCGACACCGCCGTGACGCGGCGCGAGCCTGGCGTGTACGACGTGGACCTCTCCGCGGGCTGGACGATCTTCAACGCCCTCAACGGCGGCTACCTCCTGGCGATCATGGGCCGCGCCCTCTCCGACGCCCTGCCGCACCCGGACCCGTTCACGGTCTCCGCGCACTACTTCTCCCCGTCGCGGCCCGGCCCCGCCGTGGTCCGCACCGAGACCGTGCGTTCCGGCCGCACCCTCTCCTCGGGCCAGGCCTCGCTGCTCCAGTACGACGAGGAGGGCCGCGAGGTCGAGCGGATCCGCGTCCTCGCCTCGTACGGCGACCTCGACGCGCTCTCCGACGACGTGCGCACCACCGCCAAGCCGCCGGCCATCCCGCCGCGCGAGCACTGCCTCGGCGCGTCCGACGGACCGCCCCCGAAGATGGCCGCCGGCAATGCCATCACCGACCGGCTCGACCTGAAGCTGGACCCGGCGACGGTCGGCTGGGCGGTGGGCGCGCCCTCCGGCAAGGGTGAGATGCGCGCCTGGTTCGGGCTCTCGGACGGCCGGGACGCAGACCCGCTGTCGCTGCTGCTCACCGTGGACGCCCTGCCCCCGACCAGCTTCGAGCTGGGCCTGGAGGGGTGGACGCCGACCGTCGAGCTCACCACGCACATCCGCTGCCGCCCCGCACCCGGCCCGGTCCGGGTCTCGATCGTCACGCGCAACCTGGCGGGCGGTTTCCTGGAGGAGGACGCGGAGGTCTGGGACAGTGCGGACCGCCTGGTGGCCCAGTCCCGTCAGCTGGCCCGCGCCCCGCGCCCGTAGCGCGACCGCCGTCGGCCCGGTGCGGCCGGTCAGCGGCGCCGGGTCCGGCCGGTGCTCCAGCCGGACCCGATGCCCGCCACGTGGAGGGCGAGCAGGGCGAGACCGAGCAGCATCAGACTGGTCGGGGTGAAGATCGCGTTGGTCGAGATGTCCGCGGCGTTGATGACGAAGGCGATGACGAAGAGCACGGCACCCGCTATGGCCAGCATGCGAAGTCCCCTCACACGACTGTCGACGACTCCTTTATGGAATCCTTATGCCGCGTGTGCCCCGGGCCGGGTCGCTCATGCGGCGTGCGGGAGCGCCGGTTCCGGCGGAGCGGGACCGCGCCGGTGAGGCGTGCGGTTCCCGGGAGCCGCCGGGGCCGGACCGCGGGTCCCGGGGGGCTCGTACAATTTCTGCACCATGGCTTACCTCGACCACGCCGCGACCACGCCCATGCTGCCGGAGGCGGTCGAGGCGATGACCGCCCAGCTGACCGTCACCGGCAACGCGTCCTCCCTCCACGCCGCCGGACGGCGGGCCCGCCGTACCGTCGAAGAGTCCCGGGAGGCCTTCGCCGACTCGCTCGGGGCGCGCCCCAGCGAGGTCGTCTTCACGGCGGGCGGCACCGAGGCCGACAACCTCGCCGTCAAGGGGCTGTACTGGGCGCGCCGGGCCGCCGACCCCCGTCGCACCCGGGTCCTGGCCAGCCCCGTCGAGCACCACGCGGTGCTGGACGCGGTCGACTGGCTGGCCACCCACGAGGGGGCGACGGTCGAGTACCTCGACGTGGACTCCCACGGCCGGGTGCACCCGCAGACGCTCCGTGCGGCCCTCGCCCGGCAGCCCGACGACGTCGCGCTGGTGACCGTCATGTGGGCGAACAACGAGATCGGCACCGTCATGCCGGTGCGTGAACTCAGCGACGTGGCGGCCGAGTTCGAGGTGCCGCTGCACGCGGACGCGGTCCAGGCGTACGGCCAGCTGGAGGTCGACTTCGCGGCCTCGGGGCTGGCCGCCATGACCGTCTCGGGGCACAAGATCGGCGGACCCTACGGGATCGGCGCCCTGCTGCTCGGCAGGCAGTACTCCCCGGTGCCGGTGCTGCACGGCGGCGGCCAGGAGCGGCACGTGCGCTCCGGCACCCTCGACGTGCCCGCCATCGCCTCGTTCGCCGTCGCGGGCGTGCTCGCCGCCGAGCGCCGTGAAGAGTTCGTCCGGGAGGTCGGCGGGCTCCGCGACGATCTGGTGAAGGCGGTGCTGGCCGCCGTCCCCGATGCGATCCTCGGCGGTGATCCGGCCCCCGGCGGGCGGCTGCCCGCCAACGCGCACTTCACCTTCCCCGGCTGCGAGGGGGACTCGCTGCTGCTCCTGCTCGACGCCCAGGGCATCGAGTGCTCCACCGGCTCCGCCTGCACGGCGGGAGTGGCCCAGCCCAGCCATGTGCTGCTGGCCACCGGGACCGACCCCGACCTGGCCCGCGGCACCCTGCGGTTCACCCTCGGGCACACGTCCACGGCCGGGGACGTGGCGGCGGTCGCCGCCGCCATCGGACCCGCGGTGGAACGGGCCCGCACGGCGGGGCTCAGCTGAAGGCGGCCGGCCGGTCACCTTTCTGACCTGCGAGTCAGTACGGAGGCCAGGTCCGGAGGCCGAAGCGGAGGGTGTCTCAGTTTTGTGTAACGCTGGTCACGCTCAACCCTGGGGGCCCACAATCGCTCTTTATACTTGAGGCCTCTGAAGTCCCTCAGAAGTCAAGGAAGTCCGCGCCGCGCGTTTGGGCCGCACGACGACCCATGGAGTTCACGTTGAAGGCGACCCTCCGTTCCCGCATCACCGCGCGGATCGGGCGCATGTACCTGGCCAGGATCCAGAAGCACGGCATCAGCTCATCGATGCTGAACCGGCTTCCGGAGAACCTGCTTCTTCCCATGCGCCGCGACGGCCTCGATCCGGTGGCCAAGCTGTCCGCACGGATGGAACAGTCCCCGATCTACCAGGTGCCGCTGCCCTTCGGCATGGACGCCTGGGTGGTCACGGGGTACGACGAGGTGAAGGAGGTCCTCGGCTCCACCGACGGCTTCAGCAGCGACTTCACCAACCTCGCCGGCAACGCGGGCGTGGTCGCCGAGCACAACCCCGGCGGCCTCGGCTTCAGCGACCCGCCGGTCCACACGCACCTGCGCCGCATCCTCACCCCCGAGTTCACGATGCGCCGACTGCGCCGGCTCACCCCGCGCATCGACGAGCTCATCGAGGCCCAGCTCGACGTGATGGAGGCGGCGGGCGCGGGCGGTGCGCCGGTCGACCTGGTCAAGGACTTCGCCCTGCCGATCCCCTCGCTCACCATCTGCGAGCTGCTCGGCGTGCCCTACGAGGACCGGCACGACTTCCAGCAGCTGGCCATGGAGCGGTTCGACCTCTTCTCCGGGGCCACCGCACCCTTCGGCGCCATGTCGGAGTCGCTCTCCTACTTCCGCGACGTCGTCAAGAAGCAGCGCGAGAACCCGGGCGACGGCCTCATCGGCATGATCATCCGGGACCACGGCGACACCGTCGGCGACGAGGAGCTGGCGGGGCTCGCCGACGGCGTGCTGACCGGCGGCTTCGAGACCACCGCGAGCATGCTGGCCCTCGGCTCCCTGCTGCTCCTGCAGAACGAGACCGCCTTCGCCCGGCTGCGGGACGACGACGCGGCGGCCGCGCCCTTCGTCGAGGAGGCGCTGCGCTATCTGACCGTGGTGCAGGTCGCCTTCCCCCGGTTCGCCCGGGAGGACATCGAGATAGCCGGTGCGCGCATCCCCAAGGGCGACCTGGTGCTGTGCTCCCTGGCCGGGGGCAACCGGGACGCGGCCTACACCCCGGACCGGGGCGGCTTCGACCCGGACCGCAAGGCCTCCGGACACCTCGCGTTCGGCTACGGAATCCACCGGTGCATCGGCGCCGAGCTGGCCAGGATGGAACTGCGCGCGGCCTACCCGGCGCTCGTACGGCGCTTCCCGGAACTGAAGCTGGCCGTCCGCCCCGAGCAGCTGGACTTCCGCAAGCTCTCGATCGTGTACGGGGTGGACTCGCTGCCGGTGCACCTGCGCTAGCGGCCCACCGACGGACCGGACCACGCCGTCGGGCCGGACCGCACGGACGGAACGGACCACGCCGACGGACCGGACCGCACGGGCGGCCCTGGCGGCCCCGCGGCGGCCGGGCGGCGGCACCGCCCCCGGCTCAGGAGGCGGCACGCCGGGTGGAGGCGGTCGGAGAGGGGGCCGGCGACGGCGGCAGTGACTTCTGCGCCTCCCGGACCAGACGCAGATAGTGGTCCCAGTCCCAGTACGGGCCCGGATCCGTGTGGTCCGTGCCGGGGACCTCCACATGGCCGACGATGTGCTCGCGGTCCACCGGGATCTTGTACCGGGCGCAGATACCGGCGGCCAGCCGGGCCGAGGAGCGGTACATCACCTCCGTCAGGGTGCCCCTGCGGTGCGCGTACGCCTCGTGCTCGATGCCGATGCTGCGCTCGTTGAAGCCGCGGTTGCCCGCGTGGTACGCCACGTCCAGCTCCCGGGCCATCTGCGTCACCTGGCCGTCCTTCGCCCGGATCACATAGTGCGCGCACGCCGCGTGCAGCGGGTCGCGGAAGACCCGTATCGCCGTGTCGTAGCTGCCCTCCGTGGTGTGGATCACGATGCGGTCGATGCGGTAGTCGTCCGGCCGGTCGGCGGTCCGCAGATTGCCCGCCGAGGCCGCCACCCACTGCGCGCCAGGCTGGTCCACCGCACCCTCCGTGCGCTGCTTGTCGACGCCGGGCACCTTCCACCACAGCCGGGACGCCTCGTCGCCCCACACCACGGCGGCGCCCGTCACCACCAGCCCCGTACCGATCAGGAAGCCCCGCCTGCTGGGCGCCTTCCCGGACTTCCCGGCCGGTTTCTTCCCCGGCCTCCCCTGCGGCTTCTTCTGCGGCTTCTTCGTCGGCTCGCCCACTGCTCGGTCCCCTGTCCCCGTCCTGCACCGGTAACGCTTGGGAGTCCCGGGAAGGTTCCGACTACTCTGGATGAGCTATGACCGATACCCCGCGCCCCCTCCGCGTCCTCGCCGCCATGTCCGGCGGGGTGGACTCCGCCGTCGCCGCAGCCCGAGCCGTCGAGGCCGGACACGACGTGACCGGTGTCCACCTCGCGCTCTCCGCCAACCCGCAGTCCTTCCGGACCGGGGCCCGCGGCTGTTGCACCATCGAGGACTCCCGGGACGCCCGCCGGGCCGCCGACGTCATCGGCATCCCCTTCTACGTGTGGGACCTCGCCGAGCGCTTCCGCGAGGACGTGGTGGAGGACTTCGTCGCCGAGTACGAGGCCGGGCGCACCCCGAACCCGTGCCTGCGCTGCAACGAGAAGATCAAGTTCGCGGCGCTCCTCGACAAGGCCCTCGCGCTCGGCTTCGACGCCGTGTGCACCGGCCACTACGCCACCGTCGTGCTCAACGAGGACGGCACCCGCGAACTGCACCGCGCCTCCGACATGGCCAAGGACCAGAGCTACGTGCTCGGCGTCCTCGACGAGAAGCAGCTCGCGCACGCGATGTTCCCGCTCGGCGACACCCTCACCACCAAGGACGAGATCCGGGCCGAGGCCGAGCGCCGCGACCTGGCCGTCGCGAAGAAGCCCGACAGCCACGACATCTGCTTCATCGCCGACGGCGACACCCAGGGCTTCCTGGCCTCGCGCCTCGGCGGCAAGGCCGAGGGCGACATCCTCGACGAGTCGGGCTCCAAGCTGGGCACCCACGACGGCGCCTTCGGCTTCACCATCGGCCAGCGCAAGGGCCTGCGCATCGGCCACCCCGCCGCCGACGGCAAGCCGCGCTACGTCCTGGACATCTCGCCGGTCAACAACACCGTGACGGTGGGCCCGGCGGAGGCCCTCGACGTCACCGCCCTGACCGCCATCCGCCCCCGCTGGTGCGGCTCCACCCCCGCCGCCCCCGGCACCTACACCGCCCAGCTGCGCGCCCACGGCGGCGAGACCGAGGTGCACGCCGAGGTCGTCGACGGCGAACTGCACGTCACCTTCACGGGCGAGCCGGTCCGCGGCGTCGCCCCCGGCCAGGCCATCGTGCTGTACGACGGCACACGCGTGGTCGGCTCGGCGACCATCGCGACGACCGTGCGGCGCACCGAAGCCACCGTCTGACCCCGCCGCCGCACGGACCGCACGCGGGACGCGCGCCCCACCCCCGTGGGAGCGCGCGCCCCGCGTGCCGTCTACGCGGCGGCGAAGAATCTCGCCAGCACCGGAGCCAGCCTGCGCGGGTCCACGTCGTGCGTCTGGGCCAGCAGGGACGCCTGCCGGCCGTCGGGCACCGCGTCCGCCGTCAGCCGGGCGGCGTCCCGCATCACCCCGGGGCTGGCCGTCCCCGACACCACCAGCACCGGCTGCGCCAGCGTCGCCAGCCGGTCCGCGGGCACCGTGCCGTCGCCCATCACCGCGTCGTCGTACGCGAGCGTCGGCGCCAGGGACTCGAAGGAGCGCCAGACCGGCGCCTGCCGCATCTTCGTGACGAACTCGCGCGGCATCCCCACCACCGCCAGGAACAGCTCCACCGCCGCGCCGCGGGACCCCTCGGCCAGCAGCGCGTTCAGCCGCTCCGTGTACGCGGCCTTGTCCTCGCGGGTGTCCTCGCGGACCGTGAACGGCGGCTCGTACACCGCCAGCCGCGGCACGGCCAGCCCGGCCGCCGCCGCGCGCAGCACCAGCGCGCCGCCCGAGGACATCCCGTACAGGAAGGCGCTGCCGCCGACCTCCGCGATCAGCGCCGCCAGGTCCTCGACCTCCCGGGCGACCGCGTACGGCGCGGTGTCGCCACTGGCCCCGCGACCCCTGCGGTCGTACGTGACGACGTCGAAGTCCTCGGCCAGGTAACCGGCCAGCGGGCCCTCCGCCGTGCCCGTGCTGAACGCGCCGCCGACCAGGATCAGCGGCGCGCCCTCGCCCCGGCGCTCGTACGCGATCGGGGTGCCGTCGCGCGAAATCACTTTGCTCATACGGACTTGGACCGCTGCCGCGCGCGGAACTCATCGGTCGCCGCGGGAAGTCGTGGGAAATTTTTCCCGGCGGATCGGCGGCGGGTGGCCGGCGTTAGGTTGGGGGCCATGAACATTTGTGTATTCCTCTCCGCCGCCGACCTCGACGAGCGCTACACCCGGCCCGCCCGCGAGTTCGCCGAACTCCTCGGCAAGGGCGGCCACACGCTGGTCTGGGGCGGCTCCGACGTCGGCCTGATGAAGGTCGTCGCCGACGGGGTCGAGCGGGCGGGAGGGCGGCTCGTGGGCGTGTCCGTGGACTTCCTCCAGGACAAGGCGCGGCCCGCCGCCGACGAGATGGTCGTCGCCAGGGACCTCGCCGAGCGCAAGGCGCTGCTGCTCGGCAAGTCCGACGCCGTGGTGATCATGGTCGGTGGCACCGGCACCCTCGACGAGGCGACCGAGATCCTGGAGCTGAAGAAGCACGGGATGACCGACAAGCCGGTGGTGCTGCTGAACACCGACGGCTTCTACGACGGCCTCAAGCAGCAGTTCCAGCGCATGGAGGACGAGGGCTTCCTCCCCGTACCCCTTACTGACCTGGTGTTCTTCGCCGAGGACGGGGTGGCGGCGCTCGCCTACCTGGAGGAGTCCGCCGGAGTCCAGTAACCCCTCCCCGGGGTGCGAGCATGGGGCACATGGCAACTCATGTGATCACCGGGGCGGGGTCCGGCATCGGCGCCGCCGTCGCCCGCCGTCTGCACGAGCGCGGCGACGACATCGTCCTCATGGTGCGCGACGCGGGCCGCGCCAAGGAACTGGAAGCCCGGTTCCCGGGCGCCGGCACGCTCGTCGGCGACCTGTCCAACCCCGACAAGCTGTCCTGGGCGTTCTCGCACCAGCGGATGCCCCAGCGGGTGGACTCGCTGCTGCACATCGCCGGAGTCGTCGACCTCGGAAAGGTCGCCGACCTCGGCGTGCGCGCCTGGCACAGCCAGCTCAACACCAACCTCGTCGCCCCCGCCGAGCTCACCCGGCTCTTCCTGCCGCAGCTGCGCCTCGACAAGGGACACGTGGTGTTCGTGAACTCGGGCGCCGGGCTCAGCGCCGGACCCGAGTGGGGCGCGTACGCCGCCAGCAAGCACGGTCTCAAGGCGCTCGCCGACTCGCTGCGCGCCGAGGAGCACGAGAACGGGGTGCGGGTCACCTCCGTCTACCCCGGCCGCACCGCCAGCCCCATGCAGGAGAAGGTGCACTCCCAGGAGGGCAAGGCGTACGACCCCTCGAAGTTCATCGACCCCGAGTCGGTCGCGACCACCGTCCTGATGGCCCTCGACCTGCCGCGCGACGCCGAGGTCAACGACCTGACGGTGCGGCCCGGCCGATGACCTCCGAGCAGACCCCGAAGTGGTGGGGACCGGCCACCGGCGTCGGTTCCATGCCCGGCGGCGACGCCAGGGAGAGCGCCAAGACCGTCGTCGGCTCCTTCGAGGACTTCCCGTACCTCGCCGAGCTGCCCGCCCGCGGACCCGGCGCCGACATGATCGGCCGCACCGCCGGAATGCTCGCCGAGATGTACGTCCATCTGGAGCCCAGCGGCTGGCGGTTCAGCGACCGGCCCGGCCGCGACACCCGGCGGGCCCGCTCCTGGCTGGGCGAGGACCTGGACGCCCTGGAGGAGTTCACCCAGGGCTACACCGGGCCGCTCAAGGTGCAGGCCGTCGGCCCCTGGACGCTCGCCGCCGCCCTGGAGCTGCGCGGCGGCGAAGCGGCGGTCGGCGACCCCGGGGCCTGCCGCGACCTGGCCGCCTCCCTCGCCGAAGGACTGCGGGGCCACCTCGCGGACGTCCGGCGGCGGGTGCCCGGCGCACAACTGGTGCTCCAGCTCGACGAGCCCTCGCTGATCGCCGTGCTGCGCGGACAGATCCGGACGGCCAGCGGCTACCGCACCCACCGGGCCGCCGACCGGCAGGTGGTGGAGAGCGCGCTGCGGGACGTGATCGCGGTGCACGACGGGCCCGTGGTCGTGCACTCCTGCGCGCCGGACGTGCCGATCGCGCTGCTGCGCAGGGCGGGCGCCGCCGGGATCTCCCTCGACTTCACCCTGCTCACCGAGCGTGACGACGACGAGATCGGTGAGGCGGTCGAGGCCGGCACGAAGCTCTTCGCGGGCGTGGTGCCGGGCGTGGACGGCCCATTGTCAGACCCGGGCGGTAGCGTCATGGGTGTCAGGTCGTTGTGGCGCAGGCTGGGGCTGAATCCCGGACTTCTGTACGAGTCCGTGGTGATCACCCCGACGTGCGGGCTGGCGGGGGCTTCCCCGGCGTACGCCCGCGCGGCGCTCGCCCACAGCACGCGGGCGGCACGCTCGCTCGCGGACAACCCTGAGTGACGAAGAGTGGTCCCAGTCGGGGGACCGCAGGGCAACGGGAGGAAACGACGGTGGCTGGCGAACAGCACGCAGCGGTACCCGCCGAGGCACGGGAGAAGCACGCGCGGCTCGCTGAGCAGATCGAGGAGCACCGCTTCCGGTACTACGTCAAGGACCAACCGGTCGTCAGCGACGCCGAGTTCGACAAGCTGCTGCGGTCCCTGGAGGCGCTGGAGGAGGAGCACTCCGAGCTGCGCACCCCCGACTCGCCGACCCAGAAGGTCGCCGGGGCGTACGAGACGGAGTTCACGGCCGTCCAGCACCGCGAGCGGATGCTCTCCCTGGACAACGCCTTCGACGACGAGGAGCTGGCGGCCTGGGCCGAGCGGCTGGCGGGCGAGCTGCAGGGCATCGACTACCACCTGCTGTGCGAGCTCAAGGTGGACGGGCTCGCCGTCAACCTGACCTACGAGAAGGGCCGGCTCACCAGGGCCGCCACCCGGGGCGACGGCCGCACCGGCGAGGACATCACGCCCAACGTGTGCACGATCGCCCAGATTCCGCAGCGGCTGGCGGGCGACCGCGTCCCGGACCTGGTGGAGATCCGGGGCGAGGTCTACTTCCCGATGGAGGCCTTCGGAGAACTCAACGCACGCTTGGTCGAGGCTGGGGACAAGCCCTTCGCCAACCCGCGCAACGCGGCGGCCGGTTCACTGCGCCAGAAGGACCCCAGGGTCACCGCCTCGCGCCCGCTGCGCATGGTGGTGCACGGCATCGGCGCCCGCGAGGGCTTCGACATCGCCCGGCTCTCGTACGCCTACGAGCTGCTCCACGAGTGGGGGCTGCCCACCGCCCAGCAGAACCGTGTCGTCGACGACCTCGACGGCGTCCGCGACTTCATCGCGTACATCGGCAAGAACCGGCACTCGGTCTCGGAGCACGAGATCGACGGCGTCGTGGTCAAGCTCGACGAGATCCCGCTCCAGGGCCGGCTCGGCTCCACCTCGCGCGCGCCGCGCTGGGCCATCGCCTGGAAGTTCCCGCCCGAGGAGGTCAATACCAAGCTGGTCAACATCCGAGTCGGTGTCGGCCGCACCGGCCGCGTCACCCCGTACGCGCAGGTCGAACCGGTGACGGTGGCCGGCTCCGAGGTCGAGTTCGCCACTCTGCACAACCAGGAGGTGGTGAAGAAGAAGGGCGTCCTCATCGGCGACACCGTCGTCCTGCGCAAGGCGGGCGACGTCATCCCCGAGATCCTCGGCCCGGTCGTCGACCTGCGGGACGGCACCGAGCGCGAGTTCGTGATGCCCGCCGACTGCCCCGAGTGCGGGACACCGCTGCGCCCCATGAAGGAGGGCGATATCGACCTGCGCTGCCCCAACGCGCAGACCTGCCCCGCCCAGCTGCGCGAACGGCTCTTCTACCTCGCGGGCCGCAAGAGCCTGGACATCGAGAACTTCGGGTACGTCGCCGCGACCGCGCTCACCAAGCCGCTGGAGCCGGCCGAGCCGCCGCTGCTCGACGAGGGCGACCTCTTCGACCTGACCATCGAGCAGCTGCTGCCCATCAAGTCCCACGTCCTGGACTCCGACTCGGGCCTGCCCAAGGTGGACCCGAAGACCGGCGAGGAGAAGGTCGTCACCGTCTTCGCCAACCAGGACGGCGAGCCCCGCAAGAACGCCCTCGCGATGCTGGAGAACATCAAGGCGGCCAAGGAGATGCCGCTCGCCCGCGTCCTCACCGGGCTGTCCGTCCGGCACGTGGGGCCGGTCGCGGCCGAGGCGCTGGCCCGCGAGTTCCGGTCGATCGAGCGGATGGAGCAGGCGAGCGAGGAGGAGCTGGCCGGGGTCGACGGCGTCGGCGGGATCATCGCCGCCTCCCTCAAGGAGTGGTTCGCCGTCGACTGGCACCAGGAGATCCTCCGCAAGTGGCGGGCCGCCGGGGTCCGCATGGAGGAGGAGGGCGCCGACGAGGACCAGGGGCCCCGCCCGCTGGAGGGAATGACCGTCGTGGTCACCGGGACGCTGGAGAAGTACACCCGGGATGGCGCAAAAGAGTCCCTTCAGAAGCTCGGAGCGAAGGTGACCGGTTCGGTTTCGAAGAAGACGTCCTTCGTCGTGGTCGGGGACAGTCCCGGTTCGAAGTACGACAAAGCCATGCAGCTGAAGGTGCCGGTGCTGGACGAGGACGGATTTGGGGTGCTGCTCGCAGAAGGGCCGGAAGCCGCACGTGAAGCGGCGGTTCCGGTGGTGGAGTAACGGGAAGAACAGCGGCCGGAGGTCCACCCGTTCGGCGCATACCAGACGTTGCCGGGTGGTCGGGTCGCATTCGGGCAACAGCGGTCGACCGCTGCCCGGGAGAGCCTGGTGCGGCCTACTGTTGGGATGTGCGCCTGTCGTGCACGGCTGGGAATCCGTTTCCCGTCCCCCGGACGTCTCCTCGTGAGGGAGGCGTCCGGGCGGCGGAGACGGCCCGGGTCGTGGTGGCATGACAACGGGGCCACCTCGCGTGACATGGGCACCGCCGGCTGTGAGAGGGACGGAATGAAACCCACCGAGAGCGCCGACCCGGCCTCACGGCTGCGTGGTCTGGCCGGGCGGACCGGGTTGTCCGGCCTGGCCGGCCGGTTCGGGCGGGCCGGCCGTTCGGGCCGCCGGACCGAGGACCCCGGCCGTCCGTCGCCGCGACCCCCGTCCACCCGCCCGCAGCAGCCGTACGCCGCCGGTCCGCCGTACGTGGCGCACGGCCCGCACCCCGGGCCGCAGCTTTCCGGACAGGGGACGCTCTGGGCACAGCTCTGGGGGCCACTGCTCCCCGCGGTGCTGACCGGACTGGCCGTCGTGGCCCTCGCCGGCGGCATCGCCCAGACGCTCGGCGCCCAGCGCGCGCTGTTCCCCGGCGGCACCGCGGGATGGTCCCTCGCGGCCCTGACCGGGATCGTCGTCGGTCACCTCGTCGCCCTGGGCCGCGACAGGTGGTGGGGCGGCACGGGCTCAGGGGCGGCGCTCACCCTCGCCGTCCTGCTGCTGTACGGATGGGTTCCGGCCGGGCTGGTGAGCCTGGCCGTTGTCGTTCTGGTGGGCATCGCGCGCAGACGCCGCTGGCGCCAGGGCGTGCTGCACGGCTCCGTCGACATCCTCGGCATCGCGGCCGCCGCCCTCACCCTGGGCGTCTTCGGCCAGGTGCCGACGGTGGAGCGGCCCTGGCAGCCGACCGGCTGGGACTGGCAGGCGCTGCCCGAGGTCGTCCTGGCCGCCGCCACCTACCTCCTGGTCACCCGGCTGCTGCTGTGGTCCGTACAGGCCCCGCAGGCCGGGCGGGTGCCGTCGGTGGCCAGAACGGCCATGGTGCGAGAGGGACTTGTGGCGGGGGCGTTGCTGGGCATCGCCCCGCTGATCTGTGTCGTGGCCATGTCCCTGCCGGTGCTGCTGCCGCTGTTCGCCGTCCCGCTGATAGCCCTGGACTCCACCCTGTGGATAGCCAGGGCGCGGGCCGAGGAGCAGTTGCGCGACCCGCTGACCGGGCTGCCGAACCGGCAGTGGCTGCTGGAGCGCGCCTGGCCCGCGCTGGAGGAGGCCGAGCGGCTGGGGACGCGGTCGGCGCTGGTGCTGATCGACATGGACCGGTTCCGTTCGGTCAACGACACTCTCGGCCATCTCGCCGGGGACCGGCTGCTGTTGCAGATAGCCGACCGGCTGCGGCGGGTGCTGCCCAAGGGGGCGGAGGCCGCCCGGCTCGGCGGCGACGAGTTCGCCGTACTGCTGCCCCGTACCGAGTCCGCGACGAGCGCGCAGCGCATCGCCCGCCACCTGGTGGCGGAACTGGGGTCCCCGCTGGACCTCGACGGCCTGACGCTGGTTCTGGAGGCCAGCGCGGGAGTGGCCGTCTTCCCCGATCACGCGCTGGACGCGGAGGGGCTGCTGCGGCGGGCGGACGTGGCGATGTACCAGGCCAAGCGCGACCGCAGCGGGGTCGAGGTCTACGAGTCCAAGCGGGACTCCAACACCCCTGACCGGCTGGGCCTGTTGGGGGACCTGCGGCGGGCGCTGGACGCGGGGGAGGTCGAGCTCCACTACCAGCCCAAGGTGCGCTTCGACGGGCAGGTCGCCGGTCTGGAGGCGCTGGTGCGGTGGGTGCATCCGGAGCGGGGGAGAGTCCCTCCGGACGAGTTCATCGCCATCGCCGAGTCGTCCGGGCTGATGCCGCACCTGACGGAGTACGTCCTGGAGACGGCGCTGGCCCAGGTGGCGCGGTGGCGGGCGCAGAAGCTGTACGTCCCCGTCGCGGTGAACGTCTCGCCGCGCGACGTGCACACCCCCGGTTTCGCGGGAGCGGTGGCCGCGCGGCTGGCCAGGCACGGGGTTCCGGCGGGCTCCCTCCAGTTGGAGATCACCGAGCACGTCCTGCTGGAGGACCCCCAGCGGGCCGCCGACACCCTGGCCGGGCTGACCGGGCACGGCGTGAAGATGTCGCTCGACGACTTCGGGACCGGGTACTCCTCGCTGGTGCACCTGAGGCGGCTGCCGGTGAGCGAGCTGAAGATCGACCGGTCGTTCGTGGCGCGGCTGGCGGTGGACACCGAGGACGGCGAGATCGTCCGGTGCACGATCGACCTCGCCCATTCGCTGGGCCTGCTGGTGGTGGCCGAGGGCGTCGAGGACGACGAGACGTGGGAGCGGCTGCGGGACCTGGGCTGCGATGCGGTGCAGGGGTGGCTGGTGGCGGCGGCGATGCCTCCGGAGGAGGCGACGGCGTGGTTGCTGGCGCGGGGGTCGCGGGGGTGGCAGCGGCCGGCGGAGTTGGCGGCGGCGGCAGCGGCGGCGGAGGTGGAGGGGGAGTAGCGCGGTGCGGGGTGGTGGGGCGGGGCGCGGGGCGTCCGGGGGCGGGGGGTGCGGCTCCGCCGGGGGCCGCCCCCTTGCCCGCCCGTTCCGCCACCTTGGGGCGGCCCCGTCGCCCAAGGGGGCTGGGTGGGCGGCCCCGGCGGCCAAGGGGGTGGGGGTGGGGGTGGGGCGGGAGTTTGGCATGGAGGAGGGGACGGGGTGCGTGGGGTGGGGCTGGATGGGTGGTCCCGTGTGGTGGTCGGGTGTTGTTGGGGCCCGGATGTGACGGGCCGGGAGTGACCTGCTTCGAAGCTGCTGCCTGGTGGGAGTTCCGCCATCAGGTCCGGCCCGAGGAGCAGCGTGGTTCGAAGAAGCAGAAGTGGTGAGGCCCGGTCGAGGACCGGCGCGGTGCGGTCGCGCACCGTCCGTGCGTGGTCCCGGGCCGGCAGCCCCCTGTGGGCGTCCGCCCGTACCCTGCGCGGGGCTCTCCGCGGCGGTGTGCGCAAGACGCTGGCCGCGGTGGTCGCGGTGGGGCTGGTGGGCGTCGCACCGTTGCCCGCCCACGCCGCCGACTTCCCCGTACAGCGGGACGCGGCCGCCGGCGTCGACTGCGACCGGCTGTACTACTCGAACTACCTGAGCGGTTCGCAGTTCGACACCGACGGCTCGGGCCGGCCGGTGATCACCAACCGGGTGGTCTCCCGGCGGCCCACCGGCAGCACCCTGCCCTCGTACTGGTCGGCCAACATGGCCGCCGGACGCGACCCCGACTCCGGCAGGCCCGCCCTCTTCTACTCGAACTACACGACCGGCAACCGCACCCTCTACAAGCAGGTCCAGGGGTCCGACCAGGTCACCGACGTCATCTCGGGCGGAGCCACCCGGCAACTGCCGCCCGGGTACAACTGGGGCGGGCTGGGGGCCGACCCCGACAACGACACCCTGTTCGGCGCGGAGAACCTCAGCTACAACAAAGAGTTCTTCTCGATGAACCTGCGGACCGGGGTGGCCAAGGTCTTCCAGCCGAAGGCCGCGGACTCCGCGGACACCATCTGGACCGGCTACTACTCGATGCCCGACATCTTCGTGGACAGCGACGGCTTCCCGTACATGGGCGTCTACTACGGCTCGTCCACGTACCTGTACCGCATCGACGTCGCCAAGGAGACGGCGACCAGGGTCCTGCAGATCACCGGCCCCGGCGCGCAGGGCGGATCGCTGTACGGGATGGCCTGGTTCAAGGACGCCATCTACGTCGGCAACTACTCCGGCCAGCTGTACCGCGTGGACCCGACGACCGGCGCCTCCACCGCGGTCTCCGGCGCGGGCTACGTCGAGGGCAACCGGACCGGCACCCCCACGTCCGAGAACGGCGGCAGCTGGCCCATCACCGACCTCGCCAGCTGCACCTCCGCCCCGCCGCTCGTGCCCACCCTCAAGGTGAGCAAGTCGGCGAAGGTGAACGGCGGCGCGGCGACCTCGGCCAAGCCGGGCGACACGGTGACGTACACCGTGAAGCTGGAGAACACCTCCGCCGTCCCCTACCCGGGCGCCACCGTGACCGACGACCTGGCCCAGGTGCTCGACCACGCCACGTACAACGCCGACGAGAAGGCGGTCGACGGCCAGGGAAGGGCGATCGGCACCTTCGGAGCCCGGCCGCCGCCCCGGCTGAGCTGGAGCGGTACCGTTCCGGCCGGCGGCACGGCCACCCTGACGTACTCGGTGACCGTGAAGGCCGGTGCCCCGGACGGGGCGCGGCTGCGCAACAGCGTCACCGGCAATCCGGGCACCAACTGCGCGGCGGGCTCCACCGACCCGGCGTGCGGCACCGAGGTGCCCGTCGAGGTTCCGGCCGCGGTGACCGTCGTCAAGACCGCCTCGCCGAAGAACCCGGGGCCCGGCGACAAGGTCACCTACACCCTCACCCTCACCAACGCGGGCGCCCGCGACTACCCGGGCGCCTCCGTCACGGACGACCTGACCGGCGTCCTGGGCGGTGCGCGGTACAACGACGACGCGACCGCGAAGGACGGCGCGGGCGCCACGCTCACCGCGCCGGCGTACACCAGCCCGAAGCTGAGCTGGAGCGGCACGGTCAAGGCCCGCGGCAAGGTCGTCATCACCTACAGCGCCACCGTGCGCAGCCCGGTGCCCGCCGGATCGACGACCCTGCGCAACAGCGTCACCAGCAACGTCCCCGGCGAGTGCGAGCCCGGCGGCAGCGACCCCGACTGCGCCACCGTCACCCCCCTGCCGCGCCTGGTCATCGCCAAGTCCAGCACGCCCGACGTGGTGCGGGCCGGCGACAAGGTCACGTACACCGTCACCCTGAAGAACGACGGCGACGCGGACTGGACCGGCGCCACGGCCACCGACGACCTCACCGACGTGGTGGACGACGCGGCGTACGGCAATGACGCCGTCGCGCGGAGCGGCGGCACGAACACCGCGACCCAGCCCGCCTACGACGCGGCCACCAAGAAGCTGACCTGGACCGGCACCGTCGCCCGGGGCAGCACCGTCACGATCACCTACACCGTCACCGTGGGCACCCCGCCCGCCGGCAACAAGCGCCTGGCCAACACCGTCGTCGGCCCGGACGGCTCCAACTGCGAGGCGGGCAGCGGCGACCCGGACTGCACCGACGACAAGACGGTCAGCGGTCTGCTGATCAAGAAGACCGCGAGCGCCGCCGAGGCCGAGCCCGGCGGGACCGTCACCTACACCGTCACCGCGCAGAACACCGGCGGCGGCGTCGCCCGGGGCGTCGCCCTCACCGACGACCTGACCGGTGTGGTCGACGACGCCACGTACAACAACGACGCCGTGACCAGGACGGGCGGCGCGAACACCGCGACCCAGCCCGCCTACGACGCGGCCACCAAGAAGCTGACCTGGACCGGCGACATCGCCGCCGGAGCCACCGTCACCCTGACGTACACCGTCACCGTCGGCACACCCCCGGCCGGTGACAAGAAGCTCAGCAACGTCGTGATCGGCCCCGACGGGTCCAGCTGCCCGCCCGGCTCCACCGACCCGCAGTGCTCCTCCGTCACCCCGGTCGGCGTGATCGACATCCGTAAGACCGCCGACCGTACGGACGTGAAGCCCGGCGAGCGGATCACCTACACGGTGACCGTGCGCAACACCGGGGAGGGCACCTACCGGGGCGCCACCTTCACCGACGACCTGCGCGGCGTCCTCGACGACGCAACCTGGGACGACCTGGTCACCCGCAGCTCCGGCACGACCGAGTACGACGCGGCCGGCAAAACGCTGAAGTGGACCGGGGACGTCGCCAAGGGCGCCACCGTCACGGTCACCTACGCGGTCACCGTCGGCAGGCCCCCGGCCGGGGACAAGGTCCTGCGCAACGCCGTCACCGGCGACGGCAACTGCCCGCCCGGCTCCACCGACCCCGCCTGCGGGACGGTCACCCCGGTCAAGTCGCTCACCTTCAAGAAGACCGGCGCCCCGCGCAACCCCCGGTCGGGCGACACCGTCACCTACACGGTGGTCGTCACCAACACCGGCGGCGCCGCCTACCCGGACGCCTCCTTCACCGACGACCTGACCGACGTGCTGGACGACGCGACCTGGAGCAACCGGACCACGCTGACCACCGGCTCGCTCGACTTCGACGCCGCCGCCAAGTCCCTGACCTGGAGCGGCGACCTCGCCGTCGGCGCCACCGCCACGATCACCTACGAGGTCGTGGTGACCAACGCGGGCGACAGGTACCTGCGCAACGTCGTCAGCGGCGACGACTCCAACTGCCCGCCGGGCTCCACGGATCCGGACTGCCGCGAGGTGCTGCCCCGGCCCGGCCTGGAGATCCGCAAGACGGCGGCGCCCGCCTCCGCGAAGCCGGGCGACACCGTGACCTACACGGTGACCGTCCGCAACACCAGCGCCCTCGCCGACTACGCCGGGGCGACCTTCACCGACGACCTGAGCGGCGTCCTCGACGACGCCGCATGGGCGGGACCGGCCACCGCGACCGCCGGAAGGGCCGACTTCGACGCGGCTGCCAGGACGCTGAAGTGGACCGGGGACGTGGCCAGGGGCACCACCGTCACGGTCACCTACCGGGTCACCGTGGGCACACCCCCGGCCGGTGACAAGAAGCTCGGCAACACGGTCGTGGGCCCCGGCGACTCCACCTGCCCGCCCGGCTCCACCGACCCGCGCTGCGGGACCGTCACCCCCATCGGCACCGTCGAGATCGCCAAGACCTCCGCGCCGCGGAGCGTCAAGGCCGGACAGCGGGTGACCTACACGCTGACCGTCCGCAACACCGGCGAGGCCGACTACCAGGGCGCCTCCTTCACCGACGACCTCAGCGGCGTACTGGACGACGCCGCCTGGGACGACAACCTCGGTGCCACCAGCGGTACGGCGAGGTACGACGCGGCGGGACGGAAGGTGACCTGGGGCGGCAACGTCGCCAAGGGCACCACGGTGACGGTGACCTACACCGTGACCGTCGGCAGGCCCCCGGCCGGTGACAAGAAGCTCAGCAACGTCGTGGTCGGCCCCGACGGGTCCAACTGCCCGCCCGGCTCCACCGACCCCGACTGCTCCGACACCCGGGGCATCGCCCTGCTCGACCTGACCAAGACCGCGAACCCCACGACCGCCAAGCCCGGCGACACCGTCACCTACACGGTGACCGCGAGCAACGAGGGCACCGCGGCCTACCGGGGCGCCTCCTTCACCGACGACCTGAGCCGGATCCTGGACGACGCCACCTACAACGACGACGTCCGGGCCGAGGGCGGCGGCAGCGCCACCTACACCGAGCCCAGGATCCGCTGGGAGCACGACCTGCCCGCCGGAGCGAGCGTCACCGTCACCTACTCCGTCACCGTCGACAACCCGGCGACCGGCGACAAGGAACTGGGCAACACCGTCGTCGGCCCGGACGACTCGTCCTGCCCGCCGAACTCCACCGACCCCGGCTGCGGCACCGTCGTACCGGTCGCCGCACTGGAGATCCGCAAGACGGCCGCCCCGGCCGACCCGAAGCCGGGGGAGAAGGTCACCTACACCGTGACCGTCACCAACACCGGCCGTGCCCCCTACCGGGGCGCACGCTTCACCGACGACCTGAGCGGAGTCCTGGACGACGCCGTCTTCAACGAGGGCGACACCACCGCGGACTCCGGATCGGCCGTCTACGCCCGGCCGAAGCTGACCTGGACCGGCGACGTGGCGGTCGGCAGGCCGGTCACCGTCGTCTACACGGTCACCGTCGGCAAGCCCCCCAAGGGCGACAAGAAGCTCACCAACGTCGTGGTCGGCCCCGACGGGTCCAACTGCCCGCCCGGCTCCACCGACCCCGAGTGCAGCACGGTCACCCCGGTGCCGGCACTCGTCGTCAAGAAGACCGCCGACCGGCAGGAAGTGGGAGCGGGCGACCGGGTCACCTACACCCTCACCATCGAGAACACCGGGGAGGCCGACCACCCCGGCACCACCCTCACCGACGACCTGAGGCAGGTGCTCGACGACGCGACCTGGGACGGCACCGAGCAGGCGGACCGGGGCACCGTCACCTTCCGTGCCCCCGAACTGACCTGGACGGGACCGCTGCCCAAGGGCGCCAAGGCCACCGTCACCTACACGGTGACCGTCACCCACCGGGGCGACAAGGTCCTGCGGAACACGGCCGTCGTGCCCGGCTCCAACTGCGAGAAGGGCTCCGGCGACCCGGACTGCACATCCGTCGTCCCGCCGCTCCCGCCCGCCGACACCAAGGCGATCGAGGTACGCAAGACCGGTACCCCCACACCGGCCCACGCGGGCGGCAAGGTCACCTACACCCTGCTCATCCGCAACACCGGCACCACCCCCTACCGGGCGGCACGGGTCACCGACGACCTGACCGGGGTGCTGGACGACGCGGCGTACCGCAACGACGCCAGGGCCTCGGCCGGCCGTGTCGCCTTCCGCGCTCCGCGGCTGACCTGGACCGGCGTCCTCGCGGTCGGCGCCACGGTGACCGTCCGCTACTCGGTCACCGTGGGCAGCCCGCCCCGGGGCGACAAGCGGCTGAAGAACGTCGTGGACGGCGGGGAGAACTCCAACTGCCACGACACCTCCCGCGCCGCGCGGCGTGCCGCGGCCGGCTGCGGCACCGACACCCCCGTACGGGCCATGGTGCTCGGCAAGACGGCCACCCCGGCCAAGGTCAAGCCGGGCGGGAAGGTGACCTTCACCCTCACCGCGCGCAACACCGGCACCGCCCCCTACCCGGCGGCGACCTTCACCGACGACCTGCGCCGGGTGCTCGACGACGCCACCTACGACGGTGACGCCCGAGCGAGCAGCGGCACCGTCCGCCGCAGCGGCGACCGGCTCGTGTGGAACGGGCCGCTCGGCACCGGCCGCACCGTCACGGTGACGTACTCGGTCACGGCCCGGCTGAACATCGACGGCGACCGGAAGCTGCGCAACGCCGTCACCAGCACCACCCCCGGCGGCAACTGCGTCACCGGCAAGGAGCCGGGCTGCCACACGGACCCGGAGGTGGTCCCCGACGGGAAGAAGGTCACCCCCGACGGAGGAAAGCCCGACGGGGGCAAGCCCGACGACGGCAAGCCCGGCGACACGGGCCCCGGCGGCACCCGGCCCGGGACGGGGCCGCTGCCCGGCACCGGCTCCGGCGGCAGCGGGGGACTCGGCGTCGCCGTGGCCGTCCTGCTGGTCTCCGGCACGGGACTGCTCCTCGTCGCCCGCAGGCGCGGCTGACGGCTGACAGCCGTCGCTGAGCGGCGCCGCACGAGCGGACGGCAGGGCCCCGGCAGCACGGCTGCCGGGGCCCTGCCGTGCCTGCGCCCGGAACTGTTTCGCGGGCACTGCCGGGCGACCCATAGGATTGGGCCACAAACCACATCGCACACCAACCCCTGAGGATCGCTGCATGCCTGGCATCACGCGCGAGGAGGTCGCACACCTCGCTCGGCTGGCGCGTCTGGAGCTGAAGGCCGAAGAGCTGGAGCACTTCGCCGGTCAGCTCGACGACATCATCGGCGCGGTCGCCCGCGTCTCCGAGGTCGCCGACCAAGACGTTCCGCCGACCTCCCACCCGCTGCCGCTGACGAACGTCATGCGCAAGGACGAGGTACGCCCGTCGCTCACCCCCGAGCAGGCGCTCTCCGGCGCCCCGGCCCAGGAGCAGCAGCGTTTCAAGGTGCCGCAGATCCTGGGGGAGGACTAAAACAGCATGACGATCGAGATCATCAAGCTCACCGCGGCCGCGACCGCCGAGAAGATCGCCTCCGGCGAGCTCACGGCCGTCGAGGTCACCGAGGCCCACCTGGCCCGGATCGAAGCCGTGGACGAGAAGGTCCACGCCTTCCTGCACGTCGACCGCGAGGGCGCCCTCGCGCAGGCCCGCGCCGTCGACGCCAAGCGCGCGGCCGGCGAGAAGCTGGGCCCGCTGGCCGGCGTTCCGCTGGCGCTGAAGGACATCTTCACCACGGAGGGGATCCCCACCACCGTCGGTTCGAAGATCCTCGAAGGCTGGATCCCGCCGTACGACGCCACGCTCACCAAGCGCCTCAAGGCCGCCGACGTCGTCATCCTCGGCAAGACCAACATGGACGAGTTCGCCATGGGGTCCTCCACCGAGAACAGCGCGTACGGCCCGACCGGCAACCCCTGGGACCTCACCAAGATCCCCGGCGGCTCCGGCGGCGGCTCCTCCGCAGCCCTCGCCTCCTACGAGGCCCCCCTCGCCATCGGCACGGACACCGGCGGCTCCATCCGCCAGCCCGCCGCCGTCACCGGCACCGTCGGCGTCAAGCCCACCTACGGAGCGGTCTCCCGCTACGGCATGGTGGCCTTCTCCTCCTCCCTCGACCAGGGCGGCCCCTGTGCCCGTACGGTCCTGGACGCGGCACTGCTGCACGAGGTCATCGCCGGGCACGACCCGCTCGACTCGACCTCCATCGACGCCCCGGTCCCGCCGGTCGTCGAGGCGGCCCGCAACGGCTCCGTCGCCGGGATGCGCGTCGGCGTCGTCAAGCAGTTCCGCGGCGAGGGCTACCAGGCCGGTGTCCTCCAGCGCTTCGACGAGTCCGTCGAGCTGCTGACGAAGCTCGGTGCCGAGATCGTCGAGCTGGACTGCCCGTCCTTCGACCTGGCGCTCTCCGCGTACTACCTGATCGCCCCCTCGGAGTGCTCCTCCAACCTGGCCCGCTTCGACGCCATGCGCTACGGCCTGCGCGTCGGCGACGACGGCACGAGGTCCGCCGAGGACGTCACCGCCCTCACCCGCGAGGCCGGGTTCGGCGACGAGGTCAAGCGCCGCGTCATCCTCGGCACGTACGCGCTCAGCTCCGGCTACTACGACGCGTACTACGGCAGCGCCCAGAAGGTCCGCACCCTCATCACGCGGGACTTCGAGAAGGCCTTCGAGCAGGTCGACGTCATCGTCTCGCCGACCACGCCGACCACCGCCTTCCCGATCGGCGAGCGCGCCGACGACCCGATGGCGATGTACCTGGCCGACCTGTGCACCATCCCGACGAACATGGCGGGCAACGCCGCCATGTCGCTGCCCTGCGGCCTCGCGCCGGAGGACAACATGCCGGTCGGGCTCCAGATCATCGCACCCGCCCTGAAGGACGACCGCCTTTACAAGGTGGGCGCTGCCGTAGAGGCCGCCTTCGTGGAAAAGTGGGGGCACCACCTGCTTGAGGAGGCACCGTCGCTGTGAGCACACTCGCCAAGGCCAAGGGCTTCAAGAAGTCCCGCGCCGGTACGTACCTGTCCATCGGCACCACCGCGTTCGGCGCGCTGAGCGTGATCAAGCAGGCCCGCAAGGCCCGCACCGAGAACGACACGCTCCAGCTCATCGACGCCGTCGTCTCCGCCGCCGCCATCGCCACCGGCGTCGCCATCCTCCTGCGGGAGCTGAAGCGCCTGGGCGACGACGACGTCCTGCTGGGCTGAGAGGGAAAGTTTCACCGTGACTGTCACTACCGACCTGGTGTCGTACGAGGAAGCCCTCGCGACGTACGACCCCGTCATGGGTCTTGAGGTCCATGTCGAGCTCGGCACCAGGACCAAGATGTTCTGCGGCTGCTCCACCACGCTCGGCCAGGACGCGAACACCCAGACCTGCCCCACCTGTCTCGGACTGCCCGGCGCGCTGCCGGTCGTCAACGAGATCGGCGTGGAGTCGGCCATCAAGATCGGTCTCGCGCTGAACTGCGAGATCGCCGAGTGGTGCCGCTTCGCCCGGAAGAACTACTTCTATCCGGACATGCCGAAGAACTTCCAGACCTCCCAGTACGACGAGCCGATCGCCTTCAACGGCTACCTCGACGTGCAGCTGGAGGACGGCGAGATCTTCCGCGTGGAGATCGAGCGCGCCCACATGGAGGAGGACACCGGCAAGTCGACGCACGTCGGCGGTGCCACCGGCCGCATCCACGGCGCCTCGCACTCGCTCCTCGACTACAACCGCGCGGGCATCCCCCTCATCGAGATCGTCACCAAGCCGATCGAGGGCGCGGGCGAGCGGGCCCCCGAGGTCGCCAAGGCGTACGTCGCCGAGCTGCGCGAGGTCATCAAGGCGCTCGGCGTCTCCGAGGCCCGCATGGACAAGGGCCAGATGCGCTGCGACGTCAACCTGTCGCTGCGCCCCAACGGCACCGAGAAGTTCGGCACCCGCAGCGAGACGAAGAACGTCAACTCGCTGCGCTCCGTCGAGCGCGCCGCCCGCTTCGAGATCCAGCGGCACGCCGCGGTCCTGAACTCCGGCGGCACGATCGTCCAGGAGACCCGTCACTTCCACGAGGAGGACGGCTCGACGACGTCCGGCCGCATCAAGGACAACGCCGAGGACTACCGCTACTTCCCCGAGCCGGACCTGGTGCCGGTCGCTCCCGCCCGGGAGTGGGTCGAGGAACTGCGGGCCGGTCTCCCGGAGATGCCGCGCGTGCGGCGCAACCGGCTCCGCGAGGAGTGGGGCGTCTCCGAGCACGACATGCAGTCGATCCTCAACGCCGGCGCGGTCGACCCGATCGTCGCCACCATCGAGGCCGGTGCCGACTCGGCCGCCGCCCGCAAGTGGTGGATGGGCGAGCTGGCCCGCAACGCCAACGAGACCGGCCGCGCGCTTGACGAGCTGCCGATCACGCCCGACCAGGTGGCCCGCGTCGCCGCTCTCGTCGCCGCCGGCGACCTGAACGACAAGCTGGCCCGCCAGGTCATCGAGGGCGTCCTCGCGGGCGAGGGCACGCCGGACGAGGTCGTCGAGAAGCGCGGCCTGAAGGTCGTCTCCGACGACGGCGCGCTGGGTGCCGCGGTCGACGAGGCCATCGCGGCCAACGCGGCCATCGCGGACAAGATCCGCGGCGGCAAGGTCGCGGCGGCGGGCGCGCTCGTCGGCGCGGTCATGAAGACCACCCGGGGCCAGGCGGACGCGGCGCGCGTCCGTGAACTGATCCTGGAGAAGCTGGGCGTCGAGGGCTGACGTCCCGCCGGCGCGCAGGCGTCTGTACGTTCTGAGGGGCCCCGGTCGAGATTCCGCGACCGGGGCCCCTCGGCGTACGCCGGGTGGTGAACCATCGGATCCGCTCCCCGCGTCCTCACCGGGAGGGGTGCACGGAACTACGGGGGGAGCGCGGTGTCAGGGACGTACCAGCGGGACTTCGACCACAGGGGCCGGTACGACGACGAGGACGACGCGGACCTCCAAGACGAGCGGGACCAGTACCACCGGGACAACTGGGACGGACGCCGGGGCTCCGGCGGGGGCCGCCGCGGCAGGACCCGCACCTGGCCCGACGGCAGGCACTGGGGCGAGGACGGCCGGGGCCGCGGCTCCTGGCGCCGGGGCAGACTGATCGCCCTGTGCGCGGTGCCGCTGGGACTGCTGCCCGTACTGCACGCGCTCGTCCCCGACTTCCGGGGCGTCGGCAGCTTCGTGGAGACCTTCCTGCCCTGGCTGGGGCTGCTGGTGCTGCCGCTGCTGCTGGCCGCGTGGTGGCGGCGCTCCGCCCTCGCGCTGGTGGCGGTGCTGGTGCCGGCCGGGGCATGGGGCGGCCTGACCGCGGGAGCACTCGGCGCGTTCGGCAGCGATCCCGCGTACGACTTCAGCGTGGTGCAGCACAACATCGCCGACGACAACCCCGACCCGGCGGGCGCCGCGCGGGCGCTGGCGGGTGCCGGGCCCGCGATGATCGCGCTGGAGGAGGTCACCCCCTCGGTCGCGGCGAAGGTGTCCGGCGCGCTCGACGCTGCCTACCCGCACCACGCGGTGCGGGGGACCGTCGGGCTCTGGTCGAAGTTCCCGCTGAAGGACGTGCGCCCGGTGGACATCAAGCCGGACTCGGTCCCCGCACCCTGGCAGCGCGGGCTGCGGGCGACGGCGGTCACCTCGCAGGGGTACGTCGCGGTGTACGTCGCGCACCTGCCCTCGGTGCGGGCCGGCTGGCCGCAGGGGCTGCGGACCGGGCCGCGCGACGATGCCGCGCGGCGGCTGGGGGAGGTGCTGGCGGCGGAGACGATGGACCGGACGATCCTGCTGGGCGACCTGAACGGCACCACGGACGACCGCGGGCTCGGCCCGGTGGTCTCCCGGTTCGACGACTCGGGGCGCGGGTTCGCCTTCAGCTGGCCCAAGCGGTTCCCGGTGGCCCGGCTGGACCACGTGATGGTGCGCGGCGCCGAGATCGTCGACCTCCGCACCCTGGCGACCACGGACAGCGACCACGTCCCGGTGCAGGCGAAGCTGGACTTCTAGCGGATCTCCGGCGCCGGGCCCCTGACCTCCGCACCCGTGCCTTGGACTGCCGTCGCGGGCACTTGGACTCAGCGTCACGAACACATGGACGTTAACCGCCAGTCCTGCCGCAGTACTTCTCCATGCCACGCCGCCTCAGTAATTTCCCGACATCACCACTGACTCGGGAGGAACCCCTTGGCCACTGACCTCACCCGGCGACGGCTGTTCGCGATCGGCGGCGGGGCGCTCGGCGTCGCCGCGGCGGGATCACTGCTGCCGCCGTCGCTGCAGGCCGCCATCGCCGCACAGAAGCCGGCGTCCGGCGGACTGCGCGCGATCAAGCACGTCGTCGTACTGATGCAGGAGAACCGGTCCTTCGACCACTACTTCGGCACCCTGCGCGGCGTCCGCGGGTTCGGGGACCGCAACGCCATCGAACTGCCCGGCGGCAAGCCGGTGTTCGAGCAGCCGTCGGGGCCGCTGAAGACGGTGCTGCCCTTCCCGGTGCGGGACGCGGCCGACGCGCAGAAGAAGGACCTCCAGTACATCGGCGACCTCGACCACTCGTGGGACGGCGGCGCCAAGGCCTGGAACCAGGGCTGGATGAACGGCTGGGTGACCGCGAAGACCGGCGCCACCATGGCCTACTACGACCGCCGTGACCTGCCGCTGCACTACGAGCTGGCCGACACCTTCACCATCTGCGACGCCTACCACTCCTCCATCCACACCTCCACCAGCCCCAACCGCAACCACCTGTGGTCCGGCTGGACGGGTTACGAGGCCGACGGCAACCGCGCGGTGTCCAACGCGGCGTACGCCGAGGACACCCACCCCGGCTACCCCTGGCCGACGTACGCAGAGCGGCTGGAGAAGGCGGGCCGCAGCTGGCAGACGTACACCGAGTGGGAGAACTTCACCGACAACAACATCGAGTTCTTCACCAGCTTCAAGAAGATCGCCCGCAAGGCGCTCGCGAAGACCGGTGGCCACACCTTCATGGAGTCCTTCTACGCGAAGGTGCGCGACACCAAGGACGCCGCCGAGCGGACCAGGCTGCTGGGGCTCCTCGAAGAGGGCGTCGCGACCCTCGACAAGCACGAGCGCTCGCTCTTCGAGCGCGGACTGCGGCGCGTCGAGACCGGCGGCCTCGCCAAGAAGTTCCGCGCCGACGTGGCCGCGGGCAAGCTGCCCGAGGTCTCCTACCTGGTGCCCTCGGCCGTCGACTCCGAGCACCCCGGGTCCTCCTCGCCGGTCGCCAGCGCCTCCCTCGTCTACCAGATCCTCGACGCGCTCGCCTCGCACCCCGACGTCTGGCGGCACACCGCCGTCCTGATCAACTACGACGAGAACGACGGCTTCTTCGACCACGTGCCGCCGCCCGTCCCGCCGGAGAACAACACCGACGAGCGCTGGAAGGGCAGGCCGACCGGGCTCGGCATCCGGGTGCCGATGCTGGTCATCTCGCCGTGGACGGTCGGCGGCCACGTCTGCTCGGAGACCTTCGACCACACCTCGGTGATCCGCTTCCTGGAGCAGTGGACGGGGGTGCGCGAGCCCAACATCACCCCGTGGCGCAGGCAGGTCACCGGCGACCTCACCTCCGCGTTCGACTTCCACCGGTCCTACCGGCAGCCCGCCGTCGACCGGCCGGGCAGCATCCCGCCGTTCACCGGCCGCTGGCGTCCGGTGCCGCCGGCCGAGCAGCACATGCCGGCCCAGGAGCCGGGCCACCGCCGGGCGCGGGCCCTGCCCTACCAGCCGGACGCGCACGGCAAGGTGGCCAGGGACGGCGCCTCGCTGCGGCTGTCGGTCTCCAACTCCGGCCGGGCCAGTACGCACTTCGCGCTCTACCCGTACGCCGGTGAGTTCGCCGCACCCCAGCACCTGGACGTGAAGGCCCGCGGCGAGGCGTCCTGGACCGTGCCGCTGAACGGGGACGCGTACCGCTTCACCGTCACCGGCCCCAACGGCTTCCGCCGCGAGTTCGCCGGTACGAAGTCGGGGACGGCGGAGGTGTCCTCCCGTATCGAGGCCCGCGACCGGGACCTGCACCTGACCCTGACGAACCGGGGCCGCAAGGCCGTCGTGTTCACCGTGCAGCCGCTGGCCTACGCCGACGAGGACGACCTCGACGAGCGCCGCCCGCGCCGGATCAGCGTCCGCCCGGGGCGCAGCCGCAGCATCGTGCACTCCGCCGACGACGCGCACGGCTGGTACGACCTCGCGGTCACCGTCGAGGGCGAGCCGGGCTTCCGGCGCCGTCTGATGGGCCACATCGAGAACGGACGGCCCAGCATCTCGGGCTGACGCCCGCGCCCGCCGGGCCCCGGGCCGGACGTGCGAGGATCCCCGCAGCGATGTGACCGACGGGAGCGGGGAGAGGGCATGTTCGGCTTGGAGCTGGGGGACGCGGGCGAAGGCGGCGGCGCGGTGCTGCGGCCGTTGGAACCGTGGCGGGCCGAGGAGTTCCTGGCGCACGTGGACCGGGGCCGGGAGTACATCGGCAGGTTCGTCGGCATGCCGGACGTGAACAAGGACCTGGAGTCCGCGCGCGGCTTCCTCCAGCGGTACGCGGACAAGGCCGCCGCCGACGCGGGCCGGCTCTACGGGATCTGGCTGGACGGCACGCTCGTCGGCGGCGTCATGTTCCGGCTGTTCGACGCGGCGGCGGGGACCTGCGAGCTGGGCTGCTGGCTGGAGCCGTCGGCCGCCGGGCGGGGGCTGGTCACCAGGGCGTGCCGGGCGCTGATCGACTGGGCGGTGTTCGAGCGCGGCATCCACCGGGTCGCGTGGGTGGTCAGCCCGGAGAACACCGCCAGCATCAACGTGGCCAGACGGCTGGGCATGCGCAGGGACGGCGTCCTGCGCGAGGCGTACCACTACCGGGGGGAGTGGCACGACGACGAGGTCTGGTCACTGCTGGACCGGGAATGGCGCGCGGCACGCACGGCGGATGCCGCGGACGCGCGGTGACGCGCGGGTCCGGGACCGGGGAGGGAGCGGACGCGCGGTGACGTGCGGCCCTCCGCGGAGGGCGCGGCCCTGCGGTGGCGCGCGGGTCCGGGACCGCGGGGGCGCGCGTCCTGGACCGGGGCGGCGCGTCGGTCCGGGCCTGCGAGGTGCGCGGGTCCGGGACCCGGCGAGGTGCGCGGCGGCGCGTTAAGGGGACTCTCAGATACGGGACCTAGCGTGCGGCGCATGAACGCCAAGACCCGTACCGAGACCGACAAGAAGACCGAGGCCGAGGGCACCCCCGCGGCCGACGACGGCATACGCGACGCCGCCGAGAAGGACGCCCCCGCCACCGGCGCGACCCCTCCCGCCGCCGGGTCCGAGGGCGAGCTCACCGCGGAGGAGACGGCCGCGCTGGAGGCCGAACTGGACGCCGAGGAGGCGCGCGAGGCCGCGGCCTCCGCCGGGGTCGGCTCCGGGGCCGGCGCGATCGTCTCGGCCGGGCTGGGCCTGGTCGCCCTCACCGGCGGCTGGACCGGCCGGGTCCTCGCCGAACGCGAGACCCTGGTCGGCCAGCTGACCCTGTCGAAGTCGAGCGACCCCGCCGCGCAGATCGACGGCCTGTACGGCAACGCCTGGCACACCACGGCACTGGTCAACGGCGGTTTCGCGCTCCTGGCACTGCTGGTGGGAGCGGGCGTGCTGCTCGCGCTCCGCTCGGGCGCGCGGCCGGCCCCGGCCACCGGCCCCGCCGCCGCGGCGGCGAGGCCCGTGTGGATCAGGGCGGTGGCCTGGGGCGGTGTGATCCTCGGCATCATCGGCCTGCTGATCTCCGCGGGAATGTACTTCGACCTGTTCGCGGCGATGCCCACCCCGCCGTCCGCCTAGGACACCGGCGGGGTGCTTAGGGGTCCGTACTCCCGCACCACCCCCTGCCTAAGGCGGCCCGGGACCGTCTAAGGCCCCCTGGGGTCCCGCCCCCGCCCCGGATATGCGGCAGTCTCCCGATGTGCCGGCACCCCCTGGGAAGCGAAGGTTGAGGCATCGCGAAGCCCGCGATACCGAGGTCACTCACCCAGGGGGAACCCCAGATGTTCGAGTACGAGATCCACCAGAACCGCCACGCCGCCCTCGTCGAGGAGGCCAACCACGCCCGTCTCGCCCGTGAGGCGTACCGGGCCGGGCGCGCCGCCGAGCGGGCCGCCCGCAAGGCGGGGAAGTCGAAGGGGCCGTCGGGCCCGGTGAGTTCGCTCCGTTCGCACTTCACCCGCGCCGCCTGACCGGGCCGCCCGCTATGCGGACAGTGGGTGCCGACTCCTCGAAGCTCTGTGCGATGCTCAGCGACGTGGAGACCAGGTCAGTCAGTCCCGTGTTCGTCGGCCGTACCGACGAACTCACCATCCTCGACCATGCGCTCGCCCGCGCCGACGCGGGCGAGCCGCAGGCGTTGCTGCTCTCCGGCGAGGCCGGGGTCGGCAAGACCCGGCTCGTCGAGGAGTTCCTGGAGCGGATCGCCGCGAGCGAGCCCCCCGCCACGGCCCGCCCCGCCGTCGGCACCCCGCACGGCGGACCCTCCGCGTCCGCCGCACCCCCGGTCGTGGCCGTCGGCGGCTGTGTCGAGATCGGCGCGGACGGACTGCCGTTCGCCCCCTTCTCCGCAGCCCTGCGCACCCTTAACCGCCTCCTCCCCGAGGAACTGGCCCTCGCCGCCGCCGGCCAGGAGGACGAACTCGCCCGCCTGCTGCCCGAACTGCACGACACCCCCGCCGGTGCCGGCCACGCCCCGTACGCCGAGCAGTTCGCCCACCCCGGCTCCCGCACCCCCGCCGAGGAAGCCCCCGCCCGCCTCTTCGAGCTGGCCGCCCGGCTGCTGGAGCGGGTCGCGGAGGCGCGCACGGTGGTGCTCGTGCTGGAAGACCTGCACTGGGCCGACGCCTCCACCCGCAACCTCCTCGCCTACCTCTTCCGCACCCTGCGCACCGGCCGCCTCGTGGTCGTCGCCACCTACCGCGCCGACGACATCCACCGGCGCCACCCGCTGCGCCCGCTGCTCGCCGAACTGGACCGGCTGCGCACCGTCCAGCGCATCGACCTGCCGCGCTTCACCCGCGACGAGGTGGACCGGCAGCTGGCCGGCATCCTCGCCGACGCGCCCCGGCCCGACCTCGTGGACGAGGTGTTCGGACGCTCCGACGGCAACGCCTTCTTCGTCGAGGAACTGGCCGTCTCCATGGGCAGCGGCTGCCGCAGGGGCCTGACCGACTCGCTCCGCGACCTCCTGCTGGTCCGCGTGGAGGCGCTGCCCGAGGACGCCCAGCGGATCGTCCGGGTGGTCGCCGAGGGCGGGTCCACCGTCGAGTACCGGCTGCTGCTCGCCGTCGCGGGGCTCGCCGAGGACGACCTGATCGAAGCGCTGCGCGCCGCCGTCGGCGCGAACCTCCTCCAGGCCGCGCCCTCCGGCGACGGCTACCGCTTCCGGCACTCCCTCGTCCGCGAGGCCGTCAGCGACGACCTGCTGCCGGGCGAGCGGTCCCGGCTGAACCGGCGGTACGCGACCGCCCTGGAGGCCGACCCCTCGGTCGTCCGCAGCGGGGAGCGCCCCACCCGCCTCGCCAGCTACTGGTACGCCGCCCACGACGCGGCCAAGGCGCTGCCCGCGGTCCTCGGCGCCGCCGTCCAGGCCCGCAAGCGGCACGCCCGCGCCGAACAGCTCCGGCTGCTGGAGCGTGCGCTGGAGCTGTGGGAGGACGCGCCCCGGGAGGTGCGCGCCGTCCTGCGGCCGATCGACTTCGCCGAGGTCTACCCGCCCTGCGGCTGCGACCCGGCCGCCACCCCGCTGCGCTACCTGGACCTGATGGCCGAGGCCACCGTCGCCGCCCGCCTCGCCGGCGAACGCGAACGCGCCCTGAAACTCGCCAAGCGCGCCCTGCGGCTCCTCGACGAGGACGCCGGAACCGGCCCCGACGGCACCCCCCGGTACGACGAGTCGGACGCGCTGCGCGCCGCCTGGTTCTGGCTCCAGCGCTCCAAGGCGATGTCCTCCCTGGCCAGCGGCGACAGCCGCGCCGAACTGACCACCGCCCAGGAACTGGTGCGCGGCCTGCCCCCGTCGGAGGTGCACGCCGACATCCTGTCCTACGCCGCGGCCTGGGCCATGCTCCACGAGCCGGGCCCGGAGGCCATCGCCACCGCCGAGCGCGCCGTCGAGTACTCCCGGATGGTGGGCGCCGAGGAGACCGAGCTGAACGCCCGCCTCACCCTCGGCGGCCTGATGGTCGACTCCGGCGACGTCGAGCGGGGCCTCGCCGAGATGCGGGACGTCCAGGAGCGGGCCTTCGCCCGCAAGCTGGTCTCCGTCGCCAACCGCTGCCGCTCCAACATCCCCTCCCACCTGGAGGCCGTCGGCCGCTCCCGCGAAGCCGTCGAGATCGGCGAGGAGGGCGTCGCGTACGCCCGCGCGCACGGTCTCGTCGACAGCGAGCACTGGGTGCTGGGCAACCAGTCCGAGTCCCTGTTCTCGCTCGGGCGCTGGGACGAGGTGGAGGCCAACTGCCTGCTCACCGAACGGGTCGCCCCCAGCGCGAGGCCGAGCGGCAGCGCGGCGCTCCGGGGCGCCGAACTGGCCCTCGCCCGCGGCGAGACCGCCGTGGCCGCGGACCGGCTGACCGCCGCCACCAACCACTTCGGGCGGCACGAGCGGATGCCCCAGTACGTGCTGCCGCTGCACCGGATCGGTGTCGCCGTCGCCGCCCGCGAGGGCCGCGTCGCGGACGCCCGCGCCGAGCTGGCCCGCGCCGCCGAGGGCGGGTTCCGGCTCGGCACCCACCGCTTCGTGTGGCCGCTGCTGCTGGACGCCGCCGTCATGGAGGCCGACTCCCGCACCCTGGCCGCCGCCGGAGCGGGCCGCGCCGAGGCCGTGGAGCTGATCCGCGGCCACGCCCGCTCGCTGGCCACCGGGGTGCCGCTGTGGAACGCCTACAGCGGCTGGGTGCGGGCCGAACTACGCCGCGCGGAGGGCCGGGACACCCCCGAGGACTGGGCCGCCACCCTCTCCGCCTTCGAGGAGCTGGACCGCCCCTACGACCTGGCCCGGGTCCGGTTCCGCCTGGCGCACGCCCTGCTCGACGCGGGGCGGGGGTCCGGCGACCGGGAGCGGGGGGCCGCGCGGGACGGGGCCGCCGTCCGCGAGCGGGCCGCCGAACTGCTCCGGCTGGCCGGGGCCACCGCGGGGGACCTCGGCGCCCGGCCGCTCGCCGAACAGGTCGCCGACCTCGCCCGGCGCACCCGGCTGGCCCCGGTGGCCGGACCGTCCGCCACCGCCGCGCAGGCCGGAGCCCCCGTCTTCCACCTCACCCCGCGCGAGCGGGACGTGCTGCGGCTGGTCGCGGTGGGCCGCAGCAACCGGCAGATAGCCGAGGAGCTCTACATCTCGCCCAAGACCGCCAGCGTGCACGTCTCGAACATCCTGGCCAAGCTGGAGGTCACCGGCCGGGGCGAGGCCGCGGCCGTGGCCCACCGCCTCGACCTGTTCGGCACCGACGAGCTGCCGGGGCCCGCGGCGGCGGTGGGGCAGTAGCCGGACCGAGGGCCCGCCGCCCCTGCCCGAGGAGGCGCGGCGGGCCCTTCGGCAGCCACGGACCGGCGGCACCGCCCGGCTGCTTCACCGTCACCGGCTGCTTCACGGCACCGGCTACTTCACCGTCACCTTCAGGATCCGGTCGTCGCCCGCCTGCGGGGATCCCCGGGAGTCCGTCTCGTTGGTGACCAGCAGCAGCTGGTCGCCGCCGACCGCCAGCACCGTCCGCAGCCGCCCGTACTTCCCCGTGAGGAACGCCTGCGGCTCCGCCACCGGCTTCGCCCCGGCCAGCGGCACCCGCCACAGCCGCTCGCCCTTCAGCCCGGCCACCCACACCGAGCCCGCGGCGACGGCGATGCCGCTGGGCGAGGCGTCGTCGGTCCTCCACTGCGCGACGGGGTCGACGAAGCCGGCCCGGCCCGCCCGGCCCTCCACGGTGGGCCAGCCGTAGTTCCTGCCCGGCTCGATCAGGTTCAGCTCGTCCCAGGTGTCCTGGCCGAACTCCGCCGCCCACAGCCGCCGGTCCTCGTCCCAGGCCAGGCCCTGCACGTTGCGGTGGCCGAGCGAGTACACCACCGAGTCGGCCGACGGGTTGCCGTGCACCGGCTCGCCGTCCGGCGTCATCCGCAGGATCTTCCCGCCGAGCGACTTCGGGTCCTGCGCGAGACCCCGGTCGCCCGTCTCCCCGGTCCCCGCGTACAGCATCTTGTCCGGGCCGAACGCGATCCGCCCGCCGTTGTGCACGGTCCCCTTCGGGATGCCCTTGAACACCGTGTCGGGCGCGCCCAGCTGCTGGCCTGCCGGGCGCTTCTCGTCGTAGATCATGCGGGCGATGCGGTTGTCGGACTCGGTCGTGAAGTACGCGTACACCTGGTGGTCGGTGGCGTACGTGGGGGACAGGGCGAGCCCCATCAGGCCGCCCTCGCCCGCGGGCGCGACACCCACCACCCTGCCGACGGCGGTGAGCTTCCCGGTCTTTGCGTCGACCCGGGTGAGGGACCCCTCGTCGCGGGAGGAGACCAGCAGGTCGCCGTCCGGCAGCGCGACCAGCCCCCAGGGGGACTTGAGGTCCTTCGCTACGGTGCCGGTCACCGCGGCGGAGCCCTTCGCGGGCGCACCGGTGGGGCTCGGGGTGGCCGACGGGACCGCGCTGCCGGTCGGCTCGGCCCTGCCGGGCGCCGAAGTCCCGCCCTTGTCGGGTGGGTTGGGGCCACCGCCCGGACCGCCGGAGGAGCACCCCGCCGTGAGCAGGAGCGCCGCGGCGGCCAGTACGGCTGTCACAGCAGGACGTCGCACGATGTGATCCCTTCGATCGCGAAAGCTCACCCCCGTTCATACACCGGCGGCCACCGCACGGCGGCCGGTTCGGCGCGCCGCGCCTCAGTCCCAGGAGCCCTGTGCCGGGGGCAGCTGCGCGATCTCCGCCAAGTCCCTGTCGGTGAGAGCGAGTTCGGCCGCCGCCGCGTTCTCCGTCACCCACCGCTCGTGCTTCGCGCCGGGCACCGGGATCACGTGCCGGCCCCGCGTCAGCACCCAGGCCAGCGCCACCTGCGCCGGAGTGACCCCGGGCCCGTGCCGCTCGGCGATCCGCCGCAGGCCCACCACCAGGGGCTGGTTGGCCGCCATCATCTCCGCCGTGAACCGCGGGTGCCTGGCCCGTACGTCGTCCGGCTCGAAGCCCTGACCCGGCGTCAGGGTGCCGCTGAGGAAACCGTTCCCCAGCGGCATCGCCGCCACCAGGCCGATCCCGCGCGCCTCGCACCACGGCAGCAGCCCCGTCAGCGCCTCCGGCGACCACACGGACAGCTCGGCCTGCACGGCGGCCACCGGGAACACCTGCTGCACGCGCTCCAGTTGGCGGATCGTGCCGTCGTGCAGCCCGCCGGTCACCGGCCGCCCGATGCCGGTGCCCGCCCGGCGCGAGGCCCGCGCCCCGACCGCGCACAGCCCCAGCGCCCTGACCTTCCCGGCCCGCACCAGCTCGGCCATCGCCCCCCAGGTCTCCTCGACGGGTATCTCCGGGTCGGCGCGGTGCAGTTGGTAGAGGTCGATGACGTCGGTCTGCAGGCGGCGCAGCGAGGCGTCGCAGGCCCGCCGGATGTACCCGGGGCGCCCGTTGGCGACGATGTGCTGGTCGCCGACGAGCAGCCCCGCCTTGGTCGACACGAAGGCGTCCGCGCGGCGCTCCCGCAGCACCCGCCCGATCAGCAGCTCATTGGTGAACGGCCCGTACATGTCGGCCGTGTCGAGCAGGTTCGCCCCCTGGTCGAGCGCCGAGTGCAGGGCCCGCACCGACTCGTCACCGCGCTGCCGGGAACCGGTGTACGCCCAGCTCATCGGCATGCACCCGAGCCCGATCGCGCCCACTTCGAGCGCTGTCGCCCCGATTGTCCTGCGCTCCACCTTTGCCGTACCCCTCCGTATGACGCACCCCCCGACGCACCCCCACCAAACTAACCGCTGCTGGTCAGGGCAGTTCGCATAGCCTCCGGAGCATGACTGCTGACGTATGGCTGCCCATGGACCCCGCCGAGATCGACGGCCTGCCCGACGCCTCGGCCGCCGGATTCGCCTACCGCCGCTGGGACGGCCGGGGCGACTACCCCGCCGACCCCGCCGACTGCGCCCTCTACGTGGTCCCGTACATGCTGGATCCCGCGGTGGCCAAGCGCCCGCTGGCGCGGATGACCTCGCTGCACGCCGTCCAGACCCTCACCGCGGGGGTCGACAGCATCCAGGACGGGCTGCGGCCGGGACCGCACACCGGCGTGCTGCTGTGCAACGCCCGCGGCGTCCACGAGGCCAGCACCGCCGAACTCGCCCTCGCCCTGACCCTCGCCCAGCTGCGCGGCATCCCCCGCTTCGTCGAGGGGCAGCGGAACGAGGAGTGGCACTCCGGCTTCTACCCCGCGCTCGCCGACAGGTCCGTCCTGATCGTCGGGTACGGGGCGATCGGCGCCGCCATCGAGGACCGGCTCACTCCGTTCGAGTGTGCGCGGGTGGCGCGCGTCGCGCGCCACCCGCGCACCACGGAGCGCGGCGCCGTGCACGCGTTCACCGATCTGCCCGCGCTGCTGCCCGGGGCGGACGTGGTGATCCTCTCGGTCCCGCTCACCGAGGACACCCGCTCCCTGGCCGACGCCGGCTTCCTCGGCCGGATGAAGGACGGCGCCCTCCTGGTGAACGTCTCGCGCGGCCCCGTCGTCGACACCAAGGCCCTCCTCGCCGAGACCGGGCAGGGCCGGCTGCGGGCCGCGCTCGACGTCACGGACCCGGAACCACTGCCCGCGGGCCACCCGCTGTGGCACTCCCCGGGCGTGCTGATCAGTCCGCACGTGGGCGGCAGCACCTCCGCCTTCCTGCCGCGCGCCAAGCGTCTGCTGGCCGCCCAGCTGACCCGGTACGCGGCCGGTGAACCCCTCGGCAACGTGGTGCGGACCGTGGCCTGAGGTACCGGCCTGACGGCTGCGCCGTACGCCCGGAAAGTCCGCCGCCGGACACTCTCCGGAGCCGGTCGTACGCGCCCAGTTCCCGCAATCCCGCTGCTAGTTACGGAGAGTAGAGGAACTATGTCCCTGAGTGACGAGTCTGGTGTATCGTCCCGACCTAGGGGCTGCGCCGTGCACCACATCCACGGCGCCGGGGAGCACGAAGAACACGGCAAGGGGGGCGACGGGCGATGCACGGCCAATGGAGAGACGATCCGACGCGGCTCGGACACCGTCCCGGCCACCGGTGGCCGGGACGCCGCCCCAAACCCCCGTCCAGGGAGACCCGGTGAGTGCCCCGGGGGCCTTGCTGGCCCACCATCCGGCCACCGAGGAGAGCGGCGGCGGGTCGAGCCTGCGGACCCAGCTCCTCCTCGCGCTGATCTGCGGAGGATACGCCGCGGGCTCGGCCCTCGGCTGGGGTTCGCCCCAACTCGCCCTGATCATGGGCGACTTCGGCCTCGCCGCCGCGGCCCTCGTCGCAGCCGTCTCCTGTTTTCTCTACGCCCGTTCCAGGGAGAGCCGCTTCAAGCCCGCCTGGCTGCTGTTCTCGGCCTCCTCGCTCATGGCGGCCGGCGGGAACGCGGTCTGGGGCTGGTACGAAGTGGTGCTGGAGCGCCCCGTACCGGCCCCTTCGTTCGCCGACTTCTTCTTCCTCTGCTTCGGACCGCCCGCCATCGTGGGCCTCCTGGTCCTCGCCAAGCGCCCCGTCACCCGGGCCGGCTGGGTCTGCCTGGCCCTCGACTCCTGGCTGATCGCGGGCTCCCTGCTCACCCTCTCCTGGAGCCTGGCCCTCGCACACTCCACGGCCTTCCAGGGCGCCAGCGTGGCGCACGCCGCCCTCTCGCTGGCCTACCCGCTGCTCGACATCGCCCTGGTCAGCATGGTGCTGGCGCTGCACTTCCGGCGCTCGTCGGCCAACCGGGCCGCGATCAACACCGCGATCGCGGCCCTCGCCATGACCGTGCTGTGCGACGCCCTGTTCACCTCGCCGCTGCTGCGCGAGAGCTACCACTCCGGGCAGATCCTGGACGCCGGCTGGTTCGCCGGATCGCTGCTGCTCGCGTACGCCCCGTGGGGGGTGCGCCGGGTCGCCCAGCCGTGGACCTGCGCCCCCGGGGGACACGGCCCGCAGGCCCGCCCCGCGCCCCGCCCGCCGCACGGCGCGAGCGCCCGCACCGCGCAGGGCCGGGCGATCGGCCGCCACCCCAGCCGCCCCATCGCCGGTTCGCTCGCGGCGCTCACCCCGTACCTGGCCGCCGCGGTCTGCGTACTCGGGATCCTCTACAACGTCATGGACGGCCACAAGCTCGACCGGGTGGTGCTCTTCACCGGCTGCACCGTCGTCCTGGCGCTCGTCGTCCGCCAGGGCATCATGCTCGTCGACAACATCTCCCTCACCCAGGAACTGGCCCAGAAGGAGAACCACTTCCGCTCCCTGGTGCAGGGCTCCAGCGACGTCATCATGATCGCCGCCCCCACCGGCATACTGCGCTACGTCAGCCCGGCCGCCTCCGGTGTCTACGGGCGCGAGGCGGAGGAACTGGTCGGCTCGGAACTGGCCTCGATCATCCACCCCGCCGACCTCGGCTCCGTCGTCCACGAGGTCCGCCGCTTCCTCGCCGCCTCCCCCCAGGAGGAGCCCACCACCCGCATCGAGTGCCGCTTCAAGTCCGGCACCGGCGACTGGCTCAACGTCGAGTCCACCGTCAACCGCCACCAGGGCGGCCTGATCTTCAACAGCCGCGACGTCACCGAACGGGTCCGCCTCCAGGCCCAGTTGCAGCACAACGCGGAGCACGACCCGCTCACCGACCTGCCCAACCGGGCCCTGTTCACCAAGCGGGTCCGCCAGGCGCTGGCCGGCCGCCGCGCCACCGACCTCGGCACCGCCGTCCTGTTCATCGACCTGGACGGCTTCAAGGCGGTGAACGACCGGCTGGGACATCAGGCGGGCGACGAGCTGCTCATCCAGGCCGCCCGCCGCCTCCAGGACTCGGTCCGTGTCGGTGACACCGCGGCCCGCCTCGGCGGCGACGAGTTCGCCGCCCTGATCCTGGGCGACGGCACCCGCGACCAGGCCGCCCGCGAGTACCAGGTGCACGAGATCGCCGACCGGCTGCGGCTTACCCTCTCCCAGCCGTACCAGGTGGACGGCAACGATGTCCGGGTCGCCGCCTCCATCGGCGTCGCCTTCGCGGAACCCGGCATCAGCCCCACCGACCTCATGCGCAACGCGGACCTCGCGATGTACCGCGCCAAGGCCGCCGGCAAGGACCGGGTCGAGCTCTACGCCCCCCAGATGCAGGCCGAGGTGGTCCGCCGCACCGAACTCGCGGCCCGCCTCAGGTCCGCCCTGCACGACGGCGAGTTCGCCCTGCTGCACCAGCCGGTGGTCAGCCTCGCCACCGGCCGGGTCGCCGCCGTCGCGGCCCAGGCCCGCTGGCGCTCCGCCCAGGGCATCCTCTTCACCCCCGCCGAGTTCCTGCGGGTCGCCGACGACAGCGACCGCACCGCGGAGCTCGGCCGCTGGCTCCTGGAGGAGGCCGTCGAACAGGCCGCGGAGCGCAACCGCGCGGGCCACCCCGTCCCGGTCACCGTCCGGATGACCGCCCGCCGGCTGCTCGACCGCTCCCTGCCGCTCGGCTCGGTGGAGGCCCTCCTCACCCGGCACGGGCTGCCGTCGGGGGCCCTGGTCATAGAGATCTCCGACAGCGACCCCCGGGTCTCCTTCGACGACCTCGAACAGCGCCTGGCCGCGCTGCGCAGGCTCGGCGTCCGCATCGCCCTGGACGGCTTCGGCAGCGGCTACGCCGCCATCAACGCACTGCGGCGCCTGCCCATCGACGTACTGAAACTGGACCGCGGTCTGGTCGAGGGCGTCGTGGAGTCCGCCCGGCTCTACAAGATCACCAGCGGGCTGCTGCGGATCGCCACCGACCTCGGCATGCAGTCCGTCGCCGACGGCGTCGACCTCCCCGAACAGGTGCTCGCGCTGCGCGCCATGGGCTGTACGCACGGCCAGGGCGCGGCCTTCTCCGGACCCCTCGACGAGTACCGGCTGCGCAGGGCCCTGGCCCGCGGGGACTTTCCCGTGCCCGGCGGCGCGGGCGGTGCGCTCCCCGTCCTGACCGGCGGAGCGCTGCCCGTACGGCACACCGGAGCACCCGGGATCGACTCGTTCACGCATCCGCCATTGCGCTCAAATACTGAGACGTCCGTCCCACCCACTTGACACATCCAGTGCGCCGGAGGGAGGGTCATTGCCATGCGCACCCGAATTCTCGTACTTGGAAAGCGCGTCGGCTGAAGCAGGGTTCACCACTGAACCCGCTTGTCCCGCTCCGACGCGCTCCCCTCGCTTGCCTCACGGCACGGGGGGTTTTTTGTTGCACCAGCACCGCCCAAACCCTTGCAAAACACCGCTCACGACGCCGCAAGACCCCGCTTCACTCAGCAGCTCCCACCCTCAGCTTCGAGAAGAGAATGCCGATGACCGAGCAGGCCACCGGGGCCCACCATCCGCAGCCCCGGCCCCGAAACACCGGACCCCAGAGCAGCCCGATCGAGCACGTGACGGGTGCCAAGTCGCTCATCCGGGCGCTCGAAGAGGTCGGGGCCGACACGGTATTCGGCATTCCGGGCGGGGCGATCCTGCCGGCGTACGACCCGATGATGGACTCCACCCGGGTCCGCCACGTCCTGGTCCGCCACGAGCAGGGCGCGGGCCACGCGGCCACCGGCTACGCCCAGGCCACCGGCAAGGTCGGCGTCTGCATGGCGACCTCGGGCCCCGGCGCCACCAACCTGGTCACCCCCATCGCCGACGCCCACATGGACTCGGTGCCGATGGTGGCGATCACCGGTCAGGTCGCCTCCAAGGCGATCGGCACCGACGCCTTCCAGGAGGCGGACATCTGCGGCATCACGATGCCGATCACCAAGCACAACTTCCTGGTCACCGACCCGGCCGACATCCCGCGCACCATCGCCGAGGCCTTCCACATCGCCTCCACCGGCCGCCCGGGTCCCGTCCTCGTCGACATCGCCAAGGACGCCCTCCAGGCACAGACCACCTTCTCCTGGCCGCCCACCAACGACCTGCCCGGCTACCGGCCCGTCACCAAGCCGCACGCCAAGCAGATCCGCGAGGCCGCCAAGCTGATCACCGCCGCCAAACGGCCCGTGCTGTACGTCGGCGGCGGCGTCCTCAAGGCCCGCGCCACCGCGGAACTGAAGGTCCTCGCAGAGCTCACCGGAGCGCCCGTCACCACCACACTGATGGCGCTCGGCGCATTCCCCGACAGCCACCCGCTGCACGTCGGAATGCCGGGCATGCACGGTGCGGTCACCGCCGTCACCGCGCTCCAGAAGGCCGACCTGATCGTCGCCCTCGGCGCCCGCTTCGACGACCGCGTCACCGGCAAGCTGGACAGCTTCGCCCCGTTCGCGAAGATCGTCCACGCCGACATCGACCCGGCCGAGATCGGCAAGAACCGCGCAGCCGACGTCCCGATCGTGGGCGACGCCCGCGAGGTCATCGCCGACCTGGTGCAGGCCGTCCAGGCCGAGTACACCGAGGGCAACACCTCGGACTACAGCGCCTGGTGGAAGGACCTCAGCCGCTGGCGCGAGACCTACCCGCTCGGCTACGACCTGCCCGACAACGGCCAGCTCTCCCCGCAGCAGGTCATCCAGCGGATCGGTGAACTCGCCCCCGAGGGCACCATCTACGCCGCGGGCGTCGGCCAGCACCAGATGTGGGCCTCGCACTTCATCCAGTACGAGCAGCCCGCGACCTGGCTCAACTCCGGCGGCGCCGGAACCATGGGCTACGCGGTCCCGGCCGCCATGGGCGCCAAGGCGGGGCAGCCCGAGCGCACCGTCTGGGCGATCGACGGCGACGGCTGCTTCCAGATGACCAACCAGGAACTCACCACCTGCGCCCTGAACAACATCCCGATCAAGGTCGCCATCATCAACAACGGCGCCCTCGGCATGGTCCGCCAGTGGCAGACGCTCTTCTACAACCAGCGCTACTCCAACACCGTGCTGCACAGCGGTCAGGACTGCGAGGGCAACGAGGCCAAGGGCACCCGGGTCCCGGACTTCGTCAAGCTGTCCGAGGCGATGGGCTGCCACGCGATCCGCTGCGAGCGTCCCGAGGACCTCGACAAGTGCATCGAAGAGGCCAACTCCATCAACGACCGCCCGGTCGTCGTCGACTTCATCGTCCACGAGGACGCCATGGTGTGGCCGATGGTCGCCGCCGGCACCTCCAACGACGAGGTCATGGCCGCCCGGGGCGTCCGCCCCGACTTCGGCGACAACGAAGACGACTAGAGCCAGAGAAGAGCAGAGAGAGAATCATGTCCAAGCACACGCTCTCCGTCCTGGTGGAGAACAAGCCGGGCGTCCTCGCCCGCATCACCGCACTCTTCTCCCGCCGCGGCTTCAACATCGACTCGCTCGCGGTCGGGACCACCGAACACCCCGAGATCTCGCGCATCACCATCGTGGTCAACGTGATCGAGGCCCTGCCGCTGGAGCAGGTGACGAAGCAGCTCAACAAGCTCGTCAACGTCCTGAAGATCGTCGAACTGGAGCCCGCCGCTGCGATCCAGCGCGAGCTCGTCCTGGTGAAGGTCCGCGCCGACAACGAGACCCGCTCCCAGGTCACCGAGATCGTCCAGCTGTTCCGCGCCAAGACCGTGGACGTGTCGCCCGACGCCGTGACCATCGAGGCCACCGGCGGCGCCGACAAGCTCGAAGCGATGCTCAAGATGCTGGAGCAGTACGGCATCAAGGAGCTCGTGCAGTCCGGCACGATCGCCATAGGGCGCGGCGCCCGGTCCATCACGGACCGCTCGCTGCGGGCGCTGGACCGCAGCGCGTAACCCCACCCCGGGCTCTCGGATACCGAGACCCGAAGACTTCCCTCCCCCCGCCCGCCGTACGGTGGGTCGCAACACCGCACACATAGGAGAAACCCAGTGGCCGAGCTGTTCTACGACGCCGACGCAGACCTTTCCGTCATCCAGGGCCGCAAGGTCGCGGTTCTCGGTTACGGCAGCCAGGGCCACGCCCACGCGCTGTCGCTCCGCGACTCGGGCGTCGACGTGCGCGTCGGTCTGCACGAGGGCTCCAAGTCCAAGGCGAAGGCCGAGGAGCAGGGCCTGCGCGTCGTCTCCCCGGCGGAGGCCGCTGCCGAGGCCGACGTCATCATGATCCTGGTCCCGGACCCGATCCAGGCGCAGGTCTACGAGGAGTCCGTCAAGGACAACCTCAAGGACGGCGACGCCCTCTTCTTCGGCCACGGCCTGAACATCCGCTTCGGCTTCATCAAGCCGCCGGCCGGTGTCGACGTCGCCATGGTCGCCCCGAAGGGCCCCGGTCACCTGGTCCGCCGCCAGTACGAGGAGGGCCGCGGCGTTCCGTGCATCGCGGCCGTCGAGCAGGACGCCACGGGCAAGGGCTTCGAGCTGGCCCTCTCGTACGCGAAGGCCATCGGCGGCACCCGGGCCGGTGTCATCAAGACGACCTTCACCGAGGAGACCGAGACCGACCTGTTCGGTGAGCAGGCCGTTCTCTGCGGTGGCACCGCCGCCCTGGTCAAGGCCGGTTTCGAGACCCTGACCGAGGCCGGCTACCAGCCGGAGATCGCCTACTTCGAGTGCCTCCACGAGCTGAAGCTCATCGTCGACCTGATGTACGAGGGCGGCCTGGAGAAGATGCGCTGGTCGGTCTCCGAGACCGCCGAGTGGGGCGACTACATCACCGGCCCGCGCATCATCACCGACGCCACCAAGGCCGAGATGAAGAAGGTCCTGGCCGAGATCCAGGACGGCACCTTCGCCCAGCAGTGGATGGACGAGTACCACGGCGGCCTGAAGAAGTACGCCGAGTACAAGAAGGCCGACCAGGACCACCTCCTGGAGACCACCGGCAAGGAGCTGCGCAAGCTCATGAGCTGGGTGAACGACGAGGAGGCCTAGGCCTCACAAGGGGAGGGGCCGCCCGCGTTCGACGCGGCGGCCCCTTTCCCCACCCCCGGCGCACCCCGCCCCGCCCGTTTCGTACTGGACAGAACGTCGATCCACGAACGAGTGATCCTACGAAGCGGCGGACACGAGGTCCGTCGACGGCACTACACTTCTCAACCAATACACGCGTCAGGCCCACAGCGTCGTGCGTCTTCCACGCGACTAGCCCCTCCACCGCCTGCGGCCGTCGGGACGGCCGTCCGCAAAGGACCAGTGAGGACTCACGTGAGCACTGCCAAGCCTGTCGTACTCATCGCTGAAGAGCTGTCGCCCGCGACCGTCGACGCCCTGGGGCCGGACTTCGAGATCCGGCACTGCAACGGAGCCGACCGCGCGGAACTCCTGCCCGCCATCGCCGACGTGGACGCGATCCTCGTCCGCTCCGCGACCAAGGTCGACGCGGAGGCCATCGGCGCCGCGAAGAAACTGCGGGTCGTCGCCCGCGCCGGTGTCGGCCTCGACAACGTCGACGTCTCCGCCGCCACCAAGTCCGGCGTGATGGTCGTCAACGCGCCGACCTCCAACATCGTCACCGCCGCCGAGCTGGCCTGCGGTCTGATCCTGGCCACCGCGCGCAACATCCCGCAGGCCAACTCCGCCCTGAAGAACGGCGAGTGGAAGCGCTCGAAGTACAGCGGCGTCGAGCTGGCCGAGAAGACCCTCGGCGTCGTCGGCCTCGGCCGGATCGGCGCCCTGGTCGCCCAGCGGATGTCCGCCTTCGGCATGAAGGTCGTCGCCTACGACCCGTACGTCCAGCCGGCCCGCGCCGCGCAGATGGGCGTCAAGGTCCTCACGCTGGACGAGCTGCTCGAAGTCTCCGACTTCATCACCGTCCACCTGCCCAAGACCCCCGAGACGCTGGGTCTGATCGGCGACGAGGCCCTGCACAAGGTCAAGCCGGCGGTACGGATCGTGAACGCGGCCCGCGGCGGCATCGTCGACGAGGCCGCGCTGTACTCCGCCCTCAAGGAGGGCCGCGTCGCGGGCGCCGGCCTCGACGTGTACGCCAAGGAGCCCTGCACGGACTCCCCGCTCTTCGAGCTCGACCAGGTCGTCTGCACCCCGCACCTGGGCGCCTCGACCGACGAGGCCCAGGAGAAGGCGGGCATCGCGGTCGCCAGGTCGGTGCGCCTCGCCCTCGCCGGTGAGCTGGTGCCCGACGCGGTCAACGTCCAGGGCGGCGTCATCGCCGAGGACGTACGACCGGGCCTCCCGCTCGCCGAGAAGCTCGGCCGGATCTTCACCGCGCTCGCGGGCGAGGTCGCGGCCCGGCTCGACGTCGAGGTGTACGGCGAGATCACCCAGCACGACGTGAAGGTGCTCGAACTCTCCGCGCTCAAGGGCGTGTTCGAGGACGTCGTCGACGAGACCGTCTCGTACGTGAACGCCCCGCTGTTCGCGCAGGAGCGCGGCGTCGAGGTGCGGCTGACCACCTCCTCGGAGTCCACCGAGCACCGCAACGTGGTCACCGTGCGCGGCACCCTCACCGGCGGCGAGGAGATCTCGGTCTCCGGCACGCTGGCGGGCCCCAAGAACATCAAGAAGATCGTCGCGATCGGCGACTACGACGTGGACCTGGCGCTCGCCGACCACATGGTCGTGCTCCGCTACCAGGACCGTCCCGGTGTCGTCGGCACCGTCGGCCGGGTGCTGGGCGAGGTCGGCCTGAACATCGCGGGCATGCAGGTCGCCCGCGCCGACGCGGGCGGCGAGGCGCTCGCCGTGCTGACCGTCGACGACACGGTTCCGCAGACGGTCCTGACCGAGCTGGCCGAGGAGATCGGCGCGGCTTCGGCCCGCTCGGTGAACCTGGCCGACTAGGACCCGGAGCGTTCGGCCTCCGAACCTCCCGCACCTTCCGTACCCCCTTTCTATACGCTCGTATTACACGGGCGTATAGGGAGGGGGTACGCTGCGTTCATGGGACATCGTGAGGATCTGCTCGAAGGCGCCAAGCAGTGCCTGCTGGACAAGGGGTACGCCCGGACGACCGCCCGCGACATCGTCGCCGCGTCCGGCACGAACCTCGCCTCCATCGGCTACCACTACGGCTCCAAGGAGGCCCTGCTCAACCAGGCGTTCCTGGCCCTGACGGAGGAGTGGGGCAACGCGGTGGGCCCGGCGCTGCAGGAGGACGCGGAGCCGCTGCCGGCCGACCCGTACGCCCGCTTCGAAGCCGTCTGGGGCAAGGTCATCGACTCCTTCGAGGTCAGCCGCAAGGTCTGGAAGCTCCAACTGGAGGTCGTCACCCGGCTGGAGACCGACGAGGCACTCCGCGAAGTGATCAAGGGCCCGCAGGAGGAGGGGCGTTCGGGGCTGGCCGAGGCCTTCCTCGGAATGGACGCGACGGCAGATCCGGAGAAGGCGCGGGTGGCCGGAATGCTGACGCAGGCGCTGATGGCGGGCGTGATGATCCAGCAGATGACCGACCCGGAGACGGCGCCGACCGCGAAGGACCTGACGGACGGTCTGCGGGTGTTCATGGAACGGGGGCCGGAGGAGGGGGCGTAGCGGGAGTCGGGGGCGTGGCCGGGGACCGGGGAGGTCGCCGGGTGCGGGTGGGGGAGTGGATCGGGGGGATCCAGGCGGCCGGGCCGGAGTTGCCCGGGGGTGGGGCGTGGGTTTGGGCGTTGAGGGGGAGTTGCCCGGGGACGGGGCTTGGGCCTGGGCGCTGAGGGGGAGTTGCCCGGGGGTGGTATGGGCCCCGAGTAGGGTCCACGGGCCCATGACGCCCGTCGGGGGCCGCCCTAGCGTTACCCGCCTCCGCTGTGCATTCCGCTTGCGGAGTACGGCGGTGGGGGTGACGCGTGTCTGCGGTCGGCGGCATACCAGCGGGTCCGGTTCCGGTACGTCCCGCACGGCCGCCGTTGCCCGGCCCGCTGCTCGCCGTCCGGGGGCTGCTCCAACTCCTGTTCGCCATGACCCTGTTGGGCGGGCTCGGCCTGCTGGGGTCGGGGCTCGCGGCGGACGGACCGCTCGCCGGGGTGCTCGGGCTCGCCCTGTACGGGGCCCTGCCCGGGGTGGCCGGGCTGCTGCTCACCGGGCGGATGTACACCGGTGGGCGGCGGGTGCTCGGCGGGCTGATCGCCGTACAGGGCTGGCTGATCCTCGGGGCCGTCGCCAACATCGGCGGCGGCTCGCTGCGCGGCTTCAGTCAGTTGCTGGTGCCGCTGGTGGTGCTGTGGCTGCTGACGCGGGCGGAGAGCAGGGCGTGGTTCGACCGCCCCGACCGGCCCGATCCGCCCGCGCGGCGGCGGGGCCGCTGGCGCTTCTCGGTTCCCCGGCTGATCACTTGGCGCCGGGACGGGGGCCAGTCCACGGCCGAGTACGCCGGGCTGATCGTGATCATCGCGGGCATCGTGCTCGCCCTGACCCTGACCGGATTCGGCGGCCGTATCGCCGACGGCATCGGCCGCGCCGTCTGCACGATCACCGGCGGCACGAACTGCGGGGCCGGTGACGGCGGCGCGGACGCGGTGGGCGATCCCGGGGCACGCGAACCCGGTGCGGGGACGCGCGGCGCGGACGGGGGAGCGGGCGGTGCCGGGGCTGGCGGGGCTGGCGGGGCTGGCGGGGTCGGTGGGGCGGATGCCGGTGCCGGGGGCGCGGGTGGTGCCGGGGGCGCTGGCGCCGCAGGCGGTGCTGGGGGTGCCGGTGGCGCTGGGGGCGCGGCGGGCGGTCCTGGGGGTGCCGGAGGGGCCGGGGGAGCGGGCGGCGCGGGTGCGGTCGGAGGGGCTGGTGGGTCCGGAGATCCGGGCGGGCCGGGTGATACCGGCGGGCCGGGTGACCCGGGTGATACGCGCGACCGGGCCGGGGAGGAGGCCGAGGCCGAGTACGACGTACAGCCGGCGTCGGACGAGGAGGAGCCCTCCGAGGAGGAGCAGAAGGAAGAGGAGGAGCAGAAGGAAGAGGAGGAGGACTGCTCCGGCTGGGGCTTCTTCGGCTGCGCCGGGGACCGCATCACCCAGGTGGTCAAGGGCATCGCTGTCGACGGCGTGTGGGGCGACGTCACCGGGTTCGTCGACCTCTTCAAGCCGGAGACCTGGTCGGGCATCGCCGAGTACGGCAAGCAGCTCGGCGGCGAGTGGCTGCAGAACTCGAAGGGCGCCGTCGACAAGTGGGCCGACGGCGACTACCTCGGGGCGATCGGGGACTGGGCGCTGGCGTCCGGCAAGACCGTCGTCTCGGTCGCGGACGACGTCTTCGTCGGTGACGAGGTGCGCGAACGCTGGAACAACGGCGAGAAGACCCGAGCCGTCACCGACGTCGCCTGGAACATCGGCTCGCTCTTCATTCCCGGCTACGACGTCGCCAAGGTCGTCGGGAAGTTCTCCCATCTGGGCAAGGCCGCGAAGGGGCTCGCGGAGGCGGCGGAGGCGGCCGACAAGGCGGGGGACGCGGCGCGGGCCGCCCGCAAGGCCGCCGCCGCGGGCGACGTGGAAGGGGCCCGGAAGGCCGCCAAGGAGGCGGACGAGGCGGCGGATCTGGCGGAGGAGCGGGCCCGGAAGACGGGCTGCTCGATCGTGAGCGGACCGGGCTTCGGCGGAGTTCCGGGAGCCGGTACGGGCCTGATCGCGGCCGGCCCCGCACCCCGCGTGCGGTACCTGGCGGACGACGGCTGCGACACGAAGGCCAAGGCGGACGCGGAGGAGGCCCGCAAGCAGGAGCGGGCGGCGTGGCTGGACCAGAAGCGTGCCGAGGAGCCGGGCCGCGCGGCCCAGGCACTGAAGGACAAGAAGCAGTGGCCCGAGCCGCGGCACGGCGACACCAAGGACCCCCGCAACTACGAGCGGCCCGATTGGGCCAACGATCTCGACACCCCGAAACTGGGCGACGCCGACAACGGCGACGGCTACTGGGCGGGCCGCGACCGCAACCCCGAGCCCGTCTGGCGGAACGAGTCGTGGCTCCGCTACCAGGAACAGGTCACCAACCAGACCCGGGGGCACGAGTACGTCGTTCCCCACCCGGACAAGGGCAGGTCACCGGTCGAGTACGACGGCTGGGACTCCTCGCGGCAGACCTATCTGGAGGCCAAGAACGGCTACCAGAGCTATCTGTCCCAGACCGACAAGGGCAGACTCACCGACTCGGGGAAGGACAAGTTCGTCAAGGAGGCCACCGCCCAGGTGCAGGCAGCGGGCGGGCGCAGCGTCGAGTGGCACTTCTCCGACCCCGAGGTCGCCAAAGCTGCACGAAGGGCCTTCCGGGAAACTCCCGGCCTGGAGCAGGTCAAGGTCGTCCACTCGCCCAAGGACCAGACCCGGAGTCCCAGGAAGCCCGGCGCGTTCGACTGAGCCGACTACCTTGACCGGCAAGCACCACGTGCCGCCCCGCACTCCGTGGGCCGGCCGAACCGCGGAACACGGGAGTGACGAGCAGATGCGACGAGTGGTACGGACCCAGTGGGGCCCCCGCCCGGAAACGTACGAGCAGCAGGCAGCGCACTGGTCCGCCACTCTGGAGCGAGTCGCATCCCTCCTCCCGCATCTGCGCCCACCGGGCTCCGGTGACCCGTGGACCTGGAACCGTGTTTTCGAGGGAGGGGCCGGCCCCTTCACGCCGACCTCTCAGGCGCTGATCACAGCGCTCCGCGAGGAGTGGGAGCGCAACGGCGGCCTGTTCCTCGTGGTGGAGGGACCGGCAGGCTGGAAGCTGGACCTGCGCGGCGTGGCGGGCGAGGCGAGCGAGTACGCGACCAACTCGATGCTCGTCACCGTCAGGTCGCCGGACGACGCCCGCGTCCCCGAGGCCGAACTGCTCGCCGCGGTGGCCGAGTTGTGGAACCCCGACCTGGGCAGTGTGATCGACGACGACGTCTTCGACCTCCTGGAGGACCGGGCGGAGTACGAGATCGGTGACCCCGTCACCGGCTGGCTGACCTACCTCTCCCCGGCCCGCGCCGCCCTCGTACCCGACGACCTCAAGGCGGTGCGCACACCGCTGTCCACCGGCGGCGTACTGCTCGACATCGCCCCGCCCGACGACCAAGAGGCAGTCCTCGCCGCACATCTGCGCCTGCGGGAGAGCGGTGCGCTCCAGCCGCTGCCCCGGCCCATGACCAGGAGCATGTTGTGAACGCACCCGACAGCACAACCTTCGACGCCACCCGCGCTCTCGCCGAGATCGACACCTGGCTCGCCGGTCCCGTCCCGGCGGGCGGGCCCACGGTGGACGAGCGGGAGCCGTATACGGAGAACTGGCTCGCCTCGCACGGCGACGGCTTCGTGATCGCCGAGCTCTGGCAGGGCCGGGACCTGCTCGGCGTCTACGACCAGGAGTGGACCGCCGCCCAGGAAGCCGCCTCCGGCCACCTCGACGAGCTGACGCGGGCGCTCGACGCCCGTTGGGGCAGCCACCGTGAGATCGGCACCCGGATCCCCGTCTGCTGGGCGGAGGGGGATCCGCCGCTTCCGCCGCTCTACGCGCAGCTCCGCCGGCTCGACGCCCTGGGGACCCTGCATGTCTGGGGCCCCGTGCGAGCCCCCGGCGGGGACGCGGACCGCTGGCTCTCCGTCTCCGTCAACCAGATCGACGGGGACCGCCCCTTCTTCCTGGTAGTCGCCGTGACCGACCGCCCGATCGAGGACCTGGAGGACGAGGAGGGCTGAGCCGCACGGCCGTATCTCGCCCCCGGATCTCACCCGTACGCCTCACCCCACCGCGCACGCGCGCACCATTGACGCCTCGTCAGGTGTTCAATACGGTGCGCGCGTGTTCGTGTCTGGTGGTTTCGTTTCGAATCTGCGAGGTGGCATGGTGCGCACAGGAGTGAGAGGGCGGCGGGACGGCCCGAGGGGCCACAGACTGCTCGGCACGGTGATGGCTCTCGCCCTCGCCGTGGGGCTGAGCGTCTCGGCGGGCGGCAGCGCCGCCGGACAGCAGGGCGACGCGGGGAAGTTCCCCGCCGACGTCCACACCTATCTTGAGGATCCGCAGAGGACGGGGGAGGGCCAGGAGCCCCCGCACGCCCTGCTCCGGCAGGACGACGCCCGCCGCTGGGAGCGCAGCCTGGACGGCCAGTGGCGGTTGTGGATCGCCGAGCGCCCCGCCCTCGCACCCGAGGGCTTCTGGCGCGAGGGGTACGACCCCTCGGGCTGGCAGCAGGTCAAGGTGCCGCACACCTGGCAGACCGACGACCTCGACCACCCGGTCTTCCGCAACGTGCAGAGCGAGATGGTGCCCGACGCCCCGCCGAAGGTGCCGCGCGAGGCCAACCCGACCGGGGCGTACGTCCGCGACGTCGACGTGCCGAAGGAGTGGGACGGCCGACGGCAGGTGCTCCGCTTCGACGGGGTGACCTCCGGCTGGTTCCTGTGGGTGAACGGAAAGTACGTCGGCTACGACCAGGGCGGCTACGTCCCCGCGGAGTTCGACGTCACCGACTTCCTCAAGCCGGGCCGCAACCGGGTCGCCCTCCAGGTCCACCGCTGGTCCGCGGGCTCCTACCTGGAGGACTACGACCAGTGGCGGTACGCGGGGATCTTCCGCTCCGTCACCCTCCGCTCCACCCCGCGCACCCGCATGGAGGACGCCCGGATCACCACCGACCTGGACGCGCGGTACCGGGACGCGACGCTGCGCGCACAGGTCCGGGTCGAGGGGGAGGGCGCCGAGGGCCGCGAGGTGTCCGGCACGCTCCTCGACCCGAACGGCCGCGCGGTGGGACGGCTCGCCGCGCGCGTGCGCAACGGCACGGCCGACCTGTCCGCCCCGGTGCGCAATCCCGCCAAGTGGTCCGACGAGACGCCCGCGCTGTACGCCCTCAAGCTGGTGCTGCACGACGCCCGGGGCCGCGTCGTGCAGTCCGTACGGCAGAACGTCGGCTTCCGCGAGATCGACATCAAGGACAAGCAGCTCAGACTGAACGGCAAACGCGTCCTGATCCGGGGCGTCAACCGCGCCGAGACCGACCCCGACACCGGGCGGCACGCCACCAGGCAGCGGATGGAGCAGGACGTCGCGCTGATGAAGCGGCTGAACGTCAACGCGATCCGCACCTCCCACTACCCCTCCGACCCCTACCTCTACGACCTCGCGGACCGGGCCGGAATCCTGATCGACGACGAGATGGAGGTGGAGACGCACAGCCACGAGAGCTGCCCGCAGGACTGCCTCGCCGACCGGCCCGAGTGGCAGAAGCCGTTCCTGGAGCGGCACCGGGGCATGGTCGAACGCGACAAGAACCACCCCAGCGTCATCATGTGGGACACCGGCAACGAGGCCGGACTCGGCAGGGCGCACTACGCGATGGCCGAGTGGACCAGGAAGGCCGACCCCACCCGGCCCCTCTACCACCAGTCCAACTCGCCCGACGGTGACGCCCCGTTCGCGGACATCTCCGGACCCCGCTACCCGACGCCCGCCGGTCTGCGCGAGAAGGCGAAGACCTTCACCAAGCCGATCGTGATGGGCGAGTACGCCCACGCCATGGGCAACAGCCTGGGCAACTTCCGCGAGTTCTGGGAAGTCGTCCGCGCCCACCCCAACGTCCAGGGCGGCTTCATCTGGGACTGGGCCGAGCAGAACATCCGCCGCCCGCTGATCACCACCCCCGACTCCTCCCGGCACCGCATCGCCGCCTCCCTCTCCGGCAGGCCCGAGGTCGTCCCGGGCTACCGGGGACAGGCCCTCGAACTCTCCGGTCTGGACGACTTCGTCGAGACCTACCGCGACAGGGCCCTCGACCTCACCGGCTCCGCCGTCACCCTCGACGCCCGGATCAAGCCCCTGGAGCCGTGGACCGGCGACTTCACCGTCCTCAGCAAGGGCGAGCAGTACGTGCTGCGCATGAAGGACGCGCGGACCCTCGAATTCACCCTCACCGGCGGCGGCCAGCCGCGCACCGTCACCGCCCCGGTGCCCGCGGACTGGGCGGGCGCCTGGCACCGGGTCACCGGGGTGTACGACGGCACGGCGCTGCGGCTGTACGCCGACGGGAAGCAGCTTGCCGCCACCCCCTACACCGGGCGCATCGACTACACCGGCTTCGACCTCGGCATCGGCCGCAACAGCGACACCATGGAGGACGGCCACCGGGGCCACACCGCGCGCGGCACCGTCGACCAGGTGCGCGTGTACGGCACCGCGCTCGGCGCGCAGCAGCTCGCCGCCGGACAGGACCCCAAGGACCAGGCCCTGCTGGCGCTCGACTTCGACCGCTTCGAGAAGAAGGGCAGCTACCTCTCCTACGGGCTGTACGAGTCCGGGGTCGACGGTCTGGTCACCGCGGACCGCGAGCCGCAGCCCGAGACGGCGCAGCTCGCCTGGGTGCAGGCCCCGATCCGGATCACCGACGGCAAGGCGCGCGAGGGCCGGGTCGAGGTGACCAGCGAGCGCGCCTTCAGCGGGACCGGGGACCTGGCGCTGCGCTGGGAGGTGACCGAGGGGGCCGAGGTCGTCGCGTCCGGCACCCGGCCGCTGGACGTCGCCCCCGGCACGACGGCCGCCGTGCGGCTGCCGGTACCGGCGGACGACCCCGGCGGCTTTGAACGCCAACTCACCGTGCGGGCGGTCACCGTCCGCGACGCGGACTGGGCGAAGGCCGGGCACACCGTCTCCTTCGGCCAGTTCGCGGTCGGCGGCGACAAGGTGCCCGGCCCGCCGGCGACGCTGCCCGCCACCGGCGGCGCGGAGCTGACCGTGTGGGGCGACACGGTGAAGGTCACCGGGAAGGCGGGGGGCGAGGGTTTCGCGTACACCTTCGACAGGAAGGCGGGCACCCTCGCCTCGATGCGGTCCGGGGGCCGCGAACTGCTCACCTCCGGGCCCGAGCTGGACGTCTGGCGCAACCCGATCAGCAACGAGCGCTCCGACTGGGGCACCGCGGAGTCCAAGAAGTGGCGGGCGCTCGGCCTCGACCGGCTGCGCACCACCGTCGACGCCACGGACACCGCCACCGGCCCGGACGGCACGGTCACCGTCACCGTCCGCTCCACGGCCGCCGCACCCGACGTCACCGGGGCGTCCTTCGGCCAGACGATGACGTACCTGATCGACGGCTCCGGCGCGGTGCGGGTGCGCCACCAGGTGGAGCCGCGCGGCGAGTTCCGCAAGCTGTCGTACCTGCCCAGGGTGGGCATCCAGCTGCGGATGCCGCAGCGGTACGACACCTTCCAGTGGTACGGGCGCGGCCCGGTCGAGAACTTCAACGACCGCAAGGACGGCACCCCCATGGGCACCTGGTCCACCTCGGTGCGGGAGAGCTACGTGAACTACGTACGGCCCCAGGAGCACGGCAACCACGACGACGTGCGCTGGGCGGCGCTCTCCGACGGCCGCACCGGCGGGCTCCTGGTCTCCGGCGACTTCGAGGCGTCCGCCACCGCCCACGACGACCTGGATCGGGCCGCCTACCCGCACCAGGTCCGGCGCAACGACGGCTGGCACACCCTGCACGCCGACCACGCGGTCACCGGCGTCGGGGACACCCCGAACCCGGTCCGCCCCGAGTACCGGGTCGCGGCCGACCGGTCCTACGACTACACCCTCACGCTGCGCCCGCTGACGGGGAAGGAGGCGGAACCGGCCCGCTGAGCCGCCGCGGTACGGCGGGTGTCAGAGCTTCGCCGCCTTCAGCGACATGTGCAGCAGCAGCCGGTCCTCGCCCTCGTGCAGGTCGAGGCCGGTGAGCTGCTCGACCCGGGAGAGCCGGTAGTAGAGGGTCTGCCGGTGGATGTTCAGGGCGGTCGCCGTGCGTCCCGCCTGGCCCGCGCAGTCGAGGAACACCTCGGCGGTGCGGGCCAGTTCGGTGTGCGCGGGCGTGAGGAGCGGGCCGACGGCGGGGTCCACCGGGTGCCCGGGGCCGCTGTCCGGCAGGGCGGCCAGCAGCCGGTACGGGCCGATCGCCGCCCACTCGGCGACCGGGCCCAGATGCGGGCGGGCCAGCGCGGCCCGGACGGCGGCGGAGGCCTCGCGCCAGGCGGCGGGCAGCTCGGCGAGGGTGCGGGCGGCGGTGCCGATGCCCACGGCGGCGGGCGCGGGCGCGGGCGAGGGCGAGGGGGAGGACGGGACGGCGGGGGCGGGCGATCCGGTGGATGCGGCGGGCGCGGGCTGTGCCGCCGCCAGCAGCGCCTTCGCCGCCGACCGCGCGGGACCCAGGTCCGCCCCCGCCCCCAGTCTGACCAGCACCGCCAGCCGCGGCCCGGTGGCGCCCGGCACCGGGACGAGGGTCAGCGCGGAGGCGCCCGGCACCGTACGCAGGCCGGGCAGCGGGGCGGTCCACGGCGCCGCGCACAGCAGGGTGTACGGGCCGCCGGCCGCCAGCGGGCCGGTCAGCGTGGCGAGCGCGGCCTGTCTGCGGTCCTCGGACTCGGAGGTGAGCAGGGTGTTCAGCTGCGGTCCGAGATCGGCGCGGGCCCGCGCCTCGTCGGCGAGCTGCGCCCCGATCCGGGCGCACACCGCCATCGCCGCGTCCAGCTCCTCGTCCGCCAGCTCCGTGTAGGGCAGCGTCGGCACCGGGGCGTCGGAGGCCAGCAGCCACACGTACCCGAACACCGTCCCCCGGTGCCGGACCGGCAGGCACAGCCGCCCGCGCAGCACCCCCGCGCCGGGGTCCGCCGGAATGCGCACCGGCCCGGTAGCGGTGGCGATGCCGAAGCGCTCGAACCACGCCTTGACCTCGGCCGTGGAGCGGCGGGTGAGGATCGAACGGGTGCGGACCGGGTCCATCGCCCCCGCGTCCTCGCTGTCGTGCGCGCCGAACGCGATCAGCCGGAAGTCGCGGTCCTCCAGGGTCGCGGGTGCACCCAGAAGGGCGGAGATCTCATCGACCAGGTCTTGGTAATCGGCGTTCACCCGCCCATTCTCGCACCGCTTCAGACATCTGTATGAGGCGAGGTCCGCGGATGCGTGACAGCTGTCGGTAGTGAAGGCTCGACGCGATACCTAGATTTCACCGTGGTTATCCGTGCCGTCCCAGTTCTGTCACAAAAGGGCTGGTCACGGCCCCTTCGATTGATTTTTTTGTGGAGGTGCCCCGTGCTGGGTCCCGTGATCCTCGCCGCATCGCGCAGCGACCAGATGCGCCGTTTCGTCTCGGCTGCTCCGGGCACCAAACAGGTCGTGAGCCGGTTCATCGCCGGTGAGACCGTCGACCAGGTCGTGCCGATCGTCCGCGAGTCCGCCGACAAGGGCCTGGAGGTCACCCTCGACGTCGTCGGCGAGGACATCACGACCCGCGAGCAGTCCTACGCCGCCCGTGACGCGTACCTCGACCTGATCGCGCACCTCAAGGACCTGGGCCTGGGCACCCGGGCCGAGATGTCCGTGAAGCTCTCGATGTTCGGGCAAGCGCTGGAGGGCGGCCACGAGCTGGCCCTCGCGAACGTCCGGCCCGTCGTCGAGGCCGCCGCCGAGATCGGCACCACGGTCACCCTGGACGCCGAGGACCACACCACCCTCGACTCGATGTTCGCCATCCACGAGGAGCTGCGGAAGGACTTCCCGCAGACCGGCTGCGTCATCCAGGCGTACCTCTTCCGCACCGAGGACGACGCCCGCAGGCTCGCCGCCGCCGGCAGCCGGGTGCGTATCGTGAAGGGTGCGTACAAGGAGCCCGCGTCCGTCGCGATCCAGGACAAGGGCGAGATCGACAAGGCGTACGTGAGGATCATGAAGATCCTGATGGAGGGCGACGGCTACCCGATGATCGGGTCCCACGACCCGCGGCTGATCGCCATCGCCCAGGAGCTCGGCCGCCGCGCCGGGCGCAAGCTGGACGAGTACGAGTTCCAGATGCTGTACGGCATCCGCAGCGAGGAGCACATCCGGCTCGCCGCCGAGGGACACCGGATGCGCGTGTACACCGCGTACGGCACGGACTGGTACGGATACTTCATGCGTCGCCTCGCCGAGAAGCCGGCCAACCTGCTCTTCTTCGGCCGCTCCATCATCACCAAGAACTGACGACCGACGACTGAGGCAGAGCCTCCCAGTCTCCCCACCCCGCACGAAGGAGCCACGGAACTCATGGACGCCGTAACCCAGGTCCCCGCCCCGGTCAACGAGCCGGTGCACTCCTACGCGCCCGGCTCGCCGGAGCGCGCCCGCCTGGAGGCCAAGCTCAAGGAGCTGGCCGAGAACCCCATCGACCTCCCGATGACCATCAACGGTGAGAAGCGCATGGGCGGCGGCGACACCTTCACGGTCGTGCAGCCGCACAACCACAAGGCCGTCATCGGCACCGGCGCGCACGCCACCAAGCAGGACGCGCAGGACGCGGTGGACGCCGCGCTCGCCGCCGCCCCGGCCTGGCGCGCGATGTCCTTCGACGACCGCGCCGCGATCATCCTGCGCGCCGCCGAGCTGCTGGCCGGCCCGTGGCGCGAGACGCTGGCCGCCTCCACCATGCTGGGCCAGTCCAAGACCGCCCAGCAGGCCGAGATCGACACCCCGTGCGAGCTCGTCGACTTCTGGCGCTTCAACGTCAAGTACGCCCGTGACCTGCTCGCCGAGCAGCCCCCGGCGAACGCCCCCGGCGTGTGGAACCGGCTGGACCACCGTCCGCTGGAAGGTTTCGTCTACGCGATCACGCCCTTCAACTTCACGGCCATCGCGGGCAACCTGCCCACCGCCCCGGCCCTGATGGGCAACGTCGTCGTCTGGAAGCCGTCCCCGACCCAGACGCACGCCGCCGTCCTGCTGATGCAGCTCCTCGAAGAGGCCGGTCTGCCCAAGGGCGTCATCAACCTGGTCACCGGCGACGGCATCGCCGTCTCCGAGGTCGCCCTGACCCACCGCGACCTGGCCGGCATCCACTTCACCGGCTCCACCCCGACCTTCCAGTACCTGTGGAAGACGGTCGGCGAGAACATCGCGAACTACCGCACGTACCCGCGGCTGGTCGGCGAGACCGGCGGCAAGGACTTCGTCGTCGCGCACCCCAGCGCCGACCGCGCCGTCCTGAAGACCGCGCTGACCCGCGGTTCCTTCGAGTACCAGGGCCAGAAGTGCTCCGCGTCCTCGCGCGCCTACGTCCCCGCGTCCATCTGGAACGACGGGTTCAAGGAGGAGTTCGCGGCCGAGGTCGAGTCGATCACCATGGGTGACGTCACGGACCTGGACAACTTCATCGGCGCCGTCATCGACGACCGCTCGTTCGCCAAGAACAAGGCGGCCATCGACCGCGCCAAGGCCGACGACTCCTGCACCGTCGTCGCCGGCGGCACCTACGACGACTCCGTCGGCTACTTCGTGCGCCCGACCGTCATCGAGTGCTCGGACCCGGCCAACGAGGTCTTCACCACCGAGTACTTCGGCCCGATCCTCGCGATCCACGTGTACGAGGACGAGAAGTACGACGCCATGCTGGAGCAGATGGAGTCGGTCTCCGACTACGCGCTGACCGGCTCGGTCATCGCGGGCGACCGTGCCGCCGCCGCCCACACGATGGAGAAGCTGCGCTACGCCGCGGGCAACTTCTACATCAACGACAAGTCGACGGGCGCCGTCGTCGGCCAGCAGCCGTTCGGCGGAGGCCGCGCCTCCGGTACGAACGACAAGGCCGGCGCCCCGCAGAACCTCCAGCGCTGGACCCTGACCCGCGCGATCAAGGAGACCCTGGTCCCGCCGACCGACTACCGCTACCCGCACCAGGGCTGACCCCCTGCGGGCCTCAGTGCCCGGTAGTCCCCAGACCCCCGCCCCCGTCCGACCCCACTTGGACGGGGGCGGTGTTGTGTCCGGCGCCGCCCGTGCGCATGGCTGACGCCGGTACGGAGATGCACGTAGAAGATTCGAAATGCACGCGGGTGTTTGCCAGTTGACCGTTCCTTGACCCAGCAGGAGACTGCCAGCACGTCGCCCGGGGAGCCGGGGGCGGCCGATGAACGGCCGGGGAGGGAAACAATGGCGTCACGACCGGAGCGGGAACCGAAAGTCGCTTTCGAGCAGCCGCTCTTCCACCGTGAATTCATCGCTGCCGACTGGAAGCGCATGCGTTCCCAGATCACTTCGACGACGGCACTCGAAGCGGCCTACCGGGTGGTTCAGCCGCAGGTCGCCGAGCTGGGGATCGACCTGTCCGAAGAGGATTCCGAGCAACTCCGCCTCCTGTACAACGCGACGGTCGCCGACGGCCGGTTCATCGGCAGGTTCATGAAAGACCCCAAGGGCGTCGCCAAGAAGCTCAAGATGGAGGTGTCCGACGAGGCTGTCGAGGCCGTCAAACGGGCCTCCACCATCGGGGCACTGAGGCCGCAGGAAGAGGACGTCGGCGGTGCCGGTGCGGCCATCGTGGTCGTCGCCGTGGTCATCGTCATCGTCTTCGGCCCCAAACGGCCGAGCCGGGGCACGCCGCAGGTGCTGGACTCCAGCGGAATCGCGAAGCTCTAGCCGCATCGAAGGCCGGTGGCGGGTGCGCTGCCGGATTCGGTGAAGGATTCAGTGACGGAGTCGGGGACGGAGCCCGTGATGACACCTCCCGGTCCTGGGTGCGAGGTCGCTCTGGTCAGCATGCCGTGGGGGCCGCCTCTGGAGCCCTGCCTGGGGCTCGGCATCCTGAAGTCCTGTCTGAACCGGGCGGGGATCTCGGCACGGGTGTTTCACTTTGCTTCCGAAATGCTGCGGTGGACCACGATGGACACCTATCAGTACCTGGCCGACTCGTGGGGCCTCAACGAGTTCGTCTTCACCGCGGAACTCGACCCGAAACTGGGGGTGCGGCAGCAGGAAGCCGTCGTGCGGCGCGTTCAGGCCTACCACAGGGCGGGCCGGGACTACGGCGCCTACCCCGCGGCGGAGAACATCCTGGATCTGATCATGACGGCGCGGCACGAGGTGGTGCCGAAGCTCCTGGCGGAGGCCGCGCAACGGATACAAGAATCGGGCGCGAAAGTGGTGGGGTTCACCTGCCTCTTCGACCAGACGATGGCTTCTCTCGCCCTCGCAAGCGTCCTGAAGAAGCGGGACCCGGGTCTGACCGTGATCTTCGGTGGCTACGCCTTGGAGGGAGCCCCCGGACAGCAGGTCGTGAACGCCTTCCCCTGCGTCGACCACCTGGTCGTGGGCGACGGCGAGCAGGAGATCGTCAACCTCGCCACGTGGGCTCTGGCGTCCGGGCGGGGCAGCGGCACGGCCCCGCCCCGCGTCGTCCGGGCCCAGAAGTACCCGATCAACGACAGCCCGGTTCCGGACTACGACGACTGGTTCCGGGACCTGGACTCACTGCATTCCGCACACGCGGTCCGGATCAACACCGAAGTGCTGCCGGTGGAGAGTTCCCGAGGGTGCTGGTGGGGACAGACCAAGCACTGTGTCTTCTGCGGAATCGACGACGACACCCTCAAGTACCGGTTCAAGGAACCGAAACGGACGCTGGACATGCTGGAGCAACTCACGGAACGCCACGGCGACGTGATGTTCCGGTTCTCCGACTACATCCTGCCCAAGGCGTACTACACGGATTTGCTGCCGCAACTCGCGAAGCGCGAACCGTGTTTCCGGCTGCACGCTGAGATAAAGGCGAACCAGCCGCCGGAGCGGGTCAAGCTGCTCGTGCGGGCCGGTTTCGTCGCCGTACAGCCGGGAATCGAATCGTTTGCCACGTCGGCGCTCAGGGAGATGGACAAAGGAGTCCGGGGAATCGACAACGTCTGCCTGCTCAAGGCGGGCTATGCCGAGCAGTTGGTGGTCCACTACAACATCCTGTACGGCCTGCCGGGGGACGACGTGACCGCCTATGAGGAAATGTCCCGCCAAATTCCCAGGATCTACCACCTGATGCCGCCGATCTCGCGAACCGAAACCGTGGTCACTCGTTTCGCACCGCTCCAGCTGGATCCGGGGCGATTCGGAATCGGTACCGCGCCCGAACACCACGAGTGCTACGACGTGATGTTCTCGGAGGAATTCCTGGCGTCCTCCGGGTTCCGGCTGGACGACTACGGATACTACTTCAAGAGGAATTTCGAGTACTCGGACGAACTGAGGGCCGCCTACCGGAATCTGGTGTTCCAGGTCGACCACTGGAAGGAGATTCACCGGCTCCGTTTCGTCGAGCTCACGTACAAGGTGCGAGGAGACGCCTTCCGCATCACCGACACCCGCTTCTCCGACGGAGATTCCTACGACCTCTCGGCTGCCGCTTCCGCGATCCTCCGAGCCGCCGGGAGCCGACCCGTGAACATCCACCGCATACCGCGCGGAAAGGCCTCCGCCGAAGAATTCGATGCCGCGCTGGAAGAACTCGACCGGCATCGGCTGATCTGGCGGGAGGGCGACCTGATTCTGGGCCTGCCGCTGCCCGAGCGGGTTTCGGACCGGTACCGGGAAACGGAATGGCCGAAGCAATGGGACTGCCTGTACGTATAGCCGCACGTGCGGCGGTCGCGGCGCGCCCTACAGCTTGCGCCACCGCGCCATCGCGAAGGAGAAGACGCCGAACAGCATCAGTCCGACCGCCAGCACCACCAGCAGCCACGGCCCCGCCGGGGTCTCCCGGAAGGCGCGGATCGTGTCGTCCATCCCCTTGGCCTTCTCCGGGTCGTACGTCACCGCCGCCGCCACCGCGAATCCGCCCGCCGCCGCGAAGACCAGCCCGCGTGCCACCCCGCCGCCGATCCCGGTGACGTCCACCGCCCGCCGCACACGGCGCGACATCTCGCCGGTCCGCATCTCCTCGCGGTACTTGCGCCGGGCCGCCTGGAAGCCGATCCACAGGCCCGCCCCGACGACCACCAGGGCCGCCGCGCACACCAGCCACTGCCCGGCGGGCAGGCCCAGCGCCTTCGCCGTGACGTCCTGGGACTGCTGGTCGCTGGAGCCGCCGCCGCTGCCCCGGCTGCCGATCGCGAAGGCCAGCACCGAGTACGAGACGAACCCGTAGAAGACGCCCTGGGCGCCCGCCGCCAGGCGCTTGCGGGGCTTGTGGCCGTCGGGTCCCGCCGCGCCGAACGCGGCCTCCGAGAGCTGCCAGAGCGCCAGCGCGGCCAGCCCCACGCCCATCGCCCACAGCAGGACCTTGCCGAAGGGCTGCCCGGCTATCTCCGCCAGCGCGCCGCCCTGGTCGGCGGTCGTGCCGCCGTCGCCCAGCGCGATCCGCAGCGCCAGCACACCGACGAGCAGATGGATCACGCCGCGCGCGGTGAACCCGGTGCGCGCCGCGTACTTCAGGGTGTCGCTGCGCGCTGCCCGACGTGCCGTGCCCGTCGCCGTCATGGCGTTCATCCGCCCGTGCCTCCTCGTGTCGGGTAGGCAGGCGTGTGCCCCGTGTGCAGGGGCGGAAACGAGCCGGTGTGCGGGGTGCGGGTGTGCGCGGTCTTGTGAGTTCGTGATGCGCATGTCAAATTCGTCGCTGGTGTCCCCACGGCACCACGGGCGCCCTTCGCCGGCGTCCTCGTACGCGTACCTCCCTCGGTCCAGAAGGAGATCCCCCATGCGCACCAGACGTACCGCAGTCCTCTCCGCCCTCTTCGTCCTCTCCTCCCTCGGCCTCGGCGCCTCTCCCGCCGGGGCCGAACCCACGCCCGCCGCGACCCCCTCCCTGTACGCGCAGGACTCCGCCGTCCGGGCCGAGCTGGGCGGCGAGAACGCGGGGACGTACGTCGACGCCAGGACCGGCGCACTGGTCGTCACCGTCACCTCCGAACGGGCCGCCGCCAAGGTCAGGGCGAGCGGTGCCACCGCCCGCGTGGTCACCCGCAGCGCCGCCCAGCTCGCCGGCGCGACACAGGTGCTGGAGCGGGATGCCAAGATCACCGGCACCTCCTGGGGGCTCGACCCGCGCACCAACCAGATCGCCGTGGAGGCCGACCGGTCCGTCTCCGCCAAGGACATGGCCCGGCTGCGCAAGGTCGCCGACTCGCTCGGCGGCGCGGTCAGGATCTCCCGGGTGCCCGGCGTCTTCACCAAGGAAGTGCTCGGCGGCGACGCCATCTACGGCGGCGGCTACCGCTGCTCGTCCGCCTTCAACGTCAAGAAGGGCACGGCCACCTACTTCGTCACCGCGGGCCACTGCACCAACTCCGCGACCAGCTGGTCGGCGACCTCCGGCGGTGCCTCCATCGGCACCCGGGAAGGCACCAGCTTCCCCACCAACGACTACGGCCTGGTCCGTTACACCAACGGCTCCAGCCCCGCCGGCACCGTGAACCTCTACAACGGCTCCTCCCAGGAGATCTCCTCGGCGGCCGACGCGGTGGTGGGCCAGTCCCTGAAGAAGAGCGGCTCCACCACCAAGGTCACCAGCGGCACCGTCACCGCCGTCAACGTCACCGTCAACTACGGCGACGGACCGGTCTACAACATGGTCCGCACCACCGCCTGCTCGGCCGGCGGCGACAGCGGCGGCGCCCACTTCGCGGGCACGGTCGCCCTCGGCATCCACTCCGGCAGCTCCGGCTGCACCGGTACGGCGGGCTCGGCCATCCACCAGCCGGTGAAGGAGGCGCTCGCCGCCTACGGGGTCAACGTGTACTAGGACCTCGGAGCCGGGCACGAGGCCCGCGGCGAGCACGACGCACCCGTGGTGAACCGCGGCGCCGGGCGGCACACCCCGCCCGGCGCCGCCGTCCTCAGGCGGTCACGTCCAGCACGATCTTCCCCGTGGTCCGCTTCGTCTCCAGCAGCGTCGCCGCCTTCGCCGCCTCGCCGAACGGCAGCACCGCGTCCAGGTGCACCTGCAGCCGGCCGTCCGCCAACAGGTCCGCGATCCCGGTGAGCTGCTCCCCGTCCGGCGCCACCAGCAGCGGTGCGAAGCGCACCCCGGTCAGCTTCGGCACGCTCTCCTCGAACCCCGGGTTCCACACGATCGCCGAGACCAGCAGCCCGCCCGGACGCAGAGTGGCCAGGGTGCGCGGGCCGTACTCGCCGCCGATCAGGTCCAGGGCGAGGTCCACGTCCCTGGCGACCGCCACGAAGTCGTCCCGCGTGTGGTCGATCGGCTCGTCCACGCCCAGCCCGCGCAGGAACCCGTGCTTGGCGGCGCGCGCCGTCCCGTACACGTACGCCCCGCGCGCCTTCGCCAGCTGCACGGCGAGATGACCGACACCGCCCGCCGCCGCGTGGATCAGCACCCGCTGCCCGGCCCGCAGCCCGCCGAGGGCGACGAGCGCCTGCCAGGCGGTGAGGGCGGCGACCGGCACCCCCGCCGCCTCGACGTGCGTGATCCCCGCGGGCTTGCGCGCGAACGCGTCGGCGGGCGCCGTCAGGTACTGGGCGTGCGCCCCGCCCGGATGCATCCCGAAGACCTCGTCGCCGGCACGGAAGCGGGTCACGCCCGGACCGGTCGCCTCGACCGTGCCCGAGGAGTCCCAGCCCGGGTGGTACGGCGGCTCGCCGGGCAGCGGGGCGGCGCCCAGCCGGGTCAGGGAGTCCACCGGGTTGATGCCCGCCGCGGCGACCCGCAGGAGGATCTCGCCCTCGGCGGGCACCGGCCGTTCCTCCTCGACCAGTTCCAGTACCTCGGGGCCGCCGAACGTGCGGTGCTGGTAGCGCTTCATGCGGGAAGAGGTCATGGCCCCGAGTATCCGTGTGTGCGGGGGGACTTGAGAAGGTGGGGCGTCGGGAGGTGGTGCAGGTGTTCGGGATCCTGCCGGGACGCGGTCTGGTGCTGCCCCGGGGCGCCGGGACGCTCGCCTTCGGCATGTCCGAGCGGGCCGCCCAGTGGGCCGTCGCCACCCTCGCGGACGTCCGGGCGAGCTGGGTGTGCGGGCTCCCGTGGTCCTTCGGTGCCGTGTACGAAGGGCTGGAGCTGCTGGTCGGCGGGGACCACGAGGGCGGCCTCGACACCCTCGTCCTGTAACGGACCGCGGGCCCGCCGGACGCCCCCGCCGCCGTGCCCGTCGCGCTGGCGGGGGTGGACCTGTTCGGCCATCCGCAGGACGAGGTCGCCGACGCACTGGCGGAGCTGCCGCTGCCCGGCGGACTGCGACTGCGGCGCGGGCACCCGCCCGGCGGCCACCTCGCCGCCGTCCACCTCAGCGCCAGGACAGCACGATGACGCTCAGCCCCGCCGCGAACCCGCCCGCCAGCAGCACCAGATACTCCGGATAGAGCCTGCGCCACCGCCGCATCAGCATCCCGAACGCCGCGAAGCCCAGCCCGACCGCGACGGTCCGCGTCCCGCGCGCGGTCGCCGCCCCGGCCAGCCAGTCGCCCACCGGGACGTCCGAGCGGCCCGCCTCGGCCGCGTACACCTTGAAGGGGATGCCGTTCCACGGCTGGTGGCGGACCGCCCCGGCGCCCTCGGCGACGAGCTGCGCACGCACCTCGGCGCGCATCCGCTCCGTGGTGAGCGGCGCGGGCAACTGCACCCCGGAAGCGGCGAGCTGAAGGGCCAGCAGGCTCCCGGCAAGACTGCCGGCGAGGGCGGCCAGGGACAGCCGCAGCGCGGCGCGCGGGGCCGCCACGCACGCCACCGCCAGGAGGAGTTCCGGCATCAGCGGCCAGCTCAGCGCCTCCGCCGCCGCCCAGCCGAACCCCAGCAGCAGCCCCCACCGGGAGGCCGCGACCGCCGCCACCCGGCGGCGCACCACCGAGTCGCGCAGGGACTCCGCGTTCGTACGGCGGTGCAGCGCGGCCACCGCGTCCCGCGCCTCCCCGGGGGTGACGCCCGCCGGGAGCGGGTCGCCGATCCGGATCCGGACCAGGGCGGAGCGCAGCCTGCCGTGCTTGGGCAGCAGCCGGTCGGTGCCCGCGATGCCCACCGGCACGACCGGCACCCCGGCCCGCTCCGCGAGCAGCAGCGAGCCCCGGTGGAAGGAACCGACCTCGCCGCCGCCCCGGGTGCCCTCGGGGAACAGGACGACCGCGCGGCCCGCGCGCAGCTCGTCGCTCATCGACAGCAGGTCGTCGAGACCGCCGCCCTTGCGCCGCACCGGGAATCCGGCCGCCAGCCGGCGGCAGATCCGGCTGCGCCACGGGGAGGCGAACCAGTAGTCGGCCGCCGCCCCGATCGCCGGGGTGTGCCGGGCGTCGAGACCGGCCAGGAGGGCCGCGGTGTCGGCGTGCGAGGAGTGGTTCGCCACCACCACGCAGCCACCGCGCGGCAGCCGGCCGCGCCGCTCGACCCCGCCGGTCAGGGTGAGCACGCCCCACCACAGGGCGCGGCGCAGGAGGGAGTGGGTACGGGAGGGGGCCGGGGCGCGCACCGCCCCCGAGGGCACCGGCGTACGGACATCACTCACAGGGTCACCACCATCGCGAGGAGCAGGGCGAGCAGAAGGGAGTCGATCCGGTCGAGCAGCCCGCCGAACCCGGGCAGCCAGCTGCCCGCGTCCTTCACCCCGGACTCCCGCTTGACCATCGATTCGAGGAGGTCGCCGAGCAGACAGCCCAGCAGCACCGCACCCCAGAGAACGGGGGAGAAGGCACCGGCCGCCACCAGTGCCACGGCGGTCGCCGCCGCACAGCCGGCCACGCCCGCCCAGGTCTTGTTCGGCGACAGCGCGGACAGCGGCCGGGCGAGCGGCCCGCGCCGCCCCAGCGCCGTACCGCCGCACCAGGCGCCGACGTCCCCGAGCGCGACCGCCAGCCCGACCGCCATCGCGGTGCCGGGGCCCAGCAGGACGAGCCCGGTGAGCGCCACCGGGATCCACAGCAGCCCGAAGACGTTGCGCGCGCCCCGGGTGAAACCCCGCTCGGCGTCCCCGCCGAGCAGCGCGGGCAGTACCGCCGCCACCAGCAGCAGCGCCGCGGCCCGCAGATCCAGCACCCCGGGCGCCAGCCACGCCAGCGCGGGCAGCAGCACGGAGGCACCGGCGAGCACGAGCAGGTCCCCGGACGGGACACCGGCCGCAAGGGCGCCGCCGGGGGAGAGGCGGGACACTCCGGACCCACCGCCCCGGACCCCGGGGCCACTCACCGCCCGCGCCCCCGCCCGCTCCCGCTGTCGCCCGGGAGCGGACGCCCGTGCCCGCTGCCGCCCGCCGGCGGACACCCGCGCCCGGTCCTCCTCGGCGGCGGGTGCCGTCATCCGCGCGTACTCCGCCACCGCGACCACCCCGAGCCCCGCCGCCAGCGCGAACGCACCCGCCCGCCCCAGCCACAGCGCCCCCAGGTAGACCGGCGCCGCCAGCGCCCAGGTCCGCCACCGCTTGCGCAGCTCCGCCCGCATCGCGACCCGCGCCGGAACCGCCGCCACCGCCAGACCGCTCACCGCCAGCACCCCGGCCACGACCACCGGCACCCGGGCGCTCACAGCGACTTCGCCAGCCGTACGCACCGCACGAGCGCGGTCAGCGCGGAACCGGCCGCCAGCACGGCCAGCACCCCCGCGGCCCAGCCCGGCACCGCCGCAGCGACCACCACCAGCAGGCACCGCTCCGTCTTGCCGACCGGCCCGCCGTTCAGCCGTTCGCCGCCCGCCGCGGCCCCCGCCAGGGACACCCAGGACGGCAGCGTCGCCGCCAGCGCGGCCACCGCCACCAGCCACAGCGGGGCCCACGCGAGGAAACCGGCGAGCACGACCAGGTCGGCCGCCCGGTCGCCCAGTTCGTTGAACAGCGCCCCGCGCCGGGTCGTCCGGCCGGTGTCGCGGGCCAGCGCCCCGTCCAGGTTCGCGAAGGCGAGCCGCGCCGCGAGGAGCACGGCGACGGGCGGCGCGGCGTACGGGGCGGGCAGCAGGGCCAGCGCCGCCGCCGCACCGGCCGCGCACACCACACCGGCGACGGTCAGCGCGTCCGGCGACACCCCGCGGCGGGCCAGCGCGGCCCGGACCCCGGACAGCCGGGCCGCGTACCAGGGCTTGAGTGCGTACAGGCCGGCCCCGGCGGGGCGGGCGGACGACGTCTTCGTGGGCATGGCCCCACTGTGCTGCGGCGCCCGGCGGCCCGACACGGCACAGGTACTCAAAGCAATACTGAGTACCTGTCACGGCCGGGGCCCGCGACAATGCGGGGCATGACCGAGCAGCCCACCGCAGCCGCGCGCCAGGCCACCCGCGCCGTGCTGCGCACCGTGCACACCGCCCGCCTCACCCCCGCCGAACTCACCGCGGCCCGCGCCCTCCTCGACGAAGCCTTCGACGGCGACTTCTCCGACCTGGACTGGGAGCACGGACTCGGCGGCATGCACGCCCTGATCACCGAGGACGGCGAACTGCTCGCCCACGGCAGCCTCGTCCAGCGACGGGTTCAGCACCGCGGGACCTCGCTGCGCACCGGATACGTCGAGGCCGTCGCGGTCCGCGCGGACCGGCGCAGGGAGGGCCTGGGCGGCCGGATCATGGCCGCCCTGGAGGAGATCGCCGACCGGGCGTACGTGCTCGCGGCGCTGTCCGCCTCCGACGCCGGGGCCGCGCTCTACACCGCGCGCGGCTGGCAGGTGTGGCCCGGCGGGCTGGCGGCGCTCGGCCCGGTGGGAGTGGTGCCGCTGCCGGAGGAGGAGGGCACGACGTACGTCAGGCCCACGGCGGGCCGGAGCCTGCCCGACCCGGAGGCGGCACTGCTCTTCGACTGGCGGGACGGGGACGTGCTCTGAGCGTGCTCGGAGGGGGAGCACGGGGCGGGGCCGGGGGAGCACGGGGCGGGGCTGCGGGGCGTGTCGCGTTCCCCGGCTACTCCTCGACGCCGTTGGCCACGTCCCGCTTGCTGCCGTACCAGCCGGCCAGGCCGCCCACGACGGCCGCGCCCGCGAAGACCGCCCACAGCCAGGGGCGTTCGGCCACGAAGCTGCCGTACCCGAGGCTGAACGCCACGGCCGCGGCCATCACCGCCAGCCCCAGCACCAGGAGCATCCGGTGCATCCGGCTGCCGAACATGCGGGTGGTCCCGGGCGCCTCGGCCACCGAGGACAGGGCGGCGGCGGGGCCGGAGCTGGCCGCCTTCGGCCGCTTGAAGTACATGTAGAACAGCCAGTGGCCGCACGGCTCCCAGGCGTCCGGGGCCAGTTCGGCGGTCCGCGCCGCCCGCTCGCGCGCGTTGTTCGCCATCTCGCGCCGGTACTCCCAGCGCTGGGCGGCCGAGGCGTCGCGGCGGCAGACGAACCGGCCGAGCCGGTCGACGCGCTCGACCTCCCAGCCCTCGTCGCCGTACCGGCCCAGCAGCCTGCGGTCGTTGTAGATGTCGGTGGTCCACTTCCAGGTCTCCGCCTCGGCGGCCGGCTCCTCGACCGGCCGCTGCCCGGTCAGCCGGGCCGCGAACTCCGCCGGGTCCCCGAACTCCGCGGCGGGGTCGGTCCCGTCGCCGCTGTCGGCCACGTACGCCCTGAGGTCGGCGACGGTCGCGGAGACCTCCTCGCGCTCCATGCCCGTGGCGCGGAGCGCGGTGGTCAGCCGCTCGAAGTAGGTGTCGTGGGCAGTCGTCATGGTTCCCCCGGAACGGTTCATGCGGTCGATGCGGACGGGGCGGGTGGTGCGGACGGGGCGGGTGGTGCGGACGGGGCGGGCGCGGCCGACGGGGTCGGTGCGGCAGCCGGGGTCCCGGTCAGTGCGGTGCGCACCGAGGCGTGGAACTCCAGCCAGGCGCCGGTCTGTTCGGCCAGCGCGCGGCGGCCGTCCGCCGTCAGCCGGTAGTAGCGGCGGCCCGGCCCGCGCTCGGCGGCCCGGAACTCCCCGACGACGTACCCGGCCTCCTCCAGCCGGTTCAGGACCGGGTAGAGCGTGCCGCCCTTGATGTCCCCGAGCCCCGCGCCGGCCAGCGCCTTGGAGATTTCGTAGCCATAGCTCTCGCCCTCCGTGAGACAGGAGAGGACGAGGAGGTCAAGGACACCCTTGAGCCAGCTGGATCTGCGGTCTGCGGCCATGACTGAAGTTCACCACTACCTAGATAGGAATGCAACCTAGGTGGCGAAGCCGATTCCGGCGCGCACAAGGGGTGCCGCATGATCGCGTCTCAGATAGTAGGAAGTCCGAGTAATTGTGGAGACAGCTGCCCGGACCTGTCCTAGCTTTGTAGGAGCCGAACGTCTCGCTCCATCAGCGAACGGCGGTCGCGAGCCGGTGCCCCGAAGCAGGCAACCCCTGCGGCGCCCCGCTCCCCGCCACTTTCCGGCGCCTCACAGATGCAGCGCTCCCGCCTTGCGCGCGGCGCTTTCCCTCATGCTCTGAAGGAGTCGATTTCCGTGTCCGAGACGACGATGAACCGCCCCCGCCGCGTCCGCCACATCTCCCGTACGACCGAGCCCGCCGACCGCCGCCAGGCCGCCGCCGCACTCCAGCGCGCCCTGGACCGCCGCGACAACGGCGGCGAGACCGGCCACTGAGTCACGCGGGTCCGCCGGGACGCGTGGGTGCTCCGGGATTGCGGAGACGCCCGCGCGTCCACATGGCGGACATGACGTGTCATGTGCTGGGACGCGGAGTAGGGTCCCAGCATGTCTCGCAGCATCAATCTCGCAGTGATCCCCGGTGACGGCATCGGCCAGGAGGTCGTGGCCCAGGGCCTGAAGGTCCTCAACTCCGTCCTTCCGCAGGACGTGAAGCTGGAGACCAAGGAGTACGACCTCGGCGCCAAGCGCTGGCACCGCACCGGGGAGACCCTCCCGGACGCGGAGCTGGACGCCCTCAAGCAGCACGACGCGATCCTGCTCGGCGCGATCGGCGACCCGTCGGTGCCCTCGGGCGTACTGGAGCGCGGGCTGCTGCTGAAGCTCCGCTTCGCCTTCGACCACTTCATCAACCTCCGCCCGTCGAAGCTGTTCCCGAACACCTCGACCCCCCTCGCGGGCCGCCCCGACATCGACTTCGTCGTGGTACGGGAGGGCACCGAGGGCCCGTACACCGGCAACGGCGGCAGCCTGCGCACCGGCACCCCCGCCGAGGTCGCCACCGAGGTCTCCGTCAACACGGCGTACGGCGTGGAGCGAGTGATTCGCGACGCGTTCGCCCGTGCGGCGGCCCGCCCCCGCAAGAAGCTGACGCTTGTCCACAAGAACAACGTGCTCGTGTACGCCGGCCACCTGTGGAAGAACACCTTCGACAAGGTCGCCGCCGAGTACCCGTCCGTCACCACGGACTACCTGCACGTCGACGCCGCGACGATCTTCTTCGTCACCCAGCCGGAGCGCTTCGACGTCATCGTCACCGACAACCTCTTCGGCGACATCCTCACCGACCTGGCCGCCGCCGTCTCCGGCGGAATCGGCCTGGCCGCCTCGGGCAACATCAACCCGACGGGCGCGTTCCCGTCGATGTTCGAGCCCGTGCACGGCTCCGCGCCCGACATCGCGGGTCAGGGCAAGGCGGACCCGACGGCCACCGTCCTGTCCGTCGCGCTGCTGCTCCGTCACCTCGGTCACGAGGCCGAGGCCGCCCGCATCGAGGAGGCGGTCAGCGCCGACCTCGCCGAGCGGGACTCCGCCACGGTCCGCACGACGGACGAGATCGGCGACGCGCTCGCGGTACGCGTAGCGGGCTGACCCGACGACTCTCCTCCACGACAGCCGCCGGGTCCCGACACCCGGCGGCTGTTCCTGTGCGCCCGCCGGGTGCGACCATCGACCCCTGGGCCGCACCCCGCACCCCACGTCAACACAGCCATTTCGTACCCGCCCCCGCACGCGCGATAATCGAACGCAGGGTCGCGGTATGAGAGGAAACTCGGACGTCCTACACGTGACAGAGGACATGTCCGTGTGACGAAAGGTGAGGCGCGGCCCTTCCCAGACAACCGGTGAAGGACACGCACTCATGACGACGCCCCTGACGATCGAGCTCAAGCCCTCATCCAGCCCGCTGGCCGACGCGGAGCGCGAGGCGAACATGGCCAACCCCGGTTTCGGCCGCTACTTCACCGATCACATGGTGACGATCAAGTGGACCGAGGGCCGCGGCTGGCACGACGCGCAGCTCGTCCCCTACGCGCCGCTCTCCATCGACCCGGCGAACATGACCCTGCACTACGCGCAGGAGATCTTCGAGGGCCTCAAGGCCTACCGCCGCCCCGACGGCTCGGTGGCAACCTTCCGCCCCGAGGCCAACGCCAAGCGCTTCCAGACCTCCGCCAAGCGGCTCGCGATGCCGGAACTGCCGGTCGAGACCTTCATCGCGGCCTGTGACGCGCTGGTCAAGCAGGACGAGGCCTGGGTGCCGCCGCACGGCGGCGAGGAGTCCCTCTACCTGCGCCCGTTCATGATCGCCACGGAGGTCGGGCTGGGCGTCCGCCCCGCCAACGAGTACCTCTTCCTGGTGATCGCCTCCCCGGCCGGCGCCTACTTCCCGGGCGGCGTCAAGCCGGTCTCGGTCTGGCTCTCGGAGAACTACGTCCGCGCCGTCCCCGGCGGCATGGGCTTCGCCAAGACCGGCGGCAACTACGCCGCCTCCCTGCTCGCCCAGGCCGAGGCCGCCGAGAAGGGCTGCGACCAGGTCGTCTGGCTGGACGCGCTCGACCACAAGTGGGTCGAGGAGATGGGCGGCATGAACCTGTACTTCGTGTACGGGGACAAGATCATCACCCCGGAGCTGACCGGGTCCCTCCTGGCGGGCGTCACCCGCGACACCCTGCTCAAGCTCGCCGGTGACCTCGGCTACACCTCCGAGGAGGGCCGCATCTCCACCGACCAGTGGAAGGCCGACGCCGAGTCGGGCGCCCTGACCGAGGTCTTCGCCTGCGGCACGGCGGCGGTCATCACCCCCGTCGGTCACGTGAAGTCCGCCTCCGCCGAGTGGACGACCGCCGACGGCGAGCCGGGCCGCGTGACGATGGCACTGCGCAAGGCGCTGCTGGAGATCCAGACGGGCAAGGCCGAGGACACCCACGGCTGGATGCACGAGCTGGGCTGACGGCCCGGCCGCCGGCCGCGCGGTGGTCCGAGGGACCTGCCGCCGGCCGGCCCGGTTACGTGAGGGCGGGCGCCCCGGGAAGGTTCCGGGGCGCCCGCCCGCGGTTCAGCCGCCGACGGCGAGCGCCGCCTCCAGCTCCGCCGCCCAGGCGAGGAGTTCCTCGTCCCGGCCGGCCGCCGCCACGCACTGCAGGCCCAGCGGCAGCCCGTTCGCCGCCCGTCCCGCGGGCAGCGACAGCGACGGGAGGCCCGCGTTGCTCCACGGCAGGGACATGACGGCCGAACCCGTCGTGGTCAGGTCGGCCGGGGCCGGCCCGGTGGCCGCCGGGGTGATCCACAGGTCCAGCCCGGCACCCGACATCGACGCGGCGAGCCGTTCGCGGAAGGTCTCGCGCCGGGTGCGCGCCGCCGCGTACGCCGCCGCGTCGATCGACGCGCCCTCGCGGAGCACGGCGATCGTCTCCGGCCGGTAGAGGTGGCCGTACTCCGCGAACCACGGCTCGTGCGAGCGCACCACCTCGTACCGGTTCATGGTGAGCAGCTGTCGGCGGACCTCCTCGAAGTCGGCCATCACCGGCACCCGCCGCACCTCGTAACCGGCCGCCCGCAGCCTTTCCACCCAGGTCTCGAAGGCGGCGAGCGCCACCGCCCCTGCCTGGGCCAGGTAGGGGCCCTCCGGGACCCCGAGCACCGGCCGGCCCGGCGGCGCGGCCGGTGTCCGCCAGTCGTCGCAGACCACCGCCGCGGCCGGGACGACACCGGCCACCCGTGCGGCGTACAGGCCCAGCGTGTCGAAGGACGGGGCGTTCGGGATCACGCCGTCGACCGGGATGCGGCCGTAGGTGGGCTTGAAGCCGACGACCCCGCAGTAGGCCGCCGGGCGGATCATCGAGCCGACCGTCTGCGTGCCCACCGCGAGCGGCACCATGCCCGCCGCGACCGCCGCGGCCGAGCCGCTGCTGGAGCCGCCCGGGGTGTGCGCCGGGTGGTGCGGGTTGCGGGTGGGGCCCGGGGCGAGGACGGCGAACTCCGCCGTCACCGTCTTGCCCGCGACGTACGAGCCCGCCGCCAGCAGCCTGGTGACCACCGTCGCCTGCGGGCCCGCCAGGGCCTCGGGCGGGAGCGCGGACCCGCCGCCGGTCGGCAGGCCGTCCACCCGGACGATGTCCTTCACCCCGACCGCGACCCCGCTCAGCGGTCCTGGCGCAAAGATCCGCGGCGGGTCGGCCAGGGTCACGAACGCCCTTGTCGTGGCGTCCCGTTCGGCGATCTCCTCGCGCTTCACCGTGCCGTCCCCTCCGCGAGGTCCACCCGTACGCCCGCGTGGTCCGAGGGCCACACGCCGTCCACCGCGCCGTGCCCGAACCGGGCCACCGCCCGCACCGCGCCCTCGCCGTGCGGGCCCGGCCTGCCCAGGTGGATGTAGTCGATCCGGACCGACGGGCCCGGGGTGTGGTAGCCGTTCGAGGAGTCCCAGGTGGCGGCGGGGGCGGCGGGGTCCGCGTACTCCCAGGCGTCGATGAAGCACTGGCGCGGTACCGGCGGCGCCGTCCGGTAGCCGCCCAGCAGCCGGACCTCGTCCGAGTCCGGCCAGGCGTTGAGGTCCCCGGCGATGACCGGCGGGAAGTCGCCGCCCCAGCCCTTGTCGGCGACGAACCGCGCCAGGGTCCTGACCTGTTCGCAGCGCGCCCCCGAGTCGTACGGCGGCGAGTTGAGGTGGGTGGTGAAGAGGGGGACGGGGCCGGTGGGGGAGTCCAGCCGGGCGTAGAGGGCGACCCGGCCGTCGTCCCTGCCGCCGCCGGCGGGCAGCCGCACCACCGCCTGCTCGCCGATCGGCCACCGGCTGAGGACCGCGACCCCGATGTCCGAGGTGTCTCCCTCGGTACGCCGCTGCCAGTTCCCGGGGTCGGCGAACGGCGCCCAGGTCCAGTGCGCCAGGCCCAGTTCCTGGGCGAGCCAGCCCGCCAGGTTCTCCTCCTCCCTGGCCCAGACCTCCTGGAGGGCGACCACATCGGGCCGCTGCTCCCGCAGCACGGCGAGGATCGCCTTGCGGCGGGCGTCCCACGGGCCGAACCGCCACCACAGATTCCATGTCAGTACGCGCATGGCGCCGACGGTATCCGGCGCAGCCGCGTGGCCACGGGTGGTTTCTGCGTGCGCGGACGCGTCAACGGTCCCTGCGGTTGCACACAGTTGTGCGCGTTGACCTGCGTTCCGAAGGTGCGCTTCCATCCCTCCTGGCCCAACAACTGGCTTTGTTTCAGGGGGAGTTAGCTGATGCATTCCGTAACTCGCGCCGCCCGCCCCACGATGGGCGCGGCACTCGTGGCCGCGCTCACCGCCATTGCCCTGCCCACCGCCTCCGCCGCACCGGCAGCGCCTGCCGCACCGGCGGTGGGGGATGTCCTTCGACCTCTCCGGACGCGCCCCGACCCTCGGCGGCGTCTCCGCGCAACTGGTCCCGGACGACACCAACGGGGGCATGGACGCCTTCGTCCGCCACCTGGGCCGACCCGGCCGAGGGCCCCGGGAAAGGGGGCGGGGGTTGTACCTCACTTGTGGGCACCCGGTTCCATTGACCGTCCGGGTCCGTCCGGGTTTGTATCCGATGGGGCCCCAGCGACCGCTTCCTGAGCCCCGCGTCCTTCAACTCACGCACCCACGGGGAAGTTCACCATGCCCAGATTCCGGAGATCTCCTGGATCCCGTAACGCCCGTACCGCTCGTACCGCTCGTACCGCCCGCAGGGTGGGCACCGGCGCGGGTGGCGAGCAGCACAACGGCGACGTCGCGCGCGCCGCCTTCAGCGCGGACGGCCGCTTCGTCGCGTTCGGCAACCACGTCCATGTGACCCGGGCGCGGTGACCGCACCCACGTCCCGCACCCCGCACCCCGGATCCCGCGTCCCGCACCCGGTATCCCACGTCCCGCACCACGAACCGAATGCCGCACTTCTGCGTCTCTGTATGCAGGTAGGACAACTACCGCACCAACGGGGGGATTTCTTCATGCACCGCAGCACCCGCACCACCCTGGCCGCCGCCCTGGTGGCCGCCACCGCCGCTCTCACCCTGCCCGCCGCCGCCCAGGCGGCGCCCGCCGCGCCCCGCCCCGACCGGGTCGACACCGCCCCGGACGGCAAGGAGGGCAACGCCTCCGCCGGCGGCGGCGGCCTCAGCCGGGACGGGCGGTACGTGGTCTTCGACTCGGACGCCTCCAACCTGGTGGCGGGGGACACCAACGGCACCGGGGACGTGTTCGTCCGCGACCTCGCCAACGGCAGTACCCGCCGGGTGAGTACCGGGTCCGCCGGCGCCCAGGCGAACGCCGCCGTCGAGGGCGGCACCCTCAGCGCGAACGGCAGGGTGGTGGCCTTCACGAGCGCCGCCACCAACCTCGTCCCCGGCGGCGGCGACGGACGCAAGCACGTCTACGTCAAGGACCTCACCACCGGCAAGGTCCAGCGGATCAACGACAAGGTGGCCCCGGGCTACGACGAGTCGTACGACATCCGGCTGAGCGCGGACGGGCGGTACGCGGCCTTCACCGCGACCCGCTCCGAGGCCTCCTCCGAGCAGGACCAGTGGACCCGCGTCTACCGCCACGACCGGGTCACCGGCAAGTCGGTCCGGGTCAGCGAGCCGTCCACCCAGGAGCGGACCAGGACCGCGGGCAAGCCGTCGATCAGCGACGACGGGTCGCGGGTCGGCTACCAGTTCTGGGTGCCGTTCCGCAGCTCCGGCGACTGGAGCGACATCCACGTCAAGGACGTCACCACCGGCAAGCTGTTCCTCGCGGACCGCTCGCTGCCCACCACCGGGCCGTGGATCCAGTCCGAGTACCCGGAAATCGCCGCAGACGGCAAGAAGGTCGTCTTCCGCTCGCTGGACGGCGGCCTCACCCCCGGCGACACCAACGACACGCACAACGTGTTCGTACGGGAGCTGGCCACCGGCGCGCTCCAGCGGATCGACTCCGCCGACCCGACCGGGTACACCAGCGGCGGCATCCTCAGCGCGGACAACAAGTTCCTGCTGTACGAGGCGGCCGACAAGAACGACCCGAGCGGGCAGAGCAAGCTGCTGCTGCGCGACCTGGGCACCGGCGCCACCCGCCAGGTCGCGGTGAACACCGCGGGCACGACGCCCGACCAGCCGGTCGGCGGCGTCGCCCTGGACGCCCACGGCGGCAAGGCGGTCTTCACCAGCTCCGCCGCGGACCTGCTGCCCGGCGACACCTACGACGCCCAGCACGTCTACGTCACCGGCACCCGGTAGGGGCACCCCGGGAGCACCGGGTGAAGGCAGCCGCTCAGGAGGTGGGGGCAGGCGCTCAGCAGCAGTACCCGGCAGTGCCCGGGTCACATCCTGAGACGCCGTGAGACACGGGGGCAGTCGTGTGCCAGACTGCCCCCGTGTCCTCGTTCGCCATGATTATCGGCCGCAGGCGCGCCGGTCAGCAGTGACCGTTCCGTACTCCACCACTCCGTACGGCGCGGCCACTCAGCTCCAGACCCGCGCGCAGACCTCTCGCACCCGCGAGGGGTTTTTTCGTTTTCCGGCCCCACCCGGCCGAGGGCGAGGCGCACGCGAAGATGGAGGCAAGTGGAGCAAGCCATTCCGACTGTGTTGAATTCACCGCCTGGGCCCGCCCCAGGACCCGACAGGAGTCAGACAGCATGACGACCGCAGAGAGCCTTGACGACAGCAGTCCCGTCGACGACAGCTTCCACGTCTTCGACACCACGCTGCGCGACGGCGCGCAGCGCGAGGGCATCAACCTCACCGTCGCGGACAAGCTGGCCATCGCCCGTCATCTGGACGACTTCGGAGTGGGCTTCATCGAGGGCGGCTGGCCCGGCGCCAACCCCCGGGACACCGAGTTCTTCGCGCGGGCGGCCAAGGAGATCACCTTCCGCAACGCCCGGCTGGTGGCCTTCGGCGCCACCCGGCGGCCCGGCGCGAAGGCCGCGGACGACCCGCAGGTACGGGCACTCCTGGAGTCCGGCGCCCCGGTGATCACCCTGGTCGCCAAGTCCCACGACCGGCACGTCGAACTCGCCCTGCGCACCACCCTCGACGAGAACGTCGCCATGGTCCGCGACACCGTCTCGTACCTCGTCGGGCAGGGCCGCCGGGTCTTCGTCGACTGCGAGCACTTCTTCGACGGCTACCGGGCCAACCCCGAGTACGCCAAGGCCGTGGTGCGGGCCGCCGCCGAGGCCGGCGCGGACGTCGTCATCCTCTGCGACACCAACGGCGGCATGCTCCCCGCCCAGATCCAGGCGGTCGTCGCCACCGTCCTCGCCGACACCGGCGCCCGCCTGGGCATCCACGCCCAGGACGACACCGGCTGCGCCGTCGCCAACACCCTGGCCGCCGTCGACGCCGGCGCCACCCACGTCCAGTGCACCGCCAACGGCTACGGCGAGCGCGTCGGCAACGCCAACCTCTTCCCCGTCGTGGCCGCCCTGGAGCTCAAGTACGGCAAGAAGGTCCTTCCCGAGGGCTCGCTGCGCGAGATGACCCGCATCTCGCACGCCATCGCCGAGGTCGTCAACCTCACCCCCTCCACGCACCAGCCGTACGTCGGCGTCTCCGCCTTCGCCCACAAGGCCGGCCTGCACGCCTCCGCCATCAAGGTCGACCCCGACCTCTACCAGCACATCGACCCCGAACTCGTCGGCAACCGCATCCGGATGCTGGTCTCCGACATGGCGGGCCGCGCCTCCATCGAGCTCAAGGGCAAGGAGCTGGGCGTCGACCTCGGCGACGACCGCGAACTGGTCGGGCGGGTCGTCGCCCGCGTCAAGGAGCGCGAGCTCAAGGGCTACACGTACGAGGCCGCCGACGCCTCCTTCGAGCTGCTGCTGCGCGAGGAGGCGGAGGGCCGCGCCCGCCGCTACTTCCGCGTCGAGTCCTGGCGGGCCATCGTCGAGGACCGCCCCGACGGCACGCACGCCAACGAGGCGACGGTGAAGCTGTGGGCCAAGGGCGAGCGGATCGTCGCCACGGCGGAGGGCAACGGACCCGTCAACGCCCTGGACCGGGCGCTGCGGGTCGGACTGGAGCGGATCTACCCCCAGCTCGCCAAGCTGGAACTGGTCGACTACAAGGTCCGCATCCTGGAGGGCAAGCACGGCACGGAGTCCACCACGCGGGTCCTGATCACCACCGGGGACGGCGGCGGCTCGGGCGGCGGGGACTGGTCGACGGTCGGCGTCGCGGAGAACGTGATCGCTGCGTCCTGGCAGGCGCTGGAGGACGCCTACACCTACGGCCTCCTCCGCGCCGGCGTAGAACCCACGGAATAACCCCTGGCCCCACCCCGCCCCCTTGGGCGGCGAGCCCGCACCTCCCGCGCCCCCGCCTCCTTGGGCGGCGGGGCCGCCCCCCGGGGGCGGAACGGGCGGGCAAGGGGGCGGCCCCCGGCGGAGCCGCACAGCCCGGCCCCGCCCGGCCCCGGCTCGCTGCTGTGCACCGGAGTGGCCCGCTGCGCGGGGCCTCACCCCACCCCGCCCCTTCCCGAAACCTGGGCTCCGCCCCGGACCCCGGGTGGCGGGCCCGCCGAGGGAGAGTGCGTACGCGCGGGTGGGTGGGGGTTGCTCGCGCAGTTCCCCGCGCCCCTGAAGGGGCACTCCTGCAACGGGGGAGTGGGGGTGCTCGCGCCCGCGCAGCGACACGGCCCCCCCGCCCCCCCCGTCTGGCATAGGCGCCCCGAATATGTACAACCTGCAACGAGTAAGCGCTCGTTCACCCTCCGTCAAGCCCACACAATCCGCCAGGTGTGCTGCCGATCCGGCCACAAACCGTGGCCAGGGGTGCACAGAGATGTGCGGACTGCGATCAACTGTCTCCGGCCGTCACGGAGTTCACACGGATCACACCGTTCACTTCCGCAACGGCTTTCACATTGCTCAGTGCACCCCTACTTACGGAGAGGACGTGACGAGGATGAAGAAGACCTACGTCAAGCCGTCGCTGTTCAACCAGGGCGACTTCAGCAAGAAGACCGCGGGCATGTTCTACGCCTCGTGCAAGGAGTTCTGGTCCCGTCGGCTCTGTATCTGAGTCAGCGGGTAACCGAGTGATGAAGATGCCTGGTCACCTGCCTCTGCGTGACTTCTTCGTGGTCCTTCCCGACACGGCCGAAGGCGAGGCTGCGGCCGGGCATCTTCGCTCGGCGGCCGAGTCCGCCGACACCGGCCCGGAGCGTCGCGGAAGCTGGCACACGGTCGCCCACCCGTCCGGCCGTCCCTGGATCCTCGCCCGCCTTCTCGTCCGCAATCTGGTCCAGGTCACCCGGGGCGCCGACGCCCTCGTACTGATCGGACCCCACCGCACCCCGCCCGCGGCCCTGGACGCCGTCCTCGGCCCGGCCCGTGACACCCTCGGCCTGCACCGCGGCCTCACCGCACTGCCCGGACTCGGCCACGCCGTCTCCCGGATGGGCGACGAGACCTGTGTACGGGGGACCGCTTCCGGCCATCGCCGCGTCTACCACGCCGCGCACGCCGGCCGCCGGATCGCCTCCGACCGGCCCGCCGTGCTCGCCCACCTCACCGGTGCCGCCATCGACGAGGGCGCCCTCGCCCTGCGGATGCTCGACTTCGTCCCGCACCCGCTGCGCGAACGGCCCGTCTGGCAGGGCGTCGAGGAGATCGACCCGGCGTTCGCCCTCCTGCTGCACGACGGCCCGCCGGGCGCCTCCGGCCCCGGCTTCTCGGTACGCCGCTGGTGGCAGCCGCCGGTACCGAGGCTCACCGCGGCCGAAGGGACGCCCCTGGTCGCCGCCGCGCTCGCCGCCTCCGTCGCCGCACACCTGGAGGGACGTACCAGGATCAGCGGCGAACTGTCCGGAGGGATGGACTCCACCTCCGTCACCTTCCTCGCCCAGCGCGCCGGAGCCCCCGACACCACCCTGCTGACGGTCGCCGCCCGCGACGACCGGTCCGAGGACCTGATGTGGGCCGAACGCGGCGTGCGCGAAGCCCGCCGGGCCGCCGAGGACGAGGGCGCCGCCCGCAAGATCGAGCACACCGTCGTCCCCGCCGACGACGCCCCGCTCTTCTACGCCGACCTGCGCGCCTCCGGCGGCGAACTCCTCGACGAACCCTTCCCCGTCGCCCCCGCCCGTGCCCGCGCCGCCATGCTGCTCGGCCGGGCCGCCGCCACCGGATCCGAGTACCACCTCACCGGGTACGGCGGCGACGAACTCTTCAACGGCCTCGCCTCCGCCTGCCAGGACCTGCTGCCGGCCAAGCCCCTCAAGGCCTGGAACCGGATCAGCGCCCTGCGCCACCAGTCCGGCTGGCCGCTGCTGCCCACCCTGCGCGGCATGCTGCTGCCGCCCTCCTTCGGCGACTGGCTGGCCGGCTCCCTGATCGACACCGCGACCGCCGGCTCCCGCACCCCGCAGGTCTCCTGGGGGATGCGGCAGGCGATGCGGCCCTGGTTCACGGACAAGGCCAAGGGACTGATCAGGGAGGAGTTCCGCGCGGCGGCGACGCGCGCACAGCCCATCGCGCCGAAACCGGGGCGCCACATGGACCTCGACACCGTGCGGCTCGGCGCCCGCTACTTCCAGGCCATGGAGGACCTGGGGGCCGGGCTCGGACTGCCGGTCGCCGCGCCGTTCTTCGACGACCGGGTCGTGGAGGCGGTGCTCTCGGTACGGGTCGAGGACCGGGTGGTGCCCTGGCGGTACAAGCCGCTCCTGGTGGAGGCCGTGCGCGGAGTGGTCCCCGACAGCCTGCTCTCCCGCACCACCAAGGACCACATGTCCGCCGACGACGTACAGGGCCTGCGCCGGCACGCGCCCGAACTGCGGGAGCTGTGGGAGGGCTCGCTGCTCGCCGAGCGCGGGCTGATCGACGCCGGGCAGCTCCGCAGGCTGGCCGACGACCCGTACTCACCGCTGCTCCAGCAGCACCCGATCGACTCCACGGTCTCCTGCGAGGCCTGGCTGCGCACGGCCGAGGACGCCTGGCCCGCCCCGGCCCCGTCCGCTCCGGCAACAGCGGGCCCCGGCCCCGGCCCCGAACCAGACTCCGACGACGCGAACAGCGAGGCACCGGCATGAGCCAGCAGCTCCAGCCCCCACTCCGGCTCCGCAAGGGGATAGCCGTCACCACCACCGAGTACGGCGGCGTCCTGCTCGACGAGAAGGACGGCACCTACTGGCAGCTGAACGAGTGCGGCACCCTCGTCGTCACCGCGATCTCCGAGGGCCGCTCCCCGGCCGACGCGGTGGAACGGCTGCTCGCCGAGTACGACGTGGAGCGCGCCGAGGCCGAGGCGGACGTGGCCGAACTGACCGACCAGCTCGTCAAGGCGAGGATCGTCGTACGGGGCGGTGCCCGATGACCACCGAGATGACGATGCCGAGACGGGGAGCGGGGCCGGGCGGCCTCAGGCTCCGTGCCGCGGTCGCGGCGGCCCTGCTGCTGGCGAAGCTGAAGCCGGGCACGCTGCGCAAGGTGCTCACCGGGCTCAGCGCGGGCGCCCGGCCCGCGACGTACGACGGGACGCTGGAGACGTACGAGCGGGTGGTCGCGACCAGCCGCAAGTGCGCGGGGTGGTACGGGTGCCTGCCGCGCTCCATCGCCATCGCCCTGGTCTGCCGGATGTCCGGCAGCTGGCCGGACTGGCACGCGGGCGTCCGCAACGCGCCGCCGTTCCAGCCGCACGCGTGGGTGTCGGCGGAGGGCCGCACGGTCGGCGAACAGAACGTCACCGACTTCCGCCCCCTCCTCCAAGTCCCCAGCCCCCACCCCTAACCCCCAGGCCCCCGCCCCACCCCCGCCCCCTCGTGCGGCGGGCCCGCCCGCCGAGCCCCCTTGGGCCCCGCTCCCGCCCCGCCCCGCCCCCTTGGGCGGCGGGGCCGCCCCCGGGGGCGGAACGGGCGGGCAAGGGGGCGGCCCCCGGCGGAGCCGCACCCCTCCGCCCCCGCCCGGCCCCGGCCCGCTCCCGGGAGTACCACCCCCGACCCGCCGGAGAAGCCACCCATGCCCACCCCAAAACCAACCCCCACCCTTACCCCCGCCCCAAAACCAACCCCCACCCCCACCCAACTCCTCCTCACCCGCATCCGCCCCCACCGGAACCTCCTCCTCTCCGGCACCCTCCTCTCCCTCGCCGGATCCGGCGCCACCCTCGCCATGCCGATGATGGCCAAGTACGCCGTCGACGCCTTCGGCAACGACCGCCCCACCACCGGCCCCCTGATCGCCCTCACCGCCGTGGTGATCGTCGGCGCCCTGCTCGCCGCGGCCGGCCGCTACCTGATGGCCCGCACCGGCGAAGCCGCCGTCCTGCGCGCCCGCCGCCGCCTCGTCGGCCGGATCCTCCGCCTCCGGGTCGCGGCCGTCGACCGCCTCACCCCCGGCGACCTGCTCTCCCGCGCCACCAGCGACACCACCCTCCTGCACACCGTTCTCTCCCGCAGCGTCGTCGACGCCGTGACCGGCGTCCTCAGCCTGATCGGGACGGTCGTCCTGATGGCCGTCGTGGACCTGCTCCTGCTGGGCGTCACCCTCCTCGTCCTGCTGCTCAGCCTGGGGATACTCGCCCTGCTCATGCCGCGCATCCAGCGCGCCCAGCTCCAGGCGCAGGAGGCCGTCGGCGCGATGGGCTCGCTGCTCGACCGCTCGCTCCAGGCCTTCCGTACCGTCAAGGCCAGCGGCATCGAGGACCGCGAGGCGGCCGGTATCGGCGAGGCCGCGCGGACCGCGTACGACCGCGGGCTGAGCGTCGCCCGCTGGACCTCGGTCTCCGAGGTGGCGATGTTCCTGGCCACCCAGCTCGCCTTCCTCGCCGTGCTGGGAGTCGGCGGCGCGCGGGTGGTGTCCGGCGCGATGGAGGTCTCCGCGCTGATCGCCTTCCTGCTGTACGTGTTCGGCCTGCTGGGCCCCCTCGGCCAGATCACCGAGGGCTGGACCGGCCTCAACACCGGGCTGGCCGCCGTCCGCCGCATCGCGGAGATCGAGTCGCTGCCGGCCGAGGAACGCGAGGAGACGTCCGCGGCGGCCGGTGCGGGCAGCCACGAACACCCGCCGCTCGGGGTCGAGTTCCGGGACGTCTTCTTCAGCTACGGCGAACCGGCGGACCCGACCGGCCCCACCGACGAGAACGAGACGGAAACAGCCCCCGAGCCCCCCGAAACAGGACCGAAGTCCCCGGATTCAGGCCCGAAGTCCCCGCGAAGAGCCCCCGCGCCCCCCGTCCCCGTCCACCACGGCGTCACCTTCACCGCCCCGCCCCGCAGCCTCACCGCCCTCGTCGGCCCCTCCGGAGCGGGCAAGACCACCGTCTTCGCCCTGCTGGAGAGGTTCTACGACCACGCGTCGGGCACCCTCACCGTCGGCGGCCGGGACATCCGCGACTGGCCGCTCGCCGAGCTGCGCGCCGCCCTCGCCTACGTGGAACAGGACGCCCCCGTCCTCGCCGGGACGCTCAAGGAGAACCTGCTGCTCGCGGCCCCCGGCGCCACCGACGACGAGGTCGCCCGCGCCGTCACCCGCACCCGGCTCGACGACCTCGTCGCCCGTCTTCCCGAGGGGCTCGGCACCCAGGTCGGCCACCGCGGGGTGATGCTCTCCGGCGGCGAGCGCCAGCGGATCGCCCTGGCCAGGGCGCTGCTCCGCAAGCCGCGCCTGCTGCTGCTCGACGAGGTCACCTCGCAGCTGGACGCCGTCAACGAGGAGCGGCTGCGCGAGGTCATCGTCGAACTCTCCGCCGACACCACGGTCCTGGTCATCGCCCACCGGCTCTCCACCGTCGTACGGGCCGACCGCATCGTGGTCATGGAGGCGGGCCGGGTCAGGGCGACGGGCTCGCACGGCGAACTCGTCGCGGCGGACAGCCTGTACGCGGAGCTGGCGGCCACCCAGTTCACGACCGGGTTCGACACCGTCGCCCACACCGTCCCGCCCGCCGGGGCGAGTACCGGGCCGGGCGCCGGGAGCGAGGCCGGTCTCACGCGGAGGTGAATGCCGGGGCCATACGAACTCGTGCATATTCGAACGTATCGGGTAGCGTCGAACGTATGAGGACCAGGTCGTTTTCCGTCATATCGGCCCTCGCCGGGTCGACGTTGTTCGCGCTGCTCTCGTTCGCCCCGGCCGCCGTCGCCGCCTCCAACGCGTCGGATGCGGGTGATGCCCTCAAGAAGGGGCCCGTGTACGTCGCTCCGGAGGCCAGGAGCCAGCTCTCCCAGGCCGACCAGGACGCGCTGGCGAAGAAGATCAAGGACGCGGACAAACCGCTGTTCGTCGCCGTACTGCCACGCAGCGCCGAGTTCCCGCCGACCCAGGTCCGGCAGAACCTGCGCAACGCGACCGGTGTCACCGGTGTCTACGCGGTCCGGCTCGGCGACGGCTTCGAGGCCGGTGCCGACCCCCGCGCGCTGCCCCGCGCCTCGGTCCGCAACCTCGTCGCGGCGGCCAAGACCCCCGCCGGAGCGGACGCCGCCACCCAGCTCAACACCTTCGTCGACCAGGCGCTCCCGCAGATCCGGGGCAGCGCCCCCGCCTCGTGGGACGGCGGCTCGAACGACGGTGTCGGCACGGGGGCGTTGATCGGTGTCGGCGCGGTCGCCGTCGCGGCCGGTGCGGGCGGCTACGCGCTGGTGCGCCGCAACCGCAGGCGCAAGGAGGAGGAACGCCAGGAAGCGCTGCGCAAGTTGACGGTCGTCGTCGACGAGGACATCACCGCGTACGGCGAGGAACTGGACCGCCTCGACTTCCACCCCTCCGAGCCGGGCGCCACCGACGAGATGCGCACCGACTACGAGCGGGCCCTCGACCTGTACGAGACGGCCAAGTCGCGGATGGCGGCCGTGCACGAGCCCAACGACGTGCGCGGGGTGACCGAGGCGCTGGAGGACGGCCGCTACTCGCTGGCGGTGCTGGCCGCGCGCCGCACCGGCAGCCCGCTGCCCGAGCGCCGTTCGCCCTGCTTCTTCGACCCCCGGCACGGGCCTTCGGTCGCCGACGCCAGTTGGACCCCGGCCGGTGGCGCACCCCGTGAGGTGCCGGTCTGCGCGGCCGACGCGGCCCGCCTCGCCGACGGTCTGGACCCCGAGGTCCGTACCGTCGACACCGCCGACGGCCGCCGCCCGTACTACGACGCGGGCCCGGCCTACGGCCCCTGGGCCGGCGGCTACTTCGGTGGCGGCATGCTGCCGGGGCTGCTGATGGGCACGATGCTCGGCTCGATGCTCTCCAGCCCGGCGTACGCGGCCGACTACGGCGCGGGCACCGGCTTCGACGACGCGGGCGCGGGCTTCGACGGCGGCGACGTCTCGGGCTCCGACTTCGACTCCTCGGCCTTCGGCGGCGGCGACTTCGGCGGTGGCGGGGACTTCGGTGGCGGCGGCGACTTCGGTGGCGGCGGGGACTTCGGCGGCGGCAGCTTCTGAGCCCACGCCCGGCGGGCCGGGCGTCGCTGCCGACCGGAAGAGCGGGAGGGGGAAAGCGGGAGGGGCGGACCGGCCGGTCCGCCCCTCCCGCTCGTCGTGCTGCCGCACACGGGCGGCGTCGCTCAGCCGGCGTTCTTGATCGCCGAGATGTCGAAGTTGAGCTTGATCTTGTCGCTGACCAGGACGCCACCGGCCTCCAGGGCCGCGTTCCAGGTCAGGCCCCAGTCCGAGCGCAGGATGGTCGCGCTGCCCTCGAAGCCGACGCGCTCGTTGCCGAACGGGTCGGTGGCCGTGCCGTTGAACTCCAGGTCGATGGAGAGCGGGCGCGTCACGTCCTTGATGGTCAGGTCGCCCGTGATGCGGTAGTCCGCGCCGCCGAGCTGCTCCGCCTTCGTCGAGCGGAAGGTCATCTCCGGGAAGGTCTCCACGTCGAAGAAGTCCCCGCTGCGCAGGTGGTTGTCACGGTCGGCGGAGCCGGTGTCGATGCTCGTCATGCGCACGGTGATGGCGGCCTGCGAGGCCGACGGGTCCGAGCCGTCCAGCTTGAGGGTGCCCTCGGCGTCCGTGAAGGCGCCCCGGACGTTGGTGACCATGGCGTGCCGGGCGGTGAAGCCGAAGCTGCTGTGGCTCGCGTCGATCGTGTAGTCGCCGGTCAGGGCGGCCAGCGCCGGGTCCACGGCGGCGGGGGTGGTGGCGGGGGTGCTGCTGCTGCGGCCGAAGAGACCCATGACGTTCCTCCTGGGGACGGGATAGCGAGGCGTTGCGGTTGGTTGAACCTTCAACGTGTTCCGGTGAGTACGACTGTAGAGCAATGATGTTCAACTTTCAACCTTTACGGTCGGGTAGCCGTACGGATTCAGCCGTACGGCCCAGCGGCGGCGGCTTGGACTTCCGGTCGGGGGTTGTTGGACTGCCGGGACGGGTGGGGTCCGATTCCGTTGACGGGGCCGGTGGGGGCGGGCTTACTCAAGCCCCATGTCGCTGAGATTCCGTGCGTCGTGCGCCGTCGCCGCCGCCTCGTCCGTCGTGTTCGCGCTGGCAGGACCGGCGCTTCCCACGTCGGCCGCGGCCCCGGCCCCCGCCGCCGACACCGCCGTCATCCAGTCCGCCCAGCTCACCGTCACCGTCGCCAAGGACTTCCCGCGCGTCCTGTCGTACACCGACCGCGCGGGCGGGGCACAGCTCCTCGGCAGTACGAAGCCGGTCACCGAGATCGTCCTCAACGGCACCGCCAGGGCCGTCCAGGTCAAGGCCGCGCCCCGGGTGCGCGCCGACTCCGCCTCGTACACCCTGCTGGTGCCCTCGCTGCCCGGCGTCGAGATCGACGCGAACCTGTCGGTGTCCGGCCGCGCCACCACCTTCAAGGTGACGGCGGTGCGCGACACCGCGGCGTTCCGCGTCTCGACCCTCGACATCCCCGGCCACGACCTCGTCTCGGTGGGCAGCGGGGAGCAGGGCGCGAAGACCGCGTTCACCCGGCTCGACCCGGACTCCACCCGCACCGCCGACGTCTTCGCCGACGTCACCGCGGCCACCCCGGTGGACGCGGCCCCGGTCGGCGCCTCGTACGGCATCGTGAACACCGGCGCGCTCGCCGCCGCCGTCGAGTCCAACTCCTCGTACGACAAGCCCGCCGGGGCCACCGGCAAGGACGGCGCCCGGTTCTGGCACCGGGCGGCCAAGGCCGACGACGGCAGCGTCCGGGTCGGCGTGTGGTCCGGGCAGTGGACCTACCGGGGCGAGGGCGCGGCGAAGCCGGAGAGCGGCGACGACCTGCCCTGGGCCAAGGTCGTCGTCACCCCCGACGCCAACGGCGACGGAACCGTCGACTGGCAGGACGGCGCCCTCGCCTTCCGCTCGATCGGCATCCGGGCCCCCGGGGCCAAGGAGACCCCCGACCGGGTCGTCACCCACATCCCGTTCAACTTCGCCAGCCAGGCCACCCACCCCTTCCTGCGCACCCTCGACGACGTCAAGCGCATCTCGCAGGCCACCGACGGGCTCGGCCAGTTCGCCCTGCTGAAGGGGTACGGGTCCGAGGGCCACGACTCCGCCCACCCCGACTACGGCGGCAACTACAACAAGCGGGCCGGCGGCCTCACCGACCTCAACAAGCTGCTGAAGGCGGGCAAGAAGTGGGGCGCCACCTTCGGCGTCCACGTCAACGCCACCGAGTCGTACCCCGAGGCCAAGGCCTTCAACGAGCAGCTCGTCGACAAGACCAAGCCCGGCTGGAACTGGCTCAACCAGAGCTACTACATCGACCAGCGCCGCGACATCAACAGCGGCGACCTGGCCAAGCGTTTCCAGCAGCTGCGCGACGAGACCGACCGCAACCTCAGCATGCTGTACATCGACGTGTACTACACGCACGGCTGGATCGCCGACAAGACGATGCAGGCCGTCCAGAAGCAGGGCTGGAACGTCGCCACCGAATGGGCGGAGAAGTTCGAGCGCGCCTCCCTCTGGTCGCACTGGGCCAACGACCTGAACTACGGCGGCAAGACCAACAAGGGCCTCAACTCCCAGATCATCCGGTTCATCCGCAACGGCGAGAAGGACATCTGGAACGACGACCCGATCCTCGGCCAGACCGCCCTGGAGGACTTCGAGGGCTGGACCGGCGAGACTGACTGGAACGCCTTCTACGACAACATCTGGCAGCGCAACGTCCCCGCCAAGTTCCTCCAGCACCAGCAGATCCAGCGCTGGACCAAGGACCGCATCGACTTCACCCAGGGAGTGCGCGGCACCGTCGAGAACGGCAAGCGGACCTTCTACGCGGGCGGCGCCAAGGTCCTGGACGGCGCGAACTACCTGCTCCCGTGGGACGGCGGCAAGAAGCTCTACCACTACAACAAGACGGGCGGGACGACCACCTGGACCGTCCCCGAGCAGTTCCGGCGGGCCGGTTCCTTCACCGTCAGCAAGCTCACCGACAACGGCCGGGTGAAGACCGCCACCGTCCCGGTCAAGAACGGCACGGTGACGCTGGAGGCGACCGCCGGACAGCCGTACGTCCTCTACCCGGCCGGCCGCACCCCCGCCGCCCGTGACGCCGACTGGGGCGAGGGCGGCACGGTCGCCGACCCCGGCTTCAACTCCGCGAAGCCCGGCGACAACTGGCGTACCACGGGCAAGGTCGTACGGGACACCGACGACCAGGGCCGCAACAGCGCCGCGCTCTCCGGCACGGCCGCCGCGGGCGTCTCCCAGCGGGTGACCGGCCTGAAGGCGGGACAGCGCTACACCGCGTCCGCCTGGATCGAGGTCCAGCCGGGCAAGGAGCGCCGGACGACCCTGGGAATCGGCGGCAAGGAGGTCGTCGTCGAACGCTCCACCGCCCAGGAGAGGACCGCCGCCAACGACTGGCACGGCACCCACTTCCAGCGCGCGAAGGTCAACTTCACGGCTCCCGCGTCGGGCACCGCCACCCTCGACATCAAGGCCGCGGCGGGGGCGGACGTCCGGGTGCGGATCGACGACGTACGCCTCGTGGCCAACGCCCCCGCCACCAAGGCCGGCGCCCTCGTGCACGACGACTTCGAGGCCGTCGACCAGGGCTGGGGGCCCTTCTTCAAGGGCGACGCGGGCGGTGACACCGACCCGCGCACCCACATCGCGCAGAAGAACGCCCCGTACACCCAGGCCGGCTGGAACGGCAAGCGGATCGACGACGTCCTCGGCGGCAGCGAGTCGCTGAAGTCGCACGAGGAGAACTCCGGGCTCGTCTACCGCACCGCCCCCTGGACCGTCCCCATGAAGGACGGGCGCAACTACCGCGTCGAGTTCGACCACCAGTCCAGCCACGCGGGGTCCTACGAGTGGGTGACCGGCTACGACCGCACCGGCACGGACGGCCGGACCTCCTCCGTGGAGACCCGCCGCACCCCGATCGCCGAACAGCGCACCACCGCCCACGTCTCCGAGACGGTCACCGCGGGCTGCGGCGACACCTGGGTCGGGCTGCGCAAGCGGGCCGACGCCCCCGACGGCGCGGACTTCGTCCTGGACAACTTCACGGTGACCGACCTGGGGCCCGCCCCGCAGCAGGCCGCCTGCGGCACCCTCGCGGTCGCCGCCACCGGAGCGGTCCTCGAACCGGGCCAGAAGAACGAGGTCACCGCCACCTTCACCAACAACGAGGCCGTCGCCGCGACCGGCGTCGCGCTCTCCCTCACCGTCCCCGAGGGCTGGACCGCCACGCCCGCCGGACCGGTCGAGCACGCCACCGTCGCCCCCGGCGCGAAGGCGGCGGGCACCTGGCAGGTCACCCCGCCCGCCGACGCCGAGTACCGGCCCTACCCCCTCACCTCCAAGGCCGCCTACACCGTCGGCGCCTCGCCCCGCACCCTCACCGCCACCACCACCGTCCGCACCCTCACCCCGCCCCCCACCACCGACACCTACGCCTCCGACCACGACTGGATCAGCGCCGAGAACGGCTGGGGCCCCGCCGAGAAGGACATGGACAACGGCGAGACCGCACCCGGCGACGGCACCCCGCTCAAGATCAACGGCAAGGTGTACGAGAAGGGCCTCGGCACGGCGTCCCCGGGCAGGATCCGCTACTACCTCGGCGGCAAGTGCACCTCCTTCACGGCGGAGGTGGGCCTGGACGACTCGCAGGCGGTACGCGGCAGCGTCCAGTTCACCGTCCTGGCCGACGGGAAGAAGGCGGTCGAGTCACCGGTCCTCAAGGCCCCCGACCCGGCCTGGCCCCTGACAGCGGACGTCACCGGCGCGAAGTACGTCGACCTGGTCACGGGCGACGGCGGCGACGGTCCGGGCAACGACCACGCGGCCTGGGGCTCCGCCCGCTTCCACTGCACCCCCTGACCGGAGCCGGAAACGACAAGGGGGCGGCTCCGTCAGGGGCTGCCCCCTTGCCCGCTCCGAGCGGCCCGCCGGCACAAGGCGGCAAGCGCTTTCTACCGACCCCGTCCAAACCATTGAACCCCCCTCCCGCCCCGTGCTAAACCAGCGCGCAACAGGTCTACACCACCCGCCCCGGGAGGCCCCGTGCTCCGCACCACCCCCACCCGCCGCACCCTCCTCGCCGCCGCCACCGCATCCCTCACCGCCCTCGCCCTGCCCGCCCCGGCACACGCGGCCGGACCCGCCACCACCCGCGCCCCCGACGCCCCCGCCGCCGACGAGTTCGACACCCTCCGCACCCGCTGGAACGCCCTCCAGCTCGGCGAGGGCTACGACCCCGGGGCCGAGCCCTACGCCACCCGCCTGCGCGAGACCGGCCGGCGCGCCGCCGAGGTGCGCGCCTCGATGGCCCCCACCGACACCTCCCTCTGGCCCGGCTTCCCCTTCGACCCGCCGGCCGGCATCACCCAGAGCTACTCCCGCCTGTGGACCATGACCCAGGCGTACGCCCAGAGCGGCACCGGCCTCACCGGCGACAAGGGCCTCCTCGCCGACATCCTGCGCGGCCTCGACCACCTCACCGCCCGCGTCTACCACCCGGGCACCACCCGCTACGGCAACTGGTGGGAGTGGCAGATAGGCAGCCCCCGCCTCCTGATGGACATCACGGCCGTCCTGTACACGGAGCTGGGCGAGACCCGCGTCGCCGCCCACTGCGCCGCCGTCGACCACTTCATCCCCGACGCGATGCTCCGCGACTACTCGGGCACCTCCACCGGCGCCAACCGGGTCGACCTCTGCCGCTCGGTGGCCCTGCGCGGCGTCCTCGGCCGTGAGCCCGCCAAACTCGCACTGGCCCGCGACGCGCTCTCGCCCGTCTTCCCGTACGTGACCAAGGGCGACGGGCTCTACGAGGACGGCTCGTTCATCCAGCACACCACCGTCGCCTACTCCGGCACGTACGGCCAGGTCATGCTCGACGGACTCGGCCGGCTCTTCACCCTGCTCGCGGGCTCCACCTGGGCCGTCACCGACCCGGGCCGCCAGATCATCCTGGACTCCGTGGAGAAGGCGTACGCGCCCTTCCTCTACAACGGCCTGATGATGGACAGCGTCAACGGACGGGCCATCAGCCGCGGTTACCTCAAGAGCGACGACCTGAAGGTGATGCGCAGCGACCACTTCCACGGCCAGGGCCTGATCGCCGCCATCCCCCTCCTCGCGGGCGGCGCGTCCGCCGCCGAACGCGACCGCTGGACCGCGATGGTCAAGGGCTGGATCGAGCGCGACAAGACGGCGCCGATCCTCGCCGCCCGCCAGCTCGCCGTCGCCGACCTCGCCCGGCTGCACGCCGTCGCGGACTCCCCGCTGCCCGCGGCGCCCGAACCCGTCGAACGCCACCACCTCTTCTCCGGCATGGACCGCGCCGTGCACCGCGGCCGGGGCTGGGCCGCCGCCCTGTCGATGTCCAGCGAGCGCATCTCCGCGTACGAGTGCGGCAACGGCGAGAACCCGCGCGGCTGGCACACCGGCGCCGGAATGCTCTACTGGTGGCCGGGCGCGCAGGCCAACGACCAGTACACGGACTGGTTCTGGCCCACCGTGGACCCCTACCGGCTGCCCGGCACCACCGTCTCCACCAAGCGGCTCGCCGACCGCGCGGGCGGCGAGTGGGGCGCCTGGCGGCCCGCCACCAAGTGGACCGGCGGCGCCACCGACGGCAGGTACGCGGCCATCGGCCAGCACCTCAAGGGGCTCGGCTCGACCCTGGAGGCCCGCAAGTCCTGGTTCTGCGTCGGCGACACGATCGTCTGCCTCGGCGCGGGCATCACCGCCACCGACGGCGTCCCCGTCGAAACGGTCGTCGACAACCGCAACCTCGGCCCCACCGCCGCCGCCCGCTTCAGCACCGACGGCCGCTCCCGCCCCCGCTGGGCGCACCTGGAGGGCCACGGCGGCTGGATCTTCCCCGGCGGTACGGACCTGCGCACGCTCCGCGAGGCCCGCACCGGGTCGTGGAACGACATCAACACCACCAGCACCACCGACCGGCAGACCAGGCACTACCAGACCCTCCTGCTGGACCACGGCACCGACCCGAAGGACGCCGCCTACCAGTACCTCCTGATGCCGGGCGCCTCCCGCCGCTCCCTCGCGCTGCGGGCCGCCGACCCGTTCTGGCTGCGCGTCCTGGCCCGCACCGCCGCCGTCCAGGCCGTCCGCATCGACTCCCTCGGCCTGCTCGCGGCGAACTTCTTCGCCGCCGGTACGGCCGGGGAGCTGACCGTGTCGGGCCCGGCGAGCGTGCTGGTGCGCGCCGGGCGCGGCGGCCACACCCTCGCCCTGAGCGGCCCCGACCGCACCGGGACCCCGTACGAACTGACCTGGGACCGCCCGGTGCGCCAGGTGGTGCAGGCACCGCCCGGTGTGGAGGTGCTCGCCACCGGACGGCGGCTGCGGCTGCGCGTCTCACCGGGCCGCACGGGGGCCTCGCTGCACTGCGAGGTGCGCTGAGCACACCGCACGCAAGGCGGCGCACCCCGGCGGGTACGGGCCGGACGCGAGCCGGCACGGGCCGGGGTGTGCAGCACGCCACAGCGGGCCGCTTTGTGCGACCTTTACAAAGACGGGAGCCCAGGACCTGCGGTTGTCCCCTTCGTGCGCCATGGTTCTGTCCGGCCCTCACAGGAGATGGGCCCGGAGACTGTACAGAGTCGACGGACCGTTTTCTTGGCGATGTTCGTAGGGTCGGTACATGACCGTTGTGGACGAGACCCCGGGTGAGCCGACCGACGCACGTGGCCGGGTGGCCGAGCTGCACGCACTGCGCGAGCAGGCCGTGCGCGGCCCGAGCGAGCGTGCGACCGAGGCGCAGCACGCCAAGGGCAAGCTGACCGCCCGCGAGCGCATCGAGCTGCTGCTCGATGCGGACTCGTTCCAGGAGGTCGAGCAGCTGCGGCGGCACCGGGCCACCGGCTTCGGCCTGGAGAACAAGAAGCCGTACACCGACGGTGTCATCACCGGCTGGGGCACGGTCGAGGGCCGCACGGTCTTCGTCTACGCGCACGACTTCCGGATCTTCGGCGGCGCGCTGGGCGAGGCCCACGCCACCAAGATCCACAAGATCATGGACATGGCGATCTCGGCGGGCGCTCCGCTGGTCTCGCTGAACGACGGCGCGGGCGCCCGTATCCAGGAGGGCGTCTCCGCGCTCGCCGGGTACGGCGGCATCTTCCAGCGCAACACCCGCGCCTCCGGTGTCATCCCGCAGATCAGCGTGATGCTCGGCCCGTGCGCGGGCGGCGCGGCCTACAGCCCGGCGCTGACCGACTTCGTGTTCATGGTCCGCGAGACCTCGCAGATGTTCATCACCGGACCCGACGTGGTCCGCGCGGTGACCGGCGAGGAGATCACCCAGAACGGTCTGGGCGGTGCTGACGTGCACGCCGAGACCAGCGGTGTGGCGCACTTCGCGTACGACGACGAGGAGACCTGCCTCGCCGAGGTCCGCTACCTGATCTCGATGCTCCCCTCCAACAACCGGGAGAACCCGCCGACCGTCCCCTCCGAGGACCCGGCGGACCGGCGCGGCGACGTGCTGCTCGACCTGGTGCCGGCCGACGGCAACCGGCCGTACGACATGCGCAAGGTCATCGAGGAGCTCGTCGACGACGGGGACTACCTGGAGATCCACGAGCGCTGGGCCACCAACATCCTGTGCGCGCTGGCCCGCCTGGACGGCCAGGTCGTCGGTGTCGTCGCCAACCAGCCGCAGTCCCTCGCGGGCGTCCTGGACATCGAGGCCAGCGAAAAAGCTGCCCGGTTCGTCCAGATGTGCGATGCTTTCAATATCCCGATCGTGACGCTGCTCGACGTCCCCGGCTTCCTGCCCGGCGTGGACCAGGAGCACGGCGGGATCATCCGGCACGGTGCCAAGCTGCTGTACGCGTACTGCAACGCCACCGTGCCGCGCATCTCGCTGATCCTGCGCAAGGCGTACGGCGGTGCGTACATCGTCATGGACTCGCAGTCCATCGGTGCGGACCTGACCTACGCCTGGCCGACCAACGAGATCGCCGTGATGGGCGCGGAGGGCGCCGCCAACGTGATCTTCCGCAAGCAGATCGCGGAGGCCGAGGACCCCGAGGCGATGCGGGCGCGCATGGTCAAGGAGTACAAGGCCGAGCTGATGCACCCGTACTACGCGGCCGAGCGCGGACTGGTCGACGACGTGATCGACCCGGCGGAGACCCGCCAGGTCCTCATCTCCTCGCTGGCCATGCTCCGCACCAAGCACGCGGACCTGCCCTCGCGCAAGCACGGCAACCCGCCGCAGTAACCCGGCGCACACCCGGCCTTCCCCAGCCGTGCACGCCCGCGGTGCACGCTGACGGACACGAAGAACACACGAACACGCAGACGAGACGGAGACGACGAACCAGATGAGCAACCCTGCCGATACTGCCGACATGAAGAACCTGCTGCGCGTGGAGAAGGGCGAGGCGGCGCCCGAGGAACTCGCCGCCATCACCGCGATCCTGCTGGCGCGGGCGGCGGCCCGCCCGGCCGAGGTCGCGGCGCCGCGCGGACGTTCGGCGGCGGGGTGGCGGAGGCTGGAGCGGTCGCCGGGCTTCCGCGCGCCGCACAGCTGGCAGGGCTGACCCCCGGGTCCCCTCCCGCACACACCGAAGGCCCGGCCCCCCTCGACGGGGGGCCGGGCCTTCGCGCATCCTCCCGCCGGCCGGCACCCGCGCGGCGGCGTTCCTGGCCCGGACACGGCGAAGGGCCCGTCCCTCCCGGGGGCCGGGGGAGGGGTGGGCCCCATCGATCGAGCGCGAGAGCGCGAACCCTCAGCGCAGGCGCGCCATCAGCGCGTGCTCCACCAAGGTGATCAGCGCGCTCTTGGCGTCCGCGCGGTGGCGGGCGTCGGTGGTGATGATCGGGGTGTCGGGCCCGATCTGCAGCGCCTCGCGGACCTCCTCCGGGTTGTACGGCTGGTGGCCGTCGAAGCCGTTGAGGGCGATGACGAACGGCAGGCCGCTGTTCTCGAAGTAGTCGACCGCAGGGAAGCAGTCGGCGAGACGGCGGGTGTCGACGAGTACGACGGCGCCGATCGCACCGCGCACCAGGTCGTCCCACATGAACCAGAAGCGGTCCTGACCGGGCGTACCGAAGAGGTACAGGATCAGGTCCTGGTCCAGCGTGATGCGGCCGAAGTCCATGGCGACCGTGGTGGTCGTCTTGTCCCCGGTGTGGGTGAGGTCGTCGATGCCCGCGGATGCGGAGGTCATCACGGCCTCGGTACGCAGCGGGTTGATCTCCGACACGGCTCCGACGAACGTCGTCTTGCCGACGCCGAAGCCGCCCGCCACCACGATCTTCGCGGAGGTTGTGGAGCGGGCTGCTCCGCTGCTAGAGCTTGCGAAGTCCACTGAGCACCCTTTCGAGCAGTGTCACATCTGGCTGACCGCCCGCGGCTTCGTCGCCGCCGGGCTGGTGAATGGCGACGAGTCCGGCCTCTGCCAGGTCGGCGACGAGGATCCGGGCAACGCCGAGGGGGATGGAGAGAAGTGCCGAGATCTCGGCGACCGACTTGATCTCACGGCACAGCTGGCAGATCCGCTGGTGCTCGGGCAACTGCCCTTGCAGCCGGCTCGGGTCCGCCGTGGTGTGCACCAGCGCCTCGATGGCGAGCTGGTAGCGGGGCCTGGTACGGCCGCCCGTCATCGCGTACGGACGCACCAGAGGGTTGTGACCGCCGCCCGCGGGGGACGAGGACGACGATCCGGCCGGCCGTCCGCGACCGCCCTGCGCCACCGGCTGGATGCCGGGCGGCTGCGGCTGCCCGCGGTGCTGCGGCGGCTGCTGCTGGTAGGGGCGCTGCTGCTCGTACGGTGAACGGCTGGGGGTGGAGGGGAAGTTGAACCGGTTCTGCGAGGGGTCGCCGGGGCCTCCCGGCTGACCACCCTGACCCTGGACCGGGCCGTGGCCGTAGGGCCAGTCGGCCGACGAACCGTTTGGGGGCGTTGCCACGTTCTCCTCCTCCGACTGCACTGCGGGCACCATGCACTGTGGAGCCACGTCCCCGAACCCTAAAGCCCGGGGACGCCAATACGCACGGGGTGTCTGCTAGTTGAGAACACTTGTGTCTGCTTGTTCGACTCTTCGGTTAGTTGAGCAGACTTCCCTGAAGTTCCGCCCGGAGATCCGGGGTGAGGACGGTGCCCGCACGGTCGACGAGAAGTGCCATCTCGTAGCCTACGAGGCCGATGTCCGCGTCGGGGTGCGCAAGCACCGCGAGCGAGGATCCGTCGGAGATGGACATGATGAAAAGGAATCCTCGCTCCATCTCCACCACGGTCTGGTTGACTGCGCCGCCCTCGAAGATCCGCGAGGCGCCTGCCGTCAGTGACGTCAAGCCGGAGGCCACGGCCGCCAGTTGATCGGCACGGTCACGGGGGAAACCTTCGGACATCGCCAGCAGGAGTCCGTCGGCGGAGACCACCACCGTGTGCGACACCCCGGGGGTGTTGTCCACGAAATTGGTGATCAACCAGTTGAGATTCTGCGCCGCCTGGCTCATCGGGCTCACACTAACGCTCCTGGTTGTAGGTACTGCTCGGTCCACTGTGCTGATCGTAAGTGGCCGCTTGGTTCTGGTCTGTTCCCGCGTTGCGTCCCCGCTGGACACCGCGCCGCAGGTTGCTCAGCCTGCCCCGGACGTCCTCCGGTGCGCGGGAGACCTGGGGGCCGCCCTGCGGGGTCTGCTCCGCGGCGCCCTCGACCAGGTTGGCCTTGGGCACCCGCTTGGGGAGGCCGGAGGGAGTGACCCCGCCCGCCTTCGGATCCTTCAGCTTCTCGGCACGCTGCCAGCGCTCGTCGTTCGACGTGCGCCACTCGCCGTCACCCTCGCCCCCCTGCCCCGCACCGTCCTGCGGCGCGGAGTCCGCGGCTGCGGACGGCGGCTGCGGGAGCTGGGCCCGGGGTGCTGCCTGGGGAGCCGGTTCCTGCGGTGCCCGGGGCGCCTGCTCCTGCTGCTCACCGCGGCCGGCCGTCCTGCTGTGCCGGCTGAGCATGCTCTCCGGGCCGGACTGGCTGCCACGGCGCGGAAGGCCCGCGTCGGTCAGGTCGTGGCCGTCGCGCGGTGCGGGAGCGGTGGGTCCCGGACGGTCGAAGCCTACGCGCTCCGGGTCGGCAGCGGGGGTCTCCTGGGCGGACTGCCCAGGTTCCGTTTCGGTCTCGTACGAAGTTTCGTAACTGCCCTGGAAACCGTTTGCATCCTGCCAGTTGGCCTGGTGGTGCTGAGCGTCGAAGTTCTCGCCGAAGCCCTGCTGAGCCGCCTGCGGGTCCTGGTACGAGGGTTCCGCATAGGGCTGCTGGGGCGTGACCTGCGGCTCCTGCGCGGGGAAACGCTCGGTCGAGCCGAAGGACTCCCGCGGGCCGAAGCCGTCGAAACCGTCGCCCTGCGGCGCCCCGGTGACCGGCGGCATCTGCGCCGTCGGGTAGCCGTTGTGGTCGTACGGGGCGTCCGCGGCGGGGGCCTGCGCCGAGGGGTCCTGGTAGGCGCCGCCCTGGTACGGCTGCTCCTGGTAGGGGGCCTGGTACGAGGGGTCCTGGTAGCCCTGCTCGGGGAAGCCGGCCTGCTGTCCGCCCGGCACCTCGTCGCGGAACAGCGGGCGGCCGTCGTCCTGGGCGGTGCGGCCCTCCAGCGCGGCCCGGCGCTCCTCGCGCAGCAGCGAGCGGTTCACCGGATCGAGCGGCGCCCGGCCGCCTCCGGCCTCGTACTGCGAATCGTCGAAACCGAGTTCGGCGGCGGTCCGCATCGGGGCGGACTCGAAGGCCGGCTGCTCGGGGGCGGTCTGCTGGTTCGCCATGATCGAGGAGACGGTGAAGTCGCCCGGGTTCTCCTCGCCGCCACCACCGTGGGTGATCGCGTCCGGCAGCATGACCAGCGACGTCGTACCGGCCTGCTCGCCCGAGGGGCGCAGCTGGACCCGGATGCCGTGCCGGTCGGCGAGGCGGCCGACCACGAACAGACCCATGCGCTGGGACACCGCGGCGTCCACGGTCGGCGGGTTGGCCAGCTTGTGGTTGATGTCCGCGAAGTCCTCGGCGGTGAGGCCGATGCCCTTGTCGTGGATCTCCACCATCACCCGGCCGTCCGGCAGCCGGGTCGCGGCCACGCGCACCTTGGTCTGCGGGGAGGAGAAGGTGGTGGCGTTCTCCAGCAGCTCGGCGAGCAGGTGCACCAGGTCGGTCACGGCCTGGCCGTGGATCTCCGACTCCGGCACCCCGGACAGCTCGATGCGCTCGTAGTTCTCCACCTCGGAGGAGGCGGCGCGCAGCACGTCCACCAGCGGGACCGGCTGGTTCCAGCGGCGGCCGGGCTCCTCGCCCGCGAGGACCAGGAGGTTCTCGCCGTTGCGACGCATGCGGGTGGCCAGGTGGTCGAGCCGGAAGAGGCTCTCCAGCTGGTCGGGGTCGGCCTCGTTGTTCTCCAGGTCGGTGATCAGGGTCAGCTGGCCCTCGATCAGCGACTGGTTGCGGCGCGAGAGGTTGGTGAAGATCGCGTTGACGTTGCCCCGGAGCATGGCCTGCTCGGCGGCGAGCCGGACGGCCTCGCGGTGCACCTGGTCGAAGGCGCGGGCCACTTCGCCGATCTCGTCGTGCGAGGTGACCGGGATGGGCTCCACCCGGGTGTCGACCCGGCCGGGCTCGGTGCGCGAGAGCTGGTCGACGAGCATCGGCAGCCGCTGCTCGGCGACCGAGAAGGCGGCGGTGCGCAGCCGCTTCATCGAGCGGCTCATCTGGCGGGCGATCATCCCGGCGAGGACGAAGGCGGCCAGCACCGCGACCACGACGATGGCGCCGTTGATGATCGCGTCGTTGCGGGCGTCCGCGGAGATCTGCGCGGCCTCGTCCACCGCCTTGGTGACGAGCTTGTTCTCGATCTCGGTGTAGCCGTCGAACTTGGCGGTGGAGGCCGCCATCCAGGTCAGGGGCACGATGCCCTGGCGGGCCAGCTGCTGCGGGCTCTTCCCGGAGGCGATCTGCTGGGCCATGCCGCTGAGCACCGAGTTGTCGGGTCCGCGCGGCGGCGTGGGGAAGCCCCTGCCCGCGGCCTGGGCCTGCGCCTTGGCGGCGGCGAGCTTCTCCTCGCCCTCCTTGGTCTTGCCCGCCATCACGTCCTTGAGCAGCTGCTCGTCCTGGGCGGTGCTGCCGGAGATGTACTCCAGCAGGGCGATGCGCTCCAGGTAGTTGTACGAGCTGAAGGCGACGACCTGGGCGCGCTTGATGTCCTGCTCGCCGTTGGGCCGCACCAGCAGGTGCGTGCCGATGGAGCGCTGGAGGGAGCCGGCGGCCTTGGCGAGCTGGATGGCGTAGACGGTGCGGCCGTAGCTGGTGACGTTGCCGGTGCTCAGGCTGAGCTCGTTGGCGAACTCCATCAGGGAGTGCTGGACGAGGACGTAGCCCTCTTCGGTGGCGACCGGGCCGAGGCCCTTCTCGTCGTTCTTCACCGCGGTCTCGACCTGAGCGGTGTACGCGGTCTTGCGGATCGACGCGAGCTTCGGCTCTTCCTCGCGGAACTTCGCCAGACGGCGCTTGAGACCGTCGTTCGGCAGGTCCTTGGTGGCGGTCGCGAACTTCTTCGCCGCCGCGTCGGTCTTGGCGTAGGCCTCGGCGATGGCCGGGCTGTCCCTCTTGTTGCCGAGCAGCGGCTCGGCCGTCAGGTCGCGCTCGTTGAGCAGCGCGTGCCCGTACTCGCCGGCGGCGCGCACGATGAGCGCGGTCTTCTCCGCGTCCTGTGCCTTGCGCCAGGTGTTGATGGAACCGTTGACCTGGAAGCCACCCATCACGATGGCGACCAGGACGGGTATGAGGAGAATGGCGTTCAGCCGGGTGGCCACCCGCCAGTTGCGGGGGGACATCCGGCTGGAGCTGCCGCCCTGCGCGGGGGCGGCGGGCGCCTCAGCGGCAGGCGGCGCCGCAGTGCGCGACGGCGGGGTGAAGTTGCCCCGTGTCTGCTGCTCTGCGGAGCTTTTCTTGCTTCGCCTCACTCGACCAACAACCTCTCGGCGTCGGCACCTACGCTGTGCCGTGTTTCGTTCCGGGCCGTACTTACTCAGGAGTTTCGCCGAATTCCAGCACGGCCGACGGGTATGGGCCAAACAGCCCGGCCTCGGCGCGCTGAGTGGCCCATCCCTCAGATAAAACGGGCATAAAGAACGAGCCCCGTCAAAAGACGGGGCTCGTGTGAGCGCAGCGGCACCAGTTGAACGCGCCGGGTTGCCTTGCTCCTGCAATTCTCTTTCGAAACGTTATGAACCAAGGGGCGGGAGAGTGTCAAACACCACAACCCGCCCCCGATTCCCTACGACAACTGCCGTATGCGGGGCCCTACTTGTGCAGGGGCCGATTCGCTACTTGAGGCGTGCCATCAGCGCGTGCTCGACCAGCGTGATCAGACCGCTCTTGGCGTCCGCGCGGTGGCGGGCGTCGGTGGTGATGATCGGGGTGTCGGGCCCGATCTGCAGCGCCTCGCGCACCTCGTCCGGCGTGTACGGCTGGTGGCCGTCGAAGCCGTTGAGGGCGATGACGAACGGCAGGCCGCTGTTCTCGAAGTAGTCGACCGCAGGGAAGCAGTCGGCGAGACGGCGGGTGTCGACGAGTACGACGGCGCCGATCGCACCGCGCACCAGGTCGTCCCACATGAACCAGAAGCGGTCCTGGCCCGGCGTACCGAAGAGGTACAGGATCAGGTCCTGGTCCAGCGTGATGCGGCCGAAGTCCATCGCCACCGTCGTGGTGGTCTTGCCCCCGGTGTGGGTGAGGTCGTCGATCCCCGCGGACGCGGAGGTCATCACGGCCTCCGTACGCAGCGGATTGATCTCGGAGACCGCACCCACGAACGTGGTCTTGCCGACGCCGAAACCGCCCGCCACCACGATCTTCGCGGAGGTGGTGGAGCGTGCGGTCCCGCTGTCAGAGCTTGCGAAGTCCACTGAGCACCCTTTCCAGCAGCGTGACGGCCGGCGTTCCGTCGGCGTCCGCGCCCTCGCCCGGCTGGTGGATGGCGACCATACCGGCTTCCGCCAGGTCCGCGACGAGGATCCGGGCAACTCCCAGCGGCATGGACAGGAGCGCCGAGACCTCGGCGACCGACTTGACCTCGCGGCACAGGTGGCAGATCCGCTGGTGCTCGGGGAGCAGCGTGGACAGGTGCGCCGGGTCGGCCGTCGTGCTGACCAGCGCCTCGATGGCGAGCTGGTAGCGCGGCCTGGTCCGGCCACCGGTCATCGCGTAGGGACGTACCAGCGGCTGATCGCCCTCGTAGGAGTCGTACGGCGCATCGGTATGCGCGCCACCGTACGGATCGTGAGAGGCGGGGGGCGGGGTCATGGGTCCTCCGGGCATGACAGCAGAGTGTCGGCGTGCCGTCTGACTGGGCCGGTGGGGGATTCGGTTGCGGCCGGACGGTGTGGAGCGAGGGGTGTGAGGGGATTTTCGTGCGGTGCGGCGGCCTAGTGCAGCAGGCTGCCCTGGAGTTCCGCGCGGAGGTCCGGGGTGAGGACGGTGCCCGCACGGTCGACCAGCAATGCCATTTCGTACCCCACCAGGCCGATGTCCGCGTCGGGGTGCGCGAGCACCGCGAGCGAGGACCCGTCCGAGATCGACATGAGGAAGAGGAAGCCGCGCTCCATCTCCACCACGGTCTGGGCGACCGGGCCGCCCTCGAAGATCCGGGACGCGCCGGCCGTCAGCGAGGTCAGCCCGGAGGCGACCGCCGCCAGCTGGTCGGCACGGTCGCGGGGGAAGCCTTCGGACATGGCCAGCAGAAGTCCGTCGGCGGAGACCACCACCGTGTGGGACACCCCGGGGGTGTTGTCCACGAAGTTGGTGATCAACCAGTTCAGATTCTGCGCCGCCTGGCTCATCGGACTCAACTAACGCTCCTGCTGGTGAGTGGGGTCAACAGCGCGGAACGTGCCAGTGGTGCCGTTGCTGCCGGCCTGGCGGCCCTGCTGAATACCCCGACGAAGATTGGTCAGCCGGCCGCGCACGTCGTCGGGCGCGCGGGAGACCTGCGGACCTGTCTGGTGGTTCTGTTCCTGCGCGGTGCCCGGGACCAGGTTGGCCTTCGGTACACGACGCGGAAGTCCTGAAGTGGTGACTCCGCCTGCGGCGGGCTTGCGGACGCGCTCGGCCTGGCGGACGAGCTCGTCGTTGGGCGAGGGACGCCAGTTCACCTCGGCGTCCCGCTCGGGAGCGGAGGGCTGCTGCGGCACGGAAGGAGCGGCCTGGGCCTGCGGCCGGCCCTGCGGGGCCTGCTGGCCCCCGGGCTGGTCGCCGTGGAACCAGTTCGACTCCAGGGTGTCGAAGAGCGGCGTACGGCCGTCCCCGGGACCTGCGGCCGGCGGCAGCGCGTCGGACGGCTGCTGCGGACGGCGCTCCAGCGGACGCTGCGGCGGGGTCTGCTGCGGCGAGGGCTGCGCGGGCAGGCTCGCGACGGGACGCGGCGCACCGAAGTCGGCGTCGCCCCGGCCCTGCTGGCCCTGACCCTGACCGCCCTGACCGGCCTCCGGTCCGCGCGGGCGCTGCTCGTTCGGGCGCTGCGGGTTCGGACGCTGCGGCAGACCGGCGGGCGGCGCCGGAGTGGCACCGGCCCCGGGACGCTCGTACTGGCCGGTCTCGTACTGACCGGTCTCGTACTGGCCCGTCCCGTACTGGCCGGTCTCCTCGTGCGGACCGTCCTGACGGCCGCCCTGCCGGCCACCCTGCTGTCCGCCCTGGAACTGGCCGGTCCGGTGCTGCCCGGTGTCGTACGGGTCCACCTGGTGCTGACCTGTGCTGTACGGGTCCACCTGGTGCTGGCCCGTGCCGTAGGGGTCCACCTGGTGCTGGCCCGTGCTGTACGGGTCCACCTGGTGCTGCCCGGTGGTGCTGTTGCCCTGCGGCTCCCGGACGTCGGGGCGCTCGAAGGGGCCGGGGGCCCGGTCGAAGTCGGGCTGCGGGAACTGACCGGTGGCCGCGGGGTCCTGCGCCGGGCGTCCCACCTGCGGGAACTGGCCGGTGCTGCCCGGACCCTGGGGGCCGCGCGCGTCGGGCCGCTCGAACCCTCCGGCGGTCGCCGGGTTCTGGAAGCCACGCGTGTCGGCCTGCGGGAACTGCCCCGTGGCCGCGGGGTCCTGGAAGCCGTGCTGGGCCTGCGGGAACTGGCCGGTCGCCGCCGGGTCCTGGCGTACGTCCGCACGCTCGAACTGGCCGGTGGCGGCCGGGTCCTGGCGTACGTCGGGCCGCTCGAACTGGCCGGTGGCCGCCGGGTTCTGCCGTACGTCAGGGCGCTCGAACTGCCCCGTCGCCGCGGCGGAACCGGGCGGCGGCCCGTTGAAGTCCGGGCGGTCGAACTCGGCCGTGGAGCCGGGACCCTGGCGGTCCTCCGTCTCCTCGTGACCGCGCGGCACGTCCGGGTTCTGCCGGGCACCCCAGCTCGCGGCCTGCGGGGCCGGGCGCTGCCCGCCCGCCGGGTTGCCGCCGGGCAGCTCCGCACGCGGGCCGCCGGCCCGGGGGAGCGGGGCGGGCGCGTTGCCCTGGGAGGCGTTGGCCTGCTGGACGTCCTCACGGCCGCCGCGGGCACCGCCGAAGGCACCGGCGAGACCGCCGCGCTTGGCGGCGGCGGGCGGAGCCGCGTTGCCCAGACCGGCACCGGGGGTGCGGCCGGGGAGCGCCGCGCGCGGACCGGAGCCCGCGCCGACCTCGCGGCGGGGCGCGTCGCCGCCGCCGAGCAGACCGGGACCGCCCTGCGGGGCGCCCGGACGGCTGCCGGGACCGCCGCCCGCACCGGGACCGGCCGGGAGACCGGGACGCGGGCCGGGACCCGCGGGCATCTGCGGGGCGCCGCCCTGGCCGCCCTGCGCACCGGGACCACCCGGGCCACCGGGCTTGCCGGGGAGCTTCTTGCCGCCCTGCGCGACGTCGACCGGGAGCATGACCAGCGCGGTCGTACCGCCCGAGTCGGACGGGCGGAGCTGGATGCGGATGCCGTGTCGCAGGGACAGCCGGCCGACCACGAACAGGCCCATGCGGCGGGAGACGGAGACGTCCACGGTCGGGGGAGCGGCGAGCCGCTCGTTGATCGCGGACAGGTCCTCCGGGGAGAGACCGATGCCGGTGTCGTGGATCTCGACGAGCACGCGGCCGTCGGGCAGCGCGTGACCGGTGACGCGCACCTTGGTCTGCGGCGAGGAGAACGACGTGGCGTTCTCCAGCAGCTCCGCGAGCAGGTGCACGAGGTCGTTGACCACGCGTCCGGCGACCTCGGTGGAGGGCACCGAGGAGAGTTCGATGCGCTCGTACTGCTCCACCTCGGAGGCGGCGGCACGGAGCACGTCGACCAGCGGGACCGGGCGGGTCCAGCGGCGGCCCGGCTCCTCACCGGCGAGGACGAGGAGGTTCTCGCCGTTCCGGCGCATACGGGTCGCGAGGTGGTCGAGCTTGAAGAGCGAGGAGAGCTGGTCGGGGTCGGCCTCGCGGGACTCCAGTTCGGAGATGAGCGAGAGCTGACGCTGGATCAGGCCCTGGGAGCGGCGCGAGAGGTTGGTGAACATCGCGTTGACGTTGCCCCGCAGCAGTGCCTGCTCGGCGGCGAGTCGTACCGCTTCGCGGTGCACGTCGTCGAACGCGGAGGCCACGCGGCCGATCTCGTCCCGGCTGTGCACACCGACCGACTCCACCGAGGTGTCGACGTCCTGCGGGTCGGACTCGGAGAGCTGCTTGACGAGCTCGAGCAGGCGGTCCTGGGCGACCCGGGTCGCGGTGTCCTGGAGGCGGCGCAGCGAGCGGATCATGGAGCGGGCCACCACGAAGGCGCCGACGAGCGAGACGCCGAGCACGAGGAGGATGACCGCACCCGAGATGATCGTCGAGCGCTCGGAGTCGGTCTTCAGCTCGCGGGCCTTCTGGTCCATCTCGCTGAGCAGCGTCGCCTCGATGCGCTTCATCGCCTCGATCTCGACGCTCGCCTGGTCGCCCCAGTCCATGTAGGACCGCTTGGGAACCTGGCTCATGCCCTTCTCGGTGCTCAGGACCTTGTTCGCGTACTCCTCGGCGCGCAGGGAGTCAGGAGTGCCCTTGCGCAGGATCTCCGTCAGCTCGGCGGCGCCGGTGCCGTAGATGCGGTTGAAGGTGGTGAGGGCCTTCTTCTCGTTGCCCATCGCCGCCCGGCCGACCAGCCGGTCGCTCTCGTGGAGCTTGGTCAGCGGGTTCGCGTTGTCCGGGGTGTCGGGCAGCGAGGCGGCGATGATCGCGCGCTGGATCGACGCGTACTCCTTGGCGGCGGAGAACGCGGCCAGGGCGCGGGTGCGCTGGATCATCTCCGGGCTGGAGGTGGCCTGGGCCATGTCCTGCGAGAGGTTCAGCAGGGAGTTGATCAGCTGGCCGTAGGCGGTGACGGTCTGCGAGTGACCGGCCTCGGAGCGGTTCTGGTACGCCGCCTCACGGATGTCCGGCAGGGTCTTGAGGCTGGCCGCGATGTCGTTGAGGCTTCCCCGGATGCTCTTCAGCGCCGGGTCGGAGTCGTCACCGACCTCGACGTCGCCGGTCTCCCGGATGAAGGCCGACTGGACGCGGTCGGTCTTGTCCGTCTCGGACTTGACCGCGGTCGCGTTGGCGGCCGAGCCGTTGGCCAGCGGGCCCGCCGTCTTGTCGCGCTCGTTCTGCAGGGCGGCGGCGAGCTCGGTCGCCTGCCGGGTCATGTTGGTCAGCAGCTGCATGTGGTCGAGCTGCTGCATGTCGCTCAGGGACTCGTTGATACGGAGTCCGCCGAGCGCGGTCGCCGCGACCACGGGGAGGGCCAGCAGCGAGACGAGTCGGGTGCTGATGCTCCAGTTGCGCAGGGATATTCGGGTGCCCGCGCTGATCGGCTTCGGGGACTTGGACGCCTTGCCCGAGGGCTCACCGGCACCCGCCGGGCCCTTGGGGCCGCCCGGTCCGGGGCCCGTACCGAAGGCACCGCCGCCGAAGGTTCCGCCCGAGCCTCCCGGACCACCGGGCTGACCCGGCTGGCCGGGCCTTCCGGCGGCACCGGCCTGCGCCGGTCCCTGGTTCTGGGCGTGCTGGGGCTGGGGCGATGAGCCACGGTCGGTCCCGCCGCGCGGCTCCTGCTCCGCCGCAGCGCTGCCATCCCTCTTGAAACGTCCCTGCACTAGCGTCGCAACCTCTGGACCAGGCGTCCCACCGCAGAGCGGCCGAACGGTGTCGAGTCTTGGGGTACCGGATCATCCCCATGGGTGGTCGTGAGTGACCGCGGTCCGGGGAATTCCAGCACAGTGCAGGATCTCCAACAAGGCCCGTGGGGCGCGTCGCAACCGGAGTGACGCTTTGTGTCGAGGAGATCACCAGCCGTAGAATCCTTTCCCGTACGAAATGGACATTTCCTTACGAGTCGCTTACGGGTGGGGCGTGCCCCAGACGGGGCGATCAGGAGCGGAATGAAACCTTCAGGTATGCAATGTCCGTTTCTGCCCCCAAGATCAACGGCCCGAATTGCGGCATTTGCCCAACAACTCGTGAGGAAACTCACACGAAGATCCCTGCACATTCCCGGCTTTGGCCGGGAAGCGGATGTTTAGCCTGACGCTTTACAGGGATTGCGAATCCGACCACCGGCGCCCGTCCGGCGCCCCCACGACAAGGCGCGAGAGCTCACATGCAGACCACGAAGACGGCGAAGAAGACGGCCCCGGCGATCCGCAACCTGGCCAACCCGCAGCGCACGACGCTCGCGCACCTGGACAAGAAGACCGGCACCCCCAAGCCGGCCGCCCTCCCGGAGTACGCCCAGGAACTGCCCGCGGTCACCGCCAACACCCGCCGCACGATCCTGATGGTCGCCCCCGAGCAGGCCGAAGCCGTCCCCGCGTAACGGCGACGCCGCGCACGGAACGCCGAGCGGTCGCACCCCCCACCCGCGTTAGCCTGGAGCGTCAGACTCCGGCCAGCTCAGATAAGGGGCGCAGGCATCCCGTGCGCATCGCCAGATTCTCCATCGACGGCAATGTCGCCTTCGGCGCGGTCGAGGGCGACGGAACCGTTGACTCCGGTGACCTCGTCCTCGACATCATCAAGGGCATTCCGTACGCCGACCACGAACTCTCCGGCGTCAAGGTCCCGCTGAACAAGGTGCGGCTCCTCCCGCCCGTGCTCCCCAGCAAGGTCGTGGCCATCGGCCGCAACTACGCGGAGCACGCGGCGGAGCTCGGCAACGAGGTCCCCGAGGTCCCGGTCGCCTTCTTCAAGCCCTCCACCTCGGTGATCGGCTCCGGCGACTCGATCGCGTACCCCTCCTTCTCCTCCGAACTGCACCACGAGGCGGAACTCGCCGTGGTCATCGGCCGTATGTGCCGCGAGGTCCCCAAGGAGCGCGTCAAGGACGTGGTCTTCGGCTACACCGCGGCGAACGACGTGACCGCCCGCGACGTCCAGCAGCGCGAGAAGCAGTGGGCCCGCGCCAAGGGCTTCGACACCTCCTGCCCGCTGGGCCCCTGGGTCGAGACCGACCTCGACCCGGCCGACCTCACCATCCAGTGCACGGTCAACGGGCAGCAGCGCCAGCTCGGCCGCACCAGCGACATGGTCCGCTCCGTCGCCGACCTGGTCGCCCACATCTCCGAAGCGATGACCCTCCTGCCCGGAGACGTCATCCTCACCGGCACCCCCGCGGGTGTCGGACCCCTGAACGTCGGCGACGAGGTCGCCGTCACCATCGAAGGCATCGGCACTCTCACCAACAAGGTGATCAAGCGTGGCTAACACCCCGTCCTCCCCCGTCCGCGTCCGGTTCTGCCCCTCCCCGACGGGCAACCCGCACGTGGGCCTCGTCCGTACCGCCCTGTTCAACTGGGCGTACGCCCGGCACACCGGCGGCACCATGGTCTTCCGCATCGAGGACACCGACGCCGCCCGGGACTCCGAGGAGAGCTACAACCAGCTCCTGGACTCCCTGCGCTGGCTCGGCCTCGACTGGGACGAGGGCCCCGAGGTCGGCGGCCCGCACGCCCCCTACCGCCAGTCCCAGCGGATGGACCTCTACCAGGACGTCGCCGCCAAGCTCCTCGCGGCCGGCCGCGCCTACCACTGCTACTGCTCCACCGAGGAGCTGGACGCCCGCCGCGACGCCGCCCGCGCCGCCGGCAGGCCGTCCGGCTACGACGGCCACTGCCGCGACCTCACCGACGAGCAGAAGGCGGCGTACGTCGCCGAGGGCCGCCCGGCCATCGTCCGCTTCCGGATGCCCGACGAGCCGATCACCTTCACGGACCTGGTCCGCGGCGAGATCACCTACCTCCCGGAGAACGTGCCGGACTACGGCATCGTCCGGGCCAACGGCGCCCCGCTCTACACGCTCGTCAACCCGGTCGACGACGCCCTGATGGAGATCACCCACGTCCTGCGCGGCGAGGACCTGCTCTCCTCCACCCCGCGCCAGATCGCCCTGTACAAGGCACTGATCGACCTGGGCGTCGCGACGTTCGTCCCCGAGTTCGGCCACCTGCCGTACGTCATGGGCGAGGGCAACAAGAAGCTGAGCAAGCGCGACCCCGAGTCGTCGCTCAACCTCTACCGCGAGCGCGGCTTCCTCCGCGAGGGCCTGCTCAACTACCTCTCGCTGCTCGGCTGGTCCTTCTCCGCCGACGAGGACATCTTCACCATCGACCAGATGGTGGCGAAGTTCGACATCGCGGACGTCAACGCCAACCCGGCCCGGTTCGACCTCAAGAAGGCCGAGTCCATCAACGCGGACCACATCCGCCTCCTGGACCCCAAGGCCTTCGCGGACGCCTGCAAGCCCTGGCTGCGGGCCCCGCACGCCAACTGGGCCCCCGAGGACTTCGACGAGTCCGCGTGGGAGGCCATCGCCCCGCACGCCCAGACCCGGCTGACCGTCCTCTCGGACATCACGGCCAACGTCGACTTCCTCTTCCTGCCCGAGCCGGTCGAGGACGAGGCGTCCTGGACCAAGGCCATGAAGGGCGACCCGGTCGCCCTGCTGACCACCGCCCGCGGCAAGCTCGAAGCGGCCGACTGGTCCAGCCCGGAGTTCCTCAAGGACGCCGTGCTGAAGGCCGGCGAGGAGCACGGCCTGAAGCTCGGCAAGGCCCAGGCCCCGGTCCGCGTCGCCGTCACCGGCCGTACGGTCGGCCTGCCCCTCTTCGAGTCCCTCGAAATCCTGGGCAAGGACAAGACCCTGACCCGCATCGACGCCGCCCTGGCCAAGCTGGCGCGGTAACCGCGCGGGGGACATCGCGTTTCCCGAGGGGGTGGCGGCCGGCAGGCCGCCACCCCCTCGCGCATCCCCGGGGCCCGGCACTGTCAGCGGTACGTGTGAGACTGCGCGGCAGCCCTGAACAGTCCGACGCCCACCCGGGGGACCGCTCCACCATGACGACCGCCGCACCCGACCTCGCCCAGTACTTCGTGCCCGGCCACACCTTCACCGACGACGAACCCGGCACCACGGGCACCCTCGCGGTGGTCCCCGGCGGGGAGCTGTGGCTGCCCACCGGCCGGGTGGTCGCCTGCGACCCCTTCACCTGCCTGGGCACCGGCGAGGCCGAGCCCTTCACCGCCGAGGTCGCCCCCGGCCGCTACCGGGTGGACGCCGCCGTGGCCACCCTGACCGCCGCCGAAGAGGACCCCGAGGGCCCGCCCCACCTCCGGCTCGCCGCGGCCCGCCTGATCATCTCGGACGCCCCCACCGTCACCTGGGAGCCCGCCCTGACCCCCGGCCAGGACCCGGCGGACCTCGGCGACGACGAGATCTTCTGCTACGGCGTGGACGCGGGCACCGGCTGCTTCTACGACGCCGCCGCCGACGAGTCCTTCCCGGACTGCCAGGGCGACGAGGGTCCGCTCTGGGACGCCTTCGAAGCCGACCCGTACAACCCGGGCCCGCACACCGTCACGGCCCCCGCCACCGGCCACAACCTGATCGCCTTCACCTCCGGCTGGGGCGACGGCGCCTACCCCACCTGGCTGGGCCGCGACGCGGACGGCAACATCACCTGCTTCGTCACCGACTTCGGCGTAGTACCGGGCGACGAGGACGCGGCCTAGCCTTTCCGGTATGCCGACCCGAGCCACGATCCGCGCCGTCGTCTGGGACATCGACGACACCCTCTTCGACTACACCTCCGCCGACCTCGCCGGAATGCGGTCCCAGTTCGCCGCCGAGGGGCTGCCCGCCGGGTACGACACCGCGGAGCAGGCCCTCGACCGGTGGCGGACGCTGATGAAGCTGCACTGGGCGCGCTTCGCGGCGGGGGAGTGCACCTTCGACGAGCAGCGGCGGGCCCGGGTGGAGGGCTTCCTCGGCGGCCCCCTGAGCGAGGAGGAGGCCGACGACTGGTTCGCCAGGCACGTCGTCCACTTCGAGGCCGCCTGGGCCCTCTTCCCGGACGCCGTGCCGGTCCTGGACGCCCTCGCCGACGGGTACCGGCACGCCGTGCTCTCGAATTCGAGCCTGGTCAACCAGGAGCGGAAGCTGAAGGTCCTGGGGGTCTGGGACCGCTTCGAGGCCGTGCTGTGCGCCGCCGAACTGGGCGTCTCCAAGCCGGCCGCCGCGGCCTTCCACGCCGCCTGCGACGCGCTCGGACTGCCGCCCGAGCAGGTCGCGTACATCGGCGACGAGCCGGACATCGACGCTGGTGGGGCCGTTGCCGCCGGGCTCACCGGGATCTGGCTGGACCGCTCGGGGACGGGCGGGAGGCCCGAGCTGGTGAGCGTCTCCGGCCTCGATCAGGTCCCTGACCTGCTGGCGGGCAATACCCGTTTTGGAGCCCCGGACACCTTCGGGTAATGTTCTTTCTGCGCCGCCCGAGAGGGCCGAAAGGTCCGGCCGGGAAGCGCAAACCGAACGAAGACCCCCGGTCAGGGGGTTGAGTTTTGGTGGGCTATGGTGTAATTGGCAACACTACGGTTTCTGGTACCGTCATTCTAGGTTCGAGTCCTGGTAGCCCAGCTTGCGAGAGCTGTTGAAGTTCATAGATCAAGAAGCAGCTCTGCTAGGGCCCCCGTTGTGTAGCGGCCTAGCACGCCGCCCTCTCAAGGCGGTAGCGCCGGTTCGAATCCGGTCGGGGGTACAGATCCTTTCTTTCCGACATCTTCGGGTCGCTCCTGGATGTGTCGACGCAAGGATCGCTAGGGCCCCCGTTGTGTAGCGGCCTAGCACGCCGCCCTCTCAAGGCGGTAGCGCCGGTTCGAATCCGGTCGGGGGTACTGGTAGGAACCAACTCAAAATGGTCTCAACCACCATGGGCTATGGTGTAATTGGCAACACTACGGTTTCTGGTACCGTCATTCTAGGTTCGAGTCCTGGTAGCCCAGCGCATGTTGATCCGCCTGTCTTCGCAGGTCAGGGTTGATCTGCCACACGCAGGCCCCCGTTGTGTAGCGGCCTAGCACGCCGCCCTCTCAAGGCGGTAGCGCCGGTTCGAATCCGGTCGGGGGTACAGCAAGGAGAAGCCCTCCGCATCCATGATGCGGAGGGCTTTTTCGTGTCTCGGGCCGGGTGCGGCCGGTATACGGCCGGAGCCCCGAACTCCCGTGGTTGTGACGGGTGTTCGGGGCTCCGGGAGGTACGTCGTACGGGGCGGGGGCGGGCCGCCGGTCAGCTGCCGCCGGAGCGGCGCAGCGACTCCGAGAGGCGGGCCGCCGCGTCGATGACCGCCTGGGCGTGCATCCGGCCCGGGTGGCGGGTCAGGCGCTCGATCGGCCCGGAGACCGAGACGGCGGCCACCACGCGGTTGGAGGGGCCGCGCACCGGGGCGGAGACCGAGGCGACGCCCGGCTCGCGCTCACCGATCGACTGGGCCCAGCCGCGGCGCCGTACGCCGGACAGGGCGGTGGCGGTGAAGCGGGCGCCCTGGAGGCCCCTGTGCAGGCGCTCGGGCTCCTCCCAGGCCATCAGGATCTGCGCGGAGGACCCGGCCTTCATGGTGAGCGTGGAGCCCACCGGGACGGTGTCCCGCAGTCCGGACAGCCGTTCCGCCGCGGCGACGCAGATGCGCATGTCGCCCTGGCGGCGGTAGAGCTGCGCGCTCTCGCCCGTCACGTCGCGCAGGTGGGTCAGCACCGGGCCCGCCGTGGCCAGCAGGCGGTCCTCGCCGGCCGCCGCCGCGAGTTCCGAGAGCCGCGGACCGAGAATGAAACGGCCCTGCATGTCCCGGGCCACCAGCCGGTGGTGCTCCAGTGCCACGGCCAGCCGGTGGGCCGTGGGTCGTGCGAGTCCGGTGGCCGCGACCAACCCCGCGAGGGTGGCCGGACCGGACTCCAGGGCGCTCAGCACGAGCGCCGCCTTGTCGAGAACGCCGACGCCGCTAGAGTTGTCCATGCGTCGATACTCGCGTCTCACTCTGTGAAACGCAAGTTCAATTTTCCAACGAACTTGTCACGCTGTACCGGCGGCCGTACAACGGCCCGCGGTCACCGCCCCGTACGGGGGTTCGGGCGGGGTGAGTCACATCTCTAGTTGAGCCGGCAAAGCCGCCGGCCGGAGGGAAAGCGATGGGTAGGACACTCGCGGAGAAGGTCTGGGACGACCATGTCGTCCGGCGCGCCGAAGGGGAGCCCGACCTGCTCTTCATCGACCTTCACCTGCTGCACGAGGTCACCAGCCCGCAGGCCTTCGACGGTCTCCGCAAGAACGGGCGCGCGGTACGGCGCACCGATCTCACCATCGCCACCGAGGACCACAACACCCCGACCCTCGACATCGACAAGCCCATCGCGGACCCCGTCTCGCGGGTCCAGCTGGAGACGCTGCGCAAGAACTGCGCCGACTTCGGGGTGCGGCTGCACCCGCTGGGCGACGTGGAGCAGGGCGTCGTCCACGTGGTGGGACCGCAGCTGGGACTGACCCAGCCGGGCACCACGGTGGTCTGCGGCGACTCCCACACCTCCACCCACGGCGCGTTCGGCGCCCTCGCGTTCGGCATCGGCACCTCGCAGGTCGAGCACGTGCTGGCCACCCAGACGCTGCCGATGGCCCGCCCCAGGACCATGGCCATCACCGTCGAGGGCGAACTGCCCGAGAGCGTGACCGCCAAGGACCTGATCCTCGCCGTCATCGCGAAGATCGGCACCGGCGGCGGCCAGGGCTACGTCCTGGAGTACCGGGGAGCGGCCATCGAGAAACTGTCGATGGAGGCCCGCATGACGATCTGCAACATGTCCATCGAGGCGGGCGCCCGCGCCGGGATGATCGCCCCGGACGCCACCACCTTCGACTACCTCAAGGGCCGCGACCACGCCCCGCGGGGCGAGGACTGGGACGCCGCGGTGGCGTACTGGAAGACGCTGCGGACCGACGACGACGCGGTCTTCGACGCGGAGGTCCTCATCGACGCCGCCTCGCTGGCCCCGTTCGTCACCTGGGGCACCAACCCCGGCCAGGGCGCCCCGCTGTCGGCCAACGTCCCCGACCCTGCTTCGTACGAAGACGCTTCGGAGCGCCAGGCCGCCGAAAAGGCCCTGGAGTACATGGGGTTGACCGCGGGCCAGCCGCTGCGGGAGATCGCGGTGGACACCGTGTTCGTGGGCTCCTGCACCAACGGCCGCATCGAGGACCTGCGGGCGGCGGCCTCCGTCGTCGAGGGCCGCCGGGTGGCCGACGGGGTGCGGATGCTGGTCGTGCCCGGCTCCGTACGGGTCGCGCTGCAGGCCATCGACGAGGGACTGGACAAGGTGTTCACGGCCGCGGGCGCCGAGTGGCGGCACGCCGGCTGCTCGATGTGCCTGGGCATGAACCCCGACCAGCTGGCCCCCGGTGAGCGCTCCGCGTCCACCTCCAACCGCAACTTCGAGGGCCGCCAGGGCAAGGGCGGGCGCACCCACCTCGTCTCCCCGCAGGTCGCCGCCGCGACCGCCGTGCTGGGCCACTTGGCCTCGCCCGCCGACCTGACCGACGCAACAGCCCTCGTGGAGGCCTGAGAACCATGGAAGCTTTCACCACGCACACCGGACGGGCCGTTCCGCTGCGCCGCAGCAACGTCGACACCGACCAGATCATTCCGGCGCACTGGCTGAAGAAGGTCACCCGCGACGGCTTCGAGGACGGGCTGTTCGAGGCCTGGCGCAAGGACCCCGAGTTCGTGCTCAACAAGCCCGAGCGCGCGGGTGCCTCGGTGCTGGTCGCCGGACCCGACTTCGGCACCGGTTCGTCCCGCGAGCACGCCGTCTGGGCCCTGCAGAACTACGGTTTCAAGACAGTTGTGTCCTCGCGCTTCGCGGACATCTTCCGGGGCAATTCGCTCAAGAACGGCCTGCTCACGGTGGTCCTGCCGCAGGAGACGGTGGACCGGCTGTGGGAGCTGGCCGAGCGGGACCCGAACGCCGAAATCACCGTTGATCTCCAGGACCGCCAAGTGCGGGCCGAGGGCATCACCGCTGACTTCGAGTTGGACGAGAACGCCCGCTGGCGCCTCCTCAACGGCCTGGACGACATCAGCATCACGCTCCAGAACGAGCCCGACATCGCGGCGTACGAATCAAGCCGCCCGGCCTTCAAGCCGAGTACCCTCCGGGCCTGATCGTCGCTCCGGGGCCCGTTGACCGTCCTCCGGTAGCCCGTTCGGCCTGAGATTCACGCCTCACTTTCGGCGCCCCCCGCCATTCGTGGCAGGGGGCGCCGAACTGTGTTCCGGGACTCAACTGCGCTTGTGAGTGCGGGAGTTGGGAAGTGGGGTTGAAGTGGCTCCTGGGGCTGATGGAGCCTGGAATTCCGTTAGTTGCCCCCGGCGGAGGCGACAACTCGCCCCAGATGGCACAATCGGTGCATGGAACGTGACAGCCAACTCAAGCTCTACGGGGCAGTCGCGGACCAACTGAAAGAAGCACACACACGGGTGCGTGCACTGCAAGTCCCGGAGGGCGTACGGATGGCGCTGTCCAGGAAGCTGCTGGTCATCACGGCTGCGGCGAAACACGATCTCGCCGGTGCGGCTAGACGTCTCAACAGGTTGATGAAGGACCTCGACGAGGGCCGATTCCCTGAAGGCGACTAGGGCTTCGGAACTCCCGCAAGGACTCCCACAAGGCCTACTTCGTTGCGGCACTAGGGTGATTAGCCCGTTTCGTGTTTGATTTGCGGTATATATCTGCCTAACGTGCGAATAAGTCCGGACATTTCGTTCCGGCAATGTCTCCGAAGGGGAAGACGTGAACAAGGCCCAGCTCGTAGAAGCGATTGCCGACAAGGTCGGCGGCCGTCAGCAGGCCGCTGACGCCGTGGACGCCGTCCTGGACGCCGTTGTCCGCGCCGTCGTCGCCGGTGACCGCGTCTCGGTCACCGGTTTCGGCTCGTTCGAGAAGGTCGACCGTCCGGCCCGCTACGCCCGCAACCCGCAGACGGGTGAGCGCGTTCGGGTCAAGAAGACCTCCGTGCCGCGCTTCCGTGCGGGCCAGGGCTTCAAGGACCTGGTGGCCGGCTCGAAGAAGCTCCCGAAGAACGACGTCGCCGTGAAGAAGGCCCCCAAGGGCAGCCTCTCGGGCGGTTCTTCCACCCGTACGACCGCCAAGGCCGCGGCGAAGAAGGCCACCGCCAAGAAGGCGACCGCGACGAAGAAGGCCACCGCCGCGAAGAAGACCACCACCACGGCGGCGGCGAAGAAGACCACGGCGAAGAAGGCCGCCACCACGGCCAAGAAGACCACCGCGACCGCCAAGAAGGCGACCGCGACGGCGAAGAAGGCCGCTCCGGCGAAGAAGGCCGCCACGACGGCCAAGAAGGCCACGGCCAAGAAGACCGCTCCGGCGAAGAAGGCCACCGCCAAGAAGGCGCCCGCCAAGAAGACCACGGCGCGCAAGACCACCGCGAAGAAGACCACCGCGAAGAAGAAGTAATTTCGCGGCTGGGGTACTCACACGCCGGGCCGGGCTTCCTTCGGGGAGCCCGGCCCGCGGTGTGTCCGGGGGGTGGGGGCTGCTTTGGTGCGGGGGTACGGGGTGGGGGCGTCCGGGGGTGGGTGGTGCGGGTCCGCCGGGGTGGGCCGGTGGCGGGTGTTCGGCTCCGCCGGGGGCCGCCCCCTTGCCCGCCCGTTCCGCCCCCGGGGGGCGGCCCCGCCGCCCAAGGGGGCTCGGGCGGGGCGGCACCGCCGCCCAAGGGGGCGGGGGTGGGGCGGTGTCGCCCAAGGGGGCGGCGCGGGGGCTCAGAAGGTCTGGAGGGTGATCAGGGTGATGTGGGGGGTGGGGGTTTCGGGGGTGGTTTCGATGCGGACCCGTTGGCCCGGACGGAGCAGGCGGAGGCCGCCCGCGTCGAAGGCCGCGGCGTCGAAGGGCACCGGGGTGCCGTCGTCGAGCAGCACGCTGCCGCTGCGGGTCTCGGGGTCGTATGTGTACGCGGTCGCCTGCATGGCCGCAGCGTACCCAAGGGCCGGAGGGCGGCCCTCAGGACTGTGCCCGCTCCGCGAAGGCCGGGGACAGGGCCTCGGTGTGCCGGCCCACTCCCAGGGCGAACGCGGCGCGCAGGTCGTCGCCGGTGTCCACGTCCTGGCGGACCGAATCGACCAATTCGAGCAGCAGTTCCTCGGCGCCCGAAATGATGTGCCGGATACGGGAGGGTCCCCCGAACGTGGGCCGCAATTCCACTTCTGGCGCAGCGGAAAGGAATGTAGTTCCGATTCCGGCGGCGTCCGTCAGAAATGCGCGCGGGAATTCCGACGCACGGATCAGCACCCGGCGCAATTCGGCGGTGCGCAGGGCGGGCAGATCGGCGTTCAGCGCGGCGACGGCGGCGTCCGGCCGCAGCGCCCGCACCGACCGCACCCCGTGCGCGAGCGCGGCGTTGAGACCCGCCGCGGGGGAGTCGGGCACGACGCGCGCCCCCAGCGCGGCCAGCGCCGCGCCCGCCACCGCGTCGTCCGTGACGACCACCACATCCCGGACCTCCGGAGCGGCCAGCGCGGCGGCCACGGTGTCCTGCGCGAAGGCCAGGGCGAGCGGGGGGCGGAGCGCGTCCCCGGCAGCGGGCGCGAGCCTGCTTTTCGCCCGTGCCAAGGGCTTCAGCGGGACGACCAGGGACCAGGAGAGGGTCCGGGGCGGGTTCGTGGCGGGCCTCCGTCCGGGCGGGCGAGCGGGCTGCTCCGTACCGTGATCGGTGGCGGAACGGGGCCCATTGTCGCCCGAGGCGCCGGTAACCAGGAGGCCCGGCCCCCGGGCCGGGGCGTACGGTGTTCTCGACAGACAAGGGACCCGGGGCGACACTTGTCCGCCTGACCGGGCGCACAGGTGCACACGGGGTGCAGTGGCCAGGGTCCTAGAGGAAGGTGTCCCGAGTGTCCCGCCGCAGAATCGGCTTCTGGTACCGCCTGGCCGCGGTCATCGCCAAACCCCCGCTGCTGGTTCTGTTCAAGCGGGACTGGCGCGGAATGGAGCACATTCCGGCGGAGGGCGGGTTCATCACCGCCGTGAACCACAACTCGTACGTGGATCCGCTGTCCTACGCGCACTGGCAGTACAACACCGGCCGGGTGCCGCGCTTCCTGGCCAAGGCGGGGCTCTTCAAGACCCCGTTCGTCGGCATGATGCTGCGCGGGACCGGCCAGATCCCGGTCTACCGCGAGACCACCGACGCCATGAACGCCTTCCGGGCCGCCATCGACGCCATCGAGCGCGGCGAGTGCGTCGCCTTCTACCCCGAGGGCACCCTCACCCGCGACCCCGACATGTGGCCGATGGCCGGCAAGACCGGCGCCGCCCGGGTCGCGCTGGAGACCAGGGTGCCGGTCGTCCCGGTCGCGCAGTGGGGCGCCAACCTGGCCATGCCCCCGTACGCCAAGGGCAAGAAGACGCACTTCTTCCCGCGCAAGACCCTCCAGGTGATGGCCGGACCGCCGGTCGACCTGGCGCGGTTCTACGACAAGGAACCGACGCCGGACGTGCTGCGCGAGGCGACCGAGGCCATCATGGCCGCGATCACCGAACTGCTCGCGGAGGTACGGCAGGAGTCGGCCCCCGCCGAGGTGTACGACCACCGCAAGGCACGGGCCGAGCAGCGGCGCAGGGCCGCCGAGGTCCGGGCGCGCAAGGGCGATTCCGGGGAGAACGAGAAGTGACAAGGGTCGCCGTCTACGGAAATGGCTCCTGGGGCACCGCCTTCGCCATGGTGCTCGCCGACGCGGGCTGCGACGTGGCCCTGTGGGGCCGCAACGCCGCCCGCGCCGAGGTCGTCAACGCCACCCGCACCAACCCGGAGTACCTGCCGGGGGTCGAGCTCCCCGCGGGCATCACCGCCACCGCGGACGCCGCCGAGGCCGCCGAGGGCGCCGACTTCGCGGTGCTGTGCGTGCCCTCGCAGACGCTGCGCGAGAACCTGACCGGCTGGAAGGACCTGCTGCCCGCCGACTCCGTCGTGGTCTCGCTGATGAAGGGCGTCGAACTCGGCACCGCCAAGCGGATGAGCGAGGTCATCGCCGAGGTCGCCAAGGTCCCCGAGGAGCGCGTCGCCGTGCTCAGCGGGCCCAACCTGTCCAAGGAGATCGCCGCCCGGCACCCCGCCGCCGCGGTGGTCGCCTGCCGCGACGAGGAGGCGGCCGTACGGTTCCAGGCGGCCTGCCACACCCCGTACTTCCGCCCGTACACCACCGCCGACGTCGTCGGCGTGGAACTCGGCGGCGCGGTCAAGAACGTCATCGCGCTGGCCGTCGGCATCACCAACGGCATGGGCCTGGGCGACAACACCAAGGCCTCGCTGATCACCCGCGGCCTCGCCGAGACCACCCGGCTCGGCCTGGCGATGGGTGCCGACGCGCACACCTTCGCCGGTCTCGCGGGGATGGGCGACCTGGTCGCCACCTGCTCCTCGCCGCTGTCCCGCAACAACACCTTCGGCATGAACCTGGGCCGCGGCATGACGCTCCAGGAGGCCGTCGCCGCAACCAAGCAGACCGCCGAGGGCGTCAAGTCCTGCGAGTCCGTACTGGACCTGGCGAAGCGGCACGGGGTGGAGATGCCGATCACCGAGACCGTGGTGAGCATCGTCCACGAGGGCAAGCCGCCGCTGGTCGCGGTCAAGGAACTGATGTCGCGCAGCGCCAAGCCGGAACGCTGAATTCCGGCGGCTCGGTTGCCTAGGGTGCCGTAGGGCACCTCGGGTACCCTCAAGCCGATATGAGCAGCGAGAACCTCCCCCAGAGCCCTGACCAGGAGCCCCGCAAGCCGCGCGTGGCAGTCGTCTTCGGCGGTCGCAGTTCCGAACACGGCATCTCGATCGTCACGGCCGGGGCCATCATGCAGGCCATCGACCGCGAGAAGTACGACGTCCTCCCGATCGGCATCACCACGGACGGGCGCTGGGTGCTGACCGCCGACGCGCCGGAACGCATGGCGATCACCGATCGCAAGGTGCCCGACATGGAGCAGCTCACGGAGTCCGCGGCGGGCAGCGTGGTGCTCTCCGCGGACCCGGCCAGCCGCGAGGTCGTCTACAGCGAGCCCGGCTCCGTGCCCAAGGCGCTCGGCGAGGTCGACGTCGTCTTCCCGATGCTGCACGGCCCCTACGGCGAGGACGGCACCCTCCAGGGCCTGCTGGAGCTCTCCGGCGTCCCGTACGTCGGCTCGGGCGTGCTCGCCTCGGCCGTCGGCCAGGACAAGGAGTACATGAAGCGGGTCTTCGTCTCCTTCGGCCTGCCGGTCGGCCCCTACGAGGTGATCCGCCCGCGCGAGTGGGCGGCCGACCCGTCCGCCGCCCGCAAACGGATCGTCGACTTCGCCGGCGAGCACGGCTGGCCGCTCTTCGTGAAGCCCGCCCGCGGCGGCTCCTCGATGGGCATCACCAAGGTCAACGACCTCGCGGGGCTGGACGACGCCATCGCCGAGGCGCAGCGCCACGACCCCAAGGTGCTCGTGGAGTCGCTGCTCACCGGGCGCGAGATCGAGTGCGGGGTGCTGGAGTTCGAGGACGGCCCGCGCGCCAGCGTGCCCGCCGAGATCCCGCCGGTCTCCGCGCACGACTTCTACGACTTCGAGGCCAAGTACATCGACTCGGCGGCCGGCATCGTGCCCGCGCCGCTGACCGACGCGCAGACGGCCGAGCTCCAGCGGCTCGCGGTTGCGGCGTTCGACGCGGCGTCCTGCGAGGGCCTGGTCCGGGCGGACTTCTTCCTCCAGGACAACGGCGAGTTCGTCATCAACGAGATCAACACGATGCCGGGCTTCACCCCGATCTCGATGTACCCGCGGATGTGGCAGGAGAGCGGCGTGCCCTACGCGGAGCTGGTCGACCGGCTCATCCAGGCGGCGCTGCGGCGCTCGACCGGGCTGCGCTAGCACCGGAACCCGGTGCCGGACGGTCCCGCGAGGGGCCGCCGGCGCCGGGAGCAGGGGGGGAGGGGCCCGGTCAGAACTTCGGGTCCTCCAGGGACTTCGGGATGTTCTTCGCGACCGGCTTCGCGAACTCGACGAGGATGCCCGCGTCCGCGTGGTACGAGGCGGGCACCAGCAGTTCCAGGTAGGCCTCGCGGTACATCGTGATGAAGCGCAGCCCGTCCTCGCCCCGGTCGTCGACCACCCAGCTGACGCCGTTCACCTCGACGCCGTTGGCCTTCGGGTCGCCCACCTCGGCGGGCCGGTCGATCCCGCAGCGCAGTACGATCGCCGGGTCGCCCCAGCCCGCCGTCAACGGGGACTCGGGCGACAGCTCGGTACGTCCGACGTTCTCGATGACCTTCTCCGGAAGCTCCTTGTGGAGCGCCTCGCAGTACTTCGCGACCTCCGCCGACGGCGTGGGAACCGCCGACGAGGCGGTGACGTCGGTGGGAGAACAGGCGACGGCCGCCGACAGCAGGAGCGCCGCGGCGGCCGATGTCCGGAAGAGCCGGTGGTACGAAGAAGTCACCCGGCCAGGGTAAACGGGGGTTACAGGTGGACGACCGGGCAGGTCAGAGTGCGGGTGATGCCGTCCACCTGCTGGATCTTGGCGACCACCATGCGACCGAGTTCGTCCACCGTGTCCGACTGGGCACGGACGATGACGTCGTAGGGTCCGGTGACGTCCTCGGCCTGGATGACTCCCGTTATTTTGCCGATCAGGTCGGCGACGGTCGAAGCCTTGCCGACTTCGGTCTGGATGAGGATGTATGCCTGTACCACGGAACCTCCAAGGCGGCCACGAGGATCATGTGGGGTGGGGGAAAGAGACGCCACCGTATCGCGTCGTCGCGGGCGGTGGGGAGACTTGCGCGGCCGGTGACGCAGGGGCTGGTGCGCAGGAGAAGTCGTACGGCGAAGAGAAGTTGACGTACGTGTTGACGGTACCTACAGCAGTGTCGGCTCGCGACCGCAAGCGCACTGGGGCAGAAGGGGCACACATATGAAGGGCACCGTGGGCGAGCTGGGGGAGTTCGGCCTCATCGAGAGACTGACCTCCCGGCTCACCTCCACCCCGGCCGTACGGCTCGGGCCCGGCGACGACGCGGCGGTCGTGTCCGCACCGGACCGGCGGGTCGTCGCCAGCACGGATGTCCTCCTGGAGGGCAGGCACTTCAGGCGCGACTGGTCGACCGCCTACGACGTGGGCCGCAAGGCCGCCGCGCAGAACCTCGCCGACATCGCGGCCATGGGCGCGGTGCCCACGGCCCTGCTGCTCGGTCTCGTCGTCCCCGCTGAGCTCCCGGCCACCTGGCCGACCGAGCTGATGGACGGGCTGCGCGACGAGTGCCAGGTCGCCGGGGCGGCGGTGGTCGGCGGCGACGTGGTGCGCGGCGACACCATCACGGTCGCGATCACCGCGCTCGGCGACCTGCGCAACCACGACCCGGTGGTGCGCTCCGGCGCCCGGCCCGGCGACGTGGTCGCGGTCACCGGCTGGCTCGGCTGGTCGGCGGCCGGGCACGCGGTGCTCTCCCGCGGCTTCCGCTCGCCGCGGGCCTTCGTCGAGGCGCACCGCAGGCCGGAGCCGCCGTACCACGCGGGTCCCGCGGCGGCCGGGCTCGGCGCGACCGCGATGACCGACGTCAGCGACGGCCTGGTGGCCGACCTCGGGCACATCGCGGAGGCCAGCAAGGTCCGTATCGACCTGCGGTCCGGGCTGATCGACATCCCCACGCAGATGTCGGACATCGGGCAGGCCGTCGGCGTCGACCCGCTCCAGTGGGTGCTCACCGGGGGCGAGGACCACGCGATCGTGGCGACGTTCCCGCCGGACGTGAAGCTGCCGGCCCGCTGGAAGGTGATCGGCGAGGTGCTCAACCCGTCCGCGCTGCCTCAGGTGACGGTCGACGGCGCGCCGTGGACCAGCAAGGGCTGGGACCACTTCGGCGACATCGAGGACTGACGGCACCGCGGACCGACGACACCGAGGCCCGACGGCATCGAGGCCCGACGGCACCGAGGACCGAGCGGACCTGCCGGCCGCCGCCGGAATCCGGGGCGGCGGCCGGGAACCGGGGGACGGCGGCCGGGGTCGCGTTACATTCGCTGTTATGCGAATACCTCCTGCCGTGCTCCCTTGTGTCCTGACCGTCGCCGGATCCGACTCCGGCGGCGGTGCGGGGATCCAGGCCGACCTGAAGACGATGCTGGCGCTGGGCGTGCACGGGATGAGCGTGCTCACCGCCGTCACCGCCCAGAACTCCCTGGGCGTGCAGGGGGTTTGGGACCTGCCGGTGGAGGCGGTGCGGGCCCAGTACCGCAGCGTGGTCGACGACATCGGCGTCCAGGCGGTCAAGACCGGGATGCTCTCGTCGGCCGGCCTGGTCGAGGAGGTCGCCGACCTGCTGGCCGCCACCGACGCCCCGGTGGTCGTGGACCCGGTGGGCGTCTCCAAGCACGGGGATCCGCTGCTCGCCGCCTCCGCGGTGGAGTCGGTGCGCAAGTGCCTGCTGCCGACCGCCACCGTGGCCACCCCCAACCTCGACGAGGTGGCCCAACTCACCGGCGTGCGCGTGGAGTCGGAGCAGGACATGCGGCGGGCCGCGGACGCGCTGCTGGCGTGCGGGACGCGCTGGGTGCTCATCAAGGGCGGCCATCTCCCGGGCGAGGCCGTGGACCTGCTCACCGACGGCTCGGCGGAGCACTGGCTGCGGGCCCCGCGCCTCGACAACCGGCACACCCACGGCACCGGCTGCACCCTCGCCTCCGCCATCGCCTCCGGTCTGGCCAAGGGCCTGGACGTGCCGCAGGCGGTGCACGCGGCGAAGGAGTACGTGACGGAGGCCATCGCGGCCGGGTTCGCGCTCGGCGCGGGCATCGGGCCGGTCGACCACGGGTGGCGGCTGCGGGAACCGGCGCGGGCGGGGGACCAGCGGGGCTGACCCGTGGGACCCGGCCCGTGGGACCCGGCCCGGGGGACCCGGCCCGGGGGAGGGGCCGGCCCCGGCCGGGGAGCGGGGACCGGGGATCAGCGGGGGTAGCTCTTCAGCTCGATGGCGGTGGCCGCCCGCTCCGTCAGCCGCTTGAAGAAGCCGGCCAGCAGCCGCGAGCCGAGCATCCGGTACGCGCGGTCGCGCCGCCGGATCCCCCGCTCGGAGGAGGGGGCGAAGAACGGGCCCGCGTTCCCCGCGATCCGCTGGCAGCCCTTCACGAAGTCCCCGACCTCCGCCTCGTACGCGGCGAACGCCGTGCGGTGGTCGCCGCGCGCCGCGGCCAGTTCCCCGGCCAGCACGTACGCGGCGACGATCGCGGCACCCGTGCCCATGCCGCCCATGGTCGCCCCGTACCCGGCGTCGCCGAGCAGGACGACGCGGCCCCGGGAGAGCCGGTCGACGTGGACCTGGGCGATGGAGTCGAAGTACAGCTCGTCCGCGTCCTCCAGGGCCGCCAGCAGCGCCGGGGTGTGCCAGCCGAGACCGGCGTACCGCTCGCGCAGGATCGCCTTCTGGTCCGTGTGCGCGGGATCGTGCCGGTCGTAGGCCAGCTCCTCGGAGGCGAAGACCAGGAAGGCGCCCGCGCGGTCGGGGTCGCCGTCGTAGTTGCCGAGCCCCGCCATCCGGTCCGGCTCGCAGTACAGGTGCGCGGTCCGGTTCAGCCCCAGGAGGTTGGGGGCGTCGAACCCGGCGACGTAGAAGCCCAGGTGGCGCAGGAAACGCGACTCGTCGCCGAACACGAGCCGCCGGGTCGGCGAGTGCAGCCCGTCCGCGCCGACGACCAGGTCGAACCGGGCGGGCGGGGCGTGCTCGAAGGTCACCTCGACGTGGGTGGGCGAGTCGCCGAGGGTCCTGATCGAGTCGCCGAAGAGGTACGTGACGTTCGGCAGGTCCCGGGTGCGCTCGTACATGATCGCGGAGAGCTCGCCGCGGAAGATCTCCACGTCGCCGCTCATAAAGGCGGCGGGGAGGTCGACGCGGGGGCTGCCGTCGGCGTTGACGACGGTCTGCGTGCCCATCCGGGTCTGCCGCCGGTGGATCTCGTCCCAGATGCCCATGTCGGTGAGGACGGTGCGGTGCACGTGGCCGCGGAAGTCGACGGCGAAGCCGCCCTCGCGCAGGGCCGGGGCCTTCTCGACGACGGTGACCCGCGCGCCGTACCGGGCGAGCTGGAGGGCCACGGCCGGCCCGGCGACACTGGCGCCGGAGACGAGCACGTGGAGGTGGGAGAGGGCCTGGGTGGCGGCGTCCGCCTGCTGGGTGGTCATGGGCGGCAGCGTGCGGGCACCGGCTTACCGCCCGCTTACCGGGCGCTGACGGCCGGTGAGCGGCGCGGCCGGGGGCGGGCTACTCGATGCCGATGAGCAGCGGGGCGGACTGCCGGCCGCCGTGGTACGTCAGGGTGTCCACCGCCAGGTGGTGCTCCCGTACGTGCGCCTCCAGCGCCTCCGCGAGACCCTCCGGCGTCCCGTCGCCGAGCACCAGCGTCACCAGCTCGCCGCCCGCCGACAGCATCCGGTCCAGCACGGTGCGCGCCGTCGCTGCCACCTCCGTACCGATGACCGCCACGTCGCCGTCGATCAGCCCGAGGACGTCCCCGGCCTGGCAGACGCCCGCCATCGTCCACGACTGCCGCTCCGCGACGGCCAGTTCCGCGTAGCGGGTGGCGCCGGCCGCCGACGTCATGGCGACCACGTCCTCGTCGAAGCGCCGGTCCGGCTCGTGCACGGCGAGCGCCGCGATGCCCTGCACCGCGGACCGGGTCGGGATCAGCGCGACCCGTACGCCCTCGGTGCGCACCTGCTGGGCAGCGGCGGCGGCGGTGTGCCGCAGGTCCGCGTCGTTGGGCAGCAGCACCACCTCGCGCGCGTGCGCCCGCCGGATCGCGTCCACCAGTTCGCCGCTCGCGGGCGGCTCCCCGGGCCTGGCCAGCACCGTGGTCGCGCCCGCCTCCGTGCACAGGGTCATCAGGCCCTCGCCCGGGACCACCGCGACGACCGCCCGCTGCGCGCGCTCGCGCGGCGGGGCGAGCCGGTCGGCCCCGAAGTGCGTGATCCGGATGCGGTACGGTCGGCCCGCCTCGACGCCCGCCTCCACGGCGGCACCCGCGTCGTCGACATGGACGTGCACGTTCCACAGCCCGTCGCCGCCGACCACCACCAGCGAGTCGCCGAGCCCGTCGAGCCTGCCGCGCAGCCGGTCCACCGCCGCGTCGTCCGCCTCCAGGAGGTAGATCACCTCGAAGGCGGGGCCGCCCTCGTCCGCGTGGTCGGCCGAGCAGTCGTCGACCAGGACGCCGTGCGGCGCGTGCGCCCGCACCGCCACCGCCTCCCCGGTCAGCGCCTCGACCAGCGCCCCCAGCACCGTGACCAGGCCCCGGCCGCCCGCGTCGACCACCCCGGCCCGGCCCAGCGCGTCCAGCTGCCCGGTGGTCGCGGTGAGCGCCTTGCGGGCGCCGTCGTACGCGGCACGGGCCACGGCGGCGGCCGTGGCCCGCGCACCGGTGCCAGGAGCTTCGGCGGCGGCCGCTTCCGCCGCCGCCGTCGCCACCGTCAGCACCGTACCCTCCACGGGGTGGGCGACCGCCCGGTACGCCGAGGTCGCGGCCGTGTCCAGGGCGCGGCGCAGGTCCTCGCCGTCCGCGCTGCCGCGCTGCGACAGCTCCTCCGACATCCCGCGCAGCAGCTGGGAGAGGATCGTCCCGGAGTTGCCCCGGGCCCCTATCAGCGCGCCGTGCGCCATCGCCCGTACCGCGTCGGACAGCACGGGGGCGGACGCCGTGGGACCGGTCACCGTCTCGTGCGCGGCGAAGACCGCCTCCAGCGCCTGGGCCGCCGACTCCATCGTCAGGAAGAGATTGGTGCCGGTGTCCCCGTCCGCGACCGGATAGACGTTGATCGCGTCGATCTCCTCGCGCTCCGCGCCCAGCGCCTCCAGGGCCAGCGAGCACCAGGTGCGTACCGCGACGGCGTCGAGATCGTCGGGGGACTGCGGCACCTGGGCCTCCTCCTTGAGCAGCGGGAACGGTTCGCAGACTAGCTTCCGGAGGGGAGCCGCCGGGAGAAGGGGCCGGGGCGGGCGCCCTCCGAGCCGTGGTAGTTTCGTTGTACGAGAGCAGTCGTTGTATGCTGCTCCGGTTGCCCGATGAAAATCGGGACATTCCCCCGGCTACGCCACAAGATCTTCGGATCCCCGGCATGCCGGAATTCACTGTAAGTGCATCTGAAGTCTTTGGAGTGACCGTGGCTGCCAACTGCGACGTCTGCGGCAAGGGGCCGGGCTTCGGCAACAACATTTCGCACTCGCACCGCCGTACCTCGCGTCGTTGGAACCCCAACATCCAGCGCGTGCGTGCAGTGGTCGGTCGGACGCCGAAGCGGCTTAACGTCTGCACCTCGTGCATCAAGGCCGGCAAGGTCTCGCGCTGACGTCTAGATAGCGCGGCCACCTCGCTGGTTGCTTGAAGAACCGGTCCACCCTCGGGTGGGCCGGTTTTTTCTTGCCCCGGGCCCGCTCGTCCCGCCCCCTGCCCTGCCCGGATCCCGCGCGGGACAGCACAATCGGCGGGTGCGCTTCGGACTGCTGGGCCCCGTGGAGATCCGTACCGACGACGGCCGTGCCCTCGACCCCGGCGGGGAACGGCCGCGGGCCCTGCTCGCCCTGCTCGCACTGGACGCGGGCCGCGCGGTCGCCACGGACCGGCTCAAGGAGGGGCTGTACGGCGACGCACCGCCGGCCCGCGCCACGAACGCCCTCCAGTCGCAGGTCTCCCGGCTGCGCGGACGGCTCGGCGGCACGGGCACGACGATCGCGTCGCTGCCCGCCGGATACCGGCTCGACGCCGACCCGGACAGCGTGGACGTGCACCGCTTCACCGCGCTGGCCGCCGAGGGGCGCCGGGCGCTGCGCGCGGGTGAGTGCGGGCGGGCCGCCCTGCTGCTGCGGGAGGCGCTCGGACTGTGGCGGGGGCCCGCGCTCGCGGACCTGGCCCGGCTGCCGTTCGCGCGGGCACAGGCGGTGCGGCTCGAAGGGGAGCGGCTGGACGTCCGGGAGGACCTGGCCGAGGCACGGCTGGGGCTGCCCGAGGGGTCGGACGGGGCCGTCGGGGCGGAAGGTGCGCTGGTGGCGGATAGTGCCGAGGTGGGGCGCGGTGCGCTGGTGGGGGAGCTGCGCGAGCTGCTCGCCGTACACCCCCTGCGGGAGAGGCCGTACGGGCTGCTGATGAGGGCGCTGCGCGCGGCGGGGCGGCCCGCGGAGGCGCTCGCCGTGTACGAGGACGCCCGGCGGGTGCTCGGCGACGAACTGGGCACGGACCCCTCGCCCGAGCTGGCCGCCCTGCACCTGGAACTGCTGCACCCGGAGCGTCCCGCGTCCCCGCGCCCGGTGCCCGCCGGGATCACCAGTTTCGTCGGGCGCACGAAGGAGCTGTCGCACCTCGCGAAGCTGCTCGGCGGCACCCGGCTGGTGACCCTCACCGGACCCGGCGGCGCGGGCAAGACCCGGCTCGCCGTCGAGACGGCCGCGCGCTGGGCGGGCGAGGTCTGTTACGTCGAGCTCGCCCAGGTCCCGGACGCCACCGGGCTGCCGTACGCCGTGCTGGCGGCCCTCGGGGTGCGCGAGAGCGGGTTCCGGGAACGGCCGGGCGCAGCGGACGCCGTCCAGCGGCTGCTGTCCGCGCTCGCCGCCCACGAGGAGCGCGGGCTGCTGCTCCTGCTGGACAACTGCGAGCACCTGGTCGAAGGCGCGGCCGGGCTGGCCGCACTCCTCCTGGCCGGCTGTCCGGGCCTGCGGATCCTGACGACGAGCCGCGAGGGCCTGGGCATCACGGGAGAGACGCTGGTCACGGTCGCATTGCTCGGCGAACCGGAGGCGGTGCGGCTCTTCCTGGACCGGGCGGGTGCGGTGCGGCCGGGGTTCTCCGTCGGAGCGGGGGCCGGAGCGGGTGACGGTGCCCATGCCGGAGCCGGTGACGGCGGGCACGCGCGCGTGGCGCGGATCTGTGCCGCCCTGGACGGACTGCCGCTCGCCGTCGAACTGGCCGCTGCCCGGCTGCGTACCCTCACCCTCGACGAGATCGCGGACCGGCTCGACGACCGGTTCCGGCTGCTGTCGCGCGGCGACCGTACGAAGGAGGCCAGGCACCGCACCCTGCGCGCGGTGGTCGAGTGGAGCTGGGAGCTGCTCGACGAGGCGGAACGGGAGCTGGCCCGGCGGCTGACCGTGTTCGCCGGGGGTGCGACGCGGGACGCCGTCGAGCGGGTGTGCGGGGCCGACGACGCGGAGGGCCTGCTCGCCTCGCTGGTCGAGAAGTCCTTCGTGCAGGCCGTGGACGGGCGCTACCGGATGCTGGAGACGATCCGCGCGTTCTGCGCGGGGCGGCTGGGCGGCGAGGAGCCGGAGTTCAGGGCCGCCCACGCGGCGTACTTCCTGGAGCTGGCCGAGACCGCGGACCCGGGGCTGCGCGGCGGCGGGCAACTGCACTGGCTGGCACGCCTCGACGCCGAGTACGCCAATCTGCTGGCCGCCGTGCGCGGCGCGGACACGGCCACCGCGCTGCGGCTGCTGGCCTGTCTGACCTGGTACGCGCCGGTGCGCGGCAGGGCCGGTGAACTGGCCGGGGTCGCAGGCGAGGTGCTGGCGGCGGTCGGCGAGGAGCCGCCGGAGGGGCTCGTCGAGGAGTACACGCTGTGCCTGCTGACCGTGGCGGGACACCGCGGCGGGAAGCGCGAGAAGGAGGCGGTGACCGCCCGCGTCGACGCCCTGATGGAGGACCTCGCGGGACGTCTGCGCAGACCGCACGCGCTCTCGCTGTGGGCGCTCGCCTCGGGGCCCCGGGTGGGCACGGGGGCGACCAGGCAGACGGAGGCGGCGTACCTGGGCAGGGACCCGTGGGCGGTCGCGCTGCTGCGGATGGGCCGCGCCCACCAGGAGCTGTTCGCGGGGCGTCCGGGGCCGGCGGAGGAGGTGTTCGGGGCCTCGCTGGCCGGATTCCGGGAGGCCGGGGACCGGTGGGGCATCGCCAACGCCCTCGACGCGCTGGCCGTCCTGGCCCACTGGCGCGGCGACAGTGCGCGGGCGCTGGCCCTGCTCGACGAGGCCCTGCACCTGGTGACGGAGCTCGGCGCCCCGGAGGAGACGGCCGACATGCTGCTGCGCAAGGGCACGGTCCTGCTGCACGCGGGCCGGCCGGAGGAGGCAGTGGCCCTGTTCACCAGGTCGGCGGAGCTGGCACGGAGCATCGGCGTGCCGGACAAGACGACGGGGGCGCTGCGCGGCCTGGGCGACGCGGCACGCCTCGCGGGGGACACCACCCGCGCGCGTGGCCACTACGAGGCGGCGCTCGAAGGGTGCAACGCGACCTGGTTCAGCGTGGGCGAGGCCCTGCGGGTCTTCCTCGGACTCGGCCGTACGGCCTGGGCGGAAGGGGCGGCCGAGGACGCGGAGGAGTGGTTCGACCGCGCGGCCGAACTGGCCGAGGAACAGCCCGGACGCCTGGTCCTCGCGGAAGTGGCGGAGGCCCGCGCGGAGGCCGCCCCGGGGGAGCGCGCGGCGGAACTGCTCGGGGAGGCGGAGCGGCTGCGGGGGGCGGCGCTGCACGGCGACCTGGACGTCGCACGGGCCCGCAGGGCGGCCGAGGCCGCACTCCCGCCGACGACGTACGAAGCGGCGTACGCCCGCGGCCTGCACGGATGACGGCGGGGTCCGTGAGGCCATGGGGGGCCGCCACCGGCTCGCTGCCGGGCCGGGTACGCACCGTATCGGCCGGACTGTCAGACCCATGGTGTCCAATGGATCTCGTGCCCTCGCTCGACGAACCACTCAAGAAGACACTCGGCGGCACCACCGCGAAGGTGATGGCCGAGCACCTCGACCTGCACACGGTCGGCGACCTGCTGCACCACTACCCACGGCGGTACGCGGAGCGCGGCGAGCTGACCCAGCTCGCCGACCTTCCGCTCGACGAGCACGCCACCGTGGTCGCCCAGGTCGCCGACGCCCGCGTCCTGCGCTTCAACAACGGCAAGGGCCAGCGGCTCGAAGTGACCCTCACCGACGGCAGCGGACGCCTCCAGCTGGTCTTCTTCGGCAAGGCGATCTACCACCACCAGAAGGAACTGCTGCCGGGCCGCAAGGGCATGTTCTCCGGCAAGGTCGGTGTCTTCCGCAACATCCGCCAGCTCTCCCACCCGGCGTACGAAATGCTCGGCAAGGACGCCGGCGCGGACGCCGTCGAGGCCTGGGCCAACCAGCTCATCCCGCTCTACCCGGCCTGCGCCCAGATGGAGAGCTGGAAGATCGCCAAGACCGTCGACCTGGTCCTCGCGTCCATGGAGGCGACCGGCTGGTCGGAGGTCGTCGACCCGCTGCCCCCCGCACTCCGCGAGGGCCGGGGGCTCGTCCCGCTCCCCGACGCCTTCCGCAAGATCCACCGGCCGCGCACGAAGGCGGAGATCGCCGACGCCCGCGACCGCCTCAAGTGGGACGAGGCCTTCGTCCTCCAAGTCGCCCTGGCCCGGCGCAGGTTCGCCGACACCCAGCTCCCCGCGGTCGCCCGCAGACCGTCCCCCGGCGGCCTCCTCGACGCCTTCGACGCCAAGCTCCCCTTCACCCTCACCGAGGGCCAGCAGAAGGTCTCCAAGGAGATCTTCGACGACCTGGCCACCGAGCACCCGATGCACCGCCTCCTCCAGGGGGAAGTCGGTTCGGGGAAGGCCCAGCCGCTCGACTCCCTGGTGCTGACGCCCAGTGGATTCCGGCGTATGGGAGACATGGCGGTAGGACAGTCTGTGGTGGTGCCCACCGGCGACATCGCTGTGGTCGACGGTGTGTATCCGCAAGGGGAGCGGGACGTATGGCGTCTCGTGCTGTCGGACGGCAGTTCCGTGGAGTGCGACGACGAACACCTGTGGACCGTGGCGACGAGTTGCGCCTGGCACCGGGGAGATTCGCCCAAGGTCATGACGACGCGCGAGATCCGCAAGGACACGTTCAAAGCGAACGGTTCATCGAAGTGGTACCTGCCGTGTGCGGTACCGGTGGATCTGGAGGACGGACAGGAACTCCCCCTCGATCCGTACCTGCTGGGAGTGCTCCTGGGGGACGGTTCGTTCCGTCACAACCTGCGCCTCTCCACTGCGGATGACGAGATCCGGGACGCTGTGGAGCGCATGGTCGCTCCCGGTTGCGAATTGGTGCCGGTGCCGGGTTCTCGTTGCGACCACACGCTGCGCATGACGGAGGAGCGGGGCGGAACCCGTCGGAATCCGGTTATCCAGGCGGTGCGGGAGCTGGGCTTGTGGGGGGCCTCCTCACACCACAAGTTCATTCCCGACATGTACTTGAACGCATCTGTCAAAGACCGCGTGGCGATGCTTCAAGGGCTGATGGACACCGACGGCACGTTGCAGGCCAACGGCCTGAACATGTCGTTTTGCTCTGTCTCGAAGCGGCTCGCGAATGATGTCGCCTGGATGGTTCGTTCCCTGGGAGGCCGGGCGCGTGTTCTCCCGAAGAGGGAAGCCTTCAACGTTTCGGTGGCGCTGCCCGAGGAGTTTCCGCCCTTCCGGCTGACACGGAAGCTCAGCAGGATGCGCCCCCGCCCGAAGTACAACACTTTCCGGCGTGGGATCCGGGCCGTTGAGTACGTCGGCAGGAAGCCGGTCCAGTGCATCAGCGTGAATCACCCCAGCCACAGCTACATCACGGACAACTTCACCGTCACTCACAACACGATGGTGGCGCTGCGGGCCATGCTCGCCGTGGTGGACGCGGGCGGGCAGGCGGCCATGCTGGCGCCCACCGAGGTGCTCGCCCAGCAGCACCACCGGTCCGTCGTCGAGATGATGGGGGAGCTGGCCGAGGGCGGCATGCTCGGCGGGTCCGCGCTCGGCACGAAGGTGGTGCTGCTCACCGGGTCGATGGGGATGCCCGCCCGGCGGCAGGCGCTGCTCGACCTGGTGACCGGGGAGGCCGGCCTGGTCATCGGCACGCACGCGCTGATCGAGGACAAGGTGCAGTTCCACGACCTGGGGCTGGTCGTGGTGGACGAGCAGCACCGCTTCGGCGTGGAGCAGCGGGACGCCCTGCGGTCCAAGGGCAAGCAGCCCCCGCACCTGCTGGTGATGACCGCGACACCCATCCCGCGCACCGTCGCCATGACCGTCTTCGGCGACCTGGAGACCTCCGTCCTGGACCAGCTCCCGGCCGGCCGCTCGCCCATCGTCACCCATGTCGTGCCGGCCAAGGACAAGCCCCACTTCCTGGCCCGCGCCTGGGAGCGGGTGCGGGAGGAGGTGGAGAACGGGCACCAGGCGTACGTCGTGTGCCCGCGCATCGGGGACGGCGAGGACGAGCCGAAGAAGAAGTCCAAGAAGGCGGCACAGGAGGCCGAGGACCCCGAGAAGCGGCCCCCGCTCGCCGTCCTGGAGATCGCCGACCAACTGCGCGCGGGCGCGCTGGGCGGGCTGCGCGTGGAGGTGCTGCACGGGCGGATGCAGCCCGAGGACAAGGACGACGTGATGCGCCGGTTCGCCGCCGGCGAGGTCGACGTCCTGGTCGCCACCACCGTCATCGAGGTCGGTGTGAACGTCCCCAACGCCACCGCCATGGTGATCATGGACGCCGACCGGTTCGGCGTCTCCCAGCTGCACCAGCTGCGCGGCCGGGTCGGCCGCGGCTCGGCCCCCGGCCTGTGCCTGCTGGTCAGCGAGATGCACGAGGCGAGCCCCGCCCGCGCCCGGCTGTCCGCCGTCGCCGCCACCCTGGACGGCTTCGAACTCTCCCGCATCGACCTCGAACAGCGCCGCGAGGGCGACGTGCTCGGCCAGGCCCAGTCCGGCGTCCGCTCCTCGCTGCGCGTCCTCGCGGTCATCGACGACGAGGAGGTCATCGCCGCTGCCCGGGAGGAGGCCGTGGCGATCGTCGCCGAGGACCCGGACCTGGAGCACCTGCCCGAGCTGCGCACGGCACTGGACGCCCTGCTCGACAAGGACCGGGAGGAGTACCTCGACAAGGGGTGAGCCGCCCGTACGCCATATCGTGGAGCGCGAGAACCCCGCCGGACCAGCAGAGGAACCCAGGAACCCATGACCCGCGTGATCGCAGGCACCGCCGGCGGACGTCGACTCGCCGTTCCCCCGGGGAACGGCACCCGCCCCACCTCCGACCGTGCGCGCGAGGGGCTCTTCTCCACCTGGGAGGCGCTGCGGGGCACCCTCGAAGGGGTGCGGATCGCTGATCTGTACGCGGGTTCCGGGGCCGTCGGGCTCGAAGCGCTCTCGCGGGGCGGGGTGCACGCACTGCTCGTCGAGGCGGAGCAGAAGGCCGTCCGGACGATCCGGGACAACGTACGCGTCCTGGGGCTGCCCGGCGCCGAGGTACGGGCCGCGAAGGCGGAGCAGGTCGTCACCGGGCCGGCCCCGGCGGAGCCGTACGACATCGTCTTCCTGGACCCGCCGTACGCGGTCACGGACGACGATCTTGGGGAGATTCTCCTCACACTCCACGCCCAGGGGTGGCTCGCGGAGGACGCGATCGTCACCGTGGAACGCAGCACCAGGGGCGGAGAATTCAACTGGCCCAAGGGATTCGAGCCGCTGCGGGCCCGTCGCTACGGCGAGGGAACGCTTTGGTACGGTCGCGCCGCCTCGTCGTGCGAAGACGCACGATGACCGGACCGGAGAGCGAGGGACCACAGATGCGCCGAGCAGTCTGTCCCGGGTCGTTCGACCCCATCACCAACGGACATCTCGACATCATCGGCCGAGCCTCCAGGCTGTACGACGTGGTGCACGTCGCGGTGATGATCAACCAGTCGAAGCAGGGTCTGTTCACCGTGGACGAGCGGATGGAACTCATCCGCGCCGCCACCGCCGACTACGGGAACATCGTGGTGGAGTCGCACCACGGCCTCTTGGTCGACTTCTGCAAGGACCGCGACATCCCCGCGATCGTCAAGGGCCTCCGCGCGGTGAGCGACTTCGACTACGAGCTGCAGATGGCCCAGATGAACAACGGCCTCTCGGGCGTCGAGACCCTGTTCATACCGACCAATCCCACCTACAGCTTCCTCTCCTCCAGCCTGGTCAAGGAGGTCGCCGCCTGGGGCGGCGACGTCGCGCACCTGCTGCCGGAGCACGTCCACGCGGCACTCTCCGCCCGCCTCGCGGAGCGCAAGTCCGGGACCCAGGGCAACTGACGTTCCGTCACCCGGTGTCGGGCGGGAGCCGACTGGCCGTACAGTCGTCCCGTCCGTCTCCAAACCAGGCCGAGAGAGTGGCGACACACGGTGGACGTGCAGAAGAAGCTCGATGAGATCGTCGAGGCGATCGGCAGTGCCCGGTCCATGCCCATGTCGGCCTCGTGCGTGGTCAACCGCGCCGACCTGCTCGACATGCTGCAGGAGCTCCGCGAGGCACTGCCCGGCTCGCTGGCCCAGGCGCAGGAGCTGATCGGCGGGCGCGAGCAGATGGTCGAGCAGGCCCGCGAGGAGGCCGCCCGGATCATCGAGTCCGCCCAGGCCCAGCGCGGCGACCTGATCTCCGACACCGAGGTCGCCCGCCGCTCCCAGGCCGAGGCCGACCGCATCCTCGCGGAGGCCCGCCAGGAGGCCGAGGAGGTCCGCGCCGAGGCCGACGAGTATGTCGACTCCAAGCTGGCCAACTTCGAGGTCGTCCTCACCAAGACCATCGGCTCGGTGGGCCGTGGCCGCGAGAAGCTGCTCGGCCGGGGCCCCGGCCTCGACGAGCAGGGGTACGCCGACGACGACGCCCCCGAGTACAGCGCCGACCCCTCCACCCTGCTGCACCGCGCCGACGAGTACGTCGACACCAAGCTGGGCGCCTTCGAGGCGGTCCTCGCCAAGACGCTCGAAGCGGTCGGCAAGGGCCGGCAGAAGCTGCACGGCCGGATCGCCTCCGACGACCTCGGCGTGCACATGGCCGAGCAGGACGGGCTGGACCACTCCCAGCTGCGCGGCAGCGACGCCGACTTCCTGGCCGACCTGGCCGAGCCGCAGCAGCCCGCCCCCGCCGCCACCCCGCTGCACGCCCCGGAGCCCCCGCGGGTCCAGCCGCACGTCCCGGCCCAGCAGCCCTACGACCCGTACGCGGCGTCCTACCAGCAGCCCCAGGACGCCTACGCGGCCTCGTACCAGCAGCCGGACCCCTACGGCTACCAGCAGGACCCCTACGCGGCCGGCTACCCGCAGCAGGGCTACGACCAGTACGGCCAGCCCGTGCAGCAGCCGCAGCAGGCCCAGCAGCACCACCAGCCGCAGCAGGGCGCACTCGACGAGACCAGCATGTTCGACACGAGCATGATCAACCTCGACCAGCTGCGCGAGTACGAGCAGGGGCGCTAGTGCCCCCGCCGGGGCCCGGCCGCGGGTGCCCGGGGACCGGATTGGGCCCTGGGCCGAGCGTCAAGTATCCTGGCTCTTCGTCGTGGGCCACGCCTGCGATGTCGGCTGCCCGATCCGCCATCGATTTCGTCGAGCGACGCCACGGCAGCCCGTCTCCACAGCAATCCGAAAGCAGGAAGTCCCCTGAGTACGCACCTCGACCACCGCAACCCCCTCGTGTTCGACACACACGAGCTGGGCCGGCGTCCCGGTGCCCTTCAGCGGCTGACCCGCTCCGCGGAGGCCCCCAAGGACTTCGGTGTCGAAGGGGTCATCGGCGTACCGGAAGGTGCGCCCCTGGAGATCAGGCTCCGCCTCGAATCCGTCATGGAAGGGGTGCTTGTCACAGGCACCGTCCGTGCCGCGGCCGAGGGGGAGTGCGTAAGGTGTCTGGAGCCGGTGCGACTCGACGTCGCGGCGGACTTCCAGGAGATGTTCTCGTACCCTGACGCCGACGACCGGGGCCGTGCAAAAGCGGAACCGGGCGACGACGCCGAGGACGACGAGGACACGCTTTATCTTGAGGACGGCTTGTTCGACCTCGAACCGGTGCTGCGTGACGCGGTAGTGCTCGCACTGCCGATGCAGCCGGTGTGCCGGGAGGACTGTGCAGGTCTGTGCTCGCAGTGCGGGATCAGCCTGAACGACGAACCCGACCACCACCATGACGCCGTCGACATCCGTTGGGCGGCACTGCAGGGACTCGTCGAGACCGGCCAGGTCGGCGAGAAGGACAACGTGAACGACGCTGCAACTGGCGTCGACGAGAAGCAGGAGAAGTAGCCGTGGCTGTTCCGAAGCGGAAGATGTCGCGCAGCAACACGCGCCACCGCCGGTCGCAGTGGAAGGCTGCGGTCCCCACCCTGGTGTCGTGCGAGCGCTGCCAGGAGCCGAAGCTCCAGCACATTGCGTGCCCGAGCTGCGGCACGTACAACAAGCGCCAGGTCCTCGAGGTCTGAGCGGCTGGTGAGAGGCACCATGTCTGAGTCACACAAGACGGACAATGCCTCGTCCCACACGCTTCTGGAAGGGCGGCTCGGGTATCACCTCGAGTCCGCCCTTCTGGTGCGTGCGCTGACCCATCGTTCGTTCGCGTACGAGAACGGCGGTCTGCCCACCAACGAGCGGCTCGAATTCCTCGGGGATTCGGTGCTCGGCCTGGTGGTCACGGACACGCTGTACCGGACCCACCCCGACCTCCCGGAAGGCCAGCTGGCCAAGCTCCGGGCCGCGGTGGTCAACTCTCGTGCGCTCGCGGAGGTGGGCCGCGGCCTCGACCTCGGCTCCTTCATCCGGCTCGGCCGGGGCGAAGAGGGCACGGGCGGCCGGGACAAGGCATCGATTCTCGCCGACACCCTGGAAGCGGTGATCGGTGCGGTCTATCTCGACCAGGGTCTGGACGCCGCTTCCGAGCTGGTGCACCGGCTCTTCGATCCGCTGATCGAGAAGTCGTCCAGCCTCGGTGCCGGCCTGGACTGGAAGACCAGTCTCCAGGAGCTCACCGCGTCCGAGGGCCTCGGGGTTCCCGAGTACCTCGTCACGGAGACGGGCCCGGACCACGAGAAGACCTTCACTGCTGCCGCCCGCGTCGGTGGTGTCTCGTACGGCACCGGCACCGGCCGCAGCAAGAAGGAAGCGGAACAGCAGGCGGCGGAGTCCGCGTGGCGCGCGATCAGCGCGGCCGCGGCGGAGCGGGAAGCGGCGGCGAAGGCCGGCGTGGACGCTCCGGCCGTCGACCCCACGGACGCCCCGGCGCCCGGGACCGGCGACAGCACGTCGCCGGTGGTCTGACCGCCGCAGTACCGTACGACCGTCCGGCCCCGCCGCCGCCCCCACGGGTGGCGGCGGGGCCGGACGCATACCCGCACCCCGCCCCGTAAAGGACCGTCGAGTTGCCCGAGCTGCCCGAAGTGGAAGTCGTACGCCGCGGACTGGAGCGGTGGGTCACCGGCCGTAGCGTCGCCGAGGTGGAGGTGCTGCACCCGCGGGCGGTCCGCCGCCACCTCGCGGGCGGGCCCGACTTCGCCGCCCGGCTGCTGGGGCACCGCATCGGTGCGGCCATGCGGCGCGGCAAGTACCTGTGGCTGCCGCTGGAGGACGCCCCGCTGGCCGTGCTCGGCCACCTCGGCATGAGCGGTCAGCTGCTGGTCCAGCCCGAGGAGGCCGCGGACGAGAAGCACCTGCGGGTGCGGGTGCGCTTCGCCGACGTGCTCGGCACCGAACTGCGCTTCGTCGACCAGCGCACCTTCGGCGGCCTCTCGCTGCACGAGACCACCCCCGACGGTCTGCCGGACGTCATCGGGCACATCGCCCGCGACCCCCTCGACGAGGCGTTCGACGACGCCGCGTTCCACACCGCCCTGCGGTTGCGGCGCACCACCGTCAAACGGGCCCTGCTCGACCAGTCGCTGATCAGCGGCGTCGGCAACATCTACGCGGACGAGGCGCTGTGGCGTTCGCGACTGCACTACGACCGGCCGACCGCCACCATGACCAGGCCCCGCTCGGCCGAACTGCTCGGCCACGTGCGGGACGTGATGAACGCGGCCCTGGCCGTCGGCGGCACCAGCTTCGACAGCCTGTATGTGAACGTGAACGGCGAGTCCGGGTACTTCGACCGCTCGCTCGACGCGTACGGCCGCGAGGGCGAGCCGTGCCGCCGGTGCGGCACCCTGATGCGCCGCCGCCCGTGGATGAACCGCTCCAGCTACTTCTGTCCGAAATGCCAGCGGCCGCCGCGGCCCCAGTAGGCCGGCGGCGGCCGGTGAGCGGTGTTCCGGGCGGGTACCGGCCTCAGAAGCCGAAGTCCTGCGTCCACCAGGGGCCGCCCTCGGCCATGTGCACGCCGACGCCCAGCGTCGTGTAGTCGCAGTTCAGGATGTTCGCGCGGTGGCCCTCGCTCTTCATCCAGGCGTCCATCACCGCCTGGGCGTCGGCCTGGCCGCGTGCGATGTTCTCGCCGCCCAGGTTCTTGATGCCCACCTTGGCGGCGCGGTCCCACGGGGTCGCGCCGTCCGGGTCGGTGTGGTCGAAGAACCCGCGGGCCGCCATGTCGCGGCTGAAGCCCGCCGCCAGCGAGGCGAGGCCGGTGTCCGGGCGGACCGGGCTGCAGCCCGCCTTCGCGCGCTCCTGGTTGACCAGGGAGAGCACGGCGGCGGCGGCGTCGTTCGCCGAAGCCGGGGGCCGGACCTGTGCCGGGGCCTTCCTGGGCTCGGTCGTTTTGGGCGCCTTCGGAGTGGTCCGTGCGTCCTCGCGGCTCTCCGCAGCGGCCTTCTCGGGAGCCTTCGCGGGCTCCTTCTTGGTGTCGTCGACCGTCTGCTTCTGCGAATCGGCGTCCGGCGTCTTCGGCGATTCGGAGGGCGCCGGCTTCTCGGCGGGGGTCTGCGCGGGGGCCTTCGTCGGGCCCTGCGGGCGCTCCGAGCCGCGTGCGGACGCGTGGGCCGAGGCGCGGTCGGTGGGGGCGGCCGAAGCGTCGCCGTGGGCCTTCAGGTCCACCGCGCCGCCTGCCGTCACCCGGTCACCGGAGCCGTTGCCGCCGCCTCCGAGTCCGAGGCTGTCGGCGCCGGGAAGGATTCCGGAGGCAACGGCCACGGCGCCGAAGGCCACGGCGGCGGAGACTCCGAGCAGTCCGGTCCGCACGGGTGCGGCCCGCTTCTTCCGGCGGTCACCGCCCCGAGTGCCGCCTGCCGGACCGGCCGCGTGTTCCTCTGCGGCGGGACCGGCGGCAGTGCGTCGATGGCGTCCCATCTGCTGTGCCTTCCTCGAACTCGACGGTCAATGCGTTCACCCGTACGGATGAGCCTCATTGGGTCGGGACTGTACGGCATGACGGGTGGGGGCGGAGTGCCTCGTGAGCATTTGGCCGGTTAGCGTGCAGTCATGAACGAAGATGCACGGCCGGACGCGCGGCTCACCGCCTGGGTACGCGGACGAGTACAGGGAGTGGGCTTTCGCTGGTTCACCAGGGCAAACGCTCTGCAGATCGGGGACCTCACCGGCTTCGCGCTCAACCTCGACGACGGCCGTGTGCAGGTGGTCGCCGAGGGGCCGCGTGAGAATTGCCACCGCCTGCTGGAGTGGCTGCACTCCGCCGACACTCCCGGCCGGGTCGACGGTGTCACTGAGATATGGGGCACACCGCGTGGGGGCTACACCGGCTTCGCGATCCGCTGAGCGGGCCGGCCCGCCCGGCTCGCGGACCGCGGGGAAGGGGGGCGCGCGGAGCGCCGCGGGCGCCTTCTCGTGAGGGAAACGCCCTGGTGGTTGCCAGAAACGGGTTGCCGTGGAAGGCTGCCCGTACGAGGATGATCTCCACGCCCCCAGGGCCCCGCAGGTTGAGCGATGCCGTTGTTTCCACGGCAGAACGCCCCCGGGATGCCCACTCAATACGGGGTGTGATCGTGTTGACCGTCAAACTTTTTGGTGAGACTCTGGAATCCCCGCGCACCTTAGCTGTTTGGCAGCGAGAACCGCAGTGAATCACCAGCACTGCCAAGCACCGCGGGTGCGATTCCCTCACGACCCACACCGCTCTCGGTCGGTCACTCAGTGTGGAGGACCACTCATCATGGCAAAGGCGCTTCTCGGTTACGTCGGCGGCTCCGACCCGCGACTCCTCGCCGAGATGCGACGGCTTCAGCAGCGAGTACAGGATCTGGAGTCCGAGCTCACCCGGATCCAGAACGAGAACGACTCGCTGACCGCCGCCGCTCAGCACCGCGGAGACTCTTCTCTGCTCGACGAGGACTTCGAGATCGACGTCCCGCAGGCGGAGCCCGCACTCACCTGATCCGCTCCCGCGAAGCCGTTCGCACCGCTCGGGTCGTCACCCGGGCCGACGGCGGCAGCGGACCGTATCACCTCCGGGCAGGGAAGACTTTTTCGGCATTTCCCTGCCCCGCATCAGTCGCAGCAAGATCTGCAAGGGACGCTTTGGCGTCCCTTCTTTCTTTACCGCCCCTTCGCCCTGTGTCCCCCTCACGTCTGATGTGCCCTGCACCTTCACGGGTGAAACCGCGAACCCGGCAGGTGTGGCGCGCGGCGCCGGAACCCGATGCGCCGTGGTCGCGGAGCACAGGGCGGTAAAGTCCGGCTGCGTGCATCTCAAGGCCATGACCCTCCGCGGCTTCAAATCGTTCGCCTCCGCCACGACGCTCCGCTTCGAGCCGGGCATCACCTGCGTCGTGGGCCCCAACGGCTCGGGCAAGTCGAACGTGGTGGACGCGCTCTCCTGGGTCATGGGCGAGCAGGGCGCCAAGTCGCTGCGCGGCGGCAAGATGGAGGACGTCATCTTCGCCGGCACCACCGGGCGGCCCCCGCTGGGCCGGGCCGAGGTGTCGCTCACCATCGACAACTCCGACGGCGCGCTGCCCATCGAGTACGCCGAGGTCACCCTCACGCGGATCATGTTCCGCAACGGCGGCAGCGAGTACCAGATCAACGGCGACACCTGCCGACTGCTCGACATCCAGGAACTGCTCTCCGACTCCGGCATCGGCCGCGAGATGCACGTCATCGTCGGCCAGGGCCAGCTCGACTCCGTACTGCACGCCGACCCGACGGGCCGCCGCGCCTTCATCGAGGAGGCGGCCGGCGTCCTCAAGCACCGCAAGCGCAAGGAGAAGGCGCTGCGGAAGCTGGAGTCGATGAAGGCGAACCTGGCGCGGGTGGAGGACCTGACCGGCGAGCTCAGACGGCAGCTCAAGCCGCTGGGACGGCAGGCCGCCGTGGCCCGGCGGGCCGCCGTCATCCAGGCCGACCTGCGCGACGTACGGCTGCGCCTGCTCGCCGACGACCTCGTGCGGATGCAGCGGGCGCTCGGCGCCGAGATCGCCGACGAGGCCGCGCTGAAGTCCCGCAAGGAGGCCGCCGAGAGCGCCCTCGGGGCGGCCCAGCAGCGCGAGGCGGAGCTGGAGGAGGAGGTGCGGCGGCTCGCGCCCAGGCTCCAGCGGGCCCAGCAGTCCTGGTACGAGCTGTCGCAGTTCGCGGAGCGGGTACGGGGCACCGTCTCGCTCGCGGACGCCCGGGTGACCAGCGCCAACGCGGCGCCCCAGGAGGAGCGGCGGGGCCGCGACCCCGAGGACATGGAGCGCGAGGCAGCCCGCATCCGCGAGCAGGAGGCCGAGCTGGAGGCCGCCCTCGACGCGGCCCGGCACGCGCTGGACGACACCGTCGGGCACCGCGGCGACCTGGAGCGGGAACTCGCCGCCGAGGAACGCAGGCTCAAGGACCTGGCACGCGCCGTCGCCGACCGCCGGGAGGGGCTCGCCCGGCTGAGCGGACAGGTCAACGCGGCCCGCAGCAGGGCCGGTTCGGCCCAGGCGGAGATCGAGCGGCTCACCGAGGCCAGGGACGCCGCGCAGGAACGTGCCTGTGCCGCCCAGGAGGAGTACGAACAGCTCAGGGCCGAGGTCGACGGCCTGGACGCGGGCGAGTCGGAGCTGTCCGCGCGGCACGAGGAGGCCAAGCGCGAACTCGCCGCGGCGGAGGCCGCGTCGAGCGCCGCACGGGAGGAGCTGACGGCCGCCGAGCGCAGGCGGGCCGCGACCTCCGCGCGCCGGGAGGCGCTCGCGCTGGGGCTGCGCCGCAAGGACGGCACCGGGGCGCTGCTGGGCGCGGGCGAGCAGCTGACCGGGCTGCTCGGGCCCGCCGCGGAGCTGCTGACGGTCAGCCCCGGGTACGAGGTCCCGGTGGCGGCGGCGCTGGGGGCCGCGGCGGACGCGCTCGCGGTCACCGGTCCGACGGCCGCAGCAGAAGCGATCCGCCTGCTGCGCAAGCAGGACGCGGGGCGGGCGGCGCTGCTGGTGGCGGGGGAGACGGGCGAGGAGTCGCCGGACGCTGCGGACGGTGCTGCCGCTCCGGGCGCCGCGCGGTTCGTGCGGGGGCCGGCGGAACTGATGCCCGCGGTGCGCCGGTTGCTGCGCGGGATCGTCGTCGTGGGCACGCTGGAGGACGCCGAGGACCTGGTCCACGCGCACCCCGGGCTGACCGCGGTGACCGCCGAGGGCGACGTGCTGGGCGCGCACTTCGCGCACGGCGGTTCGGCCGGGGCGCCGAGTCTGCTGGAGGTGCAGGCCTCCGTCGACGAGGCGGACGCGGAGCTGGCGGATCTCGAGGTGCGGTGCGAGCGGCTGGGCGGCGCGCAGCGGGAGGCCGTCGAGGTGCGGCGGCGGTGCGCCGCGGCGGTCGAGGAGCTGGGGGAGCTGCGGCGGGCCGGGGACCGGGAGCGCTCGGCGGTGGCGCAGCAGCTCGGCCGGCTGGCCGGGCAGGCGCGCGGGGCGGCCGGTGAGGCGGAGCGGTCGGCCGCCGCGGCGGCGAAGGCGCAGGACGCGCTGGAGCGCGCCACCGAGGACGCCGAGGTGCTGGCCGAACGGCTCGCGGTCGCCGAGGAGGCGCCGGTGGAGGAGGACCCGGACACCTCGGTGCGGGACCGGCTCGCGGCAGACGGGGCCAACGCGCGGCAGACCGAGATGGAGGCGCGCCTCCAGGTCCGTACCCACGAGGAGCGGGTCAAGGGGCTGGCGGGCCGGGCCGACGCACTGGACCGCGGCGCCCGCGCCGAGCGCGAGGCCCGTGCACGGGTGGAGCAGCGGCGCAACCGGCTGCGGTACGAGGCCCAGGTCGCGGCGGCCGTCGCGGCGGGCGCCCGGCAGCTGCTCGCGCACGCCGAGATCTCGCTGGGCCGGGCCGCCGAGGAGCGCTCGGTGGCGGAGACCGCCAAGGCCGGGCGGGAGCGCGAACTGGAGGCCGAGCGCGGGCGCGGAAGGGAATTGAAGCAAGAACTCGACAAGCTGACCGATTCGGTTCACCGGGGCGAGGTACTGGGAGCGGAGAAGCGGCTGCGGATCGAGCAGCTGGAGACCAAGGCCCTGGAGGAGCTGGGTGTGGAACCGGCCTCACTGGTGGCGGAGTACGGGCCCGAGCAGCCCGTCCCCCCGTCGCCGGCCGCGGAGGGGGAGACCCTGCCCGAGGACCCGGAGCACGCCCGCAACCGCCCCCGTCCCTTCGTCCGTGCGGAGCAGGAGAAGCGGCTCAAAGCAGCCGAACGGGCGTATCAGCAGCTCGGAAAGGTCAACCCGCTGGCGCTGGAGGAGTTCGCGGCGCTGGAGGAGCGCCACCAGTTCCTCTCCGAGCAGCTGGAGGACCTCAAGCGGACCAGGGCCGACCTGATGCAGGTGATCAAGGAGGTCGACGAACGTGTGGAGCAGGTGTTCACCGAGGCGTACCGGGACACGGCGCGCGAGTTCGAGGGCGTCTTCGCCCGCCTCTTCCCCGGCGGCGAGGGACGGCTGATCCTCACCGACCCCGACAACATGCTGACCTCGGGGGTGGATGTCGAGGCGCGTCCGCCGGGCAAGAAGGTCAAGCGGCTCTCGCTGCTGTCGGGCGGTGAGCGTTCGCTGACCGCGGTGGCGCTGCTGGTGTCGATCTTCAAGGCGCGGCCGAGCCCGTTCTACGTGATGGACGAGGTCGAGGCGGCGCTCGACGACACCAATCTCCAGCGGCTGATTCGGATCATGAAGGAGCTCCAGGAGAGCTCCCAGTTGATCGTGATCACGCACCAGAAGCGCACGATGGAGGTGGCGGACGCCCTGTACGGAGTATCGATGCAGGGCGACGGCGTCTCGAAGGTCATCAGTCAGCGACTTCGTTAAGGTCTTCAACTCTTCAATTAATGAAGGTTCGGTAGGGGTCTCGCGTGCGCCGAAGCAGTCCGGACGCGGAACAGACCCCCGATCCAACTTCAAAAGTTGAAGGCATACGATCTCCCCCGTTCCATTTGGCTTCAGTCGGCTTCGTCTGTCTTCAAGTGGTGGGTGCCATGGAGTTGTGCCCCACTGGAAGCCACTGAAGTGCCTGCCCCCACGGACATGCCCGGCGACGCGGCCGGGTCCAGGAGTTCACGTGACCAGCACAGCGCAGACGCCTTCGGCGCCCGGCGGCCGGGAGGCCGCTCCGGAGCACCTCGGCCATGTCATCTTCATTACGGCCGCGGCCGCGATGGGCGGCTTCCTCTTCGGCTACGACAGTTCGGTCATCAACGGGGCCACCAAGGCCATCGGTGACAAGTACGACATCGGCTCCGGCGCCCTCGGTCAGGTCATCGCCGTCGCCCTGATCGGCTGTGCCATCGGCGCGGCCACCGCGGGACGCCTCGCCGACCGCATCGGCCGCATCCGCGTCATGCAGATCGCCGCCGTGCTGTTCACCGTCAGCGCCCTCGGGTCGGCGCTGCCCTTCGCGCTGTGGGACCTCACCATGTGGCGCTTCCTCGGCGGCATCGCGATCGGCATGGCCTCGGTGATCGGCCCGGCGTACATCGCGGAGGTCGCCCCGCCCGCCTACCGCGGCCGGCTCGGCTCCTTCCAGCAGGGCGCCATCGTGCTGGGCATCGCCATCTCCCAGCTCGTCAACTGGGGCATCCTCAACTGGGCGGGCGGCGACGACCGGCGCAAGATCGTCGGCGGCCTGGAGGCCTGGCAGGTCATGCTCGGCGTGATGGTCGTCCCCGCGGTGATCTACGGGCTGCTGTCCTTCGCCATCCCCGAGTCGCCGCGCTTCCTGATCTCCGTGGGCAGGACCGACAAGGCCAAGAAGATCCTGTCCGAGGTCGAGGGCGAGGGCATCGACCTGGAGGCCCGCGTCGCCGAGATCGAGCACGGCATGCGCAGCGAGCACAAGTCGACCTTCAAGGACCTGCTGGGCGGCCGGGGCGGCTTCCTGCCGATCGTCTGGGTCGGCATCGGGCTCTCCGTCTTCCAGCAGCTGGTCGGCATCAACGTCGCCTTCTACTACTCGGCGACCCTGTGGCAGTCCGTGGGCATCGACCCGAGCGACTCGTTCTTCTACTCCTTCACCACGTCGATCATCAACATCGTCGGCACCGTCATCGCGATGATCTTCGTCGACCGGATCGGCCGCAAGCCGCTCGCCCTGATCGGCTCGGCGGGCATGACCGTCGCCCTCGCCTTCGAGGCCTGGGCCTTCTCCGCCGACATGGTGAACGGCAAGCTCCCCGACACCCAGGGCATGGTCGCGCTGATCGCGGCCCATGTCTTCGTGCTCTTCTTCGCCCTGTCGTGGGGCGTCGTCGTCTGGGTCTTCCTCGGCGAGATGTTCCCGAACCGGATCCGGGCCGCCGCCCTCGGTGTGGCCGCCGCCGCCCAGTGGATCGCCAACTGGGCCATCACGGCCAGCTTCCCGAGCCTGTCGAGCTGGAACCTCTCCGGGACGTACGTCATCTACATGATCTTCGCCGCGCTCTCCATCCCCTTCGTGCTGAAGTTCGTGAAGGAGACCAAGGGCAAGAAGCTGGAGGAGATGGGCTGACGCCCGCTCCGCCCCGCGCAGAAGGTGCTGCCCCGGTTCGTCACCCGAGCCGGGGCAGCACCTTCTCCACGTACAGCCGCAGGCTCTCCTGTCCCTCCTCCAGCGGCATCCCGCCGCACAGCGGGTGCAGGACCAGGCTCTCGGCGTCCAGCTCCGCGCACTGCTCCGGGGTGAGGATCCGGTAGACCCCCTCGGCCCGCAGCTCCTCGACGGTGGTCGCCCTCGAGCGCACCGCCGAGCTGATGTCCTTCGACTGCCAGGAGGCGTAGGTGCGCGCCTCGTGCAGGAGATGGCCGCCGTACGTCGCCCAGGCCCGGTCCGGGTCCTCGCTCAGGTGCAGCAGCGGGGTCTCGCTCGCCGGCATCATGCAGAACCCCGAGGTGCCGTGCCGCGCGCACTCCTCCTCGTAGAAGCGCGCGAGCTCCGGCAGATGGGCGCTCGGGAACAGCGGCAGCCCCAGCCGGGCCGCCCGCCGGGCCGCCGCCTTCGAGCTGCCGCCGACCAGCAGCATCGGATGCGGCCGGGTGTACGGGCGCGGGGTGACGCGGACCGTGCGGCCGCGGAACGCGAAGGGCTCGCCCGACCAGGCCTTCAGCAGTGTCTCCAGCAGCTCGTCCTGGAGCTTGCCGCGCCTGCCCCACTCCACGCCCAGCTGCTCGTACTCCTCGGGCCGGTAGCCGATCCCCGCGACCGTCACCAGCCGCCCGCCGCTCAGCAGGTCGAGCACGGCGATGTCCTCCGCCAGCCGCAGCGGGTCGTACAGCGGGCCGATGACCGCCGAGACGGTGACCGCGATGCGCCGCGTCGCGCCGAGAACGGCGCCCGCGAAGGTGAAGGGGGAGGGCAGCCAGCCGTTGGCGGCGCCGTGGTGCTCCTCCGTCTGGATCGTGTCGACACCGTGCGCGTCCGCGTACGCGGCCATCTCCAGCGCGGCCCGGTAGCGGGCGCTCAGCGAGACGGGGGTCGCCGCGGGATCGACCAGGTTGAACCGGACCACCGAGTAGGCCATGACGAGAAGTCCCCCTTTGCCGCTGCGGGTGGGCGAAGGGGGACCGTAGCTGACGAAGCGTCAGATTGACAGGCTCCGCGCGGGCTCCTCGTGGACTTCCCGGGCCCCGGGCGCCTGGGCGCGCGGCAGCACCGCGTACAGCACGGCGGCGGCGACGATCGTCACGACCCAGCCGAGCCCGTTCGCGCCGAGCCAGGTGTCCGCCAGCGGACCGGCGAACCAGTCGACCTTCGTGAAGAGCAGACCGACCACCAGGGCGACGCCCCACGCGATCATCGCGGACCAGGCGAACCCGCCGCTGTACCAGTAGGCGCTGGTGCGCCCGGTGTCCATCAGCGCCTCGCCGTCGTAGCTGCGCCGCTTCAGCATGTCCACCCCGAAGACACCGATCCAGGCCGAGAAGGCCACCGCCAGCAGCGTCAGGAAGGAGATGAACGAACCGATGAAGCTGGTCGCCACCACCATCAGCAGGAAGCCGAAGACCAGGCTGATCACGGCGTTCACGCTGACGGCCCAGGCGCGCGGCACGTTGATGCCCAGCGTCTGCGCGGTGAAGCCGGCCGAGTACATCGACATCGAGTTGATCAGCAGCATCCCGATCAGGGCGATCACCAGGTACGGGACCGAGATCCACATCGGCAGCAGCTCGCCGATGAAGGAGACCGGGTCCTGCGCGCTCGCCAGGTTCGGGGTGGAGACGGCCATCACCGCGCCCATCAGCACCATCGGCAGCACCACGATGCCCGCGCCGCCGATCGAGGCGCCGACCATGCCCTTGTTGGAGGCGTTGCGCGGCAGGTAACGGGTGAAGTCGGGGCCGGAGGGGACCCAGCTGATGCCGCCCGCGGCGATGGTGCCGATGCCCGCGATCAGCATCGCGGTGGAGCCGGCCGGCTTGGCGAACACGGACGACCAGTCGGTGTTGGCGATCAGGTAGACCAGTACGAGCACCGAGAAGACGCCGAACAGGTACGTCGACCACTTCTGGCAGACCTGGAGCGCCTTGATGCCCAGGCCCGAGACGACGAACGTGCAGGCCACGAAGAGCAGCAGGGTCACCACGACGAGCACGGTGTTGCTCTTGACGCCGAAGAGCAGGTCCAGGACGGTCAGCACCGCGTACGCGCCGGTGACCGCGTTGATCGTCTCCCAGCCCCAGCGGGCCACCCAGATCAGCGCGCCGGGGAAGAGGTTGCCGCGCTGGCCGAAGACCGCCCGGGAGAGCGCCATGCCGGGCGAACCGCCGCGCTTGCCGGCGATCGAGATCACACCGACCATGCCGTACGACACGACCGGCGCGGTGATCGCGACGATCAGCACCTGCCAGATGTTCAGCTTGTTGAAGACGATCAGCCCCGCGCCCATGGTGAGCAGCAGCACGCTGATGTTGGCGGCGACCCAGGTCGGGAACAGCTCACCGACGCGGCCGGTGCGCTCGTTGTCGGGGACCGGCTCCAGGCCTCGGGTCTCGACCGTGCCCTCGGCAGGAGGGGTTTCTGCGGTGGTGCTCATGGTGGGGGGTTCCATGCCTCTCGCTCGGCACGCCGCGTTGCGTACCGGTGGGGGAGTGATCGTGAGGACTCTACGCGCGTCGACACGGGCTCGGCCATCGTACTTTGACCCGACTGCGCCCCTGAAATGGGGTATGTCGCTTGGAGGAACCCACCAGCAGGGCCTTCGGAGGACCCGTGGCCGATACTGGGGGGGTTATGGACATCCTCAGCCTTGTCGTAGTCATCGCAGTCATCGCCCTGGTCGCGGTCGGCGCGGTCAGCGGGCTCGTGGTCAGCAGCCGCAGGAAGAAGCAGCTGCCGCCCTCGGCGCCGCCGGGCACGCCGACCGTCACAGCCCCGCCCGCCGAACCTCAGGTCGGCGAGGAAGCCGCTCCACCGAAGGACGAAGCGCGCCGCACCATCGAGGAGGTGGACCTGCCGGGGGCGACCGAGACCCCGGTCGTCGTCGAACCGCCCGTCGAGGAGGCGCCCGAGGCGCCCGCGCTCGACGTCCCCGAACCCACCGCCGGCCGGCTGGTACGGCTGCGCGCCCGGCTCGCCCGCTCGCAGAACTCGCTCGGCAAGGGCCTGCTCACGCTGCTCTCCCGCGACAACCTCGACGAGGACACCTGGGAGGAGATCGAGGACACCCTCCTCACCGCCGACGTCGGCGTCGCCCCCACCCAGGAACTGGTCGAGCGGCTGCGCGAGCGCGTGCGGGTCCTGGGCACCCGTACCCCCGAAGAACTGCGCAAGCTGCTCCGCGAGGAGCTGCTCAACCTGATCGGCACCGACGTCGACCGCGCCGTGAAGACCGAGAGCGGCCTCGACACCCCCGGTGTCGTCATGGTCGTCGGCGTCAACGGCACCGGAAAGACCACCACCACCGGCAAGCTGGCCCGCGTCCTGGTCGCCGACGGCCGCTCGGTCGTGCTCGGCGCCGCCGACACCTTCCGCGCCGCCGCCGCCGACCAGCTCCAGACCTGGGGCGAGCGCGTCGGCGCCCGTACCGTACGGGGCCCCGAGGGCGGCGACCCGGCGTCGATCGCCTTCGACGCGGTCAAGGAGGGCATCGCCGAGGGCGCGGACGTCGTCCTGATCGACACCGCGGGCCGGCTGCACACCAAGACCGGGCTCATGGACGAGCTCGGCAAGGTCAAGCGGGTCGTGGAGAAGCACGGGCCGCTCGACGAGGTGCTGCTCGTGCTGGACGCCACCACCGGGCAGAACGGCCTGGTCCAGGCCCGGGTGTTCGCCGAGGTCGTGGACATCACCGGCATCGTGCTCACCAAGCTGGACGGCACCGCCAAGGGCGGCATCGTGATCGCCGTCCAGCGCGAGCTGGGCGTGCCGGTCAAGCTGGTCGGCCTCGGCGAGGGCGCGGACGACCTGGCTCCGTTCGAGCCCGAGGCGTTCGTGGACGCCCTCATCGGGGACTGAACCCCGCGTTCCGCGCCGTACGACGGCCTCCGCGCGAGGCGTGCGTACGAAGAAGGGCCCCCACCGCATGGTGCAGATGCGGTAGGGGCCCTTCGGTCTGTGCGCGGGCGGCTCAGGCCAGATGGCGATGGCAGATGTACGCCAGGGTGCCGAGCAGCAGCCGTGCCTGCGGGGGCTTGGAGGCGGTGTCCAGGGACGGCGGGCGCAGCCAGCGCACCTGCCCGAGGCCCGCCCGGTCCGACGGGGGAGCGGTCACGTACGCCCCGGCGCCCAGACAGCGCAGATCCAGCTCCGCGTCGTCCCAGCCCATCCGGTACAGCAGCTCCGGCAGCGCCGCCGCGGCGCCCGCCGCGACGAAGAAGTGCGCCCGGCCCTCCGGCGTGACGGCCACCGGGCCCAGCGGAATGCCCATCCGCTCCAGCCGGACCAGCGCCCGCCGGCCCGCCGCCTCGGCCACGTCCAGCACGTCGAAGGACGAGCCGACCGGCAGCAGCACCGCGGCGCCCGGGAACTGGTCCCAGGCGGCGGTGACCTCGTCCAGCGTCGCCCCGGCGGGGACCACCGGGGCGAAGTCGAAGGGGTGGGCGCCGGGCGCCTCGCAGCCGGGATCGCCGCAGGAGCAGACGCCCGCGACCGCCCTCGCTCCCGGGACCACGTCCCAGCCCCACAGCCCGGTGTACTCCGCCACCGCTGTGCCCTCTGCCGTACGGCTGCGGCGCCGCGTGCCGGACCGCATGTCCCGGATGCCGCCGATCGTGAAGCCCATGCCCCCTCCAACGGGTCGAACTCGCCGGTGGTTACGACGTGGAGCGGTCCGATGACCCTCCGTCAACGGATGTGGCCGACGATCCGGCTTCGGCGGCGTATCGGGACACCCGGGGTGGTGCGCAGTGGCGCACGCGCTCCGGCGTGCGTCGCTCCGCCTGCTCCTGATCGTCCTGTGTCAAGTGAATCGCGCCCGCCCGTAAGGGAGTTCACTCGGAGGGGTGGCGAATGGTGGCGTTTCCGCAAGTGCCCTCGCCGGAGGGGTGATCGTAGGATTACTTTCAGTGCATGAACCCGGAAGTGCGCGCGTTCACGGGTATGCCGGAGGCAAGCCGGATTCCCGTTCGAGGGGGCGCATCCTGCGGACAGCAGCCCCCGAACGGCGGCATTCTGTAAGGGGTTCACGCGGATGAACCGAGGAGATTTCCCGGGGTGCGGTGTGCGGCCCGCTCCGGGTGGGCAGTACGGACGCCCGGCAATGACGCCGGCGCGGACGGTGCGGACGGTGGCGACAACGGAATGGGGGCGTTCCCGTGGGCGGCAGCAGCGGTAGCGACGGACACGCTGGAAAGCGCCCGAACGAGCAACTCGGATCGTGGTTCGCGCGCAGCGGCTGGTCCAAGGGCGAGCTGGCCCGCCAGGTCAACCGCAGGGCCCGGCAGATGGGCGCCCACCACATCAGCACCGACACCTCCCGGGTGCGCCGCTGGCTGGACGGCGAGAACCCGCGCGAACCCATTCCGCGCATCCTCTCCGAGCTGTTCTCCGAGCGGTTCGGCGCGGTCGTCGCCATCGAGGACCTCGGACTGCGCGCCGCACACCAGTCGCCCTCGGTCTCCGGGGTCGACCTCCCGTGGGCCGGACCGCAGACCGTCTCGCTGCTGAGCGAGTTCTCCCGCAGCGACCTGATGCTGGCCCGCCGCGGCTTCCTCGGCTCCTCGCTCGCCCTGTCCGCGGGCCCCACCCTCATCGAGCCGATGCAGCGCTGGCTGGTGCCCGCCCCGGCCAACGACCCCGCCCCGCAGGAGCAGTCCACCGCCTCCCGGCGCCCCTCCCGGCTCTCCGAACCGGAACTGCAGCTGCTGGAATCCACCACCATGATGTTCCGCCAGTGGGACGCCCAGTGCGGCGGCGGACTGCGCCGCAAGGCCGTCGTCGGCCAGCTCCACGAGGTCACCGACCTGCTCCAGGAGCCCCAGCAGGCCGCCACCTCCAAGCGGCTGTTCCGGTGCGCCGCCGAACTGGCGGAGCTGGCGGGCTGGATGAGCTACGACATCGGGCTCCAGCCCACCGCCCAGAAGTACTTCGTGCTGGCGCTGCACGCCGCCAAGGAGGCGGGCGACAAACCGCTCGGCTCGTACATCCTCTCCAGCATGAGCCGCCAGATGATCCACCTCGGCCGTCCCGACGACGCACTCGAACTGGTCCACCTCGCGCAGTACGGCAGCCGCGACTGCGCCACCGCCCGCACCCAGTCGATGCTGTATGCGATGGAGGCCCGCGCGTACGCCAACATGGGCCAGCCCAGCAAGTGCAAGCGGGCCGTGCGGATGGCCGAGGACACCTTCACCGACGCCGGGCTCGACGACGAGACGGACCCCGACTGGATCCGCTTCTTCTCCGAGGCCGAACTCAACGGCGAGAACTCGCACTCCTACCGCGACCTCGCCTACGTGGCGGGCCGCAGCCCCACGTACGCCTCGCTCGCCGAGCCCGTCATGGACCGGGCCGTACAGCTCTTCGAGAAGGACACTGAGCACCAGCGGTCGTACGCGCTGAACCTCATCGGCATGGCCACCGTGCACCTGCTGAAGAAGGAGCCCGAGCAGGCCGTCGACTTCTCCCAGCGGGCCCTGGAGGTCGCCTCGAAGGTCCGCTCCGAGCGGGTCAACAACCGCATCCGCAAGACCGTCGAGGGCGCCGTGCGGGAGTACGGCGACGTCGCCGAAGTCATCGACCTCACCGACCAGTTGGGGGCCCAGCTGCCCGAGGCCGCGGAGGCGGTCTAGGGCCCACGTACCCGGCCGCGACAGCGATCCCGTAAAGCCCGATTCGGCTCCCCCGCCGCCAGGTCATCCGGGAAGCTGTCGCGGCCGGCCCGCGCCAGGACCGGGCCGCCCCGTACGTTCGCCGCGGGTGATCGGCCCGTTCATTCCCGCGTAACACGCACGCCGTCATCGTCACTGCGGCGAAACATCGAGCGGCATCGGCCGAAACCGCGCTCCGCCACTCTCTGGGTCCATAACAAGCCACCCGGCACCGGCCCCCGAGACGAGGAGATTCCGATGCCTCCAGGCATCCCGACAGAAGCCCTGACGGTGACGCTCGCCGCGGACGCACCCACGCTGTCCGCCGCCAACACCGGCTTCATGCTCATCTGCTCCGCCCTGGTGATGCTGATGACACCCGGCCTGGCCTTCTTCTACGGAGGCATGGTCCGGGTGAAATCCACCCTCAACATGCTGATGATGAGCTTCATCAGCCTCGGGATCGTCACGATCCTGTGGGTGCTCTTCGGCTTCAGCCTCGCCTTCGGCGACGACCTCGGCTCGGTCATCGGCTGGAACTCCGACTTCGTCGGACTCGGCGGCATCGGCCTCACCCAGCTCTGGGACGGCTACACCATCCCGGTGTACGTCTTCGCCGTCTTCCAGCTGATGTTCGCGGTGATCACCCCGGCGCTGATCAGCGGTGCGCTCGCGGACCGGGTGAAGTTCACCGCCTGGGCGCTGTTCATCACCCTGTGGGCGGCGCTCGTCTACTTCCCGGTCGCGCACTGGGTGTGGGGCGCGGGCGGCTGGCTCTTCGAGATGGGCGTCATCGACTTCGCGGGCGGCACCGCCGTCCACATCAACGCGGGCGCGGCGGCCCTCGGCGTCATCCTGGTGATCGGCAAGCGGGTCGGCTTCAAGAAGGACCCGATGCGCCCGCACAGCCTGCCCCTGGTGATGCTCGGCGCCGGACTCCTGTGGTTCGGCTGGTTCGGCTTCAACGCCGGGTCGTGGCTCGGCAACGACGACGGCGTCGGCGCGGTCATGTTCGTCAACACCCAGGTGGCGACGGCGGCGGCGATGCTGGCCTGGCTGGCGTACGAGAAGATCCGGCACGGCGCGTTCACGACGCTGGGCGCGGCGTCCGGCGCGGTCGCGGGACTGGTCGCGATCACCCCCTCCGGCGGTTCCTGTTCGCCGCTCGGCGCCATCGCCATCGGGGTCGTCGCGGGCGTGGTCTGCGCGATGGCGGTGGGCCTCAAGTACCGGCTCGGATACGACGACTCGCTCGACGTCGTGGGCGTCCACCTGGTGGGCGGTGTGCTGGGCTCGCTGCTCGTCGGCCTCTTCGCCACCGGCGGCGTACAGTCCGAGGCCAAGGGCCTCTTCTACGGAGGCGGGTTCGAGCAGCTCGGCAAGCAGGCCACCGGGGTCTTCGCCGTCCTCGCCTACTCCCTGGTCGTCTCCGCGGTACTGGCCTTCGCCGTCGACAAGGTGATGGGCATGCGGGTCGACGAGGACGTCGAGGTCTCCGGCATCGACCGGACCGAGCACGCGGAGACGGCGTACGACTTCACCGGTGCGGGCGGCGGCGCCGCGCCCCGCACCCCCCAGGTACCGGGACCGCCGGAGCGTTCGGCCGCGGCGACGGTGGAGCTGACCAAGAAGGTGGACGCATGAAACTGATCACGGCGGTCGTCAAGCCGCACCGACTCGACGAGATCAAGGAGGCCCTCCAGTCCTTCGGGGTCCAGGGCCTGACGGTCACGGAGGCGAGCGGGTACGGCAGGCAGCGGGGGCACACGGAGGTGTACCGGGGTGCCGAGTACACCGTGGACCTGGTCCCCAAGATCCGCATCGAGGTGCTGGTGGAGGACGAGGACGCGGACCAGCTGATCGAGGTGGTGGTCAAGGCGGCCCGCACCGGGAAGATCGGCGACGGGAAGGTGTGGAGCGTGCCGGTGGAGACGGCGGTACGGGTGAGGACGGGGGAGCGGGGGCCGGACGCGTTGTAGCTCCGCGGGGGGACGGGGCGGGTGCGGCTCCGCCGGGGGCGTTCGGGGGTGGGTCTTGCGGCTCTGCCGGGGGCGTCCGGGGCGGGGGGTGTTCGGCTCCGCCGGGGGCCGCCCCCTTGCCCGCCCGTTCCGCCCCCGGGGGGCGGCCCCGTCGCCCAAGGGGGCGGGGCGGCCCCGTTGCCCAAGGGGGCTCGGGTGGGGGGAGTGGTCTTGGGTGGGGTTGGGTCTTCTGACGTGCAAGGGAGTTTCTCGGTGACGAGCAAGTACGACACGGGCCTGCCGGATCCCCGCGGCTATGCCGCCGCCCGGCTGCGGCTCCTCCAGGAGAAGCCGCCGCCCACCCCCTCCCGCCGCACCGCCCTCGCCCAGCTCACCGACACCTGGCTCGAAGCCCTCTTCACCACCGCGAGCCGTGAGGCCGGCGTCCCCCGGGCCGCCCTCGTCGCCACCGGCGGCTACGGCCGCGGCGAACTCTCCCCGCGCAGCGACCTCGACCTCCTGCTGCTGCACGACGGCGCCCCGTCCGCCGCCGTCTCCGCCCTCGCCGACCGGCTCTGGTACCCCGTCTGGGACCTCGGTCTCGACCTCGACCACTCGGTGCGCACCCCCGCCGAGGCCCGCAAGGTGGCGGGCGACGACCTCAAGGTCCACCTCGGCCTGCTGGACGCCCGCCACCTCGCCGGCGACCTCGGCCTCACCACCGCCCTGCGCACCTCAGTCCTCGCCGACTGGCGCAACCAGGCCCCCCGGCGCCTCCCCGAACTCCACGAGCTGTGCCGGGAGCGGGCCGAGCGCGCGGGCGAGCTGCAGTACCTCCTGGAACCCGACCTCAAGGAGGCCCACGGTGGCCTGCGCGACGCCACCGCCCTGCGCGCCGTCGCCGCATCCTGGATCGCCGACGCGCCCCGCGAGGGCCTCGCGGACGCCCGGCGCACCCTCCTCGACGTACGCGACGCACTGCATCTGACCTCGGGGCGGGCCACCGACCGGCTGGCCCTCCAGGAGCAGGACCAGGTGGCCGAGGAGCTCGGCGTGCTCGACGCGGACGTCCTGCTGCGCCAGGTGTACGAGGCCGCGCGCACCGTTTCCTACGCCGGTGAGGTGACCTGGCGGGAGGTCCACAGGGTGGTGCGGGCCCGCTCCGTACGGCCCCGGCTGAAGGCACTGCTCGGCGGGCGGCCCGCGCCCGAGCGCAGCCCGCTGGCCGACGGCGTCGTCGAGCAGGACGGCGAGGCGGTGCTCGCCCGCACCGCCAGACCGGACCGGGACGCGGTGCTCGTGCTGCGGGCCGCGGCTGCCGCCGCCCAGGCCGGACTGCCGGTCAGCCTGCACGCCGTACGCCAACTGGCGAAGGTCTCGCCGCAGTTGCCGGTGCCCTGGCCGGCCGAGGCCCGCGAGGAGCTGATCACGCTGCTCGGCGCGGGCGAGCCTGCGGTCGAGGTGTGGGCGGCGCTGGAGGCGGAGGGCCTGGTCACCCGGCTGCTGCCGGACTGGGAACGGGTGCGGTGCAGGCCGCAGCGCAACCCGGTGCACACCTGGACCGTGGACCGTCATCTGGTCGAGACGGCGGTGCGGGCCGCCGGGATGACCCGCCGGGTCGGCCGCCCGGACCTGCTGCTGGTGGCCGCCCTGCTGCACGACATCGGCAAGGGCTGGCCCGGCGACCACTCGGTGGCGGGCGAGACCATCGCCCGGGACATGGCCGCCCGGATCGGTTTCGGGCAGCCGGACGTGGCGGTCGTCGCCACTCTCGTGCGCCACCACCTGCTGCTCGTGGAGACCGCCACCCGGCGCGATCTGGACGACCCGGCGACGGTGCGGGCGGTCGCGGACGCGGTGGGCTCCGTATCCACGCTGGAGCTGCTGCACGCACTGACCGAGGCGGACGCGCTGGCCACCGGGCCCGCCGCCTGGTCGGCATGGCGCGCGTCCCTGGTCGCCGACCTGGTCAAGCGGGTGGCCGCGGTGCTGGCGGGCGACCCGCTGCCGGATCCGGAACCGGCGCCGCCGAGCGTCGCGCAGGAGCGCCTCGCGGTGGAGGCGCACCGGACGGGCGGCCCCGTACTGACGCTGCGGGCGCGCGAGGAGGACCCGTCGGGCGCGGGCCCGGCGGACGCCGGTGACCCGTCCGGGCCGCTCGGGGCGGAACTGCTGATCGCCGTGCCCGACCAGCCGGGGGTGCTGCCCGCGGTGGCCGGAGTGCTGGCCATGCACCGGCTGACCGTGCGGACGGCGGAGCTGCGGGCCGTGCGGCCCCCGGTGCCGGAGCCCGAGCCCGGCCCCGTACTGCTGCTGAGCTGGCGGGTGGCGGCGGCGTACGGCGCACTGCCCGAGGCGCACCGGCTGCGCGCCGATCTCGTACGGGCGCTGGCGGGCAGCCTGGACATCCCCGCGCGGCTCGCGGAGCGGGAGAAGGCGTACGCGGCGGGGCCCGCCCGGCGCAGGGCCGCGGCCCCGCCGCCCCGGGTCACGGTGGCCCCGGCGGCCTCCCGGCTGGCGACGGTGCTGGAGGTCAGGGCCCAGGACGCCCCCGGTCTGCTGCACCGGATCGGCCGGGCGCTGGAGGGCGCGGGGGTGCGGGTGCGCAGTGCGCACGTGTCGACGCTGGGGGCGAGCGCGGTCGACGCCTTCTACGTGACCGGAGCGGTGGGAGCACCCCTGACGGCGGCGGACGCGACGGGGGTGGCCCGGGAGGTGGAGGCGGCGCTGCGGTGAGCGGGGTGCGCACGCCGGGGTGAGTGGGGCGTGCGGTGCGGCTGCGGCGCCGCGGTGAGCGGGGTGTGCGGTGCGGTGGGTGGCCGGGGCGGCCGGACGTCCACCCAGGGGCAGACCGCACCACCCCGGTCCGGATACCCTGGGTGCCACTGTCTCCCCGCCCCCGACCCGAGGATCCGCGACCACCGTGTTCGATACCCTCTCCGATCGCCTTTCCGCGACTTTCAAGAACCTCCGGGGCAAGGGCCGCCTCAGTGAGGCGGACATCGACGCCACGGCACGCGAGATCCGTATCGCACTGCTCGAAGCGGACGTCGCCCTGCCCGTCGTCCGGGCCTTCATCAAGCAGGTCAAGGAGCGGGCGTCCGGCGCCGAGGTCTCCAAGGCGCTGAACCCGGCCCAGCAGATCGTCAAGATCGTCAACGAGGAGCTGGTCGGCATCCTCGGCGGCGAGACCCGCCGTCTGCGCTTCGCCAAGTCCGGCCCGACCGTGATCATGCTCGCGGGCCTCCAGGGTGCCGGTAAGACGACCCTCGCCGGAAAGCTCGGTCTGTGGCTGAAGGGGCAGGGCCACTCCCCGCTCCTGGTCGCCTGCGACCTCCAGCGCCCCAACGCCGTCAACCAGCTCAGCGTCGTCGCCGAGCGCGCGGGCGTCGCGGTCTACGCGCCCGAGCCGGGCAACGGCGTCGGTGACCCGGTCCAGGTGGCCAAGGACTCCGTCGAGTACGCGAAGACCAAGCAGTACGACGTGGTCGTGGTCGACACCGCCGGCCGCCTCGGCATCGACCAGGAGCTGATGCAGCAGGCCGCGGACATCCGCGACGCCGTCAGCCCGGACGAGATCCTCTTCGTCGTCGACGCGATGATCGGTCAGGACGCGGTCAACACCGCCGAGGCGTTCCGCGACGGCGTCGGCTTCGACGGCGTGGTGCTGTCCAAGCTGGACGGCGACGCCCGCGGTGGTGCGGCCCTCTCCATCGCGCACGTCACCGGCCGCCAGATCATGTTCGCCTCCAACGGCGAGAAGCTGGACGAGTTCGACGCGTTCCACCCGGACCGCATGGCCTCGCGCATCCTCGACATGGGTGACCTGCTCACCCTGATCGAGCAGGCGGAGAAGACCTTCAGCCAGGAAGAGGCCGCTCAAATGGCCTCCAAGCTGGCGTCCTCCAAGGGCAAGGACTTCACGCTGGACGACTTCCTGGCCCAGATGGAGCAGGTCAGGAAGATGGGCTCGATCTCCAAGCTGCTCGGCATGCTGCCGGGCATGGGGCAGATCAAGGACCAGATCAACAACATCGACGAGAAGGAAGTCGACCGCGTCGGCGCCATCATCAAGTCGATGACCCCGGCCGAGCGCGCCGAGCCGACCATCATCAACGGCTCGCGCCGGGCCCGTATCGCCAAGGGCTCCGGTGTCGAGGTCAGCGCGGTGAAGAGCCTGGTCGAGCGGTTCTTCGAGGCCCGCAAGATGATGTCGAAGATGGCCCAGGGCGGCGGAATGCCCGGTATGCCGGGGATGCCCGGCATGGGTGGTGGCCCCGGCCGGCAGAAGAAGCAGGTCAAGCAGGCCAAGGGCAAGCGCAAGAGCGGCAACCCGATGAAGCGCAAGGCCGAGGAGCAGGCCGCCGCCGAGCGGCGCGAGCAGGCCGCGCAGGGCGGCGGCGCGTTCGGCCTCCCCGCGGGCCAGGGCGGCAAGGACTTCGAGCTGCCGGACGAGTTCAAGAAGTTCATGGGCTGATCACCGCCGCTCGCCGGCCGCACGGCGGTCCCGGGCGTACGACGCCGTGGGCACCCTCCTTCGAGGGTGCCCACGGCGTTTTTGTGACGTAACGTCCCGGTATGAGCAACCCCGTGCCGCCGCGCCAGACCCCTGACCAGCCGTGGCGATCGGAGGGCGCGCCGCCACCGCCGCCCGAGAAGCGGAAGATGCCCGGCGGCTGGGGCCGGCTCGCGCTGACGGCGCTGATCGTCTATCTGCTCACCAACATCGTGCTGGGCCTGTTCAACGAGGGCGACGAGCCGACGATCGCGTACACCGAGTTCAGCAAGCAGGTCACCTCGAACAACGTCGCCAGGATCTACTCCAAGGGAGACGCGATCCAGGGCGAGCTGAAGAAGGAACAGCCCGTCCCGGACGCCAAGGACAAGGACGCCAAGTACACCAAGTTCCTCACCCAGCGCCCGGCCTTCGCCGACGACAAGCTGTGGGACGAACTGACCAAGGACGGCGTCACCGTGACCGCCAAGCCGGTCGTCGAGGAGCGCAGCTTCCTCGCCAACCTGCTCCTGTCGCTGGCCCCGATGCTGCTGCTGGTCGCGCTGTGGGTGTTCATCGCGCGCCGGATGAGCCGGGGCATGGGCGGCGGCATGGGCGGACTCGGCCGCAAGGCGCCGCCGAAGCCGGTCGAGCTGGCCGCCGACAAGCGCACCACCTTCGAGGACGTGGCGGGCATCGACGAGGTGGAGGGCGAACTCTCCGAGGTCGTCGACTTCCTGAAGAACCCCGAGCAGTACCGGAGGCTGGGCGCCCGGATGCCCGGCGGCGTGCTGCTGGCCGGCCCGCCCGGCACCGGCAAGACGCTGCTGGCGCGGGCGGTGGCCGGTGAGGCCGGGGTTCCGTTCTTCTCCGCCTCCGCCTCGGAGTTCATCGAGATGATCGTGGGCGTCGGCGCGGGACGGGTCCGCGAACTGTTCGCGGAGGCCCGCAAGGTCGCCCCGGCGATCATCTTCATCGACGAGATCGACACCATCGGCCGGGCCCGCGGCGGCGGCTCCGGCATGGGCGGCCACGACGAGCGCGAACAGACGCTCAACCAGATCCTCACCGAGATGGACGGCTTCTCCGGCTCCGAGGGCGTCGTCGTCATCGCCGCCACCAACCGCGTCGACGTCCTGGACCCCGCCCTCACCCGGCCGGGCCGCTTCGACCGCGTCGTCACCGTCAGCCCGCCCGACCGCGGCGGCCGGGAGGCCATCCTGCGGATCCACACCCGCTCCATCCCGCTCGCCGACGACGTCGACCTCGCCCAGGTCGCCCGCACCACCCCGGGAATGACCGGCGCCGACCTCGCCAACCTGGCCAACGAGGCGGCCCTGCTCGCGGTCAGGCGCAAGCAGGACGCCGTCACGCAGTCGGACCTCTCCGACGCCCTGGAGAAGGTCCAGCTCGGCGCGGAACGCCCGCTGGTCATGCCGGAGGAGGAGCGCCGCAGGACCGCCTACCACGAGAGCGGCCACGCACTGCTCGGCATGCTCCAGCCGGGCGCCGACCCGGTCCGCAAGATCACCATCGTGCCGCGCGGCCGGGCGCTGGGCGTCACCCTGTCCACCCCGGACGCGGACAAGTACGCGTACACCGAGGAGTACCTGCGCGGCAGGATCATCGGCGCGCTCGGCGGAATGGCCGCCGAACAGGTCGTCTTCGACGTGATTACGACCGGTGCCGAGAACGACTTGGAGCAGGTCACCAACCTGGCCAGGGGAATGGTCGGACGGTGGGGGATGAGCGAGCGGGTCGGCCGTCTCACCGCCATCCCGTCCGATGCGCAGCAGGCGTACGGACTCTCCGCGGCGCCCGCGACCCTGGACGCGGTCGACAGCGAGATGCGGCGGATCGTCGACGAGTGCTACGCGGACGCCATCCGGCTGCTGGAGGAGAACCGCCCCCGGCTGGACGCGCTGGCGCAGGCGCTGCTCGCCAACGAGACGCTGGAGGAGGCCGCGGCGTACGAGGCGGCGGGGATCGCCCGGCTCCACAAGGGGGCCTGAACGGAGCCGGGGTGGGTGTGTCCGCCGCGGCGCCTCCCACCCCGCCCCGCCCCGCAGCCCCTAGGGCTTGCGGGCGATCAGATAGCGGAAGACGTTCGGCATCCACACCGTGCCGTCCCCGCGGAGGAACGGATGGAGCGCTTCCACCAGTTCCTTCTCCACCTGACCCGGGTCCGTGGCCGACGCCGCGGCGTCGAACAGGCCGGTCGACAGCAGACCCCGTACCGCGCTGTCCATGTCGCCGTACCCGAACGGGCAGGCCACCCGGCCCGAGCCGTCCGGCCTCAGGCCGGTCCGGGCGGCCATGTCCTCCAGGTCGTCGCGCAGCGTCTGCCGCCAGCCGCCGGAGGTGCGCAGCGGGTCCGTCAGCCGGCACGCCACCCGCAGCACCGCCGCGGTGGCACAGCGCTCGGGCGGACCCCAGCCGGTCAGCACCACCGCGCTGCCCCGGCCCGCCAGCGCCACCGCGTCGTGCAGCGCGGGCGTCAGGTCGTCGGTGTCCCCGGCCGCACAGCCGATCGGCTCGAAGGCGGTCACCAGGTTGTACGGGGCCACCCCCGCGCCCGCGGTGGCGGACGGACCGCCGCAGAGCACGGCCTCGGCCACGTCCGCGCCGCCGCGCCCCTCGGACGTCCCGTCGCCGCGCAGCCGGGTGCGGGCCAGCGCGATCCGCGCGGGGTCGGAGTCCACCCCGGCGACCCGGGCGCCCCGGGAGGCCGCGACGAACAGGGCCAGCCCCGCGCCGCAGCCGAGGCCGAGCAGCCGGGTGGCAGGGCCTACCTCCAGCCGCTCGTACACCGCTTCGTAGAGCGGAACCAGCATCCGTTCCTGGATCTCGGCCCAGTCACGCGCGCGCGCCCGCGCGCGCGGACCCCGCGGAGCCGAGCCCGCGCTCGGGTGGTGCTGGACGAGCGTTGGTGTCATCGAAAGCGCCCCAATCCGCCGAGAGGTCGGTCGTGCCCGGTATGGCAACCCCCGTGCTGCGTGCGCGTCGGCACTCCCCCCGTAAGTCAGGGAACTCCGCATCCGTGCCCAAGTCCAGGGGGCAGCAGGGCAATTGACGGTGTACTCCGCGGGTGTGCCCCGGCGCACCGGCGGGGCGCGGCACGCGCCGGTGGCCGGCCGTACGCCGTCTGGCCGCGGCGCCCCGGCACCGGCCCGGCGGCCCGCGGCCCGGCCGGGGCGGGCGGCGCGCACCGCCCGCGCACCGTCGCGGCAGGGCAGGGGCCGGGGCCGGCACAGGTGCCCCGGGTGCCGACCACCGCCCCCGGGGGCCCGGTTCGCATACGCGTGGGAACGTACGCGGGGATACGTCCCAGGGTGCCGCGGGCCGGGCGACCGCTCCCCGGATCGGCGCAGTCGCCCTCGTCGTGACGCATCAGCGGGAACTGACTGGTACGTGCAAATTATTTGGGATGCCCCGGAATAGGAACACGGGAGCCCTCCGGCTCGTTGTCACGTCGTGAGCACGACACCACCTGTCCTCGCCGCAGAGCTGGCGCAGGCGTGGGCCGACATCCAGCGGTACCACCCCGAGCTGCCCGATCTTGCCGCGCCCGAGTCCCTGATCGGAGAGTCATCGTCCGCCTGCGGCGTGGCTCTCTCCTTCGAACGACTGCTGCACGAGGCAGTGCACGGAATCGCCGCAGCCCGCGGCGTCCGTGACACCTCGCGCGCCGGTCGCTACCACAACCGCAGATTCCTCGCGATCGCCGAGGAGCTGGGTCTCGACCACCCGGAGGAGCCGCATCCCAGCAGCGGGTTCTCGCTGGTCGCACTCAACCCCGAGGCGAAGCGCCGCTACCGGCCCACGATCGAGCGGCTGACCCGCGCGCTCAAGGCGCACACGGTGGCCACCGCCGCGGACACCAAGCGCTCCTTCCGCGGCCCCGCCGCCCGGCACGGGTCGTCCGGGGGAGGGGTGCGGGTCAAGGCCGTCTGCGACTGCGGGCGCAATGTGCGCGTGGTCCCCTCGGTGCTGGCCCAGGCCCCCATCGTGTGCGGCGGCTGCGGCAAGCCGTTCCGCATCCCGGAAGTGGTGGGCGCCGCGAGCTGAGGCGACGGTGCGTGACCAGGCCGGGGATCGGCGAGTGCCGCAGCTGTGGCACAATGGGCAGCTGTACTCGACAGCCGCACAGGACCCCTCTCTCCTCCGGCTGACGCGTCCATCGGGCACTGACGAGTACCGCAACCCCACGTGGCATCCCGTTGTGCCCAACCACGTCAACACCAGGAGAGACCACTCCAGTGGCAGTCAAGATCAAGCTGAAGCGTCTGGGCAAGATCCGTTCGCCTCACTACCGCATCGTCGTCGCCGACGCCCGTGTCCGCCGTGACGGCCGTGCCATCGAAGAGATCGGCCTGTACCACCCGGTGCAGAACCCGTCGCGCATCGAGGTCAACTCGGAGCGCGCGCAGTACTGGCTCTCCGTCGGCGCCCAGCCGACCGAGGCCGTTCTCGCCATCCTGAAGCTCACCGGCGACTGGCAGGCGCACAAGGGCCTCCCGGCCCCGGCGCCGCTGCTGCAGCCGGCCACGAAGGAAGACAAGCGCGCCTCCTTCGACGCCTTCGCGAAGGCCCTTGAGGGTGGCGACGCCAAGGGCGAGGCCATCACCCCGAAGGCGAAGAAGGCCGACAAGAAGGCGGACGAGGCTCCGGCCGAGGCCGCCGCTGAGTCGACCGAGGCCTGAGCATGCTCGAGGAGGCTCTTGAGCACCTCGTGAAGGGCATCGTGGACAACCCCGACGACGTGCAGGTCGCCTCGCGCACCCTGCGTCGCGGACGTGTCCTTGAGGTCCGGGTGCACCCCGACGACCTCGGCAAGGTGATCGGCCGCAACGGCCGTACCGCCCGCGCCCTGCGTACCGTCGTGGGGGCCATCGGCGGCCGTGGAATCCGCGTCGACCTCGTCGACGTGGACGCCGCCCGCTGAGCATCGGGAAACAGAGCATTACCGGCAGGGGCCGGGGAGGGGCTGAGAGGCCCGCCCCGGCCCCTTGTCGTGTGTCGGCACCCCACGATGCCGTCGTCGTATCGCGTACGAACAGGAGAGAACGAGAGTGCAGCTGGTAGTCGCGCGGATCGGCCGCGCCCACGGAATCAAGGGCGAGGTCACCGTCGAGGTGCGCACGGACGAGCCGGAACTGCGGCTGGGGCCCGGCGCCGTACTGGCCACCGAGCCCGCAGGGGTGGGCCCGCTGACCGTCGAGACCGGCCGGGTGCACAGCGGCCGGCTGCTGCTGCGCTTCGAGGGCGTCAAGGACCGCACGGCGGCCGAGGCCCTGCGCAACACCCTCCTCATCTCCGACGTCGATCCCGATGAGCGGCCCGAGGACCCCGAGGAGTTCTACGACCACCAGCTGGTCGACCTCGACGTGGTGCTCGCCGACGGCACGGAGATCGGCCGGATCACCGAGATCACCCACCTGCCCTCGCAGGACCTGTTCATCGTGGAGCGCCCCGACGGCAGCGAGGTGATGATCCCGTTCGTGGAGGAGATCGTCACGGAGATCGACCTCGACGAGCAGCGCGCGGTCGTCGACCCGCCGCCCGGCCTGATCGACGACAGCCAGGCCGTGATCGCCTCCGCCAGGGACGCGGAGGAGGCGGCCGGGAGCGACCCCGAGGGTGACGCCCGGTCCGACGTCAAGGACGCCGGCTGATGCGGCTCGACGTCGTCACGATCTTCCCCGAGTACCTCGAACCGCTGAACGTCTCCCTGGTCGGCAAGGCCCGCGCCCGCGGCGTCCTCGACGTCCAGGTGCACGACCTGCGCGCCTGGACCTACGACCGGCACAACACGGTCGACGACACCCCCTACGGCGGCGGCCCCGGCATGGTCATGAAGACCGGCCCCTGGGGCGACTGCCTGGACCAGGCGCTCGCCGACGGCTACGAGGCCGGGGCGCACGGCCCCGCCATGGTCGTGCCCACCCCCAGCGGACGCCCCTTCACCCAGGAGCTCGCCGTCGAACTCTCCGCCCGCCCCTGGCTGCTCTTCGCCCCCGCGCGCTACGAGGGCATCGACCGCCGGGTGATGGACGAGTACGCGACCCGGATGCCGGTGTACGAGGTGTCCATCGGGGACTACGTACTGGCCGGCGGCGAGGCGGCGGTCCTCGTCGTCACGGAGGCCGTCGCCCGGCTGCTCCCCGGCGTCCTCGGCAACGCCGAGTCCCACCAGGACGACTCCTTCGCCCCCGGCGCGATGGCCAACCTGCTCGAAGGGCCCGTCTACACCAAGCCCCCCGAGTGGCGCGGTCGCACCATCCCCGACGTGCTGCTCAGCGGCCACCACGGGAAGATCGCGCGCTGGCGGCGGGACGAGGCGCTGCGCCGTACGACCGCCAACCGGCCCGACCTGATCGAGCGCACCGACCCCGCCGCCTTCGACAAGAAGGACCGCGAGATGCTCTCCATCCTGGGCTGGCGGCCGGGCCCCGACGGCCGATTTGGGCCGAGCCCCGAGGCCGTGGAAGAATAGGCCGCTGCTGTCCGTCCACGTGCGCCCCTGCCACAGGGGGAACGACGCCCGTCAGGACGTGACCAGCACTCCTTCCAGTTTCGATTTGCCGCTGATGACCTGTGGCATCAGCGAAGAAAGCAGACATCATGTCCCACCTGCTCGACGCCGTCGACGCTGCCTCGATCCGCAGCGACGTCCCGGCCTTCCGCCCCGGTGACACCGTCAACGTGCACGTGCGCGTCATCGAAGGCAACCGCTCCCGTGTGCAGCAGTTCAAGGGTGTCGTCATCCGCCGCCAGGGTGCGGGCGTCCGCGAGACCTTCACGGTCCGCAAGGTCTCCTTCTCCGTCGGCGTCGAGCGCACCTTCCCGGTGAACTCCCCGATCTTCGAGAAGATCGAGGTCGTGACCCGCGGTGACGTCCGTCGCGCGAAGCTGTACTACCTCCGTGAGCTGCGCGGCAAGGCCGCGAAGATCAAGGAGAAGCGCGACAACTGAGCGCGCCTGTGGCGTCCGGGACCGGCCGGATAGGCTCGGGCCCGATGGACACCGAAGCAGCACAGCACACGGAGCGCGACCGCGCGCCCGTCCCGTCGCAGGGACAGGCGCAGCGGTCGCGCTCCGCGCGTTTTCCCGGCCCGCTGCGCGCGCTGGGACGACGGCCGCTGCTGCTCGTCGCCGGGTGCGTCGCCCTCCTGCTGCTGATCAGCGGTTTCGTGGTGCAGCCCTTCCTGATCCCGAGCACCTCGATGCAGCCCGCCCTCCAGGTCGGCGACCGGATCCTGGTGAACAAGCTCGCGTACCGTTTCGGGGCCGAGCCGCAGCGCGGGGACGTGGTCGTCTTCGACGGGACGGGCTCGTTCCGTCGCGAGGAGCCCGGGGCGAACCCGGTGACCGGCGCGCTGCACTGGGCAGGTGCGGCACTGGGTCTCGCGGAGCCCGCCGAGACGGACTTCGTGAAGCGGGTGGTCGGCGTGGGCGGCGACCGGGTGGTCTGCTGCGACAAGCGGGGGAGGATCCAGGTGAACGGGACGAGCGTGGAGGAGCCCTATCTGTATCCGGGCAACCCTCCGTCGAAAGTGCCCTTCGACATCGTCGTGCCCGAGGGGACGCTGTGGATGCTCGGCGACCACCGCTCCCGCTCCAGCGACTCGCGTGACCACCTGGGCAGCCCGGGGGGCGGCATGGTCCCCGTAGCGCGCGTGATCGGGCGGGCCGACTGGATCGGCTGGCCGTTCGGCCGGTGGGGCTCGGTGGCCCGGTCCGACGCCTTCACCGACGTACGACGGCCGGCCGCGTCCCATGGGTAGCCGCGGGCGCAACCGGGTGCAGCCCGCGCCCGAGGAGGCCCCGCTGCCGACCGGCAGCAGACCCACCGCGCCCGAGGCCCCGGCCGGGCCCGGCCGGGCCGAGCGGCGGAAGCTGGCCCGCCGGGTCAAACGGCGGCGGCGCAGGTCCGCCATCAAGGAGATACCCGTCCTCATAGGCGTGGCGCTGCTCATCGCGCTCGTACTGAAGACGTTCCTGGTGCAGGCGTTCGTGATTCCGTCCGGCTCGATGGAGCAGACGATCCGGATCGGCGACCGCGTCCTGGTCGACAAGCTGACCCCGTGGTTCGGGTCCCGTCCCGAGCGCGGCGAGGTCGTCGTCTTCAAGGACCCGGGCGGCTGGCTGGAGCACGAGAAGAAGCCCGAGAAGCCGGACCCGGTGGGGGTCAAGCAGGTCAAGGAGGGGCTGACCTGGATCGGGCTGCTGCCGTCCGCGGACGAGCAGGACCTGATCAAGAGGGTGGTCGCGGTGGGCGGCGACACCGTGAAGTGCTGTGACAAAAATGGTCAGATCACCGTCAACGGCGTACCGCTCAGTGAACCCTATGTCTTTCCGAACGACCGGCCCTCCAAGATTCCGTTCGAAGTGAAGGTGCCCGAGGGGCGGATCTTCGTCATGGGGGACCATCGGTCGAATTCCGCCGATTCCCGTTACCACCTGGACGAGAAGGACCACGGAACGGTCTCCGAGCAGGATGTCGTCGGCCGGGCGGTCGTCATCGGCTGGCCGATCGGTCACTGGCGGAAGCTGGAGGTGCCCGAGACGTACGCACGGGTGCCCGAGCCGCGTGCCGGGACGGCCTCCGCACGGGAACCGTCGAATAGGGTGGCGTCCCGGGATCGATGAGGTCCTACTCCCGAGCCCAGGGGAACTCCCGCTCGTTATGGGAGTGGTGGGCCCGCGTCCCGACGGACGCGGGCGGCGGCACGGAGTGAGGAGTGGACGTGGGGGATGTGGCGGTCGGGGCCCGGTCCGGGCACGACGGACCCGAGGAAGATCCCGAGCCGAAGCGGCGCAGCGAAGTCCCTTCGCCCGGTGCCCCGGGCGGCGCCCCCGCGGGCGCGGCTCCGGCGGGTGCGGCTCCGGTGGGCGCGGCCTCCACGGGCGTGGCGATGGAGCAGAAGAATGGTGAACCGGTGAGCGACTCGGACAACGGCCCGCAGGACAGCGGCGACCAGGGCGGCGGCCATGACGGTGGCGCCGTCGGCGACGGGGCCAAGGGCGCGCGCAAGCAGCGGTCCTTCTGGAAGGAACTGCCGCTGCTGATCGGTATCGCGCTGCTCCTCGCGCTGCTGATCAAGACGTTCCTGGTGCAGGCCTTCTCGATTCCCTCGGAGTCGATGCAGGAGACCCTCCAGAAGGGCGACCGCGTCCTGGTGGACAAGCTGACCCCGTGGTTCGGTGCCGAGCCGGAGCGCGGCGAGGTCGTCGTCTTCCACGACCCGGGCGGCTGGCTGCTGGACACCAAGGTCGCCGAGCCCAACGCCGTGCAGACCTTCCTCAGCTGGATCGGCCTGATGCCGTCCACCGAGGACAAGGACCTGATCAAGCGGGTCATCGCGATCGGCGGTGACACCGTGGAGTGCAAGACCGGCGGCTCGGTCAAGGTCAACGGGCACGAGCTCGACGACAAGTCGTACATCTCGCCCCGGGGCGCGCCGTGCGACGACAAGCCGTTCGGCCCGCTCAAGGTGCCCGAGGGCAAGATCTGGGTGATGGGCGACAACCGGGCGAACTCGCTCGACTCCCGCTACCACCAGGACATCAAGGGCGGCGGCATGGTCGACAACAACGAGGTCGTCGGCCGGGCGATCGTCGTGGCCTGGCCGATCAGCCGCTGGGCGACGCTGCCGGTGCCGGACACCTTCGACCAGCCCGGTCTGGCGAGCGCCACCGCCGCCGCGGCCTCGGCCGCCCCCGGCGCGCTCGGTCTGGCCGGTGCGGTTCCGCTGGTGATGTGGCGCCGCAGGAAGCTGACCGCGCGGCGTACCGACGGGTAGGGTGCCGTCCCAGATCGTTGATCTCCGAATCAGGGGGAGCGCTGGGATGGGCGAAGCAGGACGTGCGTCAGGACGTACGGCAGACGGCCGCGGCCGCCTCGGCAATGTGTTGTCGGGGCTGGCCGTGGCCGTCGGCTGTGTGCTCTTCCTCGGCGGGTTCGCCTGGGGAGCGGTGGTGTACAAGCCGTACACGGTGCCCTCGGACTCGATGACTCCCTCGATCAACACCGGGGACCGGGTGCTCGCCGAGCGGATATCCGGCGACGAGGTGCGGCGCGGGGACGTGGTGATCTTCACCGACCGGACGTGGGCCGCGATGCCGATGGTGAAGCGGGTGGTCGGCGTCGGCGGCGACAAGGTCGTCTGCTGCGACAAGCAGAGCCGGCTGCTGCTGAACGGCAAGCCGCTCGACGAACCGTATCTGCGCTCCCAGGCCGACACGGCCACCCAGGCATTCAGCGCCACGGTCCCCGAGGGGCAGCTCTTCCTCCTCGGCGACGAGCGGCGCACCTCGGTGGACTCCCGGGGGCACCTCATGGACGCGGGCAAGGGCACCGTTCCGGTGGGCGAGGTGGACGCGCGGGTGGACGCCGTGGCCTGGCCGGTGGGCGGTGTGCTGGAGCGGCCGGCGGCCTTCGCCTCGCTGCCCGGCGGAGTGTCCGAACCGGGTCCGGTGAAGCTGCTGGTCGTGGCGGTCGTGGCGGGTGTGGTGCTGATCTTCGGCGGGGCGGCGTACGGCCCGCTGGCGAAGCTGGCCGGACGGCGGAAGGCGCGGGTGTGAGCACGGTGGAGAACGCGGACGGGACCGGTGGGACCGGGGCGGCCGGCGGTACCGGGGAGGCGGCGGTGACGGGCGGGGCGCGGAAACCGTTGCGGAAGGTCGCACGGGTCGTCCTGCTCGACCCCGAGGACCGGGTGCTGCTCATCCACGGCTTCGAGCCCGCCGATCCGGACCGCCGGTGGTGGTTCACCCCGGGCGGCGGTCTGGAGGGCGACGAGAGCGGGGAGGAGGCGGCCCTGCGCGAGATCGCCGAGGAGACCGGGATCACGGACGTCGAGCTGGGACCCGTGGTGTGGCGGCGGCAGTGTTCCTTCGCGTTCGACGGGCGGCGCTGGAACCAGGACGAATGGTTCTATGTGGCGCGAACGAACCAGACCGCGACGGTGATGACCGGGCTGACGGAGCTGGAGCGGCGCAGCGTGGCCGGTCTGCGGTGGTGGTCCTCCACCGCACTTCTCGCGACGCGTGAGACGGTGTACCCGACCAGGCTCGCCGAGTTGCTGCGCACGCTGCTCGACGAGGGTCCTCCGAGTACGCCGATCGTCCTGGCCCCGGAAATCGCATAGGGGCGTACGGGGCTGGCGCACAATAGGGGGACGCACGGCTGAAGGGGAACATGCCATGAGCGCCGAGGACCTCGAAAAGTACGAGACCGAGATGGAGCTGAAGCTCTACCGGGAGTACCGCGATGTCGTCGGTCTGTTCAAATATGTGATCGAGACCGAACGGCGCTTCTACCTCACCAACGACTACGAGATGCAGGTGCACTCGGTCCAGGGCGAGGTGTTTTTCGAAGTATCGATGGCGGACGCGTGGGTCTGGGACATGTACCGGCCCGCCAGGTTCGTCAAGCAGGTGAGGGTGCTCACGTTCAAGGACGTGAACGTGGAAGAGCTCAACAAGAGCGATCTGGAGCTTCCGGGAGGCTGAGACCCCCCGAGGGGGTGACGGAGTTTTCCACAAGGACGAGGCTGTCCACCAAGATCCACAGGTTCGCGGGGTCTGCGTCACATTCGGTTCCGGAGGTGGAACCGAATGAACGCACACACCGCACGTACAGGGGATCCCGGACAGGGCGCACCTGTCGCCCGTCCCGCACGCCCAGCAGGCACCAATGAACCGTCCCGGGGGACACGTCCCGCCGGGACCGCACGGCCCGTCGGGCCCCCACGTACCGGACGCGGGGGCCTCGGCCGGTACGGCGAGGACCTCGCGGCCCGCACTCTGGCCGAAGCCGGGATGTCCGTCCTGGAGCGCAACTGGCGCTGCCGGACGGGCGAGATCGACATCGTGGCCCGGGACGGCGACACACTCGTCGTCTGCGAGGTCAAGACCCGCCGCACCGGCCCCTTCCAGCACCCCATGGCGGCCGTCCCGCCGCGCAAGGCGCGGCGCCTGCGCGCCCTCGCCGAGATCTGGCTGCACGAGCACGGCGGACCCCCGCCGGGCGGCGCCCGGATCGACCTCGTGGGCGTCACCCTGCCCCGGCGCGGATCCCCGGTCGTGGAGCACGCGAGGGGGGTGGCCTGATGGGCTTCGCACGTACCTGTTCCGTGGCGCTGGTCGGCGTCGAGGGCGTGGTGGTCGAGGTGCAGGCCGACCTGGAGCCGGGGATCGCCTCCTTCGCCCTGGTGGGCCTGCCGGACAAGAGCCTGTGCGAGAGCAGGGACCGGGTGCGGGCCGCCGTGGTCAACTCCGGCGTCGCCTGGCCGCAGAAGAAGCTCACCGTGGGGCTGAGCCCGGCGTCCGTGCCCAAGAGCGGCAGCGGATTCGACCTCGCGGTCGCCGTCGCCGTGCTGGGAGCGGCCGAACGCATCGACCCGAGGGAGATCGCCGACCTGGTGACGGTCGGCGAGCTGGGCCTGGACGGCCGGGTCAGACCGGTGCGCGGCATCCTGCCCGCCGTGCTCGCCGCGGCGGAGGCCGGGTACCGGCAGGTGGTGGTGCCCGAGCAGTGCGCGGCCGAGGCCGCCCTGGTGCCGGGCATCTCGGTGCTCGGCGTCCGCAGCCTGCGCCAGCTCATCGCCGTGCTCGCGGGGGAGGAGGTGCCCGAGGAGGAACCGGCCGAGGAGGGGCGGCCGGACGCCATGCTGGCCGGACTCATGGTGCCCGGCGCGGGGGCGGGCACCGGACTGTCGCCGGGCTGCGCGGACGACGGGCCCGACCTCGCGGACGTGGGCGGACAGGAGGTGTCCCGGTTCGCTCTGGAGGTCGCCGCGGCGGGCGGCCACCACCTCCTGCTGTACGGGCCGCCGGGAGCCGGCAAGACGATGCTCGCCGAACGGCTGCCGGGGCTGCTGCCGCCGCTCACCCGCCAGGAGTCCCTCGAAGTCACGGCCGTGCACTCGGTGGCGGGCATCCTGCCACCGGGCGAACCACTGGTCACCAGGGCGCCGTACTGCGCACCGCACCACTCCGCGACCATGCAGTCGCTGATCGGCGGCGGCAACGGGCTGCCCAGGCCCGGGGCGGTGTCGCTGGCGCACCGCGGGATCCTCTTCATGGACGAGGCCCCGGAGTTCACCGCCAAGGCGCTCGACTCCCTGCGGCAGCCGCTGGAGTCCGGGCACGTGGTGGTGGCGCGCAGCGCCGGAGTGGTGCGGCTGCCGGCCCGCTTCCTCATGGTGCTGGCGGCCAACCCGTGCCCCTGCGGGCGGCACGGTTCCGCGGAGGCCGCCTGCGACTGCGGCGCGGCGACCGTCCGGCGCTACCAGGCACGGCTGTCGGGGCCGCTGATCGACCGGGTCGACCTGAAGGTCCGGGTCGAGGCGGTGCAGCGCGCGGACCTCACCGGGCGGGGCGGGCGCGGCGAGAGCACCGCGGAGGTCGCCGCCCGGGTCCGGGCCGCCAGGGACCGGGCCGCGCTCCGGCTGGCCGGCACCCCGTGGACCCACAACAGCGAGGTGCCGGGGCACGAACTGCGCACCCGCTGGCAGCCGCACCCCGGCGCGCTCGGCACCGCCGAACGCGACATGGACCGGGGACTGCTGACCGCACGAGGCTTCGACCGGGTGCTGCGCGTCGCCTGGACGGTGGCCGACCTCGCCGGGCACGAGCGGCCCGACGAGGCCGACCTGGAGATCGCGCTCCAACTGCGCACCGGCGTCGACCGGGGCGCGCTCAGGGCCCGCGTCGGTGCCGGCGGCCTGCTGGTGGGCGGAGGCACCGGGTGAGGGCGTCGGGGCCGGTGCCCGGCGGGGCGGACCGGCCGGTGGACGGGGCCGAGCGGCTGGCCAGGGCGGCCCTGACCGGGATCGTCGAGCCGGGCGACGAGACGGGCGGGCGCTGGCTGCGCGAGCACGGGCCGGTGGAACTGCTGCGCAGACTGACCGCCGCCGACCCGGGAGCGGGCGAGGCACTCTCCGGTGCCAGTGCGAAACGGCTGGCGGGGGTGCGCGACCGGGCCCGGGGCGTCGACCCCGCGCGGTACCTGGAGGCGGCGGCCGAGGTGGGCGGGCGGCTGGTGTGCCCCGGCGAGGAGGAGTGGCCGAGCCAGCTGGACGACCTCGGGGACGCCCGGCCCGTCGCCCTGTGGGTGCGCGGCGCGCCCCGGCTGCGGATGTGGGCGCTGCGCTCCGTCGCCGTCGTCGGCGCCCGCGCCTGTACCCCGTACGGAGCCCATGTGGCGGCGGCCCTGGGAGCCGGGCTCGCGGAGCGGGGCTGGGTGGTGGTGTCCGGGGCCGCGTACGGCATCGACGGGGCGGCCCACCGGGGGGTGCTGGCCGCGGGCGGTGCGACCGTCGCCGTGCTGGCCTGCGGGATCGACACCGTCTACCCGCGCGGGCACGCCGAGTTGATCGGCAGGATCGCGGAACAGGGACTGGTGGTCGGCGAGTTGCCGCCCGGAAGCCATCCGACGCCGAGCCGGTTCGTGCTGCGCAACCGGGTCATCGCCGCCCTCACCCGGGGCACCGTCGTGGTGGAGGCCGAGTACCGCAGCGGATCGCTCGTCACCGCGCGCGGCGCCCAGCGCCTGGGCCGGTTCACCATGGGCGTGCCGGGACCGGTCACCAGCGGGCTCTCGGCCGGTGTGCACGAACTCCTGCGCGGCGAGGGAGTCCTGGTCACCGACGCCGCCGAGATCGTCGAACTGGTCGGGGAGATCGGCGACCTCGCCCCGGCCCGGCGCGGGCCCGTACTCCCGCGCGACCTGCTCGATCCCGTCACCGCACGCGTACTCGAAGCGCTGCCCGCCAAGGTGGCCGTCGACACGCGGAGCGTGGCACGCGAAGCGGGGACCACCGGCGACGAGGCGCTCGCCAGGCTGTACGAACTGCACTCCCTGGGGTTCGTCGAACGGCAGGGCGACAACTGGCAGTTGGCGTCAAGCGCCGTACACGCGGCACACGTCCGGCGAGGCGGTGCTTGACCAGGGGCGTCCGAGTGAAAAGGTTAAGACGATGACCTTTGAATCGTGCCCCGGACCACGGGTGGAGCAGCCGTGCGCGGCTGTGGTGCCGGTGCGGGGGCGCGGCTCGGGGGCGTCAACCGGACGGCCCCGTCCCATATCCTTCGCGCACTGCGACGCCACAGTCACGCTACGCTCGCAAGGATTTCGCCCCGCTCAGGCACCACACGGCATCAAGTCCCCCTCACATCACAGCAGAACGGCTCAAGGCAACGCATGCCCCAGCACACCTCCGGGTCTGACCGCGCGGCAGCTCCCCCCGCTGCCCGCGGCCCCGTACGGCCCAAGGCGCCCTCGTCCGTGGACGAGCTGTGGCGGTCGTACAAGACCACGGGCGACGAGCGGCTGCGGGAGCAGCTGATCCTGCACTACTCGCCGCTGGTGAAGTACGTCGCGGGCCGGGTCAGCGTGGGGCTGCCGTCCAACGTCGAGCAGGCGGACTTCGTCTCCTCCGGGGTCTTCGGGCTGATCGATGCCATTGAGAAGTTCGACATCGAGCGCTCGATCAAGTTCGAGACGTACGCCATCACCCGCATCCGCGGCGCGATGATCGACGAACTGCGCGCGCTGGACTGGATCCCGCGCTCGGTGCGGCAGAAGGCGAAGTCCGTCGAGCGGGCGTACGCCACCCTGGAGGCGCAGCTGCGGCGCACCCCGTCCGAGGGCGAGGTCGCCGCCGAGATGGGCATCGCGGTGGAGGAACTGCACGCCGTCTTCAGCCAGTTGTCGCTCGCCAACGTGGTCGCCCTGGAGGAGCTGCTGCACGCGGGCGGCGAGGGCGGCGACCGGCTCAGCCTGATGGAGACGCTGGAGGACACCAGCGCCGACAACCCGGTCGAGGTCGCCGAGGACCGGGAGCTGCGCCGGCTGCTCGCCCGTTCCATCAACACCCTCCCCGACCGCGAGAAGACCGTGATCACCCTCTACTACTACGAGGGCCTCACCCTCGCCGAGATCGGCAATGTGCTCGGCGTCACGGAGAGCCGGGTCAGCCAGATCCACACGAAGTCGGTTCTGCAGCTCAGGGCCAAGCTCGCCGACGTCGGACGCTGATCCGGCCGGCGGGCCCCGGCGGCGCCGAATCGTCCCTGCCGGGTGTACCCGTCGTCATCCCGGGCGCGCATCCGTAGAGTGGAACCGTGCCAAGGATTCGAGCGGCCTCCGTGGCCGAGCACCGGATGATGCAGCGCAGCGCCCTGCTGGACGCCGCACGCTCCCTCCTGTCCGAAGGCGGTACGGAGGCTCTGACCTTCCCCGCCCTCGCCGAGCGCACGGGCCTGGCCCGCTCCTCGGTATACGAGTACTTCCGCTCCCGGGCGGCGGTCGTCGAGGAGCTGTGCGCCGTCGACTTCCCCGTCTGGGCCGCCGAGGTCGAGAACGCGATGGCCGGGGCCGACACCGCCGAGGGCAAGGTCGAGGCGTACGTACGGCAGCAGCTGGAACTGGTCGGCGACCGGCGCCACCGTGCCGTCGTCGCGATCTCCGCGAGCGAGCTGGACGCCGGTGCCCGCGAGAAGATCCGTGCCGCGCACGGCGGGCTGATCACGATGATCGGCGACGCCCTGCGCGAGCTGGGCCACGAGCAGCCCCGGCTCGCGGCCATGATGCTGCAGGGCGTGGTCGACGCCGCCGTGCGGCGCATGGAGCTGGGCGGTGCCGCCGAGGAGCCCGGTGTCATCACCGAGGCCGCGGTCGCGATGGCCCTGCGCGGCGTCCGCGGCTGACCGGAACCCCGCCAGTCACCCGGGACCGACCGGGGCCCCGCCCCCGTACCGGGGACCGGCCAGGACACCGCTCCGGCGACCGGGGATCGACCGGGACCCCGCCCCCATACCGGAGGCCCACCGGGACACCGCCCCGGCGTCCGGGGACGGCCCCTCGCCGACGGCGCCCGCCGCCGCAGCGCGTACGCCACGGCCGCGGCGGCCGTCAGGGCCAGCCCGTGCAGCGCGTCCGGAGCCAGTGCCGCCGCCTTGGCCCCGCGCAGCGCCCCACCCGCCCCGGAGCCCGGCGGCCCGGCCGGTCCGGAAGGGGGCGGCGGCCCACCCGCGCCCAGGTTCATCCGCACACCCTGGCCCAAGCCCAGCAGCCCACCCGCGCCAAGGTCCAGCAGCCCGGCCGGTCCGGAAGCGCCCGGTGGGCCCGGTGGGCTCGGCGGCCCCGGTGGTGGGATGCCGAACACCGGGAGCAGTCGGGGCGGTCCCCGGCGCAGCAGGGCGGGCGGCAGCAGTGACAGCGGGTCCAGGTAGCGCTCGCCCCGCAGCAGCCCCCAGTGCAGACAGCCCGCCGCCGGACAGTGCCGGGCCCCCGGCTCCAGCACCGCCACCACCTGTCCCGCGACCACCTCCGTGCCCTCCGCCACCACCGCGCGCACCGGCTCGTACGTCGTCCGCAGCGGGGGCTCCCCGGTGCCGGTCAGCGTGACGGACAGCACGCCGCGACCGGCCACCGGCCCCGCGAACGAGACGCGGCCCGGCGCCGCCGCCCGCACCTCGTCACCGGGCCGGGCGGCCAGGTCCACGCCCCGGTGCCCGGCCGCGTACGGCGTGGGCGGCGGCTCCCAGCCCCGTACCACCGCGGGACGGTCGCCCACCGGCCAGGCACGGGCGGGACCCTCCGCGGCGAGGGCCGCGGGAGCCCGTCCCAGCAGCAGGCAGACGGTCAGGGACAACAGCGCTGTGATCACCGGTCGGTACATGCCCCGAACGGTCCCGCAACGGGCACGATCGCGGGGATCATGGACCGGAACTGTGGACGGCCGGACGCTTGTGGACAACGCCGTCACCCGGCACTGTGCCGGTCCCGTACACTTCTTGTGGCGATCCGGGTCACCGGGTCGACTTCGCACGTCCCGCCACCACCCTCCAGCGGTCAGTGGCAGCGTCGCTCGGTCCTCAAGGGTTCACTCCTCAACGGTCACGACGCGTGGGGCGTCAGGCGCGACCGCCGTCCGGCGGAAGCGGTAACCGAGTACCTCAAGGAGTACGGCCATGGCCGTCGTCACGATGCGGGAGCTGCTGGAAAGCGGCGTCCACTTCGGTCACCAGACCCGTCGTTGGAACCCGAAGATGAAGCGCTTCATCTTCACGGAGCGCAACGGCATCTACATCATCGACCTCCTGCAGTCGCTGTCGTACATCGACCGCGCCTACGAGTTCGTGAAGGAGACCGTCGCCCACGGCGGTTCCATCATGTTCGTCGGTACGAAGAAGCAGGCCCAGGAGGCCATCGCCGAGCAGGCGACGCGCGTGGGCATGCCCTACGTCAACCAGCGCTGGCTCGGCGGCATGCTGACCAACTTCTCCACCGTCTACAAGCGCCTCCAGCGCCTGAAGGAGCTGGAGCTCATCGACTTCGAGGACGTGGCCGCGTCGGGCCTCACCAAGAAGGAGCTCCTGGTCCTCTCGCGCGAGAAGGCCAAGCTGGAGAAGACCCTCGGCGGTATCCGCGAGATGTCGAAGGTTCCCAGCGCGGTGTGGATCGTCGACACCAAGAAGGAGCACATCGCCGTCGGTGAGGCGCGCAAGCTCCGCATCCCGGTCGTCGCGATCCTCGACACCAACTGCGACCCCGACGAGGTCGACTACAAGATCCCGGGCAACGACGACGCGATCCGCTCCGTCACCCTGCTCACCCGCGTGATCGCCGACGCCGTCGCCGAGGGCCTCATCGCCCGCTCCGGTGCCGCCACCGGTGACTCCAAGCCGGGCGAGAAGGCCGCCGGCGAGCCGCTCGCCGAGTGGGAGCGCGACCTGCTCGAGGGTGACAAGAAGGCCGACGAGGCTCCGGCCGCCGACGCCGCTCCGGCCGCCGAGGCTGCCCCGGCCGCCGAGGCCGAGAAGCCGGCCGAGGCCGCTGCCGAGGCTCCGGCCGCGGACGCCGAGCAGGCCTGACCCAGCCCCACGGCTGACTGACGGCGGGGGAGGGCGCGCCATCCGGCGTTCCCGCCCCCGCCGTTCACCCGTAGATCACGTAGATCACGACTCGTAGATCCAGACTCTGGTCTGTTCCAGACTCCGGTCGATCAAACACTCGTAGATCACGACTTCCGAGAAGAGATTCACAGACTCATGGCGAACTACACCGCCGCTGACGTCAAGAAGCTCCGCGAGCTCACCGGCGCCGGCATGATGGACTGCAAGAAGGCCCTCGACGAGGCCGACGGCAGCGTCGACAAGGCCGTCGAAGCCCTCCGCATCAAGGGCCAGAAGGGCGTCGCCAAGCGCGAGGGCCGTTCGGCCGAGAACGGCGCCGTCGTCTCCCTGATCGCCGACGACAACACCTCCGGTGTCATCGTCGAGCTCAAGTGCGAGACCGACTTCGTCGCCAAGGGCGAGAAGTTCCAGGCCGTCGCCAACCAGCTCGCCGCGCACGTCGCCGCCACCAAGCCGGCCGACATCGCGACGCTGCTCGCCTCCGAGATCGAGGCCGGCAAGACGGTTCAGGCGTTCGTCGACGAGGCCAACGCCAACCTGGGCGAGAAGATCGTCCTGGACCGCTTCGCCCAGTTCGAGGGCGCGTACGTCACCGCGTACATGCACCGCACCATGCCCGACCTGCCCCCGCAGATCGGTGTTCTGGTCGAGCTCGACAAGGCCGACGCCGAGCTGGCCCGTGGCATCGCCCAGCACATCGCCGCCTTCGCGCCGAAGTACCTCGACAAGGGCGACGTCCCGGCCGAGGTCGTCGAGGCCGAGCGTCGTGTCGCCGAGGAGACCACGCGCGCCGAGGGCAAGCCCGAGGCCGCCCTCCCGAAGATCGTCGAGGGTCGCGTCAACGGCTTCTTCAAGGAGGCCACCCTGCTTGGCCAGCCGTACGCGCTGGACAACAAGAAGTCCGTCCAGAAGGTCCTGGACGAGGCCGGTGTCACCCTGAAGCGCTTCTCGCGCATCAAGGTCGGCATCTGAGTCCGTCACGCCGACTTCGTCGACGTAACGCGAACATCGCCAGACCCGGATAGGGTCTGATGCAGCCGCCCGGCGCACGCGCCGGAGAGCCGCAGATCTGACGAGGAGGCCATTGCCGCAGCGGGAACCGCAAAGTTCCACCGGCAATGGCCTTCTTCGTATGTGCACGAGGAGAATCCCCATGAATCAGGGCGCGGACGCCAACCAGTCCAACGACAACGGCAAGAGGACCGGCCGCTTCATGCTGAAGCTGTCCGGCGAGGCGTTCGCCGGCGGCGGTGCCCTCGGCGTCGACCCCGACGTCGTGCACGCCATCGCACGGGAGATCGCCGCGGTCGTACGCGACGGCGCGGAGATCGCGGTCGTCATCGGCGGCGGCAACTTCTTCCGCGGCGCCGAACTCCAGCAGCGCGGAATGGACCGGGCCCGCTCCGACTACATGGGCATGCTCGGCACCGTCATGAACTGCCTCGCCCTCCAGGACTTCCTGGAGAAGGAGGGCATCGACTCCCGCGTCCAGACCGCCATCACCATGGGCCAGGTCGCGGAGCCGTACATTCCGCTGCGCGCCGTACGGCACCTGGAGAAGGGCCGCGTCGTGATCTTCGGCGCGGGCATGGGCATGCCGTACTTCTCCACCGACACCACGGCCGCCCAGCGCGCCCTGGAGATCGACGCGGAAGCCCTGCTCATGGGCAAGAACGGGGTCGACGGGGTCTACGACTCCGACCCCAAGAAGAACCCGGCAGCGGTGAAGTTCGACGCCCTGGAGTACAGCGAGGTGCTGTCCCGCGACCTCAAGGTCGCCGACGCCACCGCCATCACGCTGTGCCGCGACAACGACCTGCCGATCCTGGTCTTCGAGCTGCTTGCCGAGGGCAATATCGCCCGCGCGGTCAAGGGTGAGAAGATCGGCACGCTCGTCAACGCGCAGGGCACCCGCGCCTGACCGGTTTCGGGTTCGCACCCCCGGCCCGGCCGGGGGATGGACAATGTCCTGCCGGTCGGACACCGTGCAGGAGAAGACGCACGCAAGCAGCAGGTCCGTGATTCCCGGTTCGAGCTGTTCGGTTCGAGTCGTTTCGGCGTGAAGCTGTTTCGGTTCAAGACACGCAGGAGTACGTGGTGATTGAAGAGATCCTCCTCGAGGCCGAGGAGAAAATGGAGAAGGCCGTCGTGGTCGCCAAGGAGGACTTCGCCGCGATCCGCACCGGCCGTGCGCACCCGGCGATGTTCAACAAGATCGTGGCCGACTACTACGGCGCGCTCACCCCCATCAACCAGCTGGCGTCGTTCTCGGTCCCCGAGCCGCGCATGGCCGTGGTGACCCCCTTCGACGCGAGTGCCCTGCGCAACATCGAGCAGGCGATCCGCGACTCGGACCTCGGCGTCAACCCGAGCAACGACGGCCGCATCATCCGGGTGACGTTCCCCCAGCTGACGGAGGAGCGCCGCAAGGAGTACATCAAGGTCGCGCGCAACAAGGGCGAGGACTCCCGGATCTCCATCCGCTCCGTGCGCCGCAAGGCCAAGGACTCCTTGGACAAGCTGGTCAAGGACAAGGAGGCCGGCGAGGACGAGGTCCGCCGTGCGGAGAAGGAGCTCGACGACACCACCGCGAAGTACGTGGCGCAGGTGGACGAGCTGCTCAAGCACAAGGAAGCCGAGCTGCTCGAGGTCTGATGAACGACTCTTCCTGGGGGGCCCAGCCAAGGGCGGGCTATGCCGGTGAATGGACCGCCCCCGACCAGGGGCCCCTCCCGGCGGGTCCCGCGTACGATGCGCATGACGCCCAGCACACTCGGCCCATGCCCATCGTGCCCGAGACAGGTCCCCCGTCAGGTCCCGAGTCAGGCCCACTGTCGGGCGGAGACGCCGACGACCGCGACAACCGGACGCGGGGGGCCGCTTCCGCTGCGGACGCCACGAGCTTCGCAGCGCACGGCGGCCCCCCGCTCCGCGACGAGATGCCGCAGGAGCCCATGCCCACCCCGCCGTCACCGGCTCCGAAGCCGCCCGAGAAGAAGCGCGCCGGCCGCGACCTGCGCGCCGCCATAGGGGTGGGCCTCGGGCTCGGCGCGGTCATCGTGGTCTCCCTGTTCATCTGGCCGCCCGCGTTCGTCGGCGTCATAGCGGTCGCCGTGGTCGTCGGGCTCTGGGAGCTGACCTCCCGCCTGGAGGAGCGCAAGGGCATCAAGGCTCCGCTGGTGCCGCTCGCGGTCGGCGGAGCGGCGATGGTGGTCGCCGGTTACGTGCGCGGACCCGAGGGCGCGTGGGTGGCCATGGCCCTCACGGCGCTCGCGGTCCTGGTCTGGCGGATGACCGAACCGCCCGAGGGGTACCTGAAGGACGTCACCGCGGGCGTCTTCGCCGCGTTCTACGTCCCCTTCCTGGCCACCTTCGTCGCCCTGATGCTGACCGCCGACGACGGGCCGCAGCGGGTGCTGACGTTCCTGCTGCTGACCGTGGTCAGCGACACCGGGGCGTACGCGGTGGGCTGGCGCTTCGGCAAGCACAAGCTGGCGCCGCGGATCAGCCCCGGCAAGACCCGCGAGGGACTGCTCGGCGCGATCGCCTTCGCGATGGTGGCGGGCGTGCTGTGCATGACGCTGCTGGTCGACGGCGGCACCTGGTGGCAGGGCATGCTGCTGGGCCTCGCGGTCGCGGCCAGCGCGACCCTGGGCGACCTGGGCGAGTCCATGATCAAGCGCGACCTCGGGATCAAGGACATGGGCACGCTGCTGCCGGGCCACGGCGGCATCATGGACCGCCTCGACTCCCTGCTGCCGACCGCGCCGGTGGTCTGGCTGATGATGGTGATCTTCGTGGGCTCGGCCTGAGAGTGGGCCTGACCTGCTGAGTTGTTGTACGAGTACGGGAAGGGGCCCGCCGTCCACAGGACGGCGGGCCCCTTCCCGTACATCTGAGACACTGGTTTGACCATGCCTAAGCCCGGAGAACTCGCAGTGATCCGGCATGAGAAGGGCCCCTGACCTGCGGTTGAAGCGCGGATCAGGTGCCCTTCTTTGGCTACTGGGCCGTCTCTGGGCCGTCCGGGTCGTGCGGAGCGGGCAGAAACACCCGGTCCACGGCGTTGCGGGTGCGTTCCTGGCTCGACGGCATCAGGTGGGCGTACACCCTCAGCGTCAGCGCCGGGTCGGCGTGCCCAAGGTACTGGCTCACTGCCTTGACGCTCTCCCCGGCGTCCAGCAGCAGGGACGCATAGAAGTGCCTCAGCGCGTGCATGCCGTGCTCGCGCGCCGACGCGTACCGGCCGTTCGGTCCGGCTCCGGGGATGAGCCCTGCGAGCGCGAGAGCGGGTTTCCACTCCTGGATGTTGAAGTTGCTCCGCCACACCACTCCGCCCGCGGTGTTCGTGAACAGCAGGCGCGCGGTCACCTTCGGACCGTCCGGCTTGCACCACGGCAGCGTGACTTCTACCGGCTTGAAGGCGTCCATGTGGATCCGCAGGGCTTCCGCGACGGACGAGGGCAGCGGGACATCCCGCTCCTTGCCGGACTTCGGCGGAGCGAACACCGCCTTGCCTCGGATGAGCTTCACCTGACGGACGATGCGCAAGACGCCGTACTCGAAGCCGACGGCGTCCTCGGCGAGACCCAAGATCTCACCCTGCCGGAGTCCGCACCCCGCGCCCGTGTCCACCATCGTCTTGTACCGCTTGGGGAGCGCGGCGCGAACAGCCTGTACCTGTGTCGGCAGCCACGGGACGACGTGCCGACGCATGGCTGTCGGCGGGCGCACAGACTTCGCGGAGCATGGATTCCGCGGCAACAGACCGTCGTCCACGGCCGCGCTTAGGACGGCGCGGACGTCGCCGTAGATGTTGCGCGCGTACGCGCCACTCACCGCCGGGTCCGCCTCCAGGGCGCTGGTGAGCTGGCGGACGTGCTCGGGCCGGAACGAGTCCAGCGGTCGCGTGCCGATGACGGGGAACGCGTGGAGCCTGAGCCGCGTCTCGGTGACGATCTGGCTGGACAGGCCCGCGCTGTGAGCAGCCAGCCACCTTTTGGCGTACGCCTTGAAGGTGATCCGGGCGGCACGCGGGTCGACGTAGTGGCCGCGCGACATGTCCGACGCGGTGTCGGCCAGCCACTGGTCCGCCATGCGCTTCTTGCCGTCGGGGAAGCTCTTGGACTTCTCGGTGCCGTCGGGGCCGATGTACCGGGCGCGGTAGCGCATGCCGGTGCCGTGGCGGTCGCTCTTGACCTTGCGGGGCTTGCCGTCGGGTCCGGGTTCGGTCTTGTACCAGCGGTCTTGGATGTGGCCTGCCATGCGGGGGCTCCTTGGGGCATGGGGGAGGGGCGCGACCGTGGTGGTTGGTCGCGCCCCTCGGAGGGTGTTGTCAGGCGGCGGCGCTGTGCTTCTGCTGGGCTACGTAGTCGCGCACGTCGGCGGGGTCGTAGCGGAGGTGTTTGCCGATACGGAAGCCCGGCGGGCCGGTGCGCTTCTTGCTCCAGGCGTAGACGGTCTCCTTGGGCACCTCGAAGAGTTCGGCGATGTCATCGGGGGTGAGGTAGCGGTCGGGGAGGCCGGCGCGCAGGGCGTCGGTGGCTGGCGGGGGAGCCATGCGGTGTCTCCTCGCTGGCAGGGGGTTTTGGCGGGCCGTGGCGGTGCGTGTGTCCTAGGTGCGGATTTCTGCGTCATCGCGTCATCTGCGTCATTCAGGCTTCTGACCTGTGGTTTTGAGTGACGCAGGGTTGGCGGGGCGTGTCACCGGCGGCGGGGGTGTGTCACTGGTGGGTGACGCGGGTGACGGTGAATGACGCAGGTTCGGGCGTCTGCGTCACCGGTGTTGTGGCTGGTGGCGGCCAGTTTTCGGGTGGTCGTGACGCGGGTGACGCACTCTTTCCTTACTTAGGAAAAGAGGGCGGGGTTTCTGTCCGTGGTGCGGTGCTTCTCAGGGCGTGAAGAGCGGGCCGCTTCGCGGCGCGTCCTGTGCAGCGGCGGCGGTGCCGCCGGAACAACAAGAGGAGCACCCGGGCCGGGGTGCTCCTCTTGCTTTTTCTGTTGGTGCCCGCGGTCAGAAGGCCGGTTGCTGCTGGTGCGGCGGCGGTGCGGCGGGGCGGGTCAGTTCGATGTAGCGGGCGGATTTGGTGCGCCCCCAGTCGACCAGCACCCCGCGGGCGGCGAGGGTGGGCTGTAGGCGCTTGAGACGGTCGGAGAGGACCTTTCCGGTGGTGGGCCACCCCTTGGGCAGCGGGTGGTAGTCCTCGCCGGTGTAGAGCTGGGTGAGGGCGTGCAGACACTCCGCCGACGTCATCCGCACGGCCACCCCGGTATCCAGGCCGGCGGCGTGCTTGAGGACGGTCTGTGCCAGCAGGTCACCTTCGATGACGTCGTCGTTGAGGTCGTCGAGGCTGGAGCGGTAGGCGTTGAGCGCCCCGAGCCCGGTGGCCGCGTCGAGCTGGGCGCAGAGGTGGGCGAAGTCGGCCATGCGCAGGTCGGTGGGGATGTCGGCGTCCGCGGCCCGCACCTTGACGGTGAGGTCGAGGAGGGAGCCGAGGACGGTGGGCAGGACCTGTTCGAACTCCGCCCACAGCTCCGCTTCGGTACGGCGGATGCGGGGGCGTTCGAGCCGCAGCGGCAGGAGGCGTTCGGCGAGGTCGGGGCGGATGACGCCGACGTCGATGCCAGTCATCAGCAGCGGGCGGCGGTAGCGGGAACGCACCACGTCGCCATCGGTGAACAGGGCCCGTTTCACGGTCTCGGCGCCGGTGACGATGCAGCACATCAGGTCGGAGAGGTCCGGCGGCAGGAACGACAGGTTGTCCAGCGCGGTCACCCATCCCGCGGCCACCGCCGTGATCAGGTTCTCTTCGTCCTTCGGGGCGCGGCGTAGGTCCCCGCTCATGCCCTCGATGATCCGCACGAGCATCCGCCCGGCGGTGGACTTCCCCGCCCCCTGCGGCCCGGTCAGGAACGGTGCCGGAACCGGCACCGAGGGGCCGAGGCAGCCGATCAGCCAGGCCAGCGCCAGGCACTCGGTTTCCGCGGTGGCGAAGTTGCACAGCCGCAGCAACTGGTCGATGCCCTTGCCGTCGGTGTCCTTGACGGGCAGCGGCAGTTCCCCGGTGAGCTGAGTGCGGCGCCAGCGCACCTCTTCCGACTTGGGGGTGAGGATGTCCCACCCGGTGGGGTGGATCCGCACGGACTGGCCGTCGTTGCGGCCCAGGTCCAGCCAGGTGGCCCCGTCGAAGCCGGGGGCGACACGGATGTGCACGGTCTGGACGGCTTCACTCATTGCCAGTGCTTCGATCAAGTCGAGTGCCTCCTTGAGAGCGGTTCCGTTGAAGGCGCCGCGCCCGTCGCGGAAGAGCCCCACCATGAGTTCCTGGCGGTGACTGCCCGCGGTGCCCTGCGAGCGGATCGGGCGGGCGACGGGGTGCCCGTTCTTCTGTGCGTACACGGTGCCGTCCGCGGTGCGGAAGTACCGGAAATGCGCCTGCGCGTAGTCCGCGATGACCTCACGCGCCGGGGTCTTCTCTTCCTCCGCCATGGCTCACATCCCCAGTGCGGTGCGGGCGTTGGCCCACGCGTCCGCGCAGTGCCGCGGCGATTCGCCCTTGGCCTGCGCGGCGCTGAACAGGCGGGTGACGTGGCCGTCCGTGAGGCACCCGCACCGGCCGTGCGTGGAGAGCACGGCGAGGAAGGTGCGGTAGACGGTGGTGTGCACCTCGCTGCACGCCGTGGTGATGCGCTGTTCCGCCATCGTGATGCCCCGCTCCAGGTAGGCGGGCGAGCGGTGGCGGCACCCGCCGCCCGCCGGTGCGGGCACCACGTTGGAGGGCACCGGACGGACCATGGTCGGCTTGTCGGCTAGTGCCCGCACGGCGTCCGGCAGCAGGACGGCGGTGCCGGTGCCGTGGCCGCGCCACCGGGCGTACTGCATCGACGACTTGAGGTCGACCCCGGGAAGCACACCGTTCGCTGACCGCATGGCCCCCTGGTAGATCCAGTGCTCACCGCGGGTCGTAACCACGGTCCGGGTGGGCGGCAGGGTGGTATGGGCCCATTCCATGGCGTCCGGGGTGTCGAGGTCGACCACGGTGAGGCCGGCGTCGCCGGGGTGGTAGGCCACCGCCTCCGCTCGCTCCCAGGCGCGGGCCCATGGCGGGGAGGTGATGACGTCGGGGTCGGTGGTGGCGGCGGCCCACCCGTGGCAGGGCCGGGGGCAGTTGCAGGGGCCGGGGGTCTTCATGTGGGGGCGCCCACCGCAGGCGTTGCGGGAACAGTCCGGGCAGTTCCCGAAGGGGACCTTGCCCGCGCGCAGGGGGAGCACGGGCAGCCCGGTGCGGGCCAGATCCAGGGCGGTGTTCAGGAGGGTGTTCATGCGGCCACCGCCCTGGTGGTGAGGTGGGTGAGTGCGGCGGTGCCGATGTGGTGGGTGTAGGCCGGGGGGATGGCTTCGGTCAGTTCTTCGCGGACGTCGGTCCAGTCGATGCCCATGGCGTGCTGCATCTCGGGGACGGTGGCCTTGCCCCCGCCGGAGCCGTAGGCGGCGACGTAGGGGCCGTCGAAGTACCGGCCGTGCCGCCAACCGCGCACCCTGCCCCGGTGCGGACGGTGGACGGGCTGTGCGGTGGTCCAGCCGCCCAGCTCGAAGGTGCGGTGGCGCAGGACTCCGAGACTGAACATCTCCCCGCACAGGTTCAGGTCCTTGCGGACCGGGGCCCGCCCGTTGGGCTGCTCGATCACGTACGGAAGCCCCGTGGTGTCCAGCAGCTCCCGCAGGGTGGGGATGAGCTGGACGTGGGTGCGGCCCCATCCCATGGCCCGGTTGGTGCCGACGGTGAGCGCGCATCCGTGCTGGCACGGCGGGGAGGTGTGCACGGCCGCGTACCGGCGGATCTCCCCGGTGGCGATCAGGTCCGCCAGGAACTCCAGGGCGTCGCCCTGGTGGAAGGTGAAGGGGTAGGCGGGGCGGGCGACGATGTCGACGCCGGTGACGTCGAAACCGGCCCGGTGGTAGCCCATGGCCGCGCCGCCGGCGCAGCAGAACAGATCCAACAGGCGGGGTCGCCCATTGTCGGTGGGTTGCGTCATGCTGGGGGTCACCTGCTTCTCTCAGTAGAAGTGGTTGGACAAGGGCGGCCCCAGTTCTTTGGCGAGATGCGGGGGCCGCCCTTGGCGCGTCTAGGCGTCGGTGCCGGTGTAGTGCGCGATGTAGCCGGGGCACGGGGCGTCGGGACAGTCGCACCCGCTGCACTCGGCGCAGATGTCGCCGCCGCACTCCTCGCACGCTTCGTGTCCGGGGCAGCCGTAGTCGGCGCACTCGTCGCAGTAGGTCTCTTCGTCCATGGGGAGGCTCCTCAGAGTTCGGGGATGGCGTTGATGGCGTGGCGGATGAAGTCGGTGACGGGCCCGCCCGCGCCGGTGGCGGCGAGGAAGAACCCGAAGAGCGCGGCGACGATCGCGGTGCCGTAGCCGGTGCGCGACAGGCGCAGGATCAGGGCGAGCAGACCGGCGAAGACGAGGACAAGCGGAATGGTCACGGCCATGGCCGGACCTCCTTCCAAGCGGAATCAGGGAGGCGCGGGCAGGGGGGGTACGGGGCACTGTTCCGAGGGGGTTTCCGGGGCGTTCACGGACTGCCTCCCTGCCTCCCTGAACCGGTGTTTTCGCAGGTCAGCGGGAGGGATGCGGGTCAGGGAGGCGGTCAGGGAGTTCTCCCTGCCTCCCTGACGGCGGGCGGGTTGCCTCCCTGGCTAGGAAGCGGCGGAAGCGGAACCGTCGTCGCCCCGGTTGGTGAGGGCGCGGGCGACGCGTTCGCGGTCCACGACCATGCGTCCGTCGGACTTGCGGGGCTTGGCCCCGGCGTCGGTCAGCACCCGGGTCAGGTCGGTGTTGGTCCACTCCCCGTAGGTGTCCTCACTGAGCTGGGACAGCCGCTTGAGGACGTCCTGAGTGAGGACCCGCGGGCTGTCTCCGAGGATGGTGAGGATGTCGGTGAGCGCGTCGCGCTGTTCGCCGTCGGGGGTGCTGGTGTGCTGGGTGGTGACGCCGGAGCGGCGGGCCTTGGCGCGTTCGGCGATCTCGGTGGCCTGCTCGGTGTCGATGTAGTGGGTGCGGACCGTGATGGACGCCTGGCCGGCGGGAATGTCGATGCCGTCGGACGCCACGACCACGGTTCCCTTGTCGAGCCCGGGGCGGAGCTGGTTGGGGGCCGCGCCGCCGTCGACGGCCTTGTCCCCGAGTGCCATGCGGGCCTGGGACTCGGTGCCCAGTGCGAGGGAGGCGCGGGTGTGGGCGCCTTCGCGGACCAGCTTGGGGAGGTTCTGGTCGGTGGGGTCCTGAGTGCCCTGGAAGAGCAGGACGTCCACGGCGCGGCCCTGGTTGTGGATTTTGCGGGCGGCCATGAAGTAGCGGCTGGTGGCCTTCGAACCGCCGTAGGGGCGCTTGTCCTTGCCGGGGGTGACGGCCGGGCACATGAACGCCACCTGCGCTTCGTCCACCAGCGCCACCAGCGGGGTGAACACGGTGCCGGGCGGGGCCATCAGCCGCCGCTCCATCTCCTCCACCACGCCTTCCAGCATTTCGGTGGCGTCGATGACGTGGTCGTCGGTGGGCCCCTGGATGAGGGTGGTGGCGAGCTGGTCGAACATGGCCCAGTCCCCGGCCCCCTTCAGGTCCGCCACCCGGAACTCCACACGGGGGTCCAAGGCCAGCCACAGGGCCAGCGCGCGCAGTGCTGCGGTCTTGCCCTGGTTGGACAGACCTGTGATGAGCATGTGCCGCTGGAAGAGACTCAGCAGCGCGGCATCCCCGCGCAGATCCTGGCCCCACGAGGCGCGCCCGCTCTTGTAGTCGGCCGTCAGGTCCGGGTCGGTGACCAGCGGGGACGGGCCAATGGGCTCGTCCAGGGCGCCGGAATCGGCGATCCACAGCCGGACCGTGCGGGCCGCCTGCGCGATGGTGATGAACACCTCGTGCTCATGCCGGGCCAGGTTCTCCGCGAGCTTGCGCCGCCGACTCTGCACCTCCGCGGTCGACACCCCGGACGGGAGCGTGACATCGACCTCGACACCGCATCCGGCGATCCGGATCGGGCCGAGCATGGCCGCGCCCGCGTCCCCCATGTCCTTGATCGCCGTCCGCAGCGGGGCAACGCCCAGATCGCGCAGGGCGGTTACGACCACGGACGGCGTGATCGGGGCGCCGTCGGTGCTGCGCTGGTCTGCGGGAAGTGCCCATTGCGGGGCGGCCTGCTGGTGGCGTCCCACGCCCCACAGGGCGAGCAGGGCCAGCCAGGGGCCGAGGGTGATAAGCGGCCCCCACACCACGGACACGATCACGACCAGCCACCGCACGAGTTCCACGATGGCCCGCGCGGGGGCCAGGACGTCCGCGACGTTCTCGTTGGCGATGGCCAGCACGATGCCCAGCAGCAGGGCGACGCCGGCGGTGGTGGCGGTGGCGTACAGGGCGCCCTTCGCGATGCGCTGCGGTGCGGCGAGCAGGTCCATGCGCCGCTGGTGGCGGGCCGCCCGGAACTGCCGTCCCCGCTCTTCCCACTCCGAGGCCACCTCATACTTGCCCGCCACCTCCGCGGCCCGCAGCATCCGCTCGTAGCGGGAGGCGGTGCGGCCGTCCCAGGCGCGGCGGGCCACGATCCGGCTACCGCCGATCACGTACATGCTGTGCCGGGCGACCAGACGGGCCGTGGTGCGGGCCCGCTCGTTGCGGAGCAGTTCCTGCGTCGCGGCGCGTGAGCGCACCCACCACGGCAGCGGCTTGGCCACCGGCCCGGCGGGCGTACCGGCCGGGGGCTCGCTGGCCGGGGTCTCTTCGTGGCTGGATTCGGCGGGGGTGCTGCCGGTCTTGAACAGATCAATGACGTTGTCGGACATGATGGGTCTCTCCTGCTTCTCTACGTCGGTGGGCAGGGGCCCGGGGCTGCCGGATTCCTTGGCCGGGTGCGGCAGCCCCGGGGACAGTCAGGTCTTGCGCAGTTCGTGGGTCTCGCACAGCACGGGGGCGATCAGCCAGCTGATGTGGTCGACCGTCCAGCGTCCGCCGGTGAGCGGGCCGGGCGGCACCTCGTCGACGATCCGCCCCACGCGGCCGACCGCGCGGGGGTCGTCCTGGCAGGCGACGATGCGCACCTGGTCACCAGCAGAAAAGGTCATGTCAGCGCCCCCGTCCGGCCTGCCGCTCCTCGCGCTCCTCGCGCTTGCGGGCGCCGTCCAAAATGCGGTCCATCTTGCGTTCCAGGTCGCGGCGGTCGACGTCCTCACCGGCGAACTCCCGCTTGCACATCCGCGCGGTCAGTACGGCTATCCGGGCCTTCTCGCCCGCCGTCAGACGCGGGTCCTTGGTGTTCTTCATGCGGCGATCTCCGATCCGGTCGTGGTGCCCGGCACGGCAATGGCGGGCTGGGTGGTCTCTTCGATCGCGGCGGCGGTGGCGAGCTGCGCCCACACCGCGGCCTGGCGGATGTAGCGGTCGGGCAGGTCGTGCGGGTGGCGGCCGGTGAGGAGCTGTTCGGCGCGCTCCCGGTACTCCTTGCTGGTCACAGCAGGTGTCCTCACTTCTGGCGGGTGTTCGCCCACACCCCGCGGGTGTGGGTGGTGACGGTGCGCTGGTGGTGGGTGACCGGCCCGGTGTAGGTGTGGTGGTGCACCGCCGGGGCCGCCTGTCCGGCCCGGCGTACGAGGCGGCCCACGGCCAGCAGCAGGGCGGTAGGTGCGGCGCACAGGCAGGCGATGACCAGCGGGTCGGCGTGCCCGGATGCCCACAGCACCCCGGTCACCGCGGCGCCGGCCGGGAGGGAGGCGAGACCGCCGGACAGCATCAACGCGCTGGCGTCGGTGGCCTTCTGGGACATCGGCGCACGCCCCGGCTGGGCAACCGGCGGGGCGTCACCGACCAGCGGCACCGGGCTGGGGTCCCGGTAGGAGGTCGGCCGGTCAAGGGCCTGGTTCACGGCGTCGATCAGGTGCTGTGCCTGCACCTCGGGCGGTGCGGGCGGGGAGTCGGATTCCATGACGGGTCTTCCTTCCTGAAGCAGGGAGGTCAGGAGGCGTGCTGGTCTTCGGGGTAGGCGCAGGGCACGCACATGCCGAGCGAGGTGGGGATGACGTATCCGGCATCCCGGCGGCAGTCGGGGCAGGTGCGGCGGGCGGCGTTCGCCTTGGCGAGCGCGGCCCGTTTCGCGGGGGTCATCGGCCGTTTCGGCTTGGCCAGATCGACCCGGTACAGGTAGGCGATCAGCGGGCCACGCCGGTAGCGGGGGCGGAACAGCTCGATCTGCACGCCCTGCCCGCCGGGCCGCAACCCCATCGCGTCCAACTGCCGCAGCGTGGCGTAGCCGGTCGGGGCGCACCGCCACAGCACCCGCGGTATCTGCCCCGACACCGCCGGGACAGCCGCAGGGGCCGTGGTGAGGCAGGCCCGAAGGACGGCGCCCATCACGCGGCCTTGGCAGCAGCAGCCGTAGCGGCGCGCTCCGCGCGCAGGGTGTCGCGCAGGACGCGGGCCTTGACCGGAGAGGTGTGCAGCGCCTTACGGATCGCTTCTCCGGTCAGGTTCTTCACCGGCCACTTAGCCGTCTCCTTGCGCGCCTCCGTCAGGAGTTCGGCATCGGTACGGCGCGGGCGGGTCGATCGGGCGACATCAGGAACCCGACCGGTGGCCCGGCGGGGCCGGGTCGATGCGGCGGCGTCGACCCGGTCAGGTCGATCGATCGAGACCACCGGCATGGCGGGCGCGACGGGTGGCATCGGCTTGACGGGGATGAGCGGCTTGAAGAACCCGACCTGCACCGCGCGCGGGATCGGCTTGACGTTCACCACCGCCGGAGCGGGCGAGGGGGTCGACTTCCCCAGGTCAGAGGTAGACCGATTCCTCTTGATCTGTTCCGATTCCTCCGCATGTGCGGGCTCGATCGATCGAGGGGCATCGGGGCCCGGGGTGACGCACAGCATGTCGGCCAACGCGGCGTTCGCACCCGCGGTGACCCGATCACGCTGCACCTCCAACAGTCGATCCCCGAGCGAGACGTCCCCGGCGCCGACCTTGCGGGCGAGCCGCCACGACACCTTGTCGGAGCGGGTGCGCGCCTTCTTGTCGGGGTGGTTCGCGGCCCGTGCCCGGTGGTAGGCCAGCGCCTGCACGATCGCAGCCGCGCGGCGTTCGGCTTCCGCGTCCCGCCCGTCGGTGTGCACCACGATCCGCCGGGCCAAGAACGCCATGCCCTCGGCGGACACGCACATGCCCATCGGGGTCACCGCGTAGATGACCGCCTTGCCGGGGTCGTCCGCGGCGGTGAACGCCATCACGGACGCGGCGGCCGGCAGCGCCCACAGCCCGATCCGCACCACCAGCGGGGAAGCCTGCCCCAGCATGGTCAGCCCCAGCAGCACGAGCGCGAGTACGGCGGTGGCACCCTCACCGGCAGCGACCGCACCGAGCGCGGTCCCTGCCCCGTAGGCGCCGGAGATGTTGCTGTAGGTGCCGACGCCACCGGCAACGCCGGTGGCGAGCATGGGCGCGAACGCCACCCCGAGGACGACCTTCTGCAACCGGGTCAGCGGGGTGCGGGCGCTCACAGCGCACCGCCCGCGGTGAGCAGGGCGGCCAGGATGAGCAGGGCCCCACCGGCACGGGTCAGGTCGACCGCGCGCTGTAGGCGGGTGAACTTGGCGACGGCGAGCCGGGAGAGTCCGGCGATGTCCGCCGCGAGGTCGTCGGCGTCCAGTGCGCTGATCTCCTCGGCGGTGAGGGTGGCCCACAGCGGGAACCCGTGGCCCCCCTTCAAGCTGGGGCGCACCGACCCCAGCAGCATTCCGGCCGCTACCACCATCAGCAGCAGACCGGCCACGCCGACGATGGCGGCGGGCCAGGTCAGCGGCAGGTCCCGGCCCGCCGTCCAGGCCCCGGCGGTGACCGCGCCGACGAACGCCAACAGCAGGGCGGTCTTGGTGTCCGTCCGCGTGATCTCCGCCTTCACCTCGGCGTGCTGCGTGCGAAGACCGGTGTCGGTGGCGCTCATGCGGCACCCCCGGCAAGGCTCGCGGCGTTGGTGCGGTTGAGGAGTGCGACGCGGGCGGCGAGGGCGCGGCGGCGGGCCCGGCGGATACGCCGGTCGTCCAGCTCACTCGGGGTGCGGTCCAGGGTGACGATGTGGGCGTCCAGCAGGTCGACGTCCGCCAGGATGACGGGCATCTCCTCCTCGATCGCGGCCAGTTCCGCGTCCGTGGGCTCCATGAAGTCGGCGAACGCGGTAACAGCGTCCTGAAGTGTGACGATGTGGTCCATGGGTCGTGTCTCTCCTTAAGCAGGTGGGCGGCCCGAAGCGGCCCCGGTGTTCGAGCACCGGGGCCGCGCCGCGTGAGGGGACGGGTAGGAAGGTCCGCTGTGCTAGTCGGCGGGGGCTGCTGCCTGGCGTACGGAGGCAGGGCCCGCGCGTGGGAAACCCCGCCGCTGGTGCGGTGGGGAGAGTGCCCCGGCCGGGAGTCGAACCCGGCCTGCGACCATCGGGGCGGCCCACTCGGGGCTACCGGTCCGGGTCGTGGCGGTCCCTGTAGACCTTGTAGGCCTCAGCAGCGGCGAGATCCGCGTGCTCGTATTCGAAGCTGCCTCGGCCGTGCTTCATGTAGGCGTCGTGCCTGCCGTACTGGTACTGGTCCAACTCAGCTCCGTCGGCGTCCCTGTTGGGTGCTTTGCCGTCGAACAGGCCCATGGCCAACTCCTTGTGTGAGGGCCCGCAGCAACTTGCTGCGGGCAGTGCCCCGGGCGGGATTCGATCCCGCGCCCTCACGGCGATACCGGGGCGGAACGAGCAGGTCAGCGCTGAACGACGTCCTTGGCCAGGTCGCGATGGACGACCGTGACGGCGAACCCGTCCAGCTCCAGGCGGGCGGCGAGTTCCATCGCGAAGGTCGGGGCGCGGTGACGGCCGCCGGCGCACCCGTCGGCGACGGTGACCGTCCCGGCCGACGGGCCGGACGCGAACGCGGACACGGCCGTCGCGGTGGCCGCGACCAGGTCGGTGATGCCCGGCGTGTTCAGCACCGCGTGACGAACGGGGTCGTCGTGCGCGGTCATGTAGCGCAGCTCCGGCGACACATGCGGGTCGCGGAAGTGCTGGCGCAGATCGATGGTCAGGTGCGCGGCGGGCGGCGCCTCGTGCAGGTAACCGAACGACACGATCTCAACAGCAGTACGCATGGGGACTCCAGAGTCGAAGCGGGGACACTGGGGGATGAAGCGCCCCGGGCCGGAGTCGAACCGGCCCTGCGACCATCGGGGCTTTGCGCGGATCTCCTGATTCGCACGGTGCCTCTCGGTCCGGGGAGTTCCGCAGTCCCGGAAGTCAGTGAGGCCATATGCCGTGCGGTTGCTTTGAGTCGGTGGCGTGTCCCTCATGTGAGGTGTGGGGCCCCGGTGTGACGGGGGCCCGGTCTCGGCCGACTGGTCTCCACTCGCCCTCGGCCGGTGTGGTCACGGCCGTCGTACTGCGGTGGATCACGCTCTTGAGTTGATCGAGCTGTGTACTCACACCGTTCTCGGAGCCAGTCCGTATCTGGTGCGCACCAATAGACTGCAACTGGTGCGCACCAGAGTCAAGCTGGTTCGCAAAACTTGTTGGCGGGCTCCCTCGCGGTGCACCTCTAGAAGGCCGCGCAGCAGGGGGGTTGCGGCAGCCAACTGACCTTCATAGAGATCTAGTTAGGGTTGTTGTTAACCCCTCATGAGCTGCGACAATGGGAGGCAGCATGAGCGAGCAACGATCGGACTAACGCCGAACGGAGTGCCTTGTGAGCCCAGAATCAGAGCTGCGTCGAGCACGAGCGGCGCGCGGCTGGTCACAGGAACGGCTGATCCGCGAAGTCGAGCAGTACGCCCGACGGAACATCACCGACGTGGCATCAACGGCGAGTCTGCGCGTGTACGTGTCGGAGTGGGAGAACGGACGACGCCCCATCTCGGACCGCTATGCGGCGATCCTTAGAAACGTCCTCGGCACGACCGATGAAGAGCTGCGAGGCGAGGCTCGTAGGCCAGCAGCGCCCACGGCCGATGGGTATGACGATCTGTTGGGCAGGATCGACTCTGCCAGCTCTGTAAGTACGTCGATGGTCCAGGCTTTCAACGACCAGACAGAGCTAATCCGCACAATGGACCGGCAGATGGGCGCCGCGAGCCTAGTGGATCAGATGGCGGGCCACCTCAGTGCTCTTGAAGAAGCGTTGAAGTTTGCCGTACTGCCCAGCGCGCGCCGCCCCGTTGCACTCGCGCTCGCCGGCGCATCCACCCTCGCCGCATGGCAAGCAATTGACTCCGGTGCCGTTGAACGAGCCTGGCGACACTATGAGCTAGCAAAGAGCGCAGCGCGGGACGCTGAAGCACCGATGTATCTCGCACACGCCACGGGCGAACAGGCATACGTCCTATGCGACGCAGGGCGCCCAGCGCTCGCCGTGGAGCTTGTGCGCGACGCTCGCCGCACTCTGGGGCAAGCTGGCTCACCTCGACTCCGAGCGTGGCTCTTCGCAGCTGAAGCCGAGTTCTGCGCACACGCAGGAATGGCAGGGGACAGTAGACGCGCACTGGACGCGGCCACGGCGGCCATTCCGCAGGGCCCCGAGGACCGCGACCCGGAGATGCGCAGCATCTTCCTGAACGACGCCCACCTCACCCGCTGGCGCGGCAACGTGCTCGGATTGATGGGGGACGGTGAGGCCGTGACTGATCTCTACGATGCGCTTGAAGTCATGGACCCGACCTTCGTCCGGGCTCGCGCTGGGCTCCACACCGATTTGACGCAAGCACACCTTGCCCGATCCGAATACGACGATGCGAAGAAGCATCTGCGGCAGGCACGGTTACTGGCGAGCCGCACCGGCTCGGTGCGGCAACGCCGTCGCGTCGATCTCCTCAGCGAGAAGCTGTGATCCCCTTCTTGTTCCTGGTAGCCAGGATGTGAAGCAGCGCAACGAGGGTCCCAGAGCCAAGAAGCTCACCGCGGGCCATCAGACCTTGGATGTCGGCAAGCGGCACCCAAGCGATGTGGCCCGCCTCTTCCACGTCGGTAGGCTCACCCACCTTCTCAGCGCCATGCGCAGTGAAGATCTCGTGAGGCGAGTCCACCATGCCAACCATGGGCTGGTAGGTCACGACATGCTCGATGTTCTTCGGGCGCCAGCCCGTCTCCTCGACAACTTCCCGGAGCGCCGTTTCCGCCGGCTCCTCTCCGTCGTCGACGATGCCACCGGGCAACTCCCACCCAAAACGCTGCGGGACGAATCGATACCGCCACATCATCAAGACGCGGTCCTCGTCATCGAGCACAGCAGTAATGGCGACATGCTGAAGCTTGACAACGTGATGTTCGAACCGCTCTACCCCCGGCGGCTCTACGTCCCACAGTTGGAGCTTCACCCACGGGTTGTCGTAGAGGTCGCGCTCACCATGGATTCGCCACGGTTGCAACACTCCGGGCACCGGAACAGTTACACCACCCGGGACCCGGTACGCGCTACGTCCGTGCACTTCCAAAGCGCCTTCGCTAACAAGACGAGCAAGGACTTGCCGCAGCGCAGTGCGGCCAATGTCCAGTTCGTCGACCAGCGTGCGTTCGGACGGAAACTTCGATCCAGCAGCGTATTCGCCGGATTCGAGTCGTTCGCGAAGTGTGTTGTAAACCCTGGTCGTCTTCGGTCCCATCCGCGGCGCACTCTCCATTCTGAGGTGGTGCGTACCAGCGTAGCGGGCCAGCGCCATGCATCCTCCGGGTGTTCTCTGGGTGCGATATCGATTGATGCACCCCTGCGACGTGTCGGATCTCCTCAGGTCCAGAGCGGCCCTGAGCCGGGGCAGTGGGCGGTACGCGCGGCTCCCCGGGGAGTCACACGACACAACACGAGGCGGACTCTGGCGAACGCGCGCGGATGCGAAGAAGCAAGCCGCGAGGCACGAAGCACCGCCGGAGACCGGGTTGTCTGAGCCCCCGGTTAGCGCGCCCTTAAGCGCGAGATTGGGAGCCAGGGGAGGGTAAGCGAGATGAACGCGCCATGTCCCACACCGCTATGTGTCCAGCAGCGTTGGCCAGCGAGGGAAGCGCCAAACCTGAGCTGTCCGTGGGCCGTAAAAGAGCGGCCCACAACGACCGTGAGCGACTGGCAACGGCCCCTAGCTCGCTGATCAGCGGTGCTGTCGTGACATCAGCTGAGAAGGTTAGAGTGGGTCATCAGTTCCGCGCGGACTCGCCTCCGACACTTGGGATGGCTGCAGTGTGCTCCGAGCTCGATGCCAAGCGTCCCAGGGTCTGTCTGCTGAGCTGACTTTCGGCCCGACTGCGGGCTAGGCGTCTCAAGCGGTTCTCGCAAATTTCACTCCTGCGCAGGTAGGACAGTCTTCTCTGTTCTAAACGAGGGGTGACGCTGCGGATCTCGAAGGTTCAGCAGTAGTGCGTGCGATCCAAGACACTCGTCGTGCCAAGGTGATGGGTCCTCATGCTCGGGTGACTACGTCTTGAGGTTCCAACCCGGCCGTATCTCTTCCACACAGCGCGCGGTGGTAGCGGAGGTGGTTTTCGCTGATGTGGTGGGCGGGATGCCGGCGGAGCTCACCGATAGTGCTGTCGTCTCCGGTCTGGCGAACGATGCCGTTGGTGTCGACGTAGATCGCCAGTGAGTCGAACTGGACGTGATGGTTCGGACAAAGGACCAGCAGGTTCGGCAGCTCATCGGGGCCGTTGTGCGGGCGGCCGAGCCCCCGGATGTGGGCGCCTTGGCTGTGGGTGCCGAACCGCGTCGCCAATTGCAGACCGCAGACCTGACACCGATCGGCGTGCAGACTCTTGACCGTTCGGACCAGCCGGCTGTCGCGGGTGACGCGCGATCCGGTGTAGTCGCGCCGCTCAGCAGGGCGGGTGTCCTCGTCCTGATCTACAACGCCGTCCGGCGCGCCGATGCCGCTCGCGCTCTCGTAGCCGGCCAGCCCAAGACGTTCCATCAGCACGTGCTGATCGATATCGGCGAGGTGGGTCTCTCGCAGGACGGCCACCGCCTGCGACCGTACGAGGGGGTCGCCCAGCAGTTGTGCGGCCTGTTCGGTCATGCCGGCTTCTGGGGCCAGTCGATCGAAAGTCGCGGCTTGAGTTTTGGCTGCTTGATCAGCCGAGATGCCGCGAACTTCCCACACTCCGCTCGTGTGCAGGTGCCAGAACGGGTATTCGGGTGACACGGACGAGTCGGGGTGCCCGAACTCCGCCATGAGACCGCCTACCTCGTCGCGGAACTCTTTCCAGGGAGCAAGCCGGGGCTTCCCTGTGGCAACCCTGGAGATACTCCACAGAAGCGACAACGGCTTGTGTCGGCTCCGCCGCCCCCTTGTCTGGTGCACCCGCAGGTCAGTCAGGCTGCGCATGAGCGCGCTTGCAGTCAGTTCCTCCAAAGGTGCAGTGCCCTTCCGACCACCCGAGGCCGACGTTTCGGGGGGACGGGGCACCGGGAACAGGCCAGGAGGCTCAGAGCCGTCGACAGCGCCGTTCGGGTCGGTGCCCCTGTTCTCCTCGGGCTGGGTAGATCGGTGCCGTACCTCGGGAAGGACGGCAGGGCCGTGCTCCACCCATTGGCGCCATGACCGTGGTGCGTGCTCCAGCGTTCCCGCGGTCGAGAGATTCTTGTTCCCTCGCGCCTCGACCCACGACCAGTCCACTCCGCCGTTCTGATCCTTCAGGTCCAGGACGGCCAGGTCGTAGCGGTAGTTCCGGAAGGGGTGGCCGTTCGACTCCTGATCAATCTCTTCAACAGTCTCGATGACCGCCAAACCGCAGAACTGGACGTACCCCTTCGGGGTCTTGTTGCGAGTAACCGAAGCGAAGAGCAGTAGCGGTTCAGCCAGGGCACGCTCGTCTGGTGTCGTCCCCAGGTGGTGCAGTGCTGTCGAGAGAAGAACGGCGTTGCCGTCCGTGGTTCCCACCGGAACATTGTGGTCAGCCCTGTGATCGCCGTAGTAGCGCACACGACCGTTGTCTAGATCGAACACGTCATGCCAGGGCGTCTCGGACGTGCCGGCCTTCCAGGGGCTGGATCGGATCAGGATTGCTGGACGCCGGTGCCCGTCTGTTGCCTTGATCTTGGCCGTCGGGTTGATGCCCTTGCTCAACTGCACCCGCGGGAGAATCTGCGAGGCAGTGACGTGGTGGATGTTCGGGTAGCCGTCGATGAAGGCTGGCTCGTGATCCCTCTTGCGAGCAGATCGCAGGACCTCACCGACACGCAATTGCTTCCCCACCGAGTTTCCCCCTGCGCTCCATGCGACTCCGGATGGTCGATCCTGCCAGGTGGCTCTGACACCGGACTGGTCGCTGTGCGTTCGGCCACGGGGAATCGCCTGGGAGTCGGCCGCGGGTGCCCGTGTCGCGAGCTGGCGACTCTTAGGGAGCAGGGCTGACCCTTTGGGCCCTGACCACCTCAAACGCTGCGAGGGCTGGGCCGTCTGTGGGCCGTCTGAGGGCCGCCAGTGACGACCACGAACAGCCGGCGACCACCAGGACAGGCCCGGCGGTCACCTTGCCTGAGCAGGTGGCCGCCGGGCCCATCCGCACACATCTGAGACACTGGTTTGACCATGCCTAAGCCCGGAGAACTCACTTTCGTCGCGCCCCGCGGAGCCAAGAAGCCGCCGCGGCACCTCGCCGACCTCACGCCCGCCGAGCGCAAGGAGGCCGTGGCCGAGATCGGTGAGAAGCCGTTCCGCGCCAAGCAGCTTTCCCAGCACTACTTCGCCCGGTACGCCCACGACCCCGCCCAGTGGACCGACATCCCGGCCGGCTCGCGGGAGAAGCTGCGCGAGGCGCTGCTGCCCGAGCTGATGACGGTCGTGCGGCACCTGTCGACCGACCAGGACACCACCCGCAAGACGCTGTGGAAGATGCACGACGGGACGCTCGTCGAGTCGGTGCTGATGCGCTACCCGGACCGGGTGACCATGTGCATCTCCTCGCAGGCCGGGTGCGGGATGAACTGCCCGTTCTGCGCGACCGGACAGGCCGGGCTCGACCGGAACCTGTCGACCGCGGAGATCGTGCACCAGATCGTGGACGGCATGCGCGCGCTGCGCGACGGCGAGGTCCCGGGCGGACCGGCGCGGCTGTCCAACATCGTCTTCATGGGCATGGGCGAGCCGCTGGCCAACTACAAGCGCGTCGTCGGCGCGATCCGCCGGCTGACCGACCCGGAGCCGGACGGGCTCGGCCTGTCGCAGCGCGGCATCACCGTCTCGACCGTCGGCCTGGTGCCCGCGATGCTGCGGTTCGCCGACGAGGGCTTCAAGTGCCGCCTCGCGGTCTCGCTGCACGCGCCGGACGACGAGCTGCGCGACACCCTGGTGCCGGTCAACACCCGGTGGAAGGTGCGCGAGGTACTGGACGCGGCGTGGGAGTACGCGGAGAAGTCCGGCCGCCGCATCTCCATCGAGTACGCCCTGATCAGGGACATCAACGACCAGGCCTGGCGTGGTGACAGGCTCGGCCGGCTGCTGAAGAACAAGCGGGTGCACGTCAACCTGATCCCGCTGAACCCGACGCCCGGCTCCAAGTGGACCGCCTCGCGTCCCGAGGACGAGAAGGCGTTCGTCGAGGCCATCGCGGCCCATGGGGTGCCGGTGACCGTGCGCGACACCCGCGGTCAGGAGATCGACGGCGCCTGCGGCCAGCTGGCGGCGTCCGAGCGGTAGCACGTTCGAATCTGGTTGTACGCTTGAGCGCACATTTGCATATTCCGACAGGGGAGCGCCACAGCGCTGAGAGTGCAGTCCTGCTGCAGACCCTCTGAACCTTGCCCAGGTCATTCTGGGTAGGAAGTTCGGTCGTTACTCAAGCTGTTGCGCCCTGCCCGTTTTCCGGAGGTGTTCTCCGCGAGCGGGCGGGGCCGCGTCTCTTCCTGGTCATTTCCAGGAGGAAAACACCAGTGAGCACCATCAAGAGGTACGCGGCGATATCGTTCGCCGCCGCGCTCGGCGTCAGCGCGCTGGCCGCCTGCGGCGGCAAGTCCGCCGGTGACCGGCAGACCGACGGGGACGGGCCGAAGACCGTCACGCTGGTCAGCCACGACTCGTTCAGCGTCTCGGACTCCGTGCTCAAGGAGTTCACCAAGCAGACCGGCTACACCGTCAAGGTGCTGAAGAGCGGCGACGCGGGGGCCGCGCTCAACCAGGAGATCCTCACCAAGGGCTCGCCGCGCGGCGACGTCTTCTTCGGCGTCGACAACACCCTCCTCTCCCGCGCCCTCGACAACGGCCTCTTCACCCCCTACGAGGCCAAGGGCCTCGCCGGGATCCCGGCCGACCTCCAGCTGGACAAGGGCGAACACCGGGTCACGCCCGTCGACACCGGCGACATCTGCGTCAACTACGACAAGAAGTACTTCGCCGACAAGAAGCTGGCGCCGCCGCAGAGCCTGGACGACCTGACCAAGCCCGCGTACAAGAATCTGCTGGTCACCGAGAACGCGGCGACCTCCTCGCCCGGCCTGGGCTTCCTCCTCGCGACCGCCGGAAAGTACGGCGACGACGGCTGGCAGGGGTACTGGCAGAAGCTGAAGGACAACGGCGTCAAGGTCGTCGACGGCTGGGAGCAGGCCTACAACGAGGAGTTCTCCGGGTCCGCCGGCGGAAAGAAGGCCAAGGCGGACCGGCCGCTGGTGGTCTCCTACGCCTCCAGCCCGCCCGTCGAGGTGCTCTACGCCCAGCCGCGTCCCGCCGAGGCGCCCACCGGGGTGCTGACCGGCACCTGCTTCCGCCAGATCGAGTTCGCGGGCCTGCTGGGCGGCGCGAAGAACGAGGCCGGCGGCAAGGCGCTGCTCGACTTCCTCGTCGGGGCCGAGTTCCAGCAGGACATGCCGCTGAAGATGTTCGTCAACCCGGCGGTCAAGGACACCAAGCTGCCCGAGGCGTACGCGAAGTTCGGCGCGAAGGTCGACAAGCCGGTGACCGTGGACCCGAAGAAGATCGCCGAGAACCGCGAGAAGTGGGTCAAGACGTGGTCCTCGCTGGTGAACAAGTAGCGGACGGCCCAGGGAGCCCGGCAAGCGGCGGCGGTGGCGGCCCGGCGCCCGACGGCCCGGCCGGGGCCACCGGGCACCGGGCCGGGCCCGGCTCCTGGCGCGGGGCGGCGGTGCGGCTCGGCCTGATGGCGGTGCCCGTCGCGTTCTTCGCGCTGTTCTTCGCCTGGCCGGTCGTGGCGATCGTCGGGCGCGGCCTGCGGACCGGCGACGGCTGGCAGTTCGGGCGGATCGCCGAGGTGCTCGGCGACGCGGACATCCGCGGCGTGCTCTGGTTCACCACCTGGCAGGCGCTCGCCTCGACCCTGCTGACACTGCTGCTCGCCCTGCCCGCCGCGTACGCCTTCGCACGGCTCGACTTCCCCGGCAAGCAGCTGCTGCGGGCCGTGGTGACCGTGCCGTTCGTGCTGCCCACGGTCGTCGTGGGCACCGCCTTCCTCGCGATGCTGGGGCGCGGCGGGCTGCTCGACGAACTGTGGGGCGTCCGGCTGGACACCACCGTGTGGGCGATCCTGCTCGCCCACGTCTTCTTCAACTACGCGGTGGTGGTGCGGACCGTCGGGGGGCTGTGGTCCCAGCTCGACCCCCGGCAGGAGGAGGCCGCCCGGGTGCTGGGCGCGGGGCGCTTCACCGCCTGGCGGCGGGTCACCCTGCCCGCGCTGGGGCCCGCCGTGGCCGCGGCGGCCCTGATGGTGTTCCTCTTCACCTTCACCTCCTTCGGCGTCGTGCAGATCCTCGGCGGACCCGCGTACTCCACCCTGGAGGTGGAGATCTACCGGCAGACCGCCCAGCTCCTCGACCTGCCGACCGCGGCCGTGCTCACCCTGGTGCAGTTCGCGGCCGTCGGCGCGGTGCTCGCCGTGCACGGGTGGACGGTGCGGCGCCGGGAGAGCACGCTGAAGCTGGTCGACCCGGAGCGGACCTCGCGCCGGCCGAAGGGCCCGGGGCAGTGGGCGCTGCTCGGCGGGGTGCTGCTGACGGTGCTGGTGCTGGTCCTGCTGCCGCTCGGCGTCCTCGTCGAACGGTCGCTGGACGGCCCCGACGGCTACGGGCTGAGCTACTACCGGGCGCTCCAGACGGTGGACGAGGGCGGCGGGACCTTCCTCGTACCACCGCTGGAAGCGGTCTGGAACTCCCTCCAGTACGCCCTCGTCGCGACCGTGATCGCGCTGGTCGTGGGCGGGCTCGCCGCCGCCGCGCTGACCCGGCGGGCAGGACGGCTGGTGCGCGGCTTCGACGCGCTGCTGATGCTGCCGCTCGGGGTGTCCGCGGTGACGGTCGGCTTCGGCTTCCTGATCACCCTCGACCGGCCGCCGCTGGACCTGCGGACCTCCTGGATCCTCGTACCGCTGGCGCAGGCGCTGGTGGGGGTGCCGTTCGTGGTGCGGACGATGCTGCCGGTGCTGCGGGCGGTGGACGGGCGGCTGCGGGAGGCGGCGGCGGTGCTCGGGGCGTCGCCGCTGCGGGCCTGGCGGGAGGTCGACCTGCCGCTGGTGCGCAGGGCGCTGCTGGTCGCGGCGGGCTTCGCGTTCGCGGTGTCGCTGGGCGAGTTCGGGGCGACCGTCTTCATCGCCCGGCCCGACAACCCGACGCTGCCGGTGGCCGTGGCCCGGCTGCTGGGCCGGGCCGGCGACCTCAACTACGGGCAGGCGATGGCCCTGAGCACGATTCTGATGGTGGTGTGCGCGGTGTCGCTGCTGGCGCTGGAGCGCGTACGGCCCGACCGATCCGTATCCGGGGAGTTCTGAGATGACCGACCAGCTGCTCTCCCTGGAGGGCGCGACCGTACGGTTCGGGGCGCGGGCGGCGCTCGACGCGGTGGACCTGCGGGTCGCCGCGCACGAGATCGTGTGCGTGCTCGGACCCAGCGGCAGCGGGAAGTCGACCCTGCTGCGGGTGGTGGCCGGACTCCAGGGCCTCGACGCGGGGCGGGTGCTGCTGGACGGCGCCGACCAGAGCGGGGTCCCGGTGCACCGGCGGGGGGTGGGCCTGATGTTCCAGGACCACCAGCTCTTCCCGCAGCGGGACGTCGCCGGCAACGTCGCCTTCGGGCTGCGGATGCGCGGCGAGGGCCGATCCGAACAGGCGCGCCGCGTCGCCGAACTGCTCGACCTGGTGGGACTGCCGGGCGCACAGCGGCGCGCGGTGGCCGCCCTGTCCGGCGGCGAGCAGCAGCGGGTCGCGCTCGCCCGCGCGCTGGCCCCGCAGCCCCGGCTGCTGATGCTGGACGAACCGCTGGGACAGCTCGACCGGGGGCTGCGGGAGCGCCTCGTCGTGGAACTGCGCCAGCTCTTCGGCCGGCTCGGCACCACGGTCCTGGCCGTCACCCACGACCAGGGCGAGGCCTTCGCGCTCGCCGACCGGGTGGTCGTCATGAGCGAGGGCCGGATCGCCCAGGCGGGCAGGGCGCTCGACGTCTGGCAGCGGCCCGCCTCGGAGTTCGTGGCCCGCTTCCTGGGCTTCGACAACGTGGTGGCGGCGACGGTCTCGGGCGAGGCCGCCGACACGGTCTGGGGCAAGATCCCGGTCCCGGCCGGCGCACCCCAGGGGGAGACCGGGCTGCTGGTGCGCCCGGCGGGCGTCCGGCTGGTGCCGGTCGCCGACGGGCTGCCCTGCACCGTCCTGGCCCGCACCTTCCGCGGCCATCATGTCGCCGTGCGGCTGCGTCCGGCGGACGGCGGGCCGCCGCTGGAGGCGGAGGTCGCGCTGCGGGACGCGCCCGAGGAGGGCGCCGAGGTGGGTGCTGCCTTCGTGGCGGACGAGGTCGTGCTGCTGCCGGAGTGAGGCGGGGCCCGGGTCCCGCGACGGGCGGCGCGGGGTGCCCGGTGCTCGGTCCTGACCCCTGTCGTGCCACGGGGTGACATCGGGGTTGGCTCCCCGGGGTGATGCCCCGCGGACGGGGCCTCGCCCACCTTGTCCGCATGAACAGGTCCATGGCGGTTGGCGGCGCGCAAGGGGTTCGGCGGACCCGTGCGCGGGGGGCGGGCACGGGGTACGGCTGGGGCTGGTGGGCGGGGTGCGCCGTCCTCACCCTGGGCTTCGGACTGGCCTCGGCCCTGGGCCCGCACCGCCTGTGGGGTCTGACGGCGGCCGTCGGATACGGGGCCGCGGCGCTGGTCGCGGCCCGAAGGACGGCCCGCCCGGCAATCGGCCCGGCCGGTCGTCGGACGCCCCGTTCCACGGCCCTGCGCGGGTGGCGGGGGCCGGTGCCGGTCGCCGTCGCGGGAGCCGTGCTACTGCCTCTGGTGCTGCTGGTGGCACGGGGTCAGGAGCAGCTGGAAGTACGGGTGGTGGAGCGTTCGGCGCGGCTGCTGCTGGCCACCGGCAGCCCGTACGTCCCGGATCCGGCGGTGGTCGCTGACTTCAACCCGTACCTGCCGGGCATGGCGGTCTTCGGGCTGCCGCACGCGCTGCTGGGCGACGGGCCGCTGGGGGACGCCCGGTGGTGGATGGCGGGCGGGTTCGTCGCGGCGGTGCTGCCCGCGCTGGGGCGGCGGGCGGCAGGCTGGGTGCTGGTGTGCCCGCTGGTGGCGCTGCCGCTGGCGGTGGGCGGGATCGACCTGCCGGTGGTGGGGCTGATGTGCCTCGGGCTCGTACTGGCCGGACACGGCCGACCGGGCCCGGCGGGGCTGCTTCTGGGAGTGGCCGCGGCCCTGAAATGGACCGCGTGGCCCGCACTCCCGGTGGCCCTGGCACTGCTCGCGGCGCGCGGGGCGGGCGGGGCGACGGTGGGCGGACGGGCCTCCGGCGTGCGGTGGGGGTGGCAGGGAATGCGGGATTCCAGGGCCCGATGGTGGCTGGTCCTGCGGGATTCCGGGGCCCGGTGGTGGCCCGGCCTGCGGGATTCCGGTGGGGGGTGGGCGGCCCTGCGGTGTGGTGGGGTGGCGGTTCTGGTGGCCGGGGTGCTGGTGGTGCCGGTGGCTCTCGTGGATCCGGCGGGGTTCTTCCGCAACGCCGTGGCCTTCCCGCTGGGCATGACCGACGTCGCCTCGCCCGCCGCGAGCCCGCTGCCCGGACGGCTGCTCGCCCAGTACGTGCCGGGCGGCACGCTCGTCGCCGCCGTGCTGCTGGCCGTCGGCGCCCTGCTCGTCGCGGGCTCTCTGGTGCTCCGGCCGCCGCGCACGGTGCGGGCGGCGGCCGTCAGGCTCGCGGGCGGGATGGCCCTGGCGATGACGCTGATGCCGGCCAGCAGGTTCGGCTATCTCGTCTACCCGCTGGTGCTGCTCGGCATCGGGTGGCGCGGGCGCCCGCTACCGGGCGGTGTCCACCAGCGGACGTGGCTGCTCCGCCTCCGTACCCGCCTCCTCGCCGTGCTTCCCGAACCAGGCGACGGCCACCGCGCCCGCCACGGCCAGGACGAAACCGATGATCGCGACCCAGGCGAAGCCGGGCCGCGAGGCGTCGCCCAGCCAGACCACGCCGATCATGCCGGGCAGCACGGTCTCGCCCACCACCAGTGCGGCGGTGGCGCCGTTGACCGAGCCGATCTGGAGCGCCACCGTGTGCAGGTACATGCCGCCGATGCCCGCGATCAGGATGGCGTACAGGGCGGGGTCGGTGAGCAGGGCGCCCAGGTCGAAGGGGTCCACCCCGTTCAGGATGCGCACGCCCACGCCCAGCGCGCCGAAGCCGAGCCCGGAGAGCAGACCGGCCAGGATCGCGGCGCCCGCGCCCATCAGCCGGACCGCCACCGTGCCGCCGACCATCAGCAGGACGGAGATGCCCAGCAGCCACCAGTGGGTGGCCATCTCGGTGTGGCCGCTGCCCTCGTGGCCCGCCGCGGTCGCCAGCAGCACGAGTGAGCCGCAGACGACCGCGATCGAGGTCCATTCCTTGCGGGAGAGCTTGATGCCGAGCATCTTGACGCTGAGCACCGCCGTGATCACCAGGTTGGCGCTGATCACGGTCTGGGACAGGAAGAGGGGGAGCAGCCGCGCGGCCAGTGCGCCGAGGGCGAATCCCACGAAGTCCAGGATCGTCCCGACGATGAACTCCCAGGTCATCGCCGCCTTCGCGGTGGACGAGAGGCTGGGCCCGCCGTGCTGGGTGACACCGGAGGTGGAAGCCGTGGCCGCCTCCCGGCGGGCGGACTTCCGCGATCCGACGGCTTGCAGGACCGAGCCCGTGCCGTAGCAGACCGAGGCCGCGATGGCGGTGATGAGGCCGATGAGCACCAAAAGCTCCGTTCACGGATGGGGCTGTGCGTCTGTGCGCGGGAACGGCGCGCGCGCCTGAACGCGCGTCGTTCTCCGACTACCAGACGTGGGAATCGCCGTGAACGTTGCCTCGGGTGCGGCCGTATGTGGTGAAGACCCCTCAGACGGAGCGTTCCGCGGCCGAGCGTTCGACGCAGAACTCGTTGCCCTCGGGGTCGGCGAGGGTCACCCAGCCGAGGCCGTCCGGCTTGCGGTGGTCCTCGACCAGGGTGGCGCCGAGGGCCAGCAGCCGCTCGGTCTCCTCGTCGCGGGTGCGGTCCTGCGGCTGGATGTCCAGGTGCACCCGGTTCTTGGCCGCCTTCCCTTCCGGGACCTGAACGAACAGGACCCCGAGGCCCCCGGCGGTGCTCACCAGGGCCTCGGGGTCACCGGGCACGTCGTCGTCGGAAACGGCGGAGCCGAGGACTTCCGCCCAGAAACTCGCCAGCTTGTGGGCGTCGGCGCAGTCGATGGTCACATGGCGTACGAGAGAGGACATGCGCGCCACTATGAACGGTGGCGCGGCGCGTTCCTAGCGGATTTCGGCGGCCCGCAGGCGTGCGAGCGCGGCCGGGGCCTCGTCGACGGTGTCGACGAGCGCGATACGGGGTTCCATGGCGCGCTCCTGGGCCAGGGAGCGGAGCAGCGGCCAGGCCGGGAGGCGCTCGGTCCAGTGGACGCGGTCCACCAGCACCATGGGGGTGGGCTCGCCGCGCGACTCGTAGTAGTTCGGGGTCGCGTTGTCGAAGATCTCCTGGACGGTGCCGGCCGCGCCCGGGAGGAAGACGACACCGCCGGTGCAGCGGGCCAGCAGACCGTCCTCGCGGGTGGCGTTGGCGAAGTACTTGGCGATGTGCGAGGCGAAGGCGTTGGGCGGCTCGTGGCCGTAGAACCAGGTCGGGATGCCGACCGAGCCGCCGCCGTCGGGCCAGCGGGAACGCACCGCGAAGGCCGCCGCGGCCCAGTCGGTGACGGACGGCGTGAAGGACGGGACCTTCCCGAGCAGTTCCAGCGCCTCGTCCAGCACGGCGTCCGGCTGCGGGGCGGTGTACGCGCCGAGGTTGGCCGCCTCCATCGCGCCGGGGCCGCCGCCGGTCGCGACGGTGAGGCCGGAGCGGGCGAGGGAGCGGCCGAGGCGGGCCGCACCCGCGTAGGCGTCGGTGCCGCGGGCCATCGCGTGGCCGCCCATGACGCCGACCACCTGGGTGTCCAGCACCACCAGGTGTTCGTCGAGGGCGTCGGAGACGGCGTCGTCGTGGATGGAGCGCAGCATCGAGGCGAATATGTCGCCGTCGGCCTTGGTGCGTTCGAACCAGGCGTAGGCGAGGGCGTCGGGCGTCGCCTCGTAACCGCCGTCCGCCAGGCCCTCGAAGAGGTGGCCGGGGCTGTAGAGGAGCCCCCGGTACGGGTCGAAGGGCAGGTCGGGCACCGGCGGGAAGACCAGGGCCCCGTCCGCCCTGACCTTCACGGCGGCCTCCTCCTCCATCGGGCAGCCGAGGAAGACGGCCTCGGCGGCCGGGACGGAGAGCAGGAGCGCGGTACGGGCCGTCAGGTCGACGGACTGGATCCGGTAGCCGGCGAGAGGGCCCTGGGCGGTGACCCGGTCGAACTCGGCCAGGGTCTCGATCTCGTGGTCGTGGTCGGGGTGTGGAGGCACGGGGTCATGGTAGGGGTGCCGGTTTCCGGGCCACCGCGGCGGGGGCCGCCCCCGGGCCCCCGCAACTCCCCGCCCCCGCTAGGCGGTCAGCGGGGCCGCCGCCAGCGTGGCGACCGCCCACGTCAGGGGCGTGAAGAGGGCGAGCAGTGCCAGGGTGCGCGTCGCCGCCGCGGCCCGCAGCGCCTGGGCGGGGGCGCCCTGGCGCAGCAGCGCCTGGGTCAGCGGCGCGCGGGACTGGCGCGTTTCGAGGGCGACGGAGAGCAGCGTCGCCGTGGTGCAGGCGAGGACGAGGGCCGCGCCGAGCGCGGTGAGCGGGCCGAAGGACGGTGCGGTGGCGGCGGCCGGGGCGTACAGGGCCGTCGCCGCCAGCACCCCCGAGGCCGTCGCGCAGACCACGCCCAGCGGCCGGCCGATCCGGCCCGCCTCGCTCTGCAGCGCGCGCCCGGCCAGGAGCCGCACCGCCCCGGGCCGTACCGCCTGGAGCAGGAACCCGCACAGGTGCACCAGGCCGGGACCGGCGAGGGCCAGGCCCAGCGCGGTGAGCACCCAGCCGGCCAGCACGCCCGCGGGGGCGATGTCCGGGTGGCCGGGCAGCGGCAGCGCCGGGTGCGCTCCGGCGCTCCGGCTCGCGTACGTCTCGACGGCGAGGCCGACCGCGGTCAGCGCCACGCCCCAGGGCAGTCCGGCGGGAGGCGCGGTGGGGGCGGCGGACGCGGCCTCGGCGGTGGGCTGTTCGGCGGTGCGCCGGCGCAGCGTCAGCGCACTGGCGGCCGAGGCGGTGAGCGGTACGACGGCGAGCAGTACGACGACCGCGGCCAGCGGCAACGGGCGGTCCGCGGCGAGCAGTTCGGTGGCCGCGCCGTCGAAGGGGAGCCCGGAGAGGTCGCCCCGCAGGTGCAGGAAGACCAGCAGGGCGACCATGCTGCCGAGGGTGCAGGACAGGGCGGTGGAGGCAGCCGCGGTGGCGGCCAGCCGGAGGGGGCCCAGGCCCACCGCGGACAGCCCGGTGCGCGGCCGGGTGCTGGGATCCGTACGGGCCACCGCCACCGCGAACTGCACGGTCGCGGCGAGCGGCGCCAGGCACCAGAGCAGCCGTAGCAGCGAGGGCACCGCGTGGGCGGGGTGGCCGATGGCGTAGCCGAGGGTGCACAGCAGGAGGAACCCGACCCCGGCCGAGGCCGCCGCGACCAGCAGCCGGCGCAGCAGCACCACCGGGTGGCTGCCGCGGGCTAGACGGAGAGCGAGCACGCGGCCCGGCCTTCCACACCCGCGGCCGGCGGTACGGGGCCGACGAGGCGGCCGTCGAGGAGCGCCACCGCACGGTCGGCGAGTGCCGCGGCCTGCGTGTCCTGGGTGGCCAGCACGACGGTGATGCCGTGCGAGCGGGCCGCCGTGGTGAGCGTGCGCAGCACCTGGGTGCCGTCGCCGCGGTGCAGCGGGGCGGTGGGCTCGTCGGCGAACAGGACCGTGGGTGCGGCGGCCAGGGCGCGGGCGATGGAGATGCGCTGGCGCTGCGACTGGAGGAGTCCGTGGGGGCGCTTGCGGGCCAGCGGTCCGATGTCGAGCCGCTCCAGCCAGTCCAGCGCGGTGCTCTTGGCCTCGCGGTGGCCGTACCCGCGCAGCAGCAGGGGCAGCGCGGTGTTCTCCCAGGCGGTCAGCTCGGGGACGAGTTCGGGCTCCGGGGCGATCCAGGCGAACCGGTCGCGGCGCAGCCGCTCCCTGGCGAGGGCGCCCATGGCGTGCACGGGGATGCTGTTGAACCACACCTCGCCCTCGTCCGGGACGAGCTGCCCGGCCAGCGCGGACAGCAGGGTCGTCTTGCCGCTGCCGCGCGGCCCGGTCACCGCCAGGATCTCGCCCTCGCGGATGCCGAGCGAGACACCGGTGAGCGCGGGGGACCCGCTGTGGGCGTGGTGCAGGGAACGCGCCCACAGGACGTCGTTGTCCGGCGGGGCGTTGTCCGGCGGGACCGCCATGGCGTACACCTCGGTTCAGATCAGATTTCCCGTCCCCCTTGCGGGGGAACGAAAGACGGAGCCGATCGGTCACTGGGCACGCTAGGTATTCGGGGCGCCGAGTGGGGCGTGGCGCGGCACACGTACGGCCCGGAGGCTCCCGGTTCTCACTGGAACGGGTGCATCCGGGCCGTACGAACAGATCAGCCCACAGGGCTTCGGTCCCCCGGGGACAAGGCCCCCGGGGCCGGGGCCGCCGGGATCAGAGCTTGGTCCAGGCCTCCGTCAGGACCGCGCGCAGGATGCCCTCGATCTCGTCGAAGGTCTCCTGGGTGGAGATCAGCGGCGGGGCCAGCTGGACGACCGGGTCGCCGCGGTCGTCGGCCCGGCAGTACAGGCCGTTCTCGTACAGCGCCTTGGAGAGGAAGCCGTACAGGACGCGCTCGGTCTCCTCGTCGGTGAAGGTCTCCTTGGTGGCCTTGTCCTTCACCAGCTCGATGCCGTAGAAGAAGCCGTTGCCGCGGACGTCGCCGACGATCGGCAGGTCGAGGAGCTTGCGGAGCGTCTGGTAGAACGCGTCCTCGTTGTCCAGCACGTGCTGGTTGAGGCCCTCGCGCTCGAAGATGTCGAGGTTGGCGAGGCCGACCGCCGCGGAGACCGGGTGGCCGCCGAAGGTGTAGCCGTGCAGGAAGGTGTTGTCGCCCTCGTAGAAGGGGGCGGCGACCTTGTCGGAGACGATGCAGGCGCCGATCGGGGAGTAGCCCGAGGTCATGCCCTTGGCGCAGGTGATCATGTCCGGGACGTAGCCGAACTTGTCGCAGGCGAACATCGTGCCGAGGCGGCCGAAGGCGCAGATGACCTCGTCGGAGACGAGCAGCACGTCGTACTTGTCGCAGATCTCGCGGACCCGCTGGAAGTAGCCGGGCGGCGGCGGGAAGCAGCCGCCCGCGTTCTGCACCGGCTCCAGGAAGACGGCGGCGACGGTCTCGGGGCCCTCGAAGAGGATCTCCTGCTCGATCTGGTCGGCGGCCCAGCGGCCGAAGGCCTCCGGGTCGTCGCCGTGGATCGGGGCGCGGTAGATGTTGGTGTTCGGCACCTTGTGCGCGCCCGGGACGAGCGGCTCGAAGGGGGCCTTCAGGGCGGGCAGACCGGTGATGGACAGGGCGCCCTGCGGGGTGCCGTGGTAGGCGACCGCACGCGAGATGACCTTGTACTTCGTGTGGTTGCCGGTGAGCTTGTGGTACTGCTTGGCCAGCTTCCACGCGGTCTCGACGGCCTCGCCGCCGCCGGTGGTGAAGAAGACCTTGTTCAGGTCGCCGGGCGCGTAGTGCGCGAGGCGCTCGGCCAGCTCGACGGCCTTCGGGTGGGCGTAGGACCAGACCGGGAAGAAGGCCAGCTCCTGCGCCTGCTTGTACGCGGTCTCGGCGAGCTCGTGGCGGCCGTGACCGGCGTTCACCACGAACAGGCCGGACAGGCCGTCGATGTAGCGCTTGCCCTTGTCGTCGAAGATGTACGTTCCCTCGCCGCGCACGATGGTCGGCACGGGGGCGTTCTCGTACGACGACATGCGGGTGAAGTGCATCCACAGGTGGTCGTACGCGGTCTTCGAGAGGTCCTTGCCGGCGGCAGGGTTGCTTGTGGCACTCACGGCTATCGGGTTCCCCACATGTAGGTCTGCTTCTTGAGCTTGAGGTAGACGAAGCTCTCGGTGGAGCGCACTCCGGGAAGGGTCCGGATGCGTTTGTTGATCATCTCCAGGAGGTGGTCGTCGTCCTCGCACACGATCTCCGCCAGGAGGTCGAAGGAGCCCGCCGTCACGACGACGTACTCCACCTCGGCCATCGCGGTGAGCGCGTCGGCCACCGGATCGAGGTCTCCCTCCACGTTGATGCCGACCATCGCCTGGCGTCGGAAGCCCACGGTGAGCGGGTCCGTGACGGCGACGATCTGCATGACGCCCTGGTCGAGCAGCTTCTGTACGCGCTGGCGCACGGCGGCCTCGGAGAGGCCGACCGCCTTGCCGATGGCGGCGTACGGACGGCGGCCGTCCTCCTGGAGCTGTTCGATGATCGCCAGGGAGACGGCATCGATCGCCGGGGAGCTGCCGCTGCCGGGCCTGGGTTCTGCGCTACGACTGACCACGAGGCCACTGTGCATGAGGTCTCGCCCGTCCCGCAAGTGGAAACCGATGAATTTCGTTGTCCGGGCGTCGTGATTTAACTGAATCCGAAGTTGTGGAGGGGGAGGTATGTCGAATACGGGGCCCCTCTGGCTAGGGTGGTGTCTCATCCATCGGACATCTGAGAGGGAGAGCCGCCGTGACCACCGAGCTGCGCCGTCTGCGCAACTACATCGCCGGGGAGTTCCGGGACGCCGCCGACGGCCGGACCACCGAAGTGATCAACCCGGTGACGGGCGAGGCGTACGCGACCGCGCCGCTCTCCGGCCAGGAGGACGTCGACGCCGCGATGGCCGCCGCCGCCGAGGCGTTCCCCGCCTGGCGCGACCTGACGCCGGCCGAGCGCCAGAAGGCGCTGCTGAAGATCGCGGACGCCTTCGAGGAGCGCGCCGAGGAGCTGATCGCCGCCGAGTCGGAGAACTGCGGCAAGCCGGTCGGCCTCACCCGCACTGAGGAAGTCCCGCCGATGGTCGACCAGATCCGCTTCTTCGCGGGCGCGGCACGCCTCCTGGAGGGCCGCAGCGCGGGCGAGTACATGGAGGGCCTGACCTCCATCGTCCGCCGCGAGCCGGTCGGCGTCTGCGCGCAGGTCGCGCCGTGGAACTACCCGATGATGATGGCCGTGTGGAAGTTCGCCCCGGCGCTCGCCGCGGGCAACACGGTCGTCCTCAAGCCGTCGGACACCACCCCCGCCTCCACCGTCCTGATGGCCGAGATCATCGGCTCCATCGTCCCCAAGGGCGTCTTCAACGTCGTCTGCGGCGACCGCGACACCGGCCGCGCGATGGTCGAGCACAAGACCCCGGCGATGGCCTCCATCACCGGTTCGGTACGCGCCGGAATGCAGGTCGCCGAGTCCGCGTCCAAGGACCTCAAGCGGGTCCACCTGGAGCTGGGCGGCAAGGCCCCGGTCGTCGTCTTCGAGGACACCGACATCGCCTCCGCCGTCGCGGGCATCTCCGAGGCGGGCTTCTTCAACGCGGGCCAGGACTGTACGGCGGCCACCCGGGTCCTCGTACAGGAGTCGATCCACGACGAGTTCGTCACCGCGCTCGCGAAGGCCGCGGCCGACACGAAGACCGGCCTCCCGGACGACGAGGACGTGGCCTTCGGCCCGCTCAACAACGCCAACCAGCTCAAGCAGGTCACCGGCTTCGTCGAGCGCCTCCCCGCGCACGCCAAGGTCGAGGCGGGCGGCCACCGGGTCGGCGACAAGGGCTACTTCTACGCCCCCACCGTCGTCTCCGGCCTCAAGCAGGACGACGAGATCATCCAGAACGAGGTCTTCGGCCCCGTCATCACCGTCCAGTCCTTCACGGACGAGGCGCAGGCCCTGGAGTGGGCGAACGGCGTCGAGTACGCGCTGGCCTCCTCCGTATGGACCAAGGACCACGCGCGCGCCATGCGGATGTCCAAGAACCTCGACTTCGGCTGCGTGTGGATCAACACCCACATCCCGCTGGTCGCCGAGATGCCGCACGGCGGGTTCAAGAAGTCCGGCTACGGCAAGGACCTCTCCGCGTACGGCTTCGAGGACTACACCCGCATCAAGCACGTCATGACGTCCCTCGACGGCTGAGCAGGGTTGGGGGGCGGGCGGTAGGCACAGTGTCTATTGCCCGCCCCCATCGCGTCGGCGAAGGTGTGCGCATGGCTGATCTTGGTCGCGTTCCGCGTCGTTTCTCCCGTCGTACGCTCCTCCGCGGAGCCGGGTACGCAGTCGCTGCGACGGGCGCGCTCGGCGCGCTCACCGGCTGCGGCGTACCCGCCGCCTACGTCAAGCCGGGCGAGAGGTCCGGCAAGGACACCTCCGACCGGGACAAGAGCCTCCAGTTCGCCAACTGGCCGCTCTACATCGACACCGACGAGGACGACAAGTCCAAGCGGCCCACCCTGGAGGAGTTCCGCAGGCGCACCGGGATCTCCGTGCGGTACACCGAGGAGATCAACGACAACGACGAGTTCTTCGGCAAGGTCAGCCCGGCGCTGATGAACCACCAGGAGACCGGCCGCGACCTCATCGTCATCAGCGACTGGATGGCCGCCCGCTTCGTGCGCCTGGGCTGGGTCCAGGAGATGGACCGGGCCAAGCAGCCCAACGTCGCCAAGTACCTCGACCCGCAACTGCGCACCCCCGCCTTCGACGAGGGACGGCTGCACGCCGTGCCCTGGCAGTCCGGCATCACCGGCATCGCGTACAACCGCAAGAAGCTCGGCCGCGAGATCAGGCGGACCGCCGACCTGTGGCGCTCCGACCTCAAGGGCCGCGTCACCCTCTTCTCCGGCCTCGACGAGAGCTTCTCGCTGCTGATGCAGGGGGAGGGCGTGGACGTCACGAGGTGGACCGCCGACGACTTCCACCGGATGTGCGACCACATCGACAAGCTGGTCAAGTCCCAGCACATCCGCCGCTTCACCGGCAACGACTACGTCAAGGACCTCGCCTCGGGCGACGTGCTGGCCTGCCAGGCGTACTCCGGCGACGTCGTCCAGCTCCAGGCGGACAACCCGGACATCGAGTTCGTGGTCCCCGAGGAGGGCGCCGAGCTGTGGGCCGAGTCCCTGATGATCCCCAACCTCGCCCGGCACAAGCGCAACGCCGAGCGACTGATCGACTACTACTACGACCCCGAGGTCGCCGCCGAACTGGCCACCTGGGTCAACTACGTCTGCCCGGTGCCGGCCGCCCGCGACATCATCGCCTCGTCGAAGGACGAGGAGACGGCCGCGCTGGCCGAGGACCCGCTGATCTTCCCCGACGGACAGATGCGCAAGCGGCTCGCCATCGCCCGCGACATCACCGCCGACGAGCGGCTGGAGTTCGCGAAGACGTGGAACGGGATCGTGGGGCTGTAGCGGGCCGGTGACCGGAGCGGCCCGGCCCCTTCACGGGTAAACCCCCAGTGTCCCCCGCACACCTCCGCGCCATGGGTGTGGGGGTCCTGTAAAGCCGCGGTAAAGGCCCTCGTACGCTGCGGACATGACTGATCCAGTCGCGCAACTGAGGCGCATCCGCGTGTGGTTGATCTTCTTCATCGTGTGCCTGGTGCTCAGCGGGCTCACCGCCTTCCCGCTGGTCACCGAGCTGGACTGGCTGGCCCGGGTGCTCCGGTCCTCCCCGCTGCCGGACGTCCTGCCCGGCCTCATGGAGTGGATCGAGCGCTGCCGCGAGGGGCTGGCCGCCACCGACGCGAAGTACCCCTTCGTGCTGTACGGGACGGACTGGCTGGCCTTCGCGCACCTGGTCATCGCCGTCGCCTTCTACGGGCCCTACCGTGACCCGGTGCGCAACATCTGGGTCGTCGAGTTCGGCATGATCGCCTGCGCCGGGATCGTCCCGCTCGCGCTGATCTGCGGGCCGATCCGGGGCATCCCCTTCGGCTGGTCGCTCATCGACATCTCCTTCGGGGTGTTCGGGGTGATCCCGCTGGCGGTGGTCCGCCGGAAGATCAAGCGGCTGGAGGCGCTGACCGCGCCGGTCACGGTGAGGGGACCGGCGCTCGCGGCGCTCAAGTAGCGGCGCCCCCGCGCGAGTCACCTGCTGAAGGCGGCCCGCAGGACGCGCTCGGCGGTGGGGTTCATGCCCTTGCCCTTGGCGTCGGTGGAGTTCACCGAGTAGACCAGGGTGCGGGAGAGGTCGCGCGGGGCCGCGATCACCGCGTTGTAGCCCCACCGGCCGCCCGTCTTCAGCCAGAGGATCTGCCCGCCGCCCGCGTCGAAGCGCTGCAGACCCGCGCTCATGGTCGCCCCCGCGATGTCGGGGACCGTGAACATCTCCTCCAGCAGCGGGCCGCGCACCGCCTTCCCCCGGAAGAGCGCCTTCAGGAACCGCTCCAGGTCCGCGGTGGTCGAGACGAGGTCGCCCGCCGCCCAGCCGTCCGTGGTGCCCCACACGGACACGTCGCGCAGCTCCGTCGAGCCGTCCGGCTTCGGGAACACCTGGTAGCCGTGGTTGTGCGGGCCCGCGATCCGCGGGTCGCCGCCGGGGAAGTACGAGTCGCGCAGACCCAGCGGGCGCAGGACGCGGCGGGCGACGGCCTCCTCGTACGAGGTCCCCGACACCTTCTCGATCAGCAGCCCGGCGATCGTGTAACCGATGTTGGTGTAGTGCTGCACGGTGCCCGGCCCGGTCCGCTCCTTCTCCTTCGCGGGCGAGGTGGCGGAGGCGACCATGGCGCGCGGGGTGTGGACGTCGAAGCGGTGCTCGTACCACTCGGAGGGGTTCGTGCCCGGGAAGTCCGGGGACGGGATGCCGTGGGTGTGGTTGAGCAGCTGGCGGACCGTCACCGTGCCGTAGGAGGCGGGGATGTCGGCCGGGAGGTAGTGGCGCACCGGACGGTTCAGGTCGACCTTCCCCTCGGCGGCCAGCCGCAGCACGGTCGCGGCGGTGAAGACCTTGGTGACCGAGCCCGCCCGGAAGCGGGCGTCCGGGTCGGCCGGCCGGCCCGAGACCAGGTCGTGCACGCCCGCACTGCCGTGCCAGTCGGGCCCCTTGCCGCCGACCCGGACCAGCGCCGCCGTCGTGTCGGCGTTCGGCAGTCCGGCGAGCGCCTCGCGGAGCGCCCCGGCGTCCGGGCCGGTCTCCTGCCGCGCGGAGGCGGCGGGCGGAGCGGCGACCGCCTGGGACACCGCGACGGGACCCACGGCCAGGGTGGCCGCCAGCGCGGTGGCCAGGGCGATACGGGTACGGGAGGAGAGGGGGCTCATGGCGGGGCCTTCCGGGTGCGGAGTCGGTGACTGCTCGTGGACTCCATCCTGGTGATCGCGGGGCCCCGGCGGATCGCCGGTGCGAGCGGTCCTCGCGGAGCACCTCCTCCCCCGTGCGGGGGAGGAGGCGGGGGCTACGCCTCGCCCGAGGGAGCGACCAGGCCGCTCTCGTACGCGCAGATCACCGCCTGGATGCGGTCCCGCAGCCCCAGTTTCGACAGCACGTTGCCGACATGCGTCTTCACCGTGTGCTCGCTGACCGTCAGGGCCGCCGCGATCTCCGCGTTGGACAGCCCCTTCGCCAGGTGCAGCAGCGTCTCGCGCTCACGCGCCGTCAGCACCTCCAGCCGGTCCGAGGGCGCCGGGGCGGCCGGCCGCGAGGTGAACTCCGCGATCAGCCGGCGCGCCACCGTCGGCGCGACCAGCGACTCCCCGGCCGCCACCACCCGCACCGCGTGCACCAGATCGTCCCGGCGCACGTCCTTCAGCAGGAAGCCGCTGGCCCCCGCGTGCAGCGCGTCGTACACATACGCGTCGGAGTCGAAGGTCGTGAGCATCACCGTGCGGGTGGGACCCGAGGACGTGATGGCCCGGCACGCCTCGATGCCGTCCAGCAGCGGCATCCTGATGTCCAGCAGCGCGACCTCGGGACCGAGCCGGCGCACCGCCGCCACGGCGGCCTCGCCGTCCCCCACCTCCGCGACCACCTCGATGTCCGGCTGCGCGTCCAGGATCATCGCGAACCCGCTGCGCACCAGTTCCTGGTCGTCCGCCACCACCACACGGATCGTCAACTCCCCACCTCCGGCCCGGACACTACAAGCCGTACGTCCACCCGGAAGCCCCGGCCCCCGGGGCCCGGACCGGCCGACGCCGAGCCGCCGTGCGCCGCCGCCCGCTCGCGGACCCCGATCAGGCCGTGACCGCCCGGCGCCCCGGGTCCGCCGGGCGCCGGGGCGACCGCCGGGCCCCGCCCGTCGTCCGTCACCGTGATCCGCAACTCCCGCTCCGCGTACCGCAGCCGTACGCCGGCGTGGCGCGCCCCGGAGTGCTTCACCACATTCGTCAACGCCTCCTGCACCACGCGGAAAGCCGTCGCCCCGAGCGCGGGGGAGAGGGGACGGACCAGGCCGCTCTCCTCGTACGACACGGTGAGATCGGTGCGCCCCACCCGCTCCACCAGACCCGGCAGTTCACCGATTCCGGGCTGCGGGGCGCGCGGCGCGGGCAGCCCGGCCGGCCCCGCGTCGTCGCCGGGTGCCGCCGGGGTCTCCCGCAGCACCCCCAGCATCTGCCGCAGCTGCGCCATCGCGTCCCGCCCCGTCTCGGAGATCGCGTCGAACGCGGCCTCCGCCCGCTCCGGCGCGCTCCGCACCGCCACCGGACCCGCCTCCGCCTGGACGATCATGATGCTCACCGCGTGCGAGAGGACGTCGTGCATCTCCCGGGCGATCCGGGCCCGTTCGCGGGCCGCCGCCTGCTCGGCCTCGATGCGGTTCGCCCGCTCCAGCTGGGCGGCCCGCTCCTCGACGGCCCGCGCCCGCTCCTCCACGGCCCGCGCCCGCTCCTCCACGGCCCGCGCCCGCTCCTCGACCGCCCGGGTGTACGCCTGCCGGATGTGCGCCAGCCGGCCGAAGGCGTACGAGGCGCAGAACACGACCAGCGTGAACATCAGCTCCCGCAGCCAGTCGTCCCGGCCGCGCGTCACCACCGAGACGCCCGCGATCAGTAGGGTCAGCGACCCCGCGAGCTGCCTGCGCGGCGCGGGCGCCTGCGCCGCGACCGAGTACAGCGCGACCATGCTGGTGTACGGGAGCGTCTGACCGGGCCCGTCGACCGCGACCCCGTACAGGCCCTGCGCGCACATCACCCCGGCCAGCACGGTCAGCGGCGCGCGCCGGCGCCACACCAGCGGCAGCACGGTCAGCGTGGTCAGTCCGTACGCGGCGAGCGTGGCTGGCTCCTGGCCCGGCGGCCGGGGAATCAGCCACGGGACGCTGACCACCAGCTGGACCAGCACCGCGACCCCCACGTCGGCGGCCCGGGGGTGCGCCGTCAGCCGCGTCCCAAGGGTCCCGTTCGCCGGCACCGGCCGCTCAGCCGCGCTTGAGGGCGACCGCGCCGAACTGCGCCACCGAGGGGCCTTCGCCGCGCCACCGGGCGCACGAGACGATGCCCGGCTCCAGGATCTCCAGCCCGTCCAGGAAGGAGGCGAACTCGGCGCCGGTGCGGGCGGTGATGGGCGGGGTGGCGTGCTCGTTCCAGAACGCCATGGCGGCCTTGTTGCCCTCGCCGTCCAGCTCCAGGGTCGGGTGGGTGAGGGCCAGGTGGCTGCCCGCGGGGAGGGCGTCCAGCAGGGTGCGGACGATCTCCAGGGCCTCGGCCGTGTCCGCCACGAAGTTGAGGATGCCCAGCAGTATCAGCCCCACCGGCCGGTCCAGGTCCAGCGTCCGGGCCGCCTCCCGGAGGATCAGCTCCGGGTCGTGCGCGTCCGCGTCGATGTACGCGGTGCGGCCCTCGGGGGTGCCGGTCAGCAGGGCGCGGGCGTGCGCCAGGACGACCGGGTCGTTGTCGACGTACACGATCCGGGAGTCCGGGGCGATGCGCTGGGCGACCTGGTGGGTGTTGTCGGCGGTGGGCAGACCGGTGCCGACGTCCAGGAACTGGCGCAGCCCGGCCTCGCCCGCCAGGTACGACACCGCGCGGCCCAGGAACTCCCGGTCGGCGCGCGCCACTTCGCCGATGCTCGGGTAGAAGGAGGTGACCTGGTCGCCCACCGCGGTGTCCACGGGGTAGTGGTCCTTGCCGCCGAGCCAGTAGTTCCAGACACGGGCGTTGTGGGCGATGTCGGTGCGTATTGCTTCGGGCATCCGTGGTTCCCTCTTTCCTCCGGTGCGCAGGTGGCGAGGGCCATCATGCATGAAGGATCAACTTCGCAGCCCACCGGCGTACTTGGCGGCCGTCCTCGCGAGCAGGTCGAGGCGGTTGGTGGTGATCGCGTCGACGCCCGCGGCGAGCAGTTTGCGCATGCTGCCCGCGGTGTCCGGGGTCCAGGCACCGACCAGCAGGCCGTCGCGGTGGGCCCGGTCGACGAGCGCGCGGTCGACGAGGCCGAAGCGGTAGTTCAGCCAGCGCGGACCGATCGCCGCCAGCACCTCGGCACGCGGCGGGGCGCAGGACTTCCAGGTCAGCGCGATCTCGGCGTGCGGATCGGCGGCCCGCACCCGCAGCATCGGGGTCGGGCCCCCGCAGTAGAACGTGCGCTCTCCCGCCCCCGCCTCGTGCACCACACCCACCACCTTGCGCACCATCGCGTCGTGCGCGCCGTCCGGCAGGTCGACCAGCAGCCGGCGCGCACCCGCGACGAGGATCGCCTCGCGCAGGGTGGGCACCGCGCCGCCGGTCAGTTCGTCCAGCTCGGCCTTGCCGAGGTCCACCAGCCAGCGGTCGTGGCCCCAGATCCGCTCCAGGGTCTCGTCGTGCAGCAGCACCGGGACCTCGTCCCGGGTCAGCCGGACGTCGACCTCGACCGCATCGGCGCCGTGCTCCAGCGCCGAGCGGATCGAGTCGAGCGTGTTCTCACGGAACCGGTAGGGGTCCCCGCGATGGCCCACGGCGAGGACGGCGGCGTCGCGACGGAGTGTGCGGTCGGTGCTGTCGAGGCTCATGGAGCCATTGTTGGGTACGGCGCGGCTCAGTGCTCCGCAAGCCACCGCTCGGTGTACGCGTCGATCTCGGCGGCCAGCGCCGTCTTGCCCGCCTCGTCGAGGAAGGAGGCCTCGACGGCGTTCTTCGCGAGCGCCGCCAGACCCCGCTCGTCCAGCTCCAGCAGCCGGGCCGCGACCGCGTACTCGTTGTTGAGGTCGCTGCCGAACATCGGCGGGTCGTCGCTGTTGATGGTGACCAGGCAGCCCGCCGCCACCATCTCCTTGATCGGGTGCTCGTCCAGGGTGGCGACGGCGCGGGTGGCGATGTTGGAGGTCGGGCAGACCTCCAGCGGAATGCGCCGCTCGGCGAGGTGCGCGAGCAGCTCCGGGTCCTGGGCGGCGCTGGTGCCGTGGCCGATGCGCTCGGCCCGCAGGTCGTTCAGCGCGGCCCAGACGGTCTCCGGACCGGTGGTCTCGCCCGCGTGCGGGACGGAGTGCAGACCGGCCTCGATGGCCCGGTCGAAGTACGGCTTGAACTGCGGGCGCGGCACGCCGATCTCCGGACCGCCGAGCCCGAACGACACCAGGCCCTCGGGGCGGTGCTCCAGCGCGAGACGGACCGTTTCCTCGGCCGATTCGAGCCCCGCCTCACCGGGGATGTCGAAGCACCAGCGCAGCACCACCCCGAGCTCGGACTCGGCGGCCTTGCGGGCGTCCTCGATGGCGTCCATGAACGCCTGCGGGTCGATGCCCCGCCGGGTCGAGCTGTACGGGGTGACCGTCAGCTCCGCGTACCGGATGTTCTGCCGGGCCATGTCCCTGGCCACCTCGAAGGTGAGCAGGCGGACGTCCTCGGGCGTGCGGATCACATCGACGACGGACAGGTACACGTCGATGAAGTGCGCGAAGTCGGTGAAGGTGAAGAACTCCGCGAGCTTGTCCGGGTCGGTGGGCACCTTGGAGTCCGGGTGCCTGGCGGCCAGTTCGGCGACGATGCGCGGGGAGGCGGATCCGACGTGGTGCACATGCAGTTCTGCCTTGGGCAGGCCCGCGATGAAGGGGCGCAGGTCTGACATCGGGTCCTCCTGGTACGGCGCGGTACCCGGGGGTACCGACGAGTGGGTCCTGGCGCGGCGGCGTGGTGGTGCCGGGCGGCTCGGGGTCATCGTAGGCGGGGCGCTCGGCCGTTCGGGGGTACGCCGTAGCATGACGGGGAAACGTGATGGGGGAGAGCGCATGTCAGACAACACGCCGCAGCCGTCGGGGGCGCCGGACCCGTGGGCCCCGCCGGAGAGCTCCGGCAACCGGGTGCCGCTCGACAAGCCGGGCCCTGGCGCGCCCGCCGCGAACCCGGTGCACGACCAGCCGACGGTCACCTCGATGCCCGGCGCCGCCGCGGTGCCGTCCGCGCCGACCCCCGCGCCCGGCCCCGTGGACGCCGTGCCCACCCCCGGCGAGTACGGCTACCCGACGGCCGCGACCCCGGGGGAGTACGGCTATCCCACGGCCGCGACCCCCGGCGAGTACGGCTACCCGCCCGCCTACCCCGGCGCGGGGGCGCCGCCGTACGGCGCGGGATACCCCGGCTACCCGGGTTACCCGGGTCCGGGCGGCTGGACCGGGCAGACCGCCCCGCAGAACGGCATGGGCGTGGCGGCGATGGTGCTCGGCATCCTCTCCATCTGCCTGTTCTGCATGTACGGCGTCCTGAGCATCATCCTCGGCGCGCTGGGGCTGATCTTCGGCATCCTGGGCCGCAAGAAGGCCCAGCGGGGCGAGGCGAACAACGGCGGCATGGCGCTGGCCGGCATCATCACCGGCTCGATCGGACTGGCCATCGGCCTGACGATCATCGGCCTGATCATCTGGGCCGTGGCCACCCACCGCTAGGCCGCCCACCGCCGGGCCGCCCGTCGGACGGGCCGCCACCGCGGCGGCGGCCCCGGGCGGCCCGCATCCTGTCAGGCGGCCTCCGCCGCCAGCCGCTCCCGCGCGTCCATCAGTGCGAAGCCCAGCAGGTTCAGCCCGCGCCAGCGGGCCGGATCCTCCGCCCGGGGGTCGTCGGCCGCCAGGCCGATGCCCCAGATCCGGTCCAGCGGACTTGCCTCCACCAGCACCCGGGAGCCGGTTCCGCGCAGATAGGTGCCCAGGTCCGGGTGCTGCCGGAACTTGTGGACGCTGCCCTCCACGACGATCGCGTACCGCTCCCGCTCCCAGACCGTGTCGTCGAAGCCGCGGACCAGCCGGCCCGCCTTCTTCGCCGCCGCGGGCGAGGACGCCGCCAGCGCCGCGGCCCGCGCCTCCTCGTCGCCGAACAGCACGGCCTTGCGCGCCATCATCCAGTGCTCCGCCGTCGCGTACCGCACGCCGTCCACGGTGAAGGGCGACTCCCACCACTGGCTGAAAATGCTCGGGCCGAGCGAGCCGTCCGGTCGCGGACGGTGACCCCAGAAGTGCAGGAACTTCACCCGCGTTCCCCCGTTGACCTGCGCTGCGAGCTCTTCGATCTTCCCCATGCATGCGAGTCTGGCATCCGCCACTGACACTCCGTACGGTATTTCCGCGCCGACTCGACACACGGTCGACCGAATCCGTCGCTTAACCAAAAGGCAACTACGGAATCACTTGTTGGTGGCTTCCTGCTCTGTCAGGATCGGCAATCAAATCAAGCTGGAGCTACGCCGACCCCCGTATGACGGGGTGAGCGGCGGAGGAGAGCGTCATGGGCAACCGCTTCCAGGTGCGGGACCGTTTCGAAGGCGGCGCACAGTACATCGGCGGGCAGTTGCGGCCCGGTACCTCGGGCCGCAGCCACACGGTCGTCGACCCCGCCACGGGCGAGGGAACCTACACCTACGAACTGGCCGGAACCGCCGACGTCGACGCGGCGGTGGCCGCCGCGAAGGCGGCGTTCCCCGGCTGGTCGGGGGCCACCCCCGGCGAGCGGTCCGACGCCATGCACCGCTTCGCGGCGGTCCTCGCCGAACAGGCGGAGGACTTCGCGTACGCCGAGTCGCTCCAGTGCGGCAAGCCGATCAAGCTGTCGCGGGAGTTCGACGTCCCGGGCACCATCGACAACGTGGCCTTCTTCGCGGGCGCCGCCCGCCACCTGGAGGGCAGGTCGGCCGGTGAGTACGACGGCGACCACACCTCGTACGTCCGCCGCGAGGCCATCGGCGTCGTCGGCTCCATCGCGCCCTGGAACTACCCGCTCCAGATGGCCGCCTGGAAGATCCTCCCGGCCATCGCCGCGGGCAACACCATCGTGCTGAAGCCCGCCGAGCTGACCCCCTTCACCTCGATCATGTTCGCGCAGGCGGCCAAGGAGGCCGGTCTTCCCGACGGCGTCATCAACATCGTCACCGGCGCGGGCAAGGACGCGGGCGAGCACCTCGTCGGTCACCCCGACGTCGCGATGACCTCCTTCACCGGGTCCACCCCGGTCGGCAAGCGGGTCGCCGAGATCGCCACCTCCACCGTCAAGCGCCTCCACCTGGAACTGGGCGGCAAGGCCCCCTTCCTGGTCTTCGACGACGCCGACCTGGAGGCCGCGGTCCACGGCGCCGTCGCCGGCGCGCTCATCAACACGGGCCAGGACTGCACCGCCGCCACCCGCGCCTATGTGCAGCGCCCGCTGTACGACGCCTTCGTGACCGGCGTCGCGGAGCTGATGGAGTCCGTACGCCTCGGTGACCCCTTCGAGGAGACCACCGACCTCGGGCCCCTGATCAGCTTCGCCCAGCGCGACCGGGTCGCCGCCATCGTCGACCGGGCCCGCTCCTACGCCCGCGTCGTGACCGGCGGCGAGGCCCCCGGCGGCGACCTCAAGGACGGCGCGTACTACCGTCCGACCCTGATCGCCGACGCCGCCCAGGACAGCGAGGTCGTCCAGGACGAGATCTTCGGCCCCGTCCTGGTCGTGCTGCCCTTCGACAGCGACGACGAGGGCATCGCCCTGGCCAACGACACCCCCTACGGTCTGGCCTCCTCGGCCTGGACCCGGGACGTGTTCCGGGCGAACCGCGCCACCCGCGAGATCAAGGCGGGCTGCGTGTGGGTCAACGACCACATCCCGATCCTCAGCGAGATGCCGCACGGCGGATACAAGGCCAGCGGCTTCGGCAAGGACATGTCGGCGTACTCCTTCGAGGAGTACACGCAGGTCAAGCACGTGATGTTCGACAACACCGCGGTGGCACGCAAGGACTGGCACCGCACGATCTTCGGGGACCGATAAAGAGTCCGCTCGACCAGCGGCAACCCACCCGGAAGGGCAATTGCGCATGGAGCAGTTCCAGCACGGGAGGCTCTCCGCCGCCGGCGCCACGCACGTGGCGGCCGGGGACGCGGTGGAGAGCGCCATGCGACGCAGCATCACCAGCGGCAGGGGTGCGCTCACCCGGCGCTCGCTGATGCGCGCCGCCGCCGGTGGCGCCCTCGCCCTCGGTGGCATCGGCGCGCTGAGCGCCTGCGGCATCCCCGCCGCAGGCAAGGACAAGCAGGCGGGCGTCTCCGACGACTTCTCGGCCAAGGAGAAGCAGGTCGTCTTCTCCAACTGGACCGAGTACATGGACGTGGGGGAGAACGACCGGGGCTATCCGACCCTGGAGGCCTTCGCCAAGCGCACCGGGATATCCGTCAAGTACACGGCGGACATCAACGACAACAACGAGTTCTTCGGCAAGATCCAGCAACAGCTGCACAACGGACAGCCCATCGGCCGGGACCTCATCTGCGTCACCGACTGGCTGGCCGCCCGGCTGATCCGGCTCGGCTGGGTGCAGAAACTCGACCCCGCCAACCTGCCGCACGCCTTCGCCAACCTCACCGCCCAGTTCCGCAGCCCCGTCTGGGACCCGGGGCACGCCTACTCGTACCCCTGGACCGGCATCTCCACGGTCATCGCGTACAACGAGAAGGCCACCGGCGGGCGCAAGGTCGACTCGGTCTCCCAGCTGCTCGACGACCCGCGGCTCAAGGGGCGGGTCGGCTTCCTCTCCGAGATGCGCGACACCATCGGGATGACCCTGCTGGACCTGGGCAAGGACCCGGCGAAGTTCGACGACGACGACTACGCGGCGGCGGTCGCCCGGCTCCAGAAGGGCGTCGACTCCCAGCAGATCCGCCGCTTCACCGGCAACGACTACACCTCCGACCTGGAGAAGGGCGACCTGGCGGCCTGTCTCGCCTGGGCGGGCGACATCGTCCAGCTCCAGGCGGACAACCCGGACGTCAAGTTCGCGATTCCGCGCGCCGGTTACGTCTCCTCCTCGGACAACCTGCTGGTCCCCGCCAAGGCGCGGCACAAGACCAACGCCGAGAAGCTCATCGACTACTACTACGAGCCCGGCCCCGCCGCCCGACTCGCCGCGTACATCAACTACGTCTGCCCGGTCGACGGGGTCCGCGAGGAACTCGCCAAGCTCGACAAGGCACTCGCCTCCTCCACGCTGATCCTCCCCGACAGGGCGACGGCCGCCCAGGCACACGCCTTCCGGCCGCTCAGCGAGGCCGAGGAGAAGAGCTACGAGGAGAAGTTCGCCAAGCTCATCGGCGCCTGAGCCGCCCGAGCAGCCCCCGCCCCCGGGGCACGCGCATCCCCCGCACGTGCCCCGGGGCCCCGCACCCCTGCCGCAACCCGACTCCCCCTGGGACCGCAACCCATGACTCAGAAGACCGAAGGCGGCGACGTCCGCCTCGCCGGGATCAGCAAGACGTACGGCTCGTTCACGGCCGTGCACCCGCTCGACCTGACCGTTCCGCAGGGCTCCTTCTTCGCCCTGCTCGGCGCGTCCGGCTGCGGCAAGACGACGACCCTGCGCATGATCGCCGGCCTGGAGGAGCCGTCCACCGGCACCGTCTCGCTCGGCGCCACCGACGTGACGCACCTGCCGCCCTACAAGCGCCCGGTGAACACCGTCTTCCAGAGCTACGCGCTCTTCCCGCACCTCGACATCAGCGAGAACGTCGCCTTCGGGCTGCGCCGCCGCGGCATCAAGTCGGTCAAGAAGCAGGTCGACGACATGCTCGACCTCGTCCAGCTCGGCCAGTTCGCGAAGCGCAAGCCGCACCAGCTCTCCGGCGGCCAGCAGCAGCGCGTCGCCGTCGCCCGCGCACTGATCAACCACCCGCAGGTGCTGCTCCTCGACGAGCCGCTGGGTGCGCTCGACCTCAAGCTGCGCCGTCAGATGCAGCTGGAGCTCAAGCGCATCCAGACCGAGGTCGGCATCACCTTCGTGCACGTCACCCACGACCAGGAGGAGGCCATGACGATGGCCGACCAGGTCGCGGTGATGAACGGCGGCCGGGTCGAGCAGCTCGGCGCCCCCGCCGACCTGTACGAGAACCCGCGCACCACCTTCGTCGCCAACTTCCTCGGCACCTCGAACCTGATCGAGGCCCAGGTCGCCGCGACCTCCTCCGACATCACCACGGTGACCTGCGGCGACACCAAGCTGAAGCTGCCCACGGAACGATGTCGCACCCGGACCGCGGCCGGGGACAAGATCCTGGTCGGCGTCCGCCCGGAGAAGGTGTCGATCGTCCACGGCGACGACGCCGCCCGGATCCCCGAGGGCCGCAACCGGCTCACCGGACGCATCGTCGCCGCCAGCTTCATCGGCGTCTCCACCCAGTTCATCGTCGACAGCCCGGCCTGCGCCGACTTCGAGGTGTACGTCCAGAACGTCGAGCGCGACGCCCGGCTCGCCCACGGCACCGAGGTCGTCCTGCACTGGAACCCCGAGCACACCTTCGGGCTCGACGCCGACCAGGCCATCGACGCGGGCGTGCAGTCGGTGGAGGACGCCTCGTGAGCGTCACCGAAGCCCCGGCGAAGACCGTGGACCCACCCGTCCACCGGGTCTCGACGCGCAAGCGCCTGGTCCCCTACTGGCTGCTGCTGCCCGGCATCCTGTGGCTGCTCGTCTTCTTCGCGCTGCCGCTCGTCTACCAGGCCTCGACCTCCGTCCAGCAGGGTTCGCTGGAGGCCGGCTTCAAGGTCACCTGGCACTTCCAGACCTACTGGGACGCGCTGAGCGAGTACTGGCCGCAGTTCGTCCGCTCGCTGCTGTACGCGGGCACGGCGACCGTGCTGTGCCTGCTGCTCGGCTACCCGCTGGCGTACCTCATCGCCTTCAAGGCGGGGCGCTGGCGCAACCTGGTGCTGGTACTGGTCATCGCGCCGTTCTTCACCAGCTTCCTGATCCGCACGCTGGCCTGGAAGACGATCCTGGCCGACGGCGGCCCGGTGGTCGACGTCCTCAACACCCTGCACGTCCTGGACGTCACCAACTTCCTCGGCTGGACCGAGGGCAGCCGGCTGCTCGCCACCCCGCTCGCGGTGGTCTGCGGTCTGACGTACAACTTCCTGCCCTTCATGATCCTGCCGCTCTACACCTCGCTGGAGCGGATCGACGGCAGGCTGCACGAGGCGGCCGGCGACCTCTACGCGACGCCGGCGACGACCTTCCGCAAGGTGACCTTCCCGCTGTCCATGCCGGGCGTCGTCTCCGGCACGCTGCTGACCTTCATCCCGGCGGCCGGTGACTACGTCAACGCCGAACTGCTCGGCTCGACCGACACCAAGATGGTCGGCTCGGTCATCCAGTCGCAGTTCCTGCGGGTCCTCGACTACCCGACGGCCGCCGCGCTGTCCTTCATCCTCATGGCGATCGTGCTGGTCATGGTCACCGTCTACATGCGCAAGTCCGGGACGGAGGACCTCGTCTGATGGCCGCACTGAAGTGGGTCCGGCGCAATCTCGTGGTCATCGCGGGACTGCTGACGCTCGCGTACATGATCCTGCCGAACATCGTCGTGATGGTGTTCTCGTTCAACAAGCCCAACGGGCGCTTCAACTACGCCTGGCAGCAGTTCTCGCTGGACGCCTGGAAGGACCCGTGCGGCGTCGCCGACCTGTGCGGCTCGCTCGCCCTGTCGCTCCAGCTGGCCGCCTGGGCGACGCTGGGTGCGACCGTGCTCGGCACGATGATCGCCTTCGCGCTGGTCCGCTACCGGTTCCGGGCGCGCGGCGCGATCAACTCGCTGATCTTCCTGCCGATGGCGATGCCCGAGGTCGTCATGGCCGCCTCCCTGCTCACCCTCTTCCTCAACATGGGTGCCCCGCTCGGCTTCTGGACCGTGCTGATCGCGCACATCATGTTCTGCCTCAGCTTCGTCGTCACGGCCGTGAAGGCCCGCGTGATGTCGATGGACCCGAGGCTGGAGGAGGCCGCCCGCGACCTCTACGCGGGACCCTTCCAGACCTTCGTACGGGTCACCCTGCCGATCGCCGCGCCCGGCATCGCGGCGGGAGCGCTGCTGGCCTTCTCGCTGTCGTTCGACGACTTCATCATCACGAACTTCAACGCGGGTTCGACCGTCACCTTCCCCATGTTCGTCTGGGGCTCGGCACAGCGCGGCACACCCGTACAAATCAACGTCATTGGTACAGCTATGTTCGTCATCGCCGTACTGGTGGTCCTCGGCGGTCAGCTCGTCGCCAACCGCCGCAAGAGCGCAACACCCAAGTAAGTCCCCGAAGGAGTTGGAAACCATGGCCCCGGTTGCCATGCGTAGTGCCGCACGATCCCTTTCCGGCGCGAAGCCGGTGTCGTTCTGGCTGGACGACCCCGACCGTCCCGCCCCCGAGCCGTCCCTCACCGGGGACGAGCGCTGCGACCTCCTCGTCATCGGCGGCGGTTACAGCGGCCTGTGGACCGCGCTGATCGCCAAGGAGCGCGACCCGCAGCGCGACGTGGTGCTCATCGAGGCGAACGAGGTGGGCTGGGCCGCCTCCGGACGCAACGGCGGCTTCTGCGCCGCCTCCCTCACCCACGGCCTCGGCAACGGCATCGCCCGCTGGCCCGAGGAGATCGGCAAGCTGGAGGAACTGGGCGAGCGCAACCTCGACGCCATCGAGGAGGCCGTCGCCCGGTACGGGATCGACTGCGCCTTCGAGCGCACCGGCGAGATCGACGTGGCCACCGAGCCGCACCAGCTCGAAGAGCTCCACGAGATGTACGCCGAGGCCGAGAAGCTGGGCCTCACCGAGCACGTCGAGATGCTGGACGCGGACGCGATGCGCGCCGAGGTCGACTCGCCCACCTTCCTGGGCGGCATGTGGGACAAGCGCGGCGTGGCCATGCTCAACCCGGCCCGGCTCGCCTGGGGCCTCAAGCGCGCCTGCCTCGACCTGGGCGTCCGCGTCTACGAGCACACCAAGGGCACCGAACTCGCCTCGGACGCCAACGGGACCGCCGTACGCACCTCCTACGGCCGGGTCTTCGCCCGCCGCGTGGCACTGGGCACGAACGTTTTTCCCTCGCTCGTGAAGCGGCTGCGGCACTTCACCGTCCCGGTCTACGACTACGCCCTGATGACCGAGCCGCTCACCGACGAGCAGCTGGCCTCCGTCGGCTGGAAGAACCGGGCCGGGCTCGGCGACAGCGCCAACCAGTTCCACTACTTCCGCATCTCCGCGGACAACCGCATCCTGTGGGGCGGCTACGACGCGGTCTACCACTACGGCGGCAGGCTCAGCGCCGAGCTCGACCACCGCCCGGAGACCTACCTCAAGCTGGCCGAGCACTTCTTCACCTGCTTCCCGCAGCTGGAGGGACTGCGCTTCACCCACGCCTGGGGCGGCGCCATCGACACCTGCACCCGCTTCTCCGCCTTCTTCGGCACCGCGCACGCCGGCAAGGTCGCCTACGCGGCCGGCTACACCGGCCTCGGCGTGGGCGCGACCCGCTTCGGCGCGGAGGTCATGCTCGACCTCCTGGACGGGAGGAAGACCGAGCGCACCGAGCTGGAGATGGTCCGCAGCAAGCCGCTCCCCTTCCCGCCCGAGCCGGTCGCCTGGGCGGGCATCGAGATCACCAAGCGCTCGATGGCCCGCGCCGACGACAACGGCGGCAGGCGCAACATCTGGCTGAAGACCATGGACAGGCTGGGCCTCGGCTTCGACAGCTGAGCCACCGCGCACGGCACCTGTGCGCCCCCGGCCGCTCCGGGGGCGCACAACCGTGTCCGCCGGGTGCCGCCACTCACCACCGACAAGTGGTGAAACCCGCGTCATGATCCGCCCCCGCCGCGCTCTCACCTGTGTACGCAACTCCGGTGCACAGACGAAGCGAGGGAGGCCGGGCACGATGGCTGGCTCGGATGCGAAGACCGCGGTGGAGTGGCTCGTCTCGGTGGCCCCCGACCCCGACGCGTGCCGCTGGGAGTGGGAGCGCAGTCCGCTGGGCGTCGCCCTGCTCCCGGCCGGCCGCCGCTGGGACGTACTGATCCTGCCGGGCACCCTCGGCTACCCCACGCTCGACGTGCTGGCCCGGCTGGTGGACCGCCCCGGCCCGGTCCTCTCCGACTTCGGGGACAGCCGCATGGGCTTCTTCGTCCCCGCGGGCACGGTCGCCCGCTGGGTCGGCACCGGGGTGCGGGGCGCGGGCCGCGGCACCTGGATCGTGGTGCCCCACCCGCGCCGCGCCGCCACCGGCGGCGTCCGCTGGCTGGTCGCCCCGGACGGCCGCGGCACCCTCACCGACCCGACCCTGCTGGAACTCGCGATGCACGAGGCGGCGAGCCGGATGGCGGACGACGGGCGCCCCGACGACGGGAAGCCGTACGACACCTGAGCGGGCGCCGACCGGCGGCGCTCGAACCGGGCACCGCGGAGGCGGTGCCCGAGCCGCCGCTACCGCGGCGGTGGCGGACGCCCCGCTGTGCCCCGGCCGGGCGCGCGGCGTACGGCCAGGCACACGGGCGCCAGCAGCAGCACCGCCAGACAGCAGCTGCCCACGACGTCCAACGGCCAGTGGTAGCCGCGCAGTACCAGCCCGACGCCGGTCGCCGCGGTGAGCACCAGCGCGACGGCCACCGGCCACCGGCGGTGCACGCACGCCCCGACCAGCAGCGCGGCCCCGCCGTACGCGACCGCCGCCGTCGCCGTGTGCCCGGAAGGGAAGTAGCCGCTCGCCGCGGGGCCGGTCGGCGCCGGCCGCCCCACCAGCGCCTTCAGCGGTACGACGACGGCCGGGACCAGCGCCGTCGCCGCCGCTGCCGCGAGGACCGGCAGCCGCTGCCCGCGCCACAGCGCGTACCCGAGCGCCACCGCGAGCACCGGCAGCGCGACCTGCACGGCGCCCAGGTCCGCGAGGAACTCGGTGACGGGGCGCGGCCCGCGGCCGACGACGGCCCGGCTCAGCCGCTCGTCGGCGCGCAGCAGCGGGCCCCTGGTCACGACCTGCCAGGTGATCAGCGCGAAGAGCAGCGCGCTCAGCGCGACGGTGCGCGCGAAAGCCGACTGCCCCGGAGCAGGGGGGGTGGCTCCGGGGCAGTCGGTGGGACCGGAGGGACGGACGCCCCGGGGGGTGTGGGGCGTCACGCCGTCCGATCGGTGAGGAGATCCGGAGCCGTCGGCCCCGGCAGTGTGCGCGAAGGCACGACCAGGTCGAAGCCGGGAAAGCGTCGTCCTGGTCTCGTCCGCAGTCCCCTGCGGACGGGGTGTTTCTCTCATCTGCCAGGAACCGTACGACAGGAAGAAGGGGACCGACAGCGGGAGTGCGATCCCGCCATTGGCCCCCCACACGTTCTTCACAGCGCCAGTGTGCCGCAGCTCGCGCACGAGTGCGATCGGGCCCCTGGTGAACGTCCTCAGACGCCCGCGAACGCCGCTTCCAGGATGTCCAGACCCTCGTTGAGCAGGTCCTCGCCGATCACCAGCGGCGGCAGGAAGCGCAGCACGTTGCCGTAGGTGCCGCAGGTCAGGACCAGCAGGCCCTCCTGGTGGCAGGCCTTGGCGAGGGCCGCGGTGGCCTCCGGGTTCGGGTCCTTCGTACCGGACTTGACCAGCTCGATCGCGATCATGGCGCCACGGCCGCGGATGTCGCCGACGATGTCGAACTTCTCCTGGATCGCGGCCAGGCGGCCCTTCATGACCTCCTCGATGCGCTTGGCCTTCGCGTTGAGGTCCAGCTCCTTCATCGTCTCGATGGCACCGAGCGCCGCGGCGCAGGCCACCGGGTTGCCGCCGTAGGTGCCGCCGAGGCCGCCGGAGTGCGGGGCGTCCATGATCTCGGCGCGGCCCGTCACGGCGGCGAGCGGCAGACCGCCCGCGATGCCCTTGGCGGTGGTGATCAGGTCCGGGACGACGTTCTCGTCCTCGCAGGCGAACCACTGGCCGGTGCGGCAGAAGCCGGACTGGATCTCGTCCGCGACGAAGACGATGCCGTGGTCCTTGGCGAACTGCGCGACGGCCGGCAGGAAGCCCTTGGCCGGCTCGATGAAGCCGCCCTCGCCGAGCACCGGCTCGATGATGATCGCCGCGACGTTCTCCGCACCGACCTGCTTGTTGATCATCTCGATGGCCTGGGCGGACGCCTCGGCACCGGCGTTCTCGGCACCGGTCGGCCAGCGGTAGCCGTAGGCCACCGGGACGCGGTAGACCTCGGGCGCGAACGGGCCGAAGCCCTGCTTGTACGGCATGTTCTTCGCCGTCAGCGCCATCGTCAGGTTGGTACGGCCGTGGTAGCCGTGGTCGAAGACGACGACGGCCTGGCGCTTGGTGTACGCGCGGGCGATCTTCACCGCGTTCTCGACGGCCTCGGCGCCCGAGTTGAACAGCGCGGACTTCTTCGCGTGGTCGCCCGGGGTCAGCTCGGCGAGCTGCTCGCAGACCTCGACGTAGCCCTCGTACGGGGTGACCATGAAACAGGTGTGGGTGAAGTCCTGCAGCTGGGCGGAGGCCCGGCGCACCACGGCCTCGGCGGACGCGCCGACCGAGGTCACGGCGATGCCGGAACCGAAGTCGATCAGCCGGTTGCCGTCGACGTCCTCGACGATGCCGCCGCCCGCGCGCGTGGTGAACACGGGAAGGACGGAACCCACCCCACCGGCCACCGTGGCCGTGCGGCGGGCCTGAAGCTCCTGCGACTTCGGGCCGGGGATGGCGGTGACGACGCGGCGCTCCTGCGGGACTGCGCTCATGAGGGGCTCCTCGGGTGGGGTGGGGGCCCTGCACTTCAATTGAATACAGGGGTGAATCGGACGCTTTGGCTACTTCGCAGGCTAGGGGCGGGGCGGGCGCGCGGGCATGTTCCGTCTCGGAGAAGTACGCGCGTCGCGTTGTCCGCCACGGACATAGCGGGCCGCGCGTACGAGGAGCGCCGAACGCGGGGGCGGGGCGACTAGGTTGGGCCCCGGCAGCGGGCCCCACGGGGCCCGGTCAGGGACGTACAGCTGGTTCGTGGGGACGAGGGGCAGCACATGAACACCGGTGACAGGCACGACGGCGCGCACACCACCCGTGCGGGCGCGGTGCCGAGGCCTGCCGGACCACCGCCGCCGGACCTGCCGCCGGTGCCGCGGGCCCCGGCCGCCGCACCGCCGCTGTCCCGGGTGGAGGACTGGCTGCGGAAGTCCCGGCCGGCCGCCGACCCCGGGTACTGGCGGTACGGGCACGTGCCGCGCCCCGAGCTGCCCGCCGAGGACGCGGTGACCAACCGCTCGCTGGTGGTCGGCGCGGTCATCTCGCTGCTCACCGGAATGCTGGTGTGGTCGATGTGGTGGAACAACTACATCCCCTACTGGCTGGTCCCCCTGAAACTGGTCACCCCCGGCGACTGGTGGGGCCTGGGCATCAACGGCGGCCCGGTCAACAACCAGGCCCGCGACGCCGTGATCATCTACACCGGGGTGTTCGGCGCGGCCCTGGTGTACGGGTTCGGCAGGCTCGCCAACTGGCGGGAGATCTGGCGGCGCTTCGTCGTCAGCCGCGCCCAGCCCTTCCGGGCGCTGACCGCGGCCTCGCTCGCCTTCCTGGTGCAGGCCCTGGTCTGGACGGGGAAACTGCCGGTCCTGGACCCCGTGCTCACCGCACTGCCCCGGTCCTGGATCGCCAGTGGCGACCGCACCCTCAACACCCTCGTCGTCTACACCGTCTACGCGCTGATCTTCCTCGGTCTGCTCTGGCCGTTCGCCAGGATGGGCGCCTGGGGCGCCGCCCTGCGCTCCCTCTTCCGGCGCAGGCTCCCCAGTACCCCCGCCGCGCCCGTGCACCCCGAGGCCGACCCCGGCCGCTGGCCCGAGCTGCGCGCGGCCGGCGGCACCGAGGCCGCCGACCGGCTCACCGCCGAGGTCCGCGGCGGCCGGATGAACGACGTCGACCTGGTCCGCATCCGGACCGCCTGGCACGCCGTCGGCCAGGACCCCGCCCGCCGCGCCGCCTTCGACGCCACCGTCCTGCGCGACGGCGCCGCCGCCTTCACCCACCCCTCCGGCGCCCGCGACCTGCCCCACCGCACCGCCGTCCACGACCTGCTCACCTCACAGGTGCGCATCGGCCACTACGTCGACGGCGACCCCAACCCGTACCAGCGCTGCGGCGCCGGCACCGCGCTGGAACCCGCGGTCCTCGGCACGTCCCTGCTCGCCGTCGGTCCGCCCGGCGCCGGCAAGACCCGGCGGCTCGTCGCCCCCGTCGTCGAGTCCCTCGCCCTCCAGGCGCTCGCCGGGAAGTGCGCCGTGATCGCCGTGTGCGCCGCCGGGACACCGCTCGCCGACGACGCGGCGTACGACGTCGTCGTCCGGCTGGGCGACGGCACCTCGGTGCACGACCTCGACCTGTACGGCGGCACCAGCGACACCGAGGCCGCGTCCGCCGCCCTGGCCGAAGGACTGGTCGGCGACCTGGAAACGGTCGACACCGGGCGGGCCGCCACCGCGCTGGCCCAGCTCATCGGCCCGTTCCACGCCGTGCACGGCCGCTTCCCCGGCGTGCCCGAGCTGTACGAACTGCTGCGCGCCGACCCGGCTGTGCTGCGCTCCCTCCAGGAGCGGCTCGAAGCGGCCGGACCGCCTTCGATGCTGCGCGACCTCACCGCCCGGATGCGGCAGATGGGCACCGCCGCCGACCCCTGCCCCGCCCTCGCCGACCGGCTGGCCCTGCTCGACCGGCCCGTCTTCGCGGACTTCTTCGACACCGGCGCCGATGCCCGCCCCTTCTCGCTGCGCGCCCTCCAGCAGCACCCCATGCGAGTCCGCATCGAGCTGCCCGAGCGGGGATACCCGGAGGCCTCCCGGCTGCTGGCCCGGCTGGTCCTGGCGCAGTTCCTCGGCGCGATGACCTCCCGCGCGGACCGCGCCCTGTTCGGCTGCCTGGTGCTCGACGACGCTACGGCGACGCTGACCGCCGAGACGGTACGGGGCATCAGCAAACTGCGCTCCGCCAACGCGGGCGTCGTGCTCGGCCTCCGTACCGTCGACGACGTGCCCGAGGCGCTGCACATTCCGCTGCTCGGCGCGGTCGGCTGCCACATGGCGTTCTCCGGGGTCACCACCTGGGACGGCCGGCGCTTCACCGAGGCGTGGGGCACCGAGTGGGTGGAGACCACGGAGGTCGCCCAGCACACGGTCTTCGCCAACCAGCCGCTGACCCGTGCCATGCACGCCTTCCGCAAGATGGTCACCGGCAAGGCCGTCGTCACCAGCGCCGTCACCGTGAAGAAGGTGGAGCGGGAGCGCTGGTCGGCGTCCGAGCTGGCCCGCGGCGTGCCCGCCGGCCACGCCGTCCTCTCCCTGACCACGGTGCGCGGGGAGCACGCGCCGCCGCTGCTGGTGGACCTGCGGGACTGAGCGGGCCCCGGGAGGCGGGCTCGGCAGCGCCGGCCGGGGGTACGCAATGGCAGAATCGGGGGAGCCGTTCGTACGGGACGGCGTACTGCGCCGCCCACTGCCGAAGGCCCCCGATGCCGCCCACGCTCGCCTCCCTCGTCCACCACTCCGCACTCAAGCTCGTCGTGCGCGCGGGCGAGGACCGGCTGGAGACGCCGGTGCGCTGGGCGCACGTCAGCGAGCTCGCCGACCCTGTCCCCTACATGGAGGGCGGCGAACTCCTCCTCATCACCGCGATGAAGCTCGACGCCGAGGACCCCGAGGCGATGCGGCGGTACGTGCGCAGACTGGTCGGGGCGGGCGTGGTGGGCCTCGGCTTCGCGGTGGGCGTCAGCTACGAGGACATCCCGCAGGCCCTCCTCAAGGCGGCCGAGGAGGAGCACCTCCCGCTCCTTGAGGTACCGCGGCGCACCCCCTTCCTGGCGATCTCCAAGGCGGTCTCGGCCGCCATCGCCGCCGACCAGTACCGGGCGGTCACCGCGGGCTTCGAGGCCCAGCGCGAACTGACCAGGGCCGCGCTGGCGGGCCCCGCCGAGCTGGTCGCCAGGCTCGCCGCGCACGTGGACGGCTGGGCGGCCGTGTACGACGCCGCCGGCGCGGTGGTGGCCGCCGCCCCCGACTGGGCGGGCCGCCGCGCCACCCGGCTCGCCGACGACGTGGAACGGCTCCGGCTGCGGCCCGCGCCCGCGAGCGCGGTGGTCGGCGGCACCGACGACCGGGTCGAGCTCCAGTCGCTCGGCGCGGGCCGGCGGGCGCGCGGGGCGCTCGCGGTCGGCACGGCGGCCCCGCTGGGCACGGCTGAGCGGTACGCGGTGCACTCCGCCATCGCGCTCCTCACCCTCACCACCGAACGCACCCGCGCCCTCCAGGCAGCGGAGGCCCGGCTCGGCGCCGCCGTGCTGCGGATGCTGCTGGCCGGTGAACCGGACCACGCGCGCGCGGTCGCCGGAGACCTGTACGGCGGTCTGCTGGACGCCCCCTTCCGGCTGCTGATCGCCGAGGCGGCGGGCGACGCGGCGGACGCGGCCGAACCCCTCCAGGCCCTGGTCGACGCACTCGAATCGGCGGCGGCGCGGGCCGGCGAGGCCATCCTCGTCGTACCGGACGGGGTACGGGTGGTGATCCTCGCGGCCGACGGCGGCGAGGCGGTGGCCGCGTGCGCGGTGCACACGGCGACGGCGGTACGCGGCGGCGACCAGGCCCGCCCGCTGGAGCCCGCCGAGCAGGACGACCTGGTCGTGGGCCTGTCCGCACCGGCCGGACCGATCGCCGCCGCCACCGCCTTCAAACAGGCGGAACAGGCCCTCTCGGTGGCCCGCCGGCGGGGCCGCACCCTGGTCGAGCACGAGGAACTGGCGACCGGCTCCGTCCTGCCGCTCCTCGCGGACGACGCGGTGCGCGCCTTCGCGGACGGGATGCTGCGCGCGCTGCACGAGCACGACGCGACGGGCCGCGGAGACCTGGTCGCCTCGCTGCGCGCGTGGCTCTCCCGGCACGGCCAGTGGGACGCGGCAGCGGCCCAACTGGGAGTACACCGGCACACGCTGCGGTACCGGATGCGCAGGGTGGAGGAGATCCTGGGGCGCTCCCTGGACGATCCGGACGTACGGATGGAGCTGTGGCTGGCGCTGAAGGCGACGTCGATGGGGGCGGGGGAGTAGGGGCACGGGGAACCACGCGAGCGGGCACGACGAAAGCCGCGGACGGGCACCCGGCCCGGGAGGGCCCGCCACCCGTTCCGGGAAGGGGCGGGGTGGGGCGGGCTGGGGGAGAGCCTCCGCGCAGCGGGCCCGGCGGCGTGGGCGTCCACCAATCCGGCACGGGGCCGATCGCCAACACTCCACCCTGGACAAGCGACGCACCCCGTCCCCGCCCCTACGGTGGAACCGAAGAACCACCTCCGCACATCCCCGTACTCGGAAGGGCCGGATACCCCTATGACTTCCACCCACGCCTTCTGGCTCGCCGGCCGCCAGGCCACCGGCGACGACGCCTTCGACGTGACCTCCCCGTGGGACGGCCGTCTCGTCGGCCGGGCCAGTGTGCCGACCGACGCCCAGGTCGAAGAGGCCGTCGCCGCCGCGTACGCCGTGCGCGACGAGTTCTCCGCCACCCCGGCCCACGTCCGCGCCGCCGCCCTCAACCACGTCGCCGACCGTCTGGTCGAGCGCACCGAGGAGATCGCCCAGCTGATCTCCGGCGAGAACGGCAAGCCCGTCAAGTGGGCGCGCGGCGAGGTCGGCCGGGCCGTCTCCGTGTTCCGGTTCGCGGCCGAGGAGGCCCGCCGGTTCAACGGCGGCGAGGCCCAGCGCCTCGACACCGACGCCGGCGGCGTCGGCCGCCTCGCCCTCACCCGCCGCTTCACCCGCGGCGTCGTCCTGGGCATCGCACCGTTCAACTTCCCGCTGAACCTGTGCGCCCACAAGGTCGCCCCGGCCATCGCCGTCGGCGCCCCGATCATCCTCAAGCCCGCCCCGGCCACCCCGCTCTCCGGGCTCGTCCTCGGCGAGCTGCTCGCCGAGACCGACCTCCCGGCCGGTTCCTGGTCGGTGCTGCCTGTGGCCAACGAGAAGATGCCCGCCCTGGTCCAGGACGAGCGCCTGCCGGTCATCTCCTTCACCGGCTCCGACAAGGTCGGCTACGCGATCATGGACTCGGTGCCGCGCAAGCACTGCACCCTGGAGCTCGGCGGCAACGGTGCGGCCGTCGTCCTGCCCGACTTCGCCTCCGACAAGGACCTGGACTGGGCCGCGACCCGCATCGCGACCTTCTCCAACTACCAGGGCGGCCAGTCCTGCATCTCCGTGCAGCGGGTGATCGCCGACGCGTCCGTGTACGACCGGCTCGTACCGAAGATCGTCGCCGCCGTCGAGGCGCAGGTCACCGGTGACCCGTCCGACGCCGCCACCGACGTCGGCCCGCTGGTCAGCGAGGACGCGGCCAAGCGCGTCGAGTCCTGGGTGGACGAGGCCGTCAAGGCCGGTGCGCAGCTGCTCACCGGCGGCAAGCGGGACGGGGCCGCCTACGCCCCCACCGTGCTCGCCGACCTGCCCGCCGATGTGACCCTCTCCTGCGAGGAGGTCTTCGGACCGGTCCTCTCCGTGCAGAAGGTGGACGGCGAGGCCGCGGCCTTCGAGGCGGTCAACTCCTCCAAGTACGGCCTCCAGGCGGGCCTGTTCACGCACGACATCCAGGCGGCCTTCCGCGGCCACCGCGCCCTTGAGGTCGGCGGCGTGATCGTCGGCGACGTCCCGTCGTACCGCGCCGACCAGATGCCGTACGGCGGTGTGAAGCAGTCCGGCGTCGGCCGCGAGGGCGTCCGCTACGCCATGGACGACTACACGTACGAGCGCGTCATGGTCCTCACCGGCATCGACCTGTAGGACGCGGGACGGTCCGGGTGCCGCCCAGGGGAGGCCAGTAGGCTCGTCGTCATCATGACGATCAGCTCACCGGCCTCCCCTCCGGCGTCCCCGCCCCCGGCCGGGCCCCCGCGTTCCCTGGGGGCCAAGGCCGACAAGGACACCGTGCGGCGGCACAACCTCAGCCTGGTGCTGCGGGCCGTGCACGACGAGGGCGAGATCACCAGGGCCAAGGTCGCCGCCCGCGTCGGACTCACCAGGGCCGCCGTGTCCTCGCTGGTGGAACAGCTCCTGGAGGGCGGCTTCCTCGCCGAGTCCGGCAAGACCTTCAGCGGCCAGGCCGGACGGCCCGGCACCGTGCTCCAGGTGGCCCGCACCGGCGCCGCCGGACTCGGCGTCGAGATCAACATCGACTACGTCGCCGTGTGCGTCGCCGACCTCGCCGGCACCGACCGGGTCCGCCTCACCGAGCACCTGGACAACCGCGGCACCCCGCCCGCCGACGTCTTCCACCGGGTCGCCCGCATCGCCCAACGCGCCCTGGAATCAGCGCGGGAGCAGCAACTGCGCGTCGTGGGAGTGCAGTTGGGGCTGCCCGGACTGGTCTCCGGCGGCACCGTACGGCAGGCCCCGAACCTCGGCTGGAGCCGGGTCGCCGTCGAGGGGCTCTTCGCCCAGGCGCTCGCCGCCCTGCGCCCCGGCCACCCCGTCCTGCCGGTCAGCGCCGACAACGAGGCCAACCTCGCCGCCCTCGCCGAACTCTGGTGCGCCGGGCCCGGTGCCGCCCGCTCCTTCCTCTACCTCACCGGCGAGGTGGGCGTCGGCGGCGCCCTCGTCCTGGACGGCCGGCTGCTGCGCGGCGCGCACGGCTTCGCCGGCGAGATCGGCCACGTCGTGGCGCACGCCGAAGGCCCCCCGTGCCGCTGCGGCGCGCGCGGCTGCCTGGAGCAGTACGCCGGTCAGCTCGCCCTGCTGCGCAACGCCGGCCTCGACGAGAACGCCGGAGTGCCCGGCGTCGCCGAACTGGAGCGCAGGGCCGCCGCCGGGGACGCCGCCGCGCTGGGCGCGCTGCGCACGGCGGGCGAGAAGCTGGGCCTCGTCCTGTCCGGCGCGGTCAACCTCCTCGACCCGGAGGCCGTCGTCCTCGGCGGCATCTACCGGGGCCTCGCTCCCTGGCTGGTCCCGGCGGTCGACGCCGAACTCGCCGTCCGCGTGGTGTCCGGGCTGTGGCCCGCCGGATCGGGCAGGCTGCGCCCCTCGTCGCTGGCGGGCGACGCCGCGCGCGGGGCCGCCGCCCTGGTGGTGCGGGACGTCCTGGCCGACCCCGTGGCGTACGGGGAGCGGGTCAGCCCGCCGCGGTGAGCGGGCCCGTGGCGCGGGCCGCGGCGGCCCCCTGCGAGGTGCCGGCCGTTTCCCCGTACGTCCGGGCGAGCCGGTCCAGGGCCTCGTCGAGGAGCGGGCGCGGGGTGGCCAGGTTCAGCCGCGCGTACCCGGCGTACCCGGCGCCGAACGAGCCGCCCGCACTGACCGCGACCCGCGCCCGCCGGGCGGTCAGCTCGGTCAGCCGCGCGTCGTCGGCGCCCGCCCAGTCCCGGCAGTCCAGCCAGGCCAGACAGGTTCCGTCGGGCTCGACGAGCCGCAGCCCCGGCATCCTGGCGGCCAGCGTGCCGCGCAGCAGCGCGAGGTTGCCGTCGAGGTGGGCCAGCAGCGCGTCCAGCCAGGGGGCGCCCTCGCGGTACGCGGCCAGGGTCGCGGTGGCCGCGAAGAAGGCGGGGTTGAGCATCCCGGCCGCCCGCATCGCCGCGGTGAGCCGCTCGCGCCGGAGCGGGTCGGGGACGTGGAGGTTGGATATCTCCAGGCCGGCCAGGTTGAACGTCTTGTTGGGGGAGACGCAGGTGACGGTGGCCGCGGCGATGTCCGCACCGAGGGAGGCGAGGAAGGTGTGCCGCCGGCCGCGGTCCGTGCCCGGCGCGGCGAAGCCGGTGAAGTCGGCGTACACGTCGTCGGAGATCACCAGCAGGTCGTGCCGCAGGGCGAGTTCGGCGAGCCGTTCCAGTTCGGCGCGCTCCCAGACCCGGCCGGTCGGATTGTGCGGGGAGCACAGCAGCAGCGCCCGTACGCCCTCGGTGCGGACCGCCCGCTCCATGTGGGCGAAGTCCATCTCGTACCTGCCGCGCCCCGAGTCGTACCGCAGCGGACTCTCCACCAGGCGGCGGCCGTTGAGCCCGACGGCCGAGGCGGTCGGCGCGTAGTACGGGGTGTGCACCAGGACGCCGTCGCCGGGGGCGGTCTCGGCGCGCAGCAGCAGAGGTACGGCCTCCACGATCCGCTGCACGTGCACGAACAGGCCGGGGTCGGTGTGCCAGCCGTGACGGCCCGCCAGCCAGTCGGCGACCGCGGGGAAGTAGTCGGCCGGCAGGTCGGTGTAGCCGTAGATGCCGTGCCGGGCACGGGCGGCGACCGCGTCGACGACGGCGGGCGGCGCGGGGAAGTCCATGTCGGCCACGGAGAGCGGAATGATCCCCGCGCCGTACGCGGCCAGCGGGGTGTCCCACTTGGCCGCGCCGGTGCCCGCCCGCTCGACGACGGTGTCGAAGTCGTACATCCCGCTGCTCCCCTGCTGCTGTCCCGGGCCCGGCTCCCGCGCCCCCTGTCCCGCAAGCATCGGATGGGAACGGGCCGGACACGAGGGTCTTTCGACCCTGGCACGGGGCACGCGGCACGGGGCACGCGGCACGGGGCACGCGGCGGGCCGGGGCCCACAGCAGGCGGCCGACCCCCGGCCCCTCCCGCAGCCCGCTGCCGCCGCGCGGACTGCCGACCGGCGCCCCCGCCCGCTACCGCACCGCGAGCAGGTGCTCCATCGCCAGCTGGTCCAGCCGCTCGAACGCCATCGACCGCTCCGCAGCCGCCGTCACGTCGAAGTCCTCGTACGCGCTCCGGTCGGCCAGCAGCCCCGCGAGCCCGTCCGCCGCCGTGGGCCGCGCCAGCTCGTCCAGCCGCGAGTCCCGCAGCGCCTGCTGGACGGCCGGGTCCGCACGGAAGGCCGCCGCGCGCTCCTTGAGGATCAGGTAGTTGCGCATGCAGCCGGCCGCCGACTCCCACACCCCGTCGAAGCCGTCGGTGCGCACCGGCTTGAAGTCGAAGTGCCGGGGACCCTCGTACCCGGCCGTCTCCAGCAGGTCCACCAGCCAGAACGCCTGACGCAGGTCGCCCGCGCCGAACCGGAAGTCCTGGTCGTACTTGATGCCGGTCTGCCCGTTGAGGTCGATGTGGAAGAGCTTGCCCGCCCACAGGGCCTGCGCGATGCCGTGCGGGAAGTTCAGCCCGGCCATCTGCTCGTGTCCGGTCTCCGGGTTGACCCCCACCAGCTCGGGGCGCTCCAGCCGCTCGATGAAGGCCAGCGCGTGGCCGATGGTCGGCAGCAGGATGTCGCCGCGCGGCTCGTTGGGCTTGGGCTCGACGGCGAAGCGCAGGTCGAGGCCCTGTTCGGTGACGTACTCGCCGAGCAGGTCGAAGGCCTCCTTCATCCGGTCCAGGGCGACGCGCACGTCCTTGGCGCCGCCGGACTCGGCGCCCTCGCGCCCGCCCCAGGCGACGTAGGTCGTCGCGCCCAGCTCCACGGCGAGGTCGATGTTGCGGATCGTCTTGCGCAGCGCGAAGCGGCGGACGTCGCGGTCGTTGGCGGTGAAGCCGCCGTCCTTGAAGACGGGGTGGGTGAAGAGGTTCGTGGTCGCCATCGGCACCTTCATGCCGGTCTCCTCCAGCGCCCGCCGGAACCGCTTCACCAGGGCGTCGCGCTCGGCGTCGGACGTCCCGAAGGGGATCAGGTCGTCGTCGTGGAAGGTCACTCCGTGCGCCCCGAGACCGGCGAGCCGGTGCACCGATTCGACCGGGTCGAGGGCGGGCCTGGTGGCGTCCCCGAAGGGGTCACGGCCCTGCCAGCCGACCGTCCACAGGCCGAAGGTGAACCGGTCCTCGGGGGTGGGGGTGTAGCGGTCCGTCATCGTCGGGCACCTCTTCGTCTTGGTCCTCGCGGCTTCGCCCTGCTGGTCAGCGGTATTTGTTTGCTGACATGGCAAATACTGTACGACGCGCCCGACGCTTGACTAGACCTTCTCCCGACTCCCGCCGAAACACATTTGTTCTGTGTACGATCAAACCCGCCCGACCGGCACCGGGCCGGCCCCGACCGCAAGGAGAGCCGTCCGATGCCCCCCAGTCGCAGCGCCCCGGCCGGCGCCACCGGTGGCCGCGGCCCGCACGCCCCCGTCGTCCTCGGCGTGGACAGCTCCACCCAGTCCACCAAGGTGCTCGCCGTCGACCGCGACAGCGGCACCGTCCTCGGCACCGGCCGCGCCCCGCACACCGTCACCGGCGGGCCGGGCGCCCGCGAGAGCGACCCCGGACAGTGGTGGCGGGCACTGGGCGCCGCCGTCGCCGCCGCCCTCGCGGACGCGGACGTACCGGCCGGGGCCGTCACCGCCATCGCGGTCGCCGGCCAGCAGCACGGGCTGGTCGTCCTCGGCGCGGACGGCCGCCCGCTGCGCCCCGCCGTCCTGTGGAACGACACCCGCTCCGCCCCAAAGGCCGCCGCGCTCACCGAGCGGCACGGCGCCCCCTGGTGGCTGGAGCGGACCGGATCGGTACCGGTCGCCTCGATCACCGCCACCACCTGGCAGTGGCTGCGCGCCCACGAGCCGCACACCGTGGAGGCCGCCCGCGCCCTGCGCCTCCCGCACGACCACCTCACCGAACGGCTCTGCGGCGTCGCCGCGACCGACCCCGGCGACGCCTCCGGCACCGGCTGGTACTCCACCGCCACCGGCGGGTACGACCCCGAGATCCTCCAACTCCTCCATATCGAAAAGGAGTTCCTGCCCGAGGTCGCCCCCACCGGAGCCACCCGCGTCGGCTCCCTCACCCCGGGCGCCGCCACCGCGCTCGGCCTGCCCGCGGGCATCGCCGTGGCCGCCGGAACCGGTGACAACATGGCCGCCGCCGTCGGACTCGGCCTGGGCGGCGAGGGCCTCCTCGACCACCCGGTGCTCTCCCTCGGCACCTCCGGCACCGTCTTCGCCGCCACCCGCACCCGCCCCGCCAGCCCCGGCATCAACGGATTCGCCGCCGCCGACGGCAGCTACCTCCCGCTGGGCTGCACCCTCAACTGCACGCTCGCCGTCGACCGGATCGCCGCACTGCTGGGCCTGGAGCGGGAGGACGCCGTGCCCGGCGGCGACGCGGTCCTGCTGCCCTACCTCGACGGCGAACGCACCCCCGACCTGCCGCACGCCACCGGTCTGCTGACCGGCCTGCGCCACGCCACCACCCCGCAGCAACTGCTCGGCGCGGCCTACGAGGGCGCGGTCTTCACCGTGCTGCGCGCCCTCGACGAACTCCTCACCGCGTGCGGCACCGACCCGCACGACCCCTCGGTGGCGGCCCGCCCGCTGCGGGTGATCGGCGGCGGCGCCCGGGGACGCGTCTGGGTGGAGACGGTACGGCGGCTCTCCGGCCGCCCCGTGGTCCTGCCCGCCGCACCGGAGCTGGTCGCCCTGGGCGCGGCGGCGCTGGCCTGCGGCGCGGACACCGGCGCCGACCCGGTCGCCGTCGCCGCGGGCTGGGCCGCGAGTGGCGAGAGCCGCGAACTGCCGCCCGTGGAGCGCGACATGGCGACCTGGGACCGCGTCGAGGAGGTGCTGGGGCAGGCGTCGCGGACGTGGCGCGGCTGAGCCCCGCCCGGACCGCCCGCGCTCCGGGGCCGGTGCGATAGTGGGGCGATGATGATGCTCGTACTGGCGGGACTCGTGGTGCTCGCCGTCGGTGGATGCGTGTGCGTGGTGTGGGCGGAGCGCGGCGGCCCCCGCTGGACCCGTGCGGTCGCCGCCGTCACGATCGGCGTGAGCGACCTGGTGGTCTCCTCCGCCAAGCGCAACAAGCGGCGCCGGAGGCTGGGCGGCCCGCCCAGCAGGTCGAGCGGCGGCGAGTAGCGCGAGGACAGCGCGGCGGACCCGGCGCCCGCCGGCGACTCACCCGCGCAACCAGCCGGACCACGTGCGCGCGGGCTGGTGGCAATGAGCGCGATGGGGTAGATACGAGTGGGTAGAACCGGTCGGTAGCCGTACGCGGCTCCTTGCGGCGGTACACCACCTTCCGGGTCCTTGATCCCGACGCGCGGCGAGGTGAGCCTCATGTCCGCACCACACACCCACGACAAGCCCGGCCAGCCCCCCAAAGTCACCGAGCGCGAGGCCCGCCAGGTCGCCGAGGCCGCGCGCGAGCAGGACTGGCGCAAACCCAGCTTCGCCAAGGAACTCTTCCTCGGCCGCTTCCGCCTCGACCTCATCCACCCGCACCCGCTGCCCCCCACCGAGGACGCCGAGCGCGGCGAGGCCTTCCTCGCCAAGCTGCGCGCGTTCTGCGAGACCGGCATCGACAGCGCCCGGATCGAGCGCGAGGCCCGCATCCCGGACGAGACGGTCAACGGGCTCAAGGAACTCGGCGCGCTCGGCATGAAGATCGACCGGAAGTACGGGGGCCTGGGGCTGACCCAGGTGTACTACAACAAGGCGCTCGCCCTGGTCGGCTCCGCCAGCCCCGCGATCGGCGCGCTGCTCTCCGCCCACCAGTCCATCGGCGTACCCCAGCCGCTCAAGCTGTTCGGCACCCAGGAGCAGCGGGACACCTTCCTTCCCCGGCTCGCCCGCACCGACATCTCGGCCTTCCTGCTCACCGAGCCCGACGTCGGCTCCGACCCGGCCCGCCTCGCCACCACCGCCGTGCCCGACGGCGACGACGCGTACCTCCTGGACGGCGTGAAGCTGTGGACGACCAACGGGGTCGTCGCCGATCTCCTGGTCGTCATGGCCCGGGTGCCGAGGACGGAGAGCGGCAGGGGCGGCATCACCGCCTTCGTCGTCGAGGCCGACTCGCCGGGCATCACCGTCGAGCACCGCAACACCTTCATGGGCCTGCGCGGTCTGGAGAACGGCGTCACCCGCTTCCACCAGGTCCGGGTGCCCGCCGCGAACCGGATCGGCCCCGAGGGCGCGGGCCTCAAGATCGCCCTCACCACCCTCAACACCGGCCGGCTCTCGCTGCCCGCCATGTGCGTCGGCGCGGGCAAGTGGTGTCTGAAGATCGCCCGCGAGTGGTCGTCGGTGCGTGAGCAGTGGGGAAAGCCGGTCGCCCACCACGAGGCCGTCGGCGCCAAGATCTCCTTCATCGCGGCCACCACCTTCGCCCTGGAGGCGGTGCTCGACCTGTCCTCCCAGATGGCCGACGAGGACCGCAACGACATCCGCATCGAAGCCGCGCTGGCCAAGCTGTACGGGTCGGAGATGGCCTGGCTGATGGCCGACGAACTGGTCCAGATCCGCGGCGGCCGGGGCTTCGAGACCGCCGAGTCGCTCGCCGCACGCGGCGAACGCGCCGTGCCGGCCGAGCAGATCCTGCGCGACCTGCGCATCAACCGGATCTTCGAGGGCTCCACGGAGATCATGCACCTGCTGATCGCCCGCGAGGCGGTCGACGCCCACCTCAAGGTGGCCGGCGACCTCATCGACCCGGAGAAGTCCCTGTCCGACAAGGCGAGGGCGGGCGGCAGGGCCACCGGCTTCTACGCCCGCTGGCTGCCGAAGCTGGTCACCGGCCCCGGCCAGCTGCCGCGCTCGTACGGCGAGTTCCACCCGGCGGGCCACCCCGACCTGTCCGGACACCTGCGCTACGTCGAGCGCACCGCCCGCAAACTGGCCCGCTCCACCTTCTACGCGATGTCCCGCTGGCAGGGCCGCATGGAGACCAAGCAGGGCTTCCTGGGGCGGATCGTCGACATCGGCGCGGAGCTGTTCGCGATGAGCGCCGCGTGCGTACGGGCCGAACTCCTGCGCACCACCGAGGACCACGGCCGCGAGGCCTACCAGCTCGCCGACGTCTTCTGCCGCCAGTCCCGCATCCGCACCGAGGAACTCCTCGACCGGCTGTGGACCAACACCGACGACCTCGACGGCAAGGTCGTACGGGGAGTGCTCTCCGGCACGTACTCCTGGCTGGAGGAGGGCATCGTCGACCCCAGCGGCGACGGGCCGTGGATCGCCGACGCCACCCCCGGCCCGGCGAAGCACGACAACGTGCACCGGCCGATCCGCTGACCGGCGCCGGCCCGCGCGGGCCGGCGAAAAACGGAATGGGTGACACCGGCTCTTCCCGTGCCCCACGATGAGCACATGAACAAGGGGTACGGGAAGAACACGGCGGTACGCACGCGCATACGAGCGGCAGGCGGGGCGGCCCTGGGAGCGGTGTGCTGCGCGGCGGCACTGACGGCCTGCGGCGGCCCCCCGGAGGAGCCCCGGAACAGGCCCGCGCCCGCCGCGGCCCCGCAGCCCCTGTCCCAGACCGCGCTCAACGCCCGCGCCTTCGCCCCCGGCGAGCAGGCCGGCCCCTACCGCACCACCGAGTACACCGTCTCCGGTAGCCCGCCGAGCGACGAGTACACCGCCGCCCCCGCCCTCTGCCAGCCGCTCGTCGGCCTCAGGTCCGCCGAGGGCGGCCCCCACTCCCAGGTGCACCGCAGGCTCGCCGACCCCGCACGGCCCCAGGGCGCCGACGTCGCCGTGCAGCTCCGCTCCTACCGGCCCGGCGGCGCGGCCGGGGTGATGGCGGCGCTGCGCACGGCGGGGGAGAAGTGCAAGGGGGGCTTCACCGAGAACCGCGGCCGGGCGGGAGCGGCCCCGGTCGCCGCCCGCTACACCGCCGTCGAGAAGCTCCCCGCACCCGCCGGGACCGGCGACGAGGCCCAGGCGTACCGCCTCGCGGTGCGCGAGGTGCGGGGCACCGGGACGGCGTACGAGTACCTGACCGTCGTACGGACCGGCGCGACCACCCTGTCCTTCCGGGCCGAGACGCTGGGCACCGCGGACCTCGGCGGCGTGCCGAAGGAAATCGTCGACGCCCAGTGGGAGAAGTGGGCGAAGTGAGGAACGTGGCAGAAGTGCGGGAAATGCGGGGACGAAAGGAAATTCACCCGCCCCGCTGACTCCACTGGTTCCCCCGCCCCTCCTGCTTCCCTTCCGCCATAACTCTCCTTGCGGCAACGGAATTTCACGCCGACAATGTGCAGTCCGGATGTGCGGCGGGTGGGGGAATCACGATGCCAGGGCTCGGTCTGGGAAGCGTCACCAACAGGATAATGCGGGCCGGCGAGGGACGTGTCCTGCGCAAACTCCAGGGAATTTCCCGGCAGGTCGCCCTCGTCGAGGACGAATACCGCGATCTTTCCGACCCGGAACTCCAGGCACTCACCGAGGAGTTCAAGGAACGGTACGCGGAGGGCGAATCCCTCGACGACCTGCTGCCGGAGGCCTTCGCCGCGATGCGCGAAGCGGCCCGCCGGACCCTGGGAATGCGCCACTTCGACGTCCAGGTCATGGGCGGGGCGGCACTCCACCTCCAGTGCGTCGCCGAAATGCGCACCGGCGAGGGGAAGACCCTCGTCGCCACCCTCCCGCTCTACCTCAACGCCCTCGCCGGGAAGGGCGCCCACCTCGTCACCGTCAACGACTACCTGGCCGAGCGCGACGCCGCCTGGATGGGCCGGGCGTACCGCTTCATGGGCCTGAGCGTCGGCGTCATCAAGGCCGACATGGACCCCGCCGACCGGCGCGCCGCCTACGCCTGCGACATCACGTACGGCACCAACACCGAATTCGGCTTCGACTACCTGCGCGACAACATGGCCTGGTCGCACGAAGAACTCGTCCAGCGCGGCCACCATTTCGCCGTCGTCGACGAGGCGGACTCCATCCTCATCGACGAGGCGCGCACCCCGCTCATCATCTCCGGCCCCGCGGACCAGCCCACCCAGTGGTACGGCGCCTTCGTGAAGCTCGTCGCGCGCATGACGGGCGTACTGGTCCAGGAGGAGCGCTACGTCACCCAGGCGGAAAAGGACGAGCTCGTCGAAATCCGGGCCGCCCACCACTACGAGTACGACCCCAAGAAACGCACCGTCGCCATTCTCGACCGGGGCGTGGAATTCCTGGAGGACCAGCTCGGCATCGAGAATTTCTACGACTCCGTGCACACCCCCCTCATCGGCCACCTCAACAACGCCATCAAGGCCAAGGAGCTGTTCCGCAAGGACAAGGACTACGTCGTCCTGGACGAGGAAGTGCTGATCGTCGACGAACACACCGGACGGCTGCTGCCCGGCCGCCGCTACAACGAGGGACTCCACCAGGCCATCGAGGCCAAGGAGCACGTGGAGATCAAGAACGAGAACCAGACCCTCGCCACCGTCACCCTCCAGAACTTCTTCCGGCTCTACGGCCGGGGCCTGTCCGGAATGACCGGCACCGCGATGACCGAGGCCGCCGAGTTCCACCAGATCTACGAGCTCCAGGTGGTGCCCATCCCGACCAACAGGCCGATGGTCCGCCGCGACGAGGCCGACCTCATCTACCGCACCGAGGACGCCAAGTACGCGGCCGTCGTCGACGACATCGCCGAGCGGTACGCCACCGGCCAGCCGGTGCTCGTCGGCACGGTCTCGGTGGAGAAGTCCGAGCACCTGTCCGCGCTGCTGCGCCGCCGGGGCGTTCCGCACGAGGTCCTCAACGCCCGCAACCACCAGCGCGAGGCGCAGATCGTGGCCGGGGCCGGCCGCCGGGGAGCGGTCACCGTCGCCACCAACATGGCCGGCCGGGGCACCGACATCATGCTCGGCGGCAGCCCGGAACCGGTGACCGAGGACGGCGAACCGCAGGACGACGCGGCACGCGCCTCCAAGGACCCGGCCGCCGGGGACGCCGCCGCCACCGCCGCCCACGACGAGGTCAAGGCGCTCGGCGGGCTCTATGTCCTGGGCACCGAGCGTCACGAGTCCCGCCGGATCGACAACCAGCTCCGCGGCCGGTCCGGCCGCCAGGGCGACCCCGGTGCCTCCCGCTTCTACCTCTCGCTGGAGGACAGCCTGATGCGCCTCTTCCGCGCCCAGGCCGTCGACCGCGTGATGACCATGGCGAACCTCCCCGACGCCGTGCCCATCGAGAACAAGCTGGTCACCCGCGCCGTCGCGTCCGCCCAGTCGCAGATCGAACGGCAGAACTTCGAGGCCCGCAAGGACCTGCTGAAGTACGACGAGGTCATGGACCGCCAGCGCAAACTGGTCTACAGCGAACGCCGCCGGGTCCTCGACGGCGAGGACCTCACCGGCCAGATCGGCCACTTCATGGACGACACCGTCGACGCCTACGTCCGGGCCGAGACCGCCGAGGGGTACGCCGAGGAGTGGGACCTCGACCGGCTCTGGCGGGCGCTGCGCGACCTGTACCCGATCACCCGCACCGTCGCCGAACTGCGCGCCCACCCCGACCTCACCCCGGACGACCTCGCCGAAGCCCTCCGCGAGGACATCCACGAGCAGTACGCCGCGCGCGAGGCCCGGCTCGGCTCCGACGCCCTGCGCGAACTGGAGCGGCGCGTCCTGCTCGCCGTACTGGACCGCAAGTGGCGCGAGCACCTGTACGAGATGGACTACCTGCGGGAGGGCATCGGGCTGCGCTACATGCTCGGCCGGGAGCCGATCTTCGAGTACCAGCGCGAGGGCTTCGAGCTGTTCACCGCCATGATGGACGCGATCAAGGAGGAGACCGTCGGGTTCCTCTTCCACCTCAAGGTCGAGACCGACGCGCCCGTGGCCGACCTGGCCCCCCGCCAGGACGAAGGGCTCAGCTTCACCGCCCCCACCATGGACACCGAGGAGGGCGTCGTCACCCACCAGGGCCCCGAGCGCGGGCGGCAGCCGTCCGGGCGCGGCAGGGGGGACCGGAAACCGCGGTCCGGACGGTGACCCCGGAAGCGTGATGCGGGGGCGCGCTGTCCACAGCACCCCCGGGCCGGGACACAATGGGGGGATGACCGAAAGCCCTGCCCCGCTCGCCGACCCGCACCTGCGCTACGGCGCCGTCACCGAGGGGCCGCGCGACATCGTCGTCCTCGGCTCCACCGGCTCCATCGGCACCCAGGCCATCGACCTGGTCCTGCGCAACCCCGACCGTTTCCGGATCACCGCGCTCTCCGCCGCCGGGTCCCAGGTCGAACTGCTCGCCGACCAGGCCCACCAGCTGCGGGTACGTCAGGTCGCGGTCGCCCGCGAGGAAGCCGCGGGCCCCCTGCGCGAGGCGCTGCGGACCCGGTACGGCAGCGAGCCGCTCCCCGAGATCCTGGCCGGCCCCGAGGCCGCCACCCACCTCGCCGCCTCCGACTGCCACACCGTCCTCAACGGCATCACGGGCTCCATCGGTCTCGCTCCCACCCTCGCCGCCCTCGAAGCGGGCCGTACCCTCGCGCTGGCCAACAAGGAGTCGCTGATCGTCGGCGGCCCCCTGGTGAAGGCCCTCGCCAAGCCGGGCCAGATCATCCCGGTCGACTCCGAGCACGCCGCGCTCTTCCAGGGGCTGGCCGGAGGCAGGCGCAGCGAGGTGCGCAAGCTGGTCGTCACGGCGTCCGGCGGCCCGTTCCGCGGCCGTACGCGGGCCGAGCTGGCGGACGTCACCCGCGAGGACGCGCTGGCCCACCCGACCTGGGCGATGGGCCCGGTCATCACCGTCAACTCGGCGACCCTGGTCAACAAGGGCCTGGAGGTGATCGAGGCGCACCTCCTGTACGACATCCCCTTCGAGCGCATCGAGGTCGTCGTCCACCCGCAGTCCTACGTCCACTCGATGGTGGAATTCGTCGACGGCTCCACGCTCGCCCAGGCCACCCCGCCCGACATGCGCGGCCCGATCGCCCTCGGCATCGGCTGGCCCGAACGGGTTCCGGACGCCGCCCCGGCCTTCGACTGGACCAAGGCCTCCACCTGGGAGTTCTTCCCGCTCGACACCGAGGCCTTCCCGTCGGTCGGACTCGCCCGTCACGTCGGGGAACTCGCGGGCACGGCCCCGGCGGTGTTCAATGCCGCGAACGAGGAATGCGTCGACGCGTTCCTCGCGGGACGGCTGCCCTTCACAGGAATCGTGGATACGGTCGCCGAGGTCGTGGCCGAGCACGGAACCCCCCGCGGGGGAACCCGGCTCACGGTCGCGGACGTCCTGGAGGCAGAGAACTGGGCGCGCACCCGCGCCCGAGAACTGGCAGCGGTGCCGCAGACCACGGCACGGCACACATCGGCGGAGGCCCGCGCATGACGACCATCCTGTTGACGGTCCTCGGGATAGTCATTTTCTTCGGTGGGCTGCTCCTCTCCATCGCCCTGCACGAGCTGGGCCACCTCACCTTCGCCAAGCGCTTCGGCGTCCGGGTGCCCCAGTACATGGTCGGCTTCGGCCCCACCATCTGGTCGAGGACCAGGGGCGAGACCGAGTACGGCATCAAGGCCATCCCGCTCGGCGGCTACATCCGCATGATCGGCATGTTCCCGCCCGGCAAGGACGGCCGCATCGAGGCCCGCTCCACCTCGCCGTGGCGCGGCATGATCGAGGACGCCCGCGCCGCCTCGTACGAGGAGCTCCAGCCGGGTGACGAGCACCGGCTCCTCTACACGCGCAAGCCCTGGAAGCGCGTCGTGGTGATGTTCGCCGGACCGGCCATGAACCTGATCATCGCGGTCGTGATGTTCCTCGGCGTGTTCATGTTCATCGGGCTGAACAAGGCCACCACCACGGTCGACTCGGTCGTCCCCTGCGTGATCTCGCAGAGCGAGAACCGCGACGCCTGCCGGTCCACCGACCCCGCCTCCCCGGCCAAGGCCGCGGGCCTGCAGAAGGGCGACAAGGTCGTCGCCTACCAGGGGGAGCCGGTCGCCGACTGGGCCGCCCTCTCCGACCGCATCCGCGCCTCCCGCGGCGAGGTCAGCATCACCGTCGAGCGCGGCGGCGAGCAGAAGGTCCTCACCACCAAGGTGCTGACCAACAAGGTCCTGAAGAAGGACGCCGACGGCAACGTCGTCAAGGACGCCTACGTCGACGCCGGCTACCTCGGCTTCGGCCCCGCCTCCGCCACCACCCCGCTGTCCTTCACCGAGTCCATCGACCAGATGGGCACCATGATCCAGTCCGGTGTGGACTCCCTGATCGCGCTCCCCTCCAAGGTCCCCGACCTGTGGAACGCCGCGTTCAACGGCGAGGAGCGCAAGGCGGACTCACCCATGGGCGTGGTCGGCGCGGCCCGCGTCAGCGGCGAGATCCTCGGCATGGGGCTGCCCATGGAGAACACCGTCGCGATGGTGCTCTTCCTGGTCGCCGGGTTCAACCTGTCGCTGTTCCTGTTCAACATGCTCCCGCTGCTCCCGCTCGACGGCGGGCACATCGCGGGCGCCCTGTGGGAGTCGCTGCGGCGGGGCATCGCCAAGGTCTTCCGCAAGCCCGACCCCGGCCCCTTCGACGTCGCCAAGCTGATGCCGGTCGCGTACGTCGTCGCGGGCATCTTCATCTGCTTCACGGTGCTGGTGCTGATCGCGGACGTGGTGAACCCCGTTCGCATCTCCTGACGCCTTCGTCACAACTTCGGACCACCATTGAGTGGATTTGTCGACGTGGTGTACTCCGGACTTTCGAGGTGCCGTACGCTCGAAGTCCGGAGGCCGCCGATCTCGGCACATCTAGATCCACACTTGGGGTTGCACAGCAGATGACTGCAATTTCTCTCGGAATGCCGTCCGTTCCGACGAAGCTCGCCGACCGGAGGATCAGCCGCAAGATCCAGGTCGGCACCGTTGCCGTCGGCGGGGACGCCCCCGTCTCGGTGCAGTCGATGACGACCACGCGCACGTCCGACATCGGCGCCACGCTCCAGCAGATCGCCGAGCTCACCGCGTCCGGCTGCCAGATCGTCCGGGTCGCCTGCCCGACCCAGGACGACGCCGACGCGCTGGCCACGATCGCCAAGAAGTCGCAGATCCCGGTCATCGCCGACATCCACTTCCAGCCGAAGTACGTGTTCGCCGCGATCGACGCCGGCTGCGCGGCCGTCCGCGTCAACCCGGGCAACATCAAGCAGTTCGACGACAAGGTCAAGGAGATCGCGCACGCCGCGCGCGACACGGGCACCCCGATCCGCATCGGCGTCAACGCCGGCTCGCTGGACGCCCGCCTGCTGAAGAAGTACGGCAAGGCCACCCCCGAGGCACTCGTCGAGTCCGCCCTCTGGGAGGCCTCCCTCTTCGAGGAGCACGGCTTCGGCGACATCAAGATCTCGGTCAAGCACAACGACCCGGTCGTGATGGTCAACGCCTACCGCCAGCTCGCCGCCCAGTGCGACTACCCGCTGCACCTCGGCGTCACCGAGGCCGGCCCCGCCTTCCAGGGCACCATCAAGTCGGCCGTCGCCTTCGGCGCCCTGCTCTCCGAGGGCATCGGCGACACCATCCGCGTCTCCCTCTCGGCCCCGCCCGTCGAGGAGATCAAGGTCGGCATCCAGATCCTGGAGTCCCTCAACCTCAAGCCGCGCCGCCTGGAGATCGTCTCCTGCCCGTCCTGCGGCCGTGCCCAGGTCGATGTCTACAAGCTCGCCGAGGAAGTCACCGCAGGCCTCGAAGGCATGGAGGTGCCGCTGCGCGTCGCCGTCATGGGCTGCGTCGTCAACGGCCCCGGCGAGGCCCGCGAGGCCGACCTCGGCGTCGCCTCCGGCAACGGCAAGGGCCAGATCTTCGTCAAGGGCGAGGTCATCAAGACCGTCCCTGAGTCGAAGATCGTCGAGACCCTGATCGAAGAGGCGATGAAGATCGCCGAGCAGATGGAGAAGGACGGCGTCGCCTCCGGCGAGCCGACGGTCGCCATCGGCAAGTAGCCCCCGGCGGGCCCCGCCCGCCCCGGCCCGTGCCCCGCGCTCCCCGAGGAACGCGGGGCACGGTCTTGTCCGTGTACCGAGCGGCTCCGGGCGCCGTCGCCCGCCCCGGCCGTCCCGCCCGGGAGCACGGCTTTTCGGTCCGGCTGGGTGGTTTCGAACGCGACGGGTACAGTGCGGAGATCAGCGAACCGTACCGGTGAGGCCCTCCACGTGTTGACGACGACCACCACCCGCGTCCTCGCACCCGGCGAGCTGGGCGAGGCGCTCGCCCTGCTGGAGAGCGAGCCCGTCAACAACGCCTTCGTCACCTCCCGGGTCCAGGTCGCCGGACTCGACCCCTGGCGCCTGGGCGGCGAGATGTGGGGCTGGTACGAGGGCGGCACCCTGCGCAGCCTCTGCTACTCCGGCGCCAACCTCGTCCCCATCTGCGCCACCCCCGAAGCCGTCCGCGGCTTCGCCGAACGGGCCCGCCGCACCGGCCGCCGCTGCTCCTCCATCGTCGGCCCCGCCGAACCCACCGCCCAGCTGTGGCGGCTGCTCGAACCGAGCTGGGGCCCCGCCCGCGAGGTCCGCGCCCACCAGCCCCTGATGGTCGCCGAGCGGATGCCCGACGACATCACCCCCGACCCGCTCGTACGGCGCATCCGCAAGAACGAGATGGAAACGATCATGCCCGCGTGCGTGGCCATGTTCACCGAGGAGGTCGGCGTCTCGCCGATGGCGGGCGACGGCGGACTGCTCTACCAGGCACGGGTGGCCGAACTCGTCGGCGCCGGCCGCTCCTTCGCCCGTATCGAGGACGGCAAGGTCGTCTTCAAGGCCGAGATCGGCGCGGCCACCGCCACCGCCTGCCAGATCCAGGGCGTCTGGGTCGCCCCCGAACACCGGGGCAAGGGCCTGTCCGTCACCGGCATGGCCGCCGTCCTGCGCTACGCCCTCGCCGACGTCGCCCCCGTCGTCAGCCTCTACGTCAACGACTTCAACGCCCCGGCCAGGGCCTCGTACCGGCGCGTCGGGTTCCAGGAGGTCGGCGCCTTCATGAGCGTGCTCTTCTAGCGCGCCCCGACGGCCCGGCCCACCGCGAACCCCGGCCACCGCGCCGGATTCCGGCGTCCCCCGGCACCCCGGAGCCGGTTAGTGTTCGCCCATGAAGCCCCGTACGGACGACGCCGCAGTGATCGGCCCGCTCGACCTCGCCGCACGCGTGGACGAGGCGCTCGCCGTGCAGGCCCTCGCCTTCGGCCTCGGCCCGGACGAGGTCGGCGTACGACGCCACATCGTGCTGCGCCACATGACCTCGCCCGGCGCCCGCGCACTCGGCGCCACCACCCCCGACGGACGCCTCGTCGGCTTCGTCTACGGCATGCCCAACGACCGCACCCACTGGTGGTCCACCATCGTCGAGCCGTATCTGCGCCACAGCGGACTCGACGCCTGGCTCGACCACTCCTTCGTGATCACCGAACTCCATGTGCACCCCGACTTCCAGGCCCGGGGCATCGGCCGCACACTGATCACCAGCATCACGGACACCGCCGCCGAACCCCGCTCGATCCTCTCCGCCATCGACATCGAGAGCCCCGCACGGGCGCTCTACCGTTCCCTCGGCTACGCGGACCTGGCCGGCCAGGTGCACTTCCCGAGCGCCCCGCGCCCGTACGCGGTCATGGGCGCCCCCCTGCCGCTGCTGCGCCCGCCGGCCGCCTGAGGCCCGCCCGCCCGGCCGGCCACCGCGCCGGCCGGCCGCCCGGGGTCCGCCCGACGGATCGGCCGGCCGGGCACTAACCGATTTCCACCCGCCCCCACCCCCCGGCTAACCTCCTGACATCACCCTTCCGAGCAGGAGTTCACCATGGCCCAGGTCCAGCGCATGTCCCGTTTGATGGTCAAGACATTGCGCGACGACCCGGCGGACGCCGAGACCCTCAGCCACAAGCTGCTGGTGCGCGCCGGTTACGTACGTCGCAACGCCGCGGGCATCTGGACCTGGCTGCCGCTCGGCAAGAAGGTCCTCGACAACATCTCGCGCGTCGTGCGCGAGGAGATGGACGCCATCGGCGCCCAGGAGGTCCTCCTCCCGGCCCTCCTGCCCAAGGAGCCCTACGAGGCGTCCGGCCGCTGGGAGGAGTACGGCGACCTGCTCTTCCGCCTCAAGGACCGCAAGGGCGCCGACTACCTCCTGGGCCCCACCCACGAGGAGATCTTCACCCAGACGGTCAAGGACCAGTGCACGTCCTACAAGGACCTGCCGGTGATGCTGTACCAGATCCAGACGAAGTACCGCGACGAGGCCCGCCCCCGGTCCGGCGTGCTGCGCGGGCGCGAGTTCCAGATGAAGGACTCGTACTCCTTCGACACCACCGACGAGGGCCTCGCCGAGTCGTACCGCCTGCACCGCGAGGCGTACATCAAGATCTTCAACCGCCTCGGCCTGGACCACCGCATCGTGTCCGCGGTCTCCGGCGCCATGGGCGGCTCGGCCTCCGAGGAGTTCCTCGCCCCGGCCGCCGCCGGCGAGGACACCTTCGCCGACTGCCCGAGCTGCGACTACGCCGCGAACACCGAGGCCGTCACCTTCGCGCTGAAGGCCGTCGAGGGCGCCGGGCACCCGGCCGCCGAGGACATCGCCACCCCCGACACCCCCACCATCGAGACCCTCGCCGCCCAGCTCGGCGTCGAGGCCTCGGCCACCCTGAAGAACCTCCTGGTGAAGGTCGACGGCGAGATCGTCGCCGTGGGCGTCCCGGGCGACCGCGAGGTCGACCTCGGCAAGCTCGGCGAGCACCTCGCCCCCGCCGTCGTCGAGCTGGTCACCGCCGAGGACTTCGAGGGCCGCGACGACCTCGTACGGGGCTACGTCGGCCCGCAGGGCCTGGCCAAGGTCCGCTACATCGCCGACCCGCGGGTCGCCCCCGGCACCGCCTGGATCACCGGCGCCAACAAGGCCGACACCCACGCGAAGAACGTCGTCGCCGGCCGTGACTTCGAGGTCGACGACTACCTCGACGTGGTCGTCGTCGAAGAGGGCGACCCGTGCCCCAAGTGCGGCACCGGCCTCAAGCTGGACCGCGCCATCGAGATCGGCCACATCTTCCAGCTCGGCCGCAAGTACGCGGACACCTTCTCGCTGGACGTCCTCGGCCAGAACGGCAAGCCGGTCCGGGTCACCATGGGCTCGTACGGCATCGGCGTCTCGCGCGCCGTCGCCGCCCTCGCCGAGCAGTCCGCCGACGACAAGGGCCTGTGCTGGACGCCCGAGATCGCCCCGGCCGACGTGCACGTCGTCGCGGCGGGCAAGGCGCTCCAGACGGAGCTGGCCGTCGAGGTCGCCGAGAAGCTGGGCGAGGCGGGGCTGCGCGTCCTGGTCGACGAGCGTCCGGGCGTCTCGCCGGGCGTGAAGTTCACCGACTCCGAGCTGATCGGCTGCCCGAAGATCCTGGTCGCGGGGCGGCGTGCGGGGGAGGGTGTCCTGGAGCTGAAGGACCGTCGTACGGGGGAGCGGCAGGAGCTGACGGTGGCCGAAGCCATCACCCACCTCACCACCCCCGCCTAACCCCCTCCCCGGACGCGCCCGGCCCCACCGCGTTGTGCGCCGGGGCCGGGCACCGACCCCCCCTTGGGCGCCGGGCCGGGCCCTTTCCCACCCCCGCCCCCGCCCGCTTGGGCGGCGGGGCCGCCCCCCGGGGGCGGAACGGGCGGGCAAGGGTGCGGCCCCCGGCGGAGCCGCACCCCCTCGGTCCCGCCCGGCCCCGGCCCGCTGCTCCGTACCGGAGTGGCCCGCTGCGCGGGGCTTCACCCCACCCCGCCCCTTCCCGAAGCCGGAGCTCCGCCCCGGACCCCGGGTGGCGGGCCCTCCAGGGGTGGGTGGGGGTGTGCGGGTGGAGTGTGGTTGCTCGCGCAGTTCCCCGCGCCCCTGAAGGGGCACTCCTGCACCGGACGGGGGAGGTTGATCGCGCCCGCGCGGCGGTAGCCGCACAGTGATACAGTCCCGCGCCCCTGAGGGGGCACGTCACGCTCGTGCCCGCGTGGCGGTAGTCGCACAGTGACACAGTCCTGCGGCCCTGAAGGGCGCGCGTCGGGCGGCCCCGTGGGTACGGCCCCGCGGCACCCTGGAAGGCCCCGCCCGCCGGAGCCCCGCCCCGCGCTAGCGGTAGGTGCGGAGCAAGTGGGCCAAGTGGCGGCCCACCGTCTCCAGCGGCTCCACACTCCGCCCCACCTGCGCCGCCATCTCCGCGCCCTCCAGCGCGCTGATCACCGTGTACGCCAGGTCCCGGGCGTCCCCCTCGGCGAACCCCGCCCGCACCAGGGCGTCCGCCACCAGGCCCCGCCAGCGGGCGAACGCCTCGGCCGCGGCCTGCTGGATGCCGGGGGAGTCGGGCGCGGTGCCCACCACGGCCGAGGTCACCGGGCAGCCGTCCAGCCAGTCCGAATCGCGCAGCCCCTCGGCCAGCTCCCCGGTCAGCACGAGCACGGCCGTCGCCGGGTCCTCCTCCGCGTCCAGCGTCCGGCGCAGGATGTCCGCGAACTCCTCGTCGCCGTGGCGCACGGCCGCCGTGCCCAACTCCTGCTTCCCGCCCGGGAAGAAGTGGTACACGGAGCCGAGCGTGGCCTCCGCCTCCTTGGCGATCTGCTTGATGCCGGTGCCCTGGTAGCCCTGACGCTGCATCAGCCGTGAGGCCGTACGGACGATCCGCTCGCGCGTACCGAGGGCGTCGGCGTGCGGCTGCTGCTGTTCTGGCTTCGTCTTCACAGCGGAAGTCTAACCAATTAGAGCGTTCGCTCTAGAAGGTGTGCTAGCTTGATCCCTAGATAGAGCGTTCGTTCTAGAGGGGATATTCTTGTGAGTGCACAGCAGGACAAGCAGTTCTCGGTGACCGTCATCGGCCTCGGCCCGATGGGGCACGCCATGGCCTCCGCGTACCTCGACGCCGGTCACCGCGTCACCGTCTGGAACCGCACCGCGAGCCGCGCCGACGACCTCGTCGCACGCGGCGCGGTCCGCGCCGACAGCGCCGAACAGGCCCTCGCCGCGAACGAGTTGATCATTCTCAGCCTGACCGACTACGCCGCGATGTACGCCATCCTGGAGCCCGCCACCGCGGCCCTCGACGGCCGCGTCCTGGTCAACCTCAGCTCCGACACCCCGGACCGGGCCCGCGAGGGCGCCGCCTGGGCGGCCGGGCACGGCGCCGTCCAGATCACCGGCGGCGTACGGACACCCCCGTCCGGCATCGGCACCGACGACTTCGCCACCTACTACAGCGGCCCGCGCGAGGTCTTCGAGCGCCACGAGGACGTCCTGAAGGTCATCTCCAACACCGACTACCGGGGCGAGGACCCCGGCCTGGCGGCCCTCTACTACCAGCTCCAGATGGACATCTTCTGGACCGCCCTGACCTCCTGGCTGCACTCCCTCGCCGTGGCGCACGCCAACGGCCTCACCGCCTCGGACATCAAGCCGTACGCGTCCGAAGTGCTGAGCGGAATGGACCAGTTCCTCGACTACTACACCCCGCGCATCGAGTCCGGGCAGCACTCCGGCGAGGTCGAGCGGATGTCGATGGCCGTCGCCAGCCTCGACCACGTCGTGCACACCACCCGCGACTCCGGGGTGGACCCGGCGCTGCCCGCCGCCGTACTGGAGACCTTCCGGCGCGGTGTCGCCGAGGGCTACGCGGAGGACAGCCTGACCCGGCTGTTCGAGGTGTTCGGCAGGAAGGGGGCGGACGCGGAAGCGGCGGGCGCCGCGTAGTCCCGGCCCGCCGCCCTCCCGGCCGGCCTACAGCCAGCCGGCGAACTCCAGCAGCATCTCGCCGTCCTGGCGCCGCCCCGCGGCCATCGCCCGCACCCCCGACTCGACCGCACGGAACAGCGTCCAGCCGTGCAGCCGCTCCCGCTCCACGTCCAGGGAGTCGGCCAGCCGGTTGATCCGGCGGCGGGTCGCGGAGGCGCCGGCCGCGGTGGCGATCTGGTCCTCGATCCGGTCGCGGACCAGCCGCGCCAGGTCGTACGCCCGCTCGCCGACGAGCGGGTCGGGACCCACCGCCAGCCACGGGGTGCGGTCGCCCGCGAGCACCTTGCCCTGCCGGAAGTTGCCGTGCAGGAGCAGGAGTTCGGGGGCGCCGGCGATCAGCTCGGCGCGGGCGGCGAGGGCCGCCTCCACCAGCGGGGAGAACTCGTCGGGGGCCTTGCCCATCGGCTCTGCCTGCCGGGCGGTGCGCTCCTCGACCGTCTCGAAGGGGTGCCCGTCCGCGGGCGCCACCCACAGCTTGCGCACCACGCCCGCGGCCTCCAGCAGGGCCTTCGCCTCGGGCAGGGAGCGCAGCGACACCTCGCAGTGCAGCCGCTCCAGCAGCAGCACCCCGTCACCGGCCGCGGCCGGATCTCCCGGGACGGCCCCCGCGCCGCCCGGAAGGGATCCCGCCGCGTCCGTGAGCTGCACCGCACCCCACCCGTTCCAGTGCGCGAGCGCCGCCCGCTCCAGTTCGGGACGGGCCGGACCGGGGGCCAGCTTCAGTGCCCGCTGCCCGCCGTCCGGGCGCCGCGCCAGCACCACCAGCGAGCTGCGCCCGCCCGGAGCCTGCACCCGCTCGCAGGTCAACTCCCGCTCGGCGAGGGCCTCCTGGGCCAGCCGAGGCAGCCGCCCCAGCCAGTCGCCGGCGGCCTGTTCCCCGTACGCCTCGCCCAGCGCCCTGACGAGGCGCTGCGGCGGTTCGAAAGCCATAGGTGGGGTGTTCTCCTTCGATTCGTAAGGCTCACACGCCTTCGCGTACCGAAGTGGTCAGTTCGGCGAGCCCAGGAAAGGCTACGCTGCTGCCCCGCCAGCGGACGGCCCGCACCGCCGCCTCGCGCAGCGCCGCGGCGGCCTCGCGGCGCAGCGGCCCGTCCGCCGCGCGCACCAGGTCGGAGTACACCCCGGCCACCCGGTCCTCCAGTACGGCGGCCAGTTTCGCCGCCGCCGCGGCGTCGGGCACCGCGAACGGCAGGGCGTACGCAGGCTGAGCGGCCACCGGCTTCCCGCCCAGGTCGCGCACCGTCCTGGCCAGCGCGTCCCGCCGCGAGCGGTGCGCGTCCCAGGCCTCCTTCGCCTCGGTCCGGCGTCCGGCGCCGACCCGGCCGCCGACCACTCCGTACCCGTAGACGGCGGCGTGCTCGGCGGCGAGTGCGGCCTGTACGGCTGTCACGTTCACTTCGGCTCCCCGTCGGTCAGCAGGAACACGTGCCCGGCGCCCGCTGCGGCCACCGAGGCCAGCAGCCTGGCCAGCTCCGGGGTGGCGCCGGTCAGCGCCGCGAGATGCGCGTCGGAGGTCCGCTGCTCGGCGGCGGCCAGTTCCTTCACCGCGGCCTTCGGGTCCGCGGCCACCGTCACCGGCGGGCGGCCGACCGCCGCCCGGCCCTCGCCCCGCAGCACCTTCGCCTGCCGGGCCACCTCGGCGCGCAGCGGGCGCAGCCGCTCCGCCTCGCCGGGGTGCTTCTTCAGCAGCGCGTCGTAGTGGGCGAGCAGGTCCAGGCTGGTCCGCGTGGCGCTCTCGCGCAGCCGGACGGCGGCCTTCCGTACGGCCGTGTCCCGCTGCGTACCGGCGGAACCGGACGTGCCGGAACTGTTCGAGCAGCCGGCCAGCAGGCCCGCGGCGGCGGCCCCGCTCCAGGCCAGCGCACGTCTGCGAGTGGTGGGCGTGCGCAACTGTCCGTCTCCCTCGGTCCCCGGTTGATCACCGCTGGCGAGCGTACCCGCGGCATGGGGCGGACGGACGGCAACACCCCTCCGGACCGGATACCCTTTGACCTGACACACGACGAAACAGACAACAGCACACGCGGCCGAGGAGTCACCCGGATGAGCACCACCCAGAGCGACAGGCTGCGCGAACTGCTGGAACCGCTGGTCGCCGCCAAGGGCCTGGACCTTGAGGACATCGAGGTGTCCAAGGCAGGCAGGCGCCGCATGCTGCGGATCGTCGTGGATTCCGAGGAGGGCGTCGAGCTCGACGCGTGCGCCGAGGTCAGCCGGGACATCTCCCAGAAGCTCGACGAGAGCGACGCGATGGGCGACGAGGAGTACGTCCTGGAGGTCAGCTCCCCGGGCGCGGACCGCCCGCTCACCGAGCACCGCCACTACGTACGGGCCACCGGCCGCCTCGCCAAGCTCCAGCTGGCCGACGGCACCGAGCTGGTCGCCCGCATCCTCGACGTGGACGAGAAGGGGCTCGACCTCGAAGTGCCGGGCGTGAAGGGGCGCAGGCCCACCGCCCGCCGGGTGGAGTTCGCGGACATCGCGAAGGCCCGTGTCGAGGTCGAGTTCAACCGCAAGAACGAGAACAAGAACGACGAGAAGGAAGAGGAGGCGTAGCCGTGGATATCGACATGAGCGCCCTGCGGGGTCTGGTACGGGAGAAGGAGATCTCCTTCGACCTGCTGGTCGAGGCGATCGAGCAGGCCCTCCTCATCGCCTACCACCGCACCGAAGGCAGTTTCCGCCGGGCCCGCGTGAAGCTCGACCGCGAGAACGGTCACGTGACGGTGTGGGCGAAGGAGGACCCGGCCGACCTGGAGGAGGGGCAGGAGGCCAAGGAGTTCGACGACACCCCCTCGGACTTCGGCCGGATCGCCGCCAGCACCGCCAAGCAGGTCATCCTCCAGCGGCTGCGCGACGCCGAGGACGACCAGACCTTCGGCGAGTACGCCGGCATCGAGGGCGATGTCGTCGTCGGCGTGGTCCAGCAGGGCAAGGACCCGAAGAACGTACTTGTCGACATCGGCAAGCTGGAGGCCATCCTGCCGGTGCAGGAGCAGGTCCCCGGCGAGGAGTACACGCACGGTCTGCGCCTTCGCACGTTCGTCGTACGGGTGGCCAAGGGTGTCCGCGGTCCGTCCGTGACCCTCTCGCGCACCCACCCCAATCTGGTGAAGAAGCTCTTCGCGCTGGAGGTCCCGGAGATCGCCGACGGTTCGGTGGTCATCGAGGCCATCGCCCGCGAGGCCGGTCACCGCACCAAGATCGCGGTCCGCTCGACCCGCTCCGGCATCAACCCCAAGGGCGCCTGCATCGGCCCGATGGGCAGCCGTGTGCGCAATGTCATGGCGGAGCTGCACGGCGAGAAGATCGACATCGTCGACTGGTCGGACGACCCCGCCGAGATGGTGGCCAACGCGCTGTCCCCGGCCCGGGTCTCCAAGGTCGAGATCGTCGACATGTCGACCCGCTCGGCCCGGGTGACCGTGCCTGACTACCAGCTCTCGCTCGCCATCGGCAAGGAGGGGCAGAACGCCCGCCTGGCCGCCCGGCTCACCGGCTGGCGCATCGACATCCGGCCAGACACCGAGGAGATCGGTGAGGGCGAGGAGCGCGGCGAGTACCGCAGGGACGACCGCGACGCGCGGGACGACCGCGGCTGAGAGTGCCGCGTGCAGTGAGGTGAGCCCGGCTGAGACCCGGGCCACATCACTTTTTGGACCAACAGGTTTTCGATTCTTGCCCCAAAGGGGTGAGGTCGGTGCGGGGAGGTAGACTTAGTCGTGTCTGGCCAAACGCAAACCGGCGCATGCCCTGAGCGAACCTGTGTGGGTTGCCGGGAGCGAGCGGCCAAGACCGATCTGCTGCGCATCGTGATGATCGAGGGTGAGTGTGTCCCCGATCCTCGCGGTACGCTGCCCGGCCGGGGTGCTTACGTACACCCCGCCTCTGCCTGTTACGACCTGGCGGTCCGCCGCCGGGCGTTTCCCCGGGCCTTCCGGGGCCAGGGTCCGCTCGGTACGGCGTCACTGGAGAAATACGTGGCGCGGTACGCCGAGCAGGCGACACCGTAAGCACCACTGGTTAGAAGAAGTGAACGGCACGGGTCCCCGTGCGGTCAGGTACCTCGCGAGTTGGAAGTAGGTCGAGATTGCGATGAGCACTCGATGAGTACGCGATGAGTACGCCCATGAAGTAGCGACGGTCCGGCGTTCAACCCGGACCTAAAAGGAGCGAAGTGGCTAAGGTCCGGGTATACGAGCTCGCCAAGGAGTTCGGTGTTGAGAGCAAGGTCGTCATGGCCAAGCTCCAAGAACTTGGTGAATTCGTCCGTTCGGCGTCCTCGACGATCGAGGCGCCGGTTGTACGCAAGTTGACTGACGCACTGCAGGGCCCCGGCGGCAACGCCGGCAAGTCCGCAGCGAAGCCCGGCGCGCCCCGCAAGGCGACGCCTGCCAAGCCCGCGGCCCCGTCCGCGGCGACCCCCGGCCCGGCGGCTCCCCGCCCCGGCGCCCCCAAGCCCGGCGCACCGGCCCCCAAGCCGGCCCCCGCCGAGGCCGCCAAGAGCGAGCCCACGGCCCCCGCCGCGACCCCGGCCCCGGCCGCCGGTCCGCGTCCGGGCCCCAAGCCCGCCGCCAAGCCCGCCCCGGTCACCCCGGTGCCGCAGGCCGAGTTCTCGGCGCCCGCGCCCGCCGCTCCGGCGCCGCAGGCCCCGCGCCCCACCGGCGCCACCCCCGGCCCGCGTCCGGCACGTCCGGCCCCGGCCCAGCGTGACGGCGGCCAGCAGGGCGGCCAGCGCGACAACCGCGGCGGCGAGCGCGGCGGCGACCGTCCCGCGCGTCCGGCCGGCCAGGGCGCCCCGCGTCCCGGCGGTGCCCGTCCCTCGGGTCCCCGCCCCGGCAACAACCCCTTCACCTCCGGCGGTTCCACCGGCATGGCGCGCCCGCAGGCGCCCCGTCCCGGTGGCGCGCCCCGTCCCGGCGGTGCCGGTGCGCCCGGTGGCGCCCCGCGTCCGCAGGGCGGTCCCGGCGGCGCTCCGCGTCCGCAGGGCGGCCAGGGCGGCGCCGGTCGTCCGACCCCCGGTGGCATGCCCCGTCCGCAGGGCGGTGCCCCGCGTCCGGGCGCTCCGTCCGGCAACCGCCCGAACCCGGGCATGATGCCGCAGCGTCCGGCTGCCGGTCCCCGCCCCGGCGGCGGTCCCGGTGGCGGCGGTCGCGGTCCCGGTGGCGGCGGCGGTCGCCCGGGTGGCGGCGGTCGTCCCGGTGGCGGCGGCTTCGCCGGTCGTCCCGGTGGCGGCGGTGGCGGCTTCGCAGGCCGTCCGGCCGGTCCCGGTGGCGGTGGCGGCGGCTTCGCCGGTCGTCCCGGTGGCGGTGGCCGTCCCGGCTTCGCCGGTCGTCCCGGTGGTCCCAACGCACGTGGTGGCACGCAGGGCGCCTTCGGCCGTCCTGGCGGCCCCGCGCGCCGCGGTCGCAAGTCGAAGCGTCAGAGGCGCCAGGAGTACGAGGCCATGCAGGCCCCGTCCGTGGGCGGCGTGATGCTGCCTCGCGGCAACGGACAGACCGTCCGCCTGTCGCGCGGTGCCTCGCTCACCGACTTCGCCGAGAAGATCAACGCCAACCCGGCGTCGCTCGTCGGCGTGATGATGAACCTCGGCGAGATGGTCACTGCCACGCAGTCCGTCTCCGACGAGACGCTCAAGCTCCTCGCCGAGGAGATGAACTTCGTCCTGGAGATCGTCAGCCCGGAGGAGGAGGACCGCGAGCTGCTGGAGTCCTTCGACATCGAGTTCGGCGAGGACGAGGGCGGCGAGGACATGCTCGTCTCCCGTCCGCCGGTCGTGACCGTCATGGGTCACGTCGACCACGGTAAGACCCGCCTCCTCGACGCGATCCGCAAGACGAACGTCGTCGCGGGCGAGGCCGGTGGCATCACCCAGCACATCGGTGCCTACCAGGTCGCCACCGAGGTCAACGGCGAAGAGCGCGCCATCACCTTCATCGACACCCCCGGTCACGAGGCGTTCACCGCCATGCGTGCCCGTGGCGCGAAGTCCACCGACATCGCGATCCTCGTGGTCGCGGCCAACGACGGTGTGATGCCGCAGACGATCGAGGCGCTCAACCACGCCAAGGCCGCCGGTGTCCCGATCGTCGTCGCGGTCAACAAGATCGACGTCGAGGGCGCCGACCCGACCAAGGTGCGCGGTCAGCTCACCGAGTTCGGTCTGGTGGCCGAGGAGTACGGCGGCGACACGATGTTCGTCGACATCTCCGCGCGCCAGGGCCTGCACATCGAGGAGCTCCTCGAAGCGGTCGTCCTCACCGCGGACGCCTCGCTCGACCTCCGGGCGAACGCCGAGATGGACGCGCAGGGCATCGCGATCGAGGCCCACCTCGACAAGGGCCGCGGTGCTGTCGCCACCGTCCTCGTCCAGCGCGGTACCCTCCGCGTCGGCGACACGATGGTCGCGGGCGACGCCTACGGCCGCGTGCGCGCCATGCTCGACGACAACGGCAACAACGTGCAGGAAGCGGGTCCCTCGACCCCCGTCCTGGTGCTGGGTCTCACCAACGTCCCCGGCGCCGGCGACAACTTCCTCGTCGTCGAGGAGGACCGCACGGCCCGGCAGATCGCCGAGAAGCGTGCCGCCCGTGAGCGGAACGCGGCGTTCGCCCGCCGTGGCGTCCGGTTCTCCCTGGAGAACCTGGACGAGGCCCTCAAGGCCGGTCTCGTGCAGGACCTCAACATCATCATCAAGGGTGACGCGTCCGGTTCCGTCGAGGCGCTGGAGTCCTCGCTGCTGGCGCTCGACGTCAGCGACGAGGTCGACATCCGCGTCCTGCACCGCGGTGTGGGTGCGGTCACCGAGTCCGACATCGACCTGGCGACGGGTTCCGACGCCATCGTCATCGGATTCAACGTCCGTGCGGCCGGCCGTGCTCAGCAGATGGCCGAGCGCGAGGGCGTCGACGTCCGCTACTACTCGGTGATCTACCAGGCCATCGAGGAGATCGAAGCAGCGCTCAAGGGCATGCTCAAGCCGGAGTACGAGGAGGTCGAGCTCGGTACCGCGGAGATCCGCGAGATCTTCCGCTCGTCCAAGCTCGGCAACATCGCGGGTGTCCTCATCCGCTCCGGCGAGGTCAAGCGCAACACCAAGGCGCGCCTCGTCCGCGACGGCAAGGTCATCGCCGAGGACCTCAACATCCAGGGTCTGCGCCGCTTCAAGGACGACGTCACCGAGATCCGCGAAGGCTTCGAGGGCGGTATCAACCTCGGCAACTTCAACGACATCAAGGTCGACGACGTCATCGCGACGTACGAGATGCGGGAGAAGCCGCGCGGCTGATCACCGCGCAGCGACATCGCGCACCCGGGGCCCCGCCCCTGATGCGCACCGTGGTCGGGGCCGCTCGGCGGAGATTATTTCCGTCGAGCGGCCCCGGCCGTTGCGTGTACGGTTCTGGTGTCCCTGCCAAGCAGTGGCAGCGGCACATGAACCCGAACCGGCGGGACATCCGGACACACATGTATGTGGGGACTCTGTCCTTCGACCTCCTGCTCGGCGACGTACGGTCGCTGAAGGAGAAACGCTCCGTCGTCCGCCCGATCGTCGCCGAGCTGCACCGCAAGTTCGCGGTGAGCGTGGCGGAGGTGGGGGACCAGGACCTCCATCGCAGGGCCGAGATCGGCGTCGCGGTGGTGGCCGGCGACACGGGGCACCTCACAGACGTACTGGACCGGTGCGAGCGCATGGTCGCCGCCCGGCCCGAAGTGGAGTTGCTGTCGGTACGGCGGCGGCTGCACAGTGACGAAGACTGAACCAAGCGGAAAAACGTAATACACAAGGAGAAGGACCAGTGGCCGACAACGCTCGGGCGAAGAAGCTGGCGGACCTCATTCAGGAGGTGGTCGCCCAGAAGCTGCTGCGCGGCATCAAGGACCCGCGCCTGGGAACGCACGTGACCATCACGGACACCCGCGTCACCGGTGACCTGCGGGAGGCCACGGTCTTCTACACGGTGTACGGCGACGACGAGGACCGGGCCAGCGCGGCGGCCGGACTGCAGAGCGCCAAGGGCATCCTGCGCTCCGCGGTCGGGGCGGCGGCGGGCACCAAGTTCACGCCGACCCTCACCTTCGTGGCGGACGCCCTCCCGGAGAACGCCAAGACGATCGAGAACCTCCTCGACAAGGCGCGGGCCTCCGACGCCAAGGTGCGCGAGACCTCCTCCGGCGCGAAGTTCGCCGGCGACGCCGACCCGTACAAGAAGCCCGGTGACGACGACGAGGACGACGCCACCGCATGAGCAACGCAAGCGTGAGCAAGACGCCGGACGGCCTTGTCATCGTCGACAAGCCGTCCGGTTTTACGTCGCACGACGTCGTGGCCAAGATGCGCGGGATCGCCAGGACCCGCCGCGTCGGCCACGCGGGCACCCTCGACCCCATGGCGACGGGCGTGCTCGTACTCGGCGTGGAGAAGGCCACCAAGCTCCTCGGCCATCTCGCGCTGACCGAGAAGGAGTACCTGGGCACCATCAGGCTCGGCCAGAACACCCTCACCGACGACGCCGAGGGCGACATCATCACGTCGAGGGACGCGTCCGGCGTGACCCGCGAGGGCATCGACGCGGGCGTCGCCGAGCTGACCGGCGACATCATGCAGGTGCCGTCCAAGGTCAGCGCCATCAAGATCGACGGCAAGCGCTCGTACAAGCGGGCCCGGGAGGGCGAGGACTTCGAGATCCCGGCCCGCCCGGTGACCGTCTCCTCGTTCCAGGTGTACGACGTGCGGCCCGCCGTCGCGGAGGACGGCACGGCCGTCGTGGACCTGGTGGTCTCGGTGGTCTGCTCGTCCGGCACCTACATCCGCGCCCTCGCCCGCGACCTGGGCGCCGGGCTCGGCGTCGGCGGCCACCTGACCGCACTGCGCCGCACCCGGGTCGGCCCGTACGGGCTCGACGCGGCGCGGACGCTGGACGCGCATCAGGAGGAGCTGACCGTCATGCCGATCGCGGACGCGGCGGCGGCTGCCTTCCCGCGCTGGGACGTGGACGAGAAGCGCGCCGGTCTGATCATGAACGGCGTACGGATCGACATGCCCGCGCACGAACGCAACCCCGTCGCGGTCTACGGCCCCGACGGCAGGTTCCTCGCACTGGTCGAGGACCAGCGCGGCAAGGCCAAGAGCCTGGCCGTCTTCGGCTGACGCCGGACACCGCCCGGAGGCGCGCGGGGCCGACGCGCCGCGCCCCCCGGGCGAAACCGTGGGACGGCCGGTCGACGCGCCGGCCGTCCCACGGTTCCCCTCCCGCTTCCCCCGTGCACTCTCCCCCGAGCAAGGGTCTGTCCGTTCCCGGCCCGTGATTCACCCCTTCGGGCAGGCGCTCGGAGTGAATGCGGGGAGTGACAGGGGGCGCTTTCGGCAGGCGTTCTTCTCGCACTGATCATCCTCTGCCTACGGTCGTGGCCAGGGGGTGTTCCTTGATGACGGCGCACGACGCGGCCCGGCCGGTCCCGGCGGCCGTGCTGGTACGGATCTGCGACCTGGCCGGACGGCTGCGCGGCACCGGCTTCGTCGCCGACGAACTCGGCACCGTCGTCACCGGCCACGAGGTCGTCGACGGGCTGACCCGGCTGGTGCTGCACGCCCCCGGCGACCGCACCTGCCTCGCCGAGGCCGACGCCATCACCCCGCTCCCCGAACACGGCCTCGCCCTCGTCCGCACCGAGGACCTCGGGGTGCGCCCGCTGCCGGTCACCGCACGGGCCAAGGTGGCCGCCGGAACGTACGTACGGCTGGTCGCGGGCGGCTGGCGCGAGGCCCGGGTGCTCGGCACCGCACCCGTGACCTACACCGCCACCGACCGCTTCCACCTGCTGGACTCCGCGATGGAACTGGCCATGGGAACGGCCGGGAGCGACGCGCTGCGGCTCGGCGGGGAGGCGGCCGGGGGACCGGTGCTGGACGCGGCGACGGGCGCGGTGCTCGCGGTCATCGGCACCTCCCTGCTGCCCCAGATCCCCGGCACCGTCCCGGCGGACCAGGCCCCGCAGCAGCCCCGGGCCGCCGGACTGGCCGTGCCCCTGGGCCCCGGCGGCGCGCACGACGGCCCGCTCGGCACACTGCTGCGGCGCAACGCGGCGACCGTCCCCGCCTACGGCGCCGACCTCAACCTGGCCGGCGCCCTCCAGCTGACCGCCACCTCCGTCGGCTCCGAGGGCGGGCCCGCGCAGTGGCCAGAACCGGTCGAACGGCACTGCCTGAGCCGGGAGTTCGACGCCTTCACCACCGGCCCGGCCCAGGTGCTCGGCCTGGTGGGCGCACCCGGCACCGGACGCACCACCGAACTGCGGGCACTGGCCGCCCGGCGCACCCACGGCCCCGTACCCGGGCCCACCGTGTGGCTGCGCGGCGCCGACCTGCGGGACGAGGACACCTCCGTCGCCGACGCGCTGGCCCGCACCCTCGCACGGGCCGGCCGCGTCGTGGCCGCCTCGGGAACACCCGGGGACATGACCGTCGCCACCCCCGAACGGGTCGCCCGGCTGGCCGGGGACGCCGGACGGCCCCTGCTCGTACTGCTCGACGCGCCCGAGGAGATGCCGCCGGTCCTGGCGCACCGGCTGGCCGAGTGGACGGCCGGCACCGCCGACTGGCTGCGCACGCACGCCGCCCGGCTGGTGGTGGCCTGCCGCCCCGAGCACTGGGAGCAGGCCGGGGCCCTCTACCCCCGGCACGCACTGCACCCCGTGCCCGCGCCGCGGCTGCCGCCCGCCGTCCTGGTGGGCGACCTCGACGAGCCGGAGGCCGCCGTCGCCCGGGAGCGGTACGGGATCGGCCACGACGCGCTCGGCCCCGCCGACGGCCGCCACCCGCTCACCCTGCGGCTGCTCGCCGAGGTACGGGCGGCCCTGCCGGACGGACCCGCCGCGCCCGCCCGCCCCGACCGGGAGGAGGTCTTCGAGGCCCACCTCGCCCTGCTGTGCCTGCGCATCGCGGTCCGGGTGGCCGCCGCCCGGCGGCCCGCCGTGCGCGGCAGAGCGGTACGGCGGCTGGCGGCGGAGACCTCCGGGCGGGTGCACGAGGCCGCCCGCCGGTGCCTGGGCCCCGGCCAGGGCGAGCTGGCGCGCCGGGCCTTCGAGGAGATCTTCCCCTGGCGCACCGGCTGGGCGTCGGCCGTGCTCACCGAAGGGCTGATCGTGCCCGCGGGCGGCGGCTACCGGTTCGCCCACGAGGAACTGGCCGACTGGGTGCAGGGAGCCCACCTCGACCTCGCGGAGGCCACGGAGGACCTGGTGCACCGGCCGGGAACCCGCGAGGTGCCCGTGCCCCGGCACCGGATCGGCCCCGTGATCGAGGCCATGCTGCTCCTGGAGAGGCACCACGGCGTCACGGAACTCGCCCTGCGACTGCGGGAGTTGATCGCCACCCTGGAGACGACGGACAGCGCGGACGCCCAGTGGTGGGGGTCGCGGCTGCTCTTTGGGACCCTGCTGCGGGTGCGTGACGTGGGCGCCTACGGCGACGTCCTGCGGGAGCTGGCCGAGGCCGTCACCGCCCGCTCGTTGCGCGAGGGCGGACCGCGCGGGCTCGGCGGGCTCGGCTCGTTCGGGCCCTGGTTCTGGGAGCGGCTGGAACTGGACGGGGCCGAGCGGCTCGACCTGCTGCGGATCCTGGTGCTCGCCGACGGCGCGCCGCGGACCCCCACCGCCGCACCGGACGACCGCTATCTGGACTCCGTCGCCCGGCTGCTGGTGGCCGACGTACGGCGGACGCAGCTGCTGCTGTGCGACTGGTTCGGGGACGGACGGGAACTGCCCGGCGGGGCCGGGGTGACCGTCGCCGAGGTGGCCCAGGCACTGCTGCACACCCATCGCGGGCCCGCCGTCGACGACCTCGCGGAGACCCTGGTGGAGGCCGCCCACCCGCGCGCCGACGAACTGCTGCGGGTGCTGTGCGCCGACGAGCCGTCCGCGATGTGCCGGGCCGTCGGCCGGTGGGCGCACGACGAGCGGGCGGAGCGCCGGGTGGCCGCCGCCTCCTACGCGTCCGTCGTCGATCCGCACGCGGTGCTCGGCGCGGACCGCGAACTGCTCCGGTCGGGCTGCACCGCGCTGCTGGGCAGGCCCGGGGACCTCAGCCTGCACGGGGCCGCCCTGGCGCTGCTGGTGCGCGACCCGGTGTCGCGGTCGCGGTTCCTGCCGAGGGCGGTGGCCGCGTTCACCGTCGGGGAGCCCCGGGTGCCCGCGCGGGCACTGGCGGCGGCCCTGGCCACGCACCCCGACCCGGTGCTGGCCGCCCTGCGCGGCGGGCTGTACGCCGACGGCTGCACCCCGGGCCCCCGCACGCCGGGCCCCGGCGCGGGCGGCCCCGGCGCCGACGGTCCGCTCCCGGGCGAGGAGCGGACCAGGGAGGTGCTGCGGGCGCTGGCCGCCGTGGACACCCCCGCGCTCGCCCGCCGGGCGGCGGCCCTGGTCGCCGAGTACGTGGCCCGCCGCCCCGAGGGCGCGGTCCTCGCCGCCTCCTTCGTCGAGGAGCGCCTGGAGAGCGGACCGGGCGTCCGCGACGTGCTCTTCCCGCTGGTCAGCGGGATGCTGCGGAGCGGCCCCCGGCAGGTGCGCGAGGCGCTGGCGCCGGTGCTCGCCGCGCCCGGGACACCGCGGTCGGGGCCGCTGCGGGCCGAGCTGCTCGACGTACTCCTGCAGTACGAGGAGTTCCCGCACGAGGAGCATGCCCGGGACTACGAGTTCCCCGTGCTGGCCGCGGTGCTGCGCTCCGCCGCGCACGGGGCGGCGGAGCGGCACCCGGAGCGGACCAGGGAACTGGTGCGGCGGGCCGGGAAGCTGCTGGTCAGGACCCCGGAGGGGGCGGCCTGCTTCGACCGGCGGCTGGTCGCGCTGGCCCGTGAGGTGCCGCGGTTCGGCGCCCAGCTGGCCGGCTGGCTGGCCACCGCGCCCGAGGACTGGGCGGCGGTCGTCGGCCCCAGTTCCCGCCGGATGGTGCAGACGCTGGCCGAGGCCGCGGTGCCGCACCCACGGGACGGGGGCACCGATGCGGGGCACCGGGCGTGGGCATGGCAGTCTTAGACCTGCGTAGAGCAGGCTTCGGGGTTCGGGTGAACCCGTGGGGCAGCCAACATCACGTTCAAGAGACGTACAAGGAGCGGTCACAGTGCAGCGCTGGCGCGGCTTGGAGGACATCCCCCAGGACTGGGGACGCAGCGTCGTCACCATCGGCTCCTACGACGGCGTGCACCGCGGGCACCAGCTGATCATCGGGCGCACCGTGGAGCGCGCCCGCGAACTGGGCGTCCAGTCCGTCGTGGTGACCTTCGACCCGCACCCCAGCGAGGTCGTGCGGCCGGGCAGCCACCCGCCGCTGCTCGCCCCGCACCACCGGCGCGCGGAGCTGATGGCGGAACTCGGCGTGGACGCGGTGCTGATCCTGCCGTTCACCAGCGAGTTCTCGAAGCTGTCGCCCGCCGATTTCGTGGTGAAGGTGCTGGTCGACAAGTTGCACGCGCGGCTGGTCGTGGAGGGTCCGAACTTCCGCTTCGGCCACCGGGCCGCCGGCAACGTGCAGTTCCTGGCCGAGCTGGGACCGACGTACGACTACGACGTCGAGGTCATCGACCTGTTCGTCAGCGGTACGGCCGGCGGCGGCGACCCCTTCTCCTCCACGCTGACCCGGCGTCTGGTCGCCGAGGGCGACGTGGCGGGCGCCGCGGAGATCCTCGGCCGCCCGCACCGGGTCGAGGGCGTGGTCGTACGGGGCGAGCAGCGCGGCCGTGAGCTGGGCTACCCTACCGCCAACGTGGAGACCCTGCCACACACCGCCATTCCGGCCGACGGCGTGTACGCGGGCTGGCTGACCGCCGACGGGGAGCGGATGCCGGCGGCGATCTCGGTGGGCACCAACCCGCAGTTCGAGGGGAAGAAGCGGACCGTCGAGGCGTACGCCATCGACCGGGTGGGACTCGACCTGTACGGGCTGCACGTGGCCGTGGACTTCCTGGCGTACGTGCGCGGGATGGCGAAGTTCGAGTCCATCGAGGCGCTGCTGGAAGCGATGGCCGACGATGTGAAGCGCTCGCGGGCCCTGGTGGCGGACGCGGACGCGGGCTGAGCGCTCGGCCACACCTGAAAATGTGGTGATTCACTCTTTTCGCCCATGCGGAGGGGATTCCTCCACATGCGGGGTAGTCGCATCTACGGCAACGTAAATGCGGACATGTCCCGCTGTGTACCCCTTCGAAAGGCGGAATCCATGACTGACGGCGAGAGCACGTTCGACAAGCTCAAGGGCAAGGCCAAGGAAATGGGCGGCAAGGCCACCGGCAACGACCGGATGGAGGCCGAGGGTCAGACCGACCAGCTCAAGGCGAAGGCCGAGGAACTGGGCGACAAGGTCAAGGGCAAGCTGGAGGGGATCAAGGATTCCCTCACCGGTGACAAGAAGGACGGCGACGCCTGAGCCGGCGACGCCTGGGACGGTGACGGTTGGGGGCGGCCGGGTGCGGGGCGGTGACGCCTGACGGTGTCCCGCCGCTGACGGGCCGTCCGCTCGCCCCGACGGGCTTTTCCGGGGCCCGGTGCGATGGATGCGCACCGGGCCCCGGTGTCATTCCTCGGGGTCGGGGCCGGGGCCGGGTTCAGGGCCGGGGCCGGTCGTGGGCCGGGGTCCGGCCTCCGCTCCGCCCGTCGCCGTCGCCCAGTGGCAGGCCACCTGGGGGCCGTCGCCGTGGGCCGGGAGCACCGGCAGCTCCTCCGTACGGCACCGGTCCGCGACACCCGCCTGCGCCGCCCTCCCCGAGGCGAGGACCTGGCAGCGGGCGTGGAACCGGCAGCCCGACGGGATGCGGGAGGGGTCCGGCGGCTCACCGGTGAGGACCACCGGTTCGCGCTCCGCCTCCGGCAGCACCGACAACAGCGCCTGCGTGTACGGGTGCTGAGGTGCGGTCAGGACCTGCTCGACCGGCCCGGACTCCACGATGCGGCCGAGGTACATCACCGCGACCCGGTCCGCGATGTTCCAGGCGAGGCCGAGGTCGTGCGTGACGACCAGGGCGGACAGGCCCAGGTCGTCGCGGAGCCCGAGGAGCAGGGCGAGGATCTCCCCCCGTACGGAGGCGTCAAGCGAGGCGACCGGTTCGTCGGCCACGATGAGTTCCGGGCCGAGGACCAGGGCGCCCGCGATGACGACGCGCTGGCGCTGGCCGCCGGACAGCTCGTGCGGGTAGCGCAGGAAGAACCGCTCCGGCGGGCGCAGACCGGCCCGGGAGAGGGCGTTCGCGACGGCCGCGCGTTCGTCGCCGGTGTGGCCGTGGATGCGCAGGCCCTCCGCGACGGCGTCGTACACCGTGTGCCGGGGGTTGAGGGAGCCGCTCGGGTCCTGGAGGACGAGCTGCACGCGCTTGCGGTACGCCTTGAGGGCCTGCGCGCGGTGGTCGAGGGGCGTGCCGGCGAAGGACACCTCGCCGGAGGTGGGGCGGACCAGGCCGAGGAGGGTCCGGGCCAGGGTGGTCTTCCCGCAGCCCGACTCGCCCACGAGCGCGACGATCTCGCCGGGGGCGAGGGCGAGGTCGACGCCGTCCACGGCGCGGGCGGGCGGGGCGCCGTGGCGGCCGGGGAAGGTGACGTGGACCGCGTCGGCGGAGAGGAGGGGCGGGGTGGTCGTGGGGGTCTGCATGGGGCCTTCCTGGGGTGGGTGTGGTGCTGCCGGGGGTGTGGTGCCGCACCCCGGGTGCCGTGCGGGTGTGCCGCGCCCGCGGCGGGCCGTGCCCCTCCCCGCGCCCCTTCAGGGGCGCGGGGAACCGCGCGGGCGGGCACCTGCTGCCCGCGGGTTCGCACTCGGCCGGGGAGGGCTCGCCCGCCATGTCGGCAAGGGGCGGGGTGGGGGAGGGCCCCGCGCGGCGGTCGGGTCAGGACGGCGGGCGGGGTCGGCCCTGCGGTGCGGTCGCCGGCACGTGGACGCAGGCCGCGCGGTGTGCCGGGCCCGCTTCCCGCAGCACCTGGTCCTCCGTACGGCACACGTCCAGCGCCACCGGGCACCGCGGATGGAACGTACAGCCCTCCGGCAGCGCCGTCGGGTCCGGCGGGTCGCCCGGCAGTCCGCCGGGTGCCCGGCGCGACGCGGGGTCCCCGATGCGCGGGAAGGCCGCCGACAGCGCCTTGCCGTACGGGTGCCGCGCCCGCAGGTAGACCTCCTGGGCCGGCCCCTCCTCCACCACCCGCCCCGCGTACATCACCGCGAGCCGGTCGCAGGTGTCGGCCAGCACCGCCAGGTCGTGGCTGATCATGAGGAGCGAGATGTTCTTGTCCGCGACCAACTGCTCGATCAGGCGCAGGATCTGGGCCTGGATCATGACGTCCAGTGCCGTGGTCGGTTCGTCGGCGATGATCAGGTGCGGGTCGCAGGCCAGCGCCATGGCGATCATGACGCGCTGGCGCTGCCCGCCGGACAGCTCGTGCGGGTAGGCGTCGGCGCGGGCGGCGGGCAGGCCGACCTGTTCCAGGAGGGCCGCGGCGCGTTTGCGGGCCGCCGCCGGGCCCGCCTGCCGGTGCACCAGGATCGGTTCGGCGATCTGGTCGCCGATGCGGTGCACCGCGTTGAGGGAGTGCATCGCGCCCTGGAAGACGACCGAGGCGCCCGCCCAGCGGACCGCCCGCAGCCGGCCCCACTTCATGGTGAGCACGTCCTCGCCGTCGAGCAGGATCTCGCCCGAGATGCGCGCGGACGCGGGCAGCAGCCTGAGCAGTGCCAGGGCGAGGGTGGACTTGCCGCAGCCGGACTCGCCCGCCACGCCGAGCTTCTGGCCGGCCGCCAGGGTGAGGTCCACGCCCCGGACGGCGTGGGTGTCCTCGCCGTAGGTGACGCACAGGTTCCGCAGTTCGAGCAGCGGCGGCGCGGAGGTGCCGGGCGCGGGCGCGGGGCCGCCGGGGGCGGTGTCCGGCCCGGGGACGGGTGCGGGGTGGGGTGCCGGGTTCGGCGCGGGGTTCGGTGCGGGGCTCAACGGGCCACCCCCAGCTTCGGGTTGAGTACGGTCTCGATGGCCCGGCCGCAGAGCGTGAAGGCCAGTGCGACCACGGCGATGGCGATGCCGGGCGGCGCCAGGTACCACCAGTGGCCCGAGGAGACCGCGCCCGCCTGCCGGGCGTCCTGGAGCATGCCGCCCCACGAGACGACGGTCGGGTCGCCGAGGCCGAGGAAGGCCAGTGTGGCCTCCGTGAGGATGGCGCTGGAGATGAGCAGCGTGGTCTGGGCGAGCACCAGCGGCATCACGTTGGGCAGCACGTGCCGGGACATGATGTGCGCGTGCCCGCCGCCCAGCGCCTGTGCCCGCTCGATGTACGGACGCGACTCGACGGCCAGGGTCTGCGCCCGCACCAGACGTGCCGTCGTCGGCCAGGAGGTGATGCCGATGGCGAGCACCACCGTCCAGATGCTGTGCGCCATCACCGTGGCGAGCACGATGGCCAGCACCAGCGCGGGCATCACCAGGAACCAGTCGGTGATCCGCATCGCGACCGTCGCGAACCAGCCCCCGAAGTGTCCGGCCAGGATGCCGACGAGAGTGCCGATGGCCACCGAGAGGGCCGCCGCCATCAGCCCGACGGCGAGCGAGACGCGGGTGCCCCAGAGCAGCAGCCCCAGCAGGTCCCGGCCGAACTGGTCGGTGCCCAGCGGGAACTCGGTGCTCGGCGACTCCAGCGCCTTGCCGGGGGCGTCGGTGACGTTCTGCACGTCGTCGCCGACCAGCAGCGGGGCCGCCAGGGCGAGCAGCGCGATCAGGACGAGCGTCGCGAGCCCGGCCAGGCCCGCCCGCTGGGCGCGGAACTGCCGCCAGAAGCGGGCGGCGGACGCGCGGCGCCGCGCCCTGGCCAGTGACCGTGCGGTGGCCGGAGCGGCGGCCTTCGGCCCCTGCCCCTTCGTGCTGCCCCGGCCGTCGCCCGGTGCCGGGTTCTGCGGAGGTACGGACGCGGATTCGGTCGTCATCGGCCCACCCGGGGGTCGAGCAGCGGATACAGCAGGTCGGCAAGGAGGTTCATCAGGATCATCGCCCCCGCGAACACCACGAAAAGGCCCTGCACCAGCGGCAGGTCGGGCACGCTGAGCGCCTGGTAGAAGAGGCCGCCGAGGCCCGGCCAGGAGAAGACCGTCTCGACCAGGATCGAACCGGCCGCCACATGGCCCAGGTTGATGAAGATCATGGTGACGGTCGGCAGCAGCGCGTTCGGCACCGCGTGCCTGCGCCGCACCAGCGCGTCCTGAAGTCCCTTGGCCCGTGCGGTCGTCAGGTAGTCGCTGCCCATCTCGTCGAGCAGCGAGGAGCGCATCACCAGCAGGGTCTGCGCGTAGCCGACCGCGACCAGCGTGACGACGGGCAGCACCATGTGGTGCGCGACGTCGAGGACGTGCGCGAAGCCCGTCGTGTTGCCCGACTCCATGCCGCCGGTGGGGAACAGGCCCGGGATCGGACCGATGCCCACCGAGAAGACGATGATCAGCAGCAGCCCGAGCCAGAACGACGGGATCGACCAGAGGGTCAGCGCCACCCCCGTGTTGAGCCGGTCCGCGAGCCCGCCGTGCCGCCACGCGGCACGGGTGCCCAGATACAGGCCGAGCAGCGAGTACAGGAGCACGGCGACCCCGGTGAGCAGCAGGGTCGCGGGGAACTTCTCCACGATCAGCTCCCCGACCGGGGCGTGGAACTGGTACGAGACGCCCAGGTCCCCGGTGAGAGCTTTGCCGCAGTACTCGGTGAACTGCTGCCACACCGGCAGGTCGAGCCCGAACTGCCTGCGCAGCTGGGCCAGTTGTTCGGCGGACACCGGCCGTCCGTGCGTCATCGCACTGACCGGGTCGCCCGGGATGATCCGGAACAAGAAGAAACTGGTGACGAGTACGGCGAGGAGGGAGACGGCGGCGCCGCCGAGCTTCCCCGCGACGTACAGCAGATAGGTCAGCCTGGGGCCCGAGCGGCGGGAGAGGCCGGAGGACGGCCCGGATTTCACCGGGCCGCCGTCCGGCTCCCGCAGCACGGCGGGGGTGCTTGCGGTGCTCATGGGGTGCCTGTGGTCCTCTGTGGTCCTTCGTGTACGTGCGGTGGACTGTGTACGCGGGAGGTACGAGTGGCGCAGCGGCTACGAGGTACGCCGGGAGGCGCGGGGCGTCCCGGAGGGCCGGTGGCTGCTACTCGCGGTCCTCGGCGCTCGCGCCGCGCCGCCGGACGGCGACGAAGGCGATGGCCGCGACCAGCAGCACTCCGATTCCGGAGATGATCCAGACGGCCGGGTTCACGCCGCCGTCACCGTCCTCGGTCCCGTTGGCCGCCGGTACCGCCGACCACCAGCTCCAGTAGCCGTCCTGGCCCCAGATGTTGCCCGCCGCCTCCGGCATGGTCTTGATCGACTTGATCTGGTCGGTGCGGTAGGCCTCCACCGCGTTCGGGTAGACCATGACGTTCATGTAGCCGGTGTCGTACAGCCGGGACTGCATCTGCTTCACCAGGTCGGCGCGCTTGGCCTTGTCGTACTCGACGGTCTGCCGCGCGTAGAGGTCGTCGAACTGCTTGTCGCAGATGAAGTTGTCGGTCTGCCCCTTGTCCTTGGGGGTGGCGGGCAGGGCGGCGCAGGTGTGGATCGACAGGACGTAGTCCGGGTCGGGGTTGACCGAGTAGCCGTCGAAGGCGAGGTCGTACTCACCGGCCAGCCAGGGGTCGCTGACGTTGTCCAGGCACTCGACCTTCAGGCCGATGCCGAGCGCGCCCCACCACTCCTGGAGGTACTTGCCGATCGCCTTGTCGTTGGGGTCGGTGGCGTGGCACAGGATGCGGAAGTCGAGCGGCTTGCCGTCCTTGCCGACCCGCTTGCCCGCCGCGTTCTTCCGGTAGCCGGCGTCGTCGAGCGTCTTGGACGCGCGGTCCGGGTCGTAGGCGATCTGCTGCTCGGCGGTGGGCTTCCACTGGTACTCGGCGAACCTGGGCGGGATGTAGCCCTGTCCCTCCACCGCGTGCCCCTGGTAGACCTTGTCGACGATCGCCTTGCGGTCCACGGCCTGGAACAGCGCCTTGCGCACGGCGGGGTCGAGCAGCGCGGGGTTGCCGTTGCCGAACTTCTTGCCGGTCCTGTCGCGGGCGCCCGGGTTGGTGGCGAGGGCGAAGAAGCGGCGGCCCGGCGCGTCGTTGACCTTGATGTCGGGCTCGGACTTCAGGGAGGCGGCCTGGGCCGGGGTGAGGCCCTGCACGAAACCGACCTCGCCGGTGCGCAGGGCGGCGACCGCCGCGTCGTTGTCCTTGTAGTACTTCAGCGTCAGCTCCTCGAACTGCGGAGCGCCGCGCCAGTACTGCTTGTTGGCCTTCAGCTTCACGTACTGGTCGGTCTTGTAGTCGGCGATGTAGTACGGGCCGTTGCCGACGATCGGGAAGGTCTTGTCGTTGTTGAACTTGGAGAAGTCACCGACCTTCTCCCAGATGTGCTTGGGCACGATCGGCACGTCCAGCGCCGTCATGGTCGCCTGCGGCTTCTTCAGCTCGACGACCAGGGTCTCGGCGTCGGGGGCCGTGACCTTCTTGAAGTTGGCGGTGAAGTTGCCGTTGGCGGTGGCGGCGTTCTCGTCCGTCATCATCTTGTTGAAGGTCCAGGCGGCGTCCTCGGCGGTGACCTGCTTGCCGTCGGTCCACCGGGAATCCTTGCGGATCTTGTACGTCCAGGTCAGCTTGTCGTCCGACGGCTTCCACTCGGTGGCCATCGCCGGAACGGTGTGCGCGTCCTTGACGTCGTAGTTCGTCAGGAAGTCGTACACCAGCCGCATCACCGTCGTACTGACGAGACGGGTGGCCAGGAACGGGCTGAGCGAGTCGACGCTCTGCGAGACGGCGACGGTGAGGTTCTGGTCGGCGGCCTTGGCCTGGGCGGCCGGCGCCTGCACCTGTGCCTGTCCCTGGGCCTCGGGTCGGCTCTGGTTCGCGGGGGTCCGTGCCTCCCGGGCGGCGGCCGGGCTCAGGGGCGCGGCGGCGGTGGCCAGCAGGGCGAAGGCGGCGGCGCCGGTCGCCAGCAGGCGGCGGGTGCGGGCGGGCCGGGGTGGTGGGTCGTACGGCGGAGCCTGGGTGGTGGTGCCCTGTGTGTCCATGGTCGAAGACCTCGCGTCGTCACTTGCGCGTCACTTGCTCGTACTTGCCTGTGCTTGCTTCTGCTGGTCCGTGTTTGCCATGCATGCCCGGACAGCAGCTGGATCATGGGTCGGCCGAGGGGTGTGGCGAAGGTCTACCAGCGGTCTTCGGGACGTGTCAACGGCGTGTCAACTGCCGTGTGTCCTGCGGGAATGCGCGATTCGGGGCGCGTCGGACGCGCGGCGGGAGGCTGTCCGGGTGTAGGGGCGGACAAGCGGAAGGCCCGCACCCGGTCCTCCTGCGACCGTGGTGCGGGCCCTCATTGGTATATACCGCTGAAGCCCTACTGCTGAGGGGCTGGCGGAGCCTGTGGCGGCTGCTGGGCCGCGTCGCCCGGCTCGCCGGGCTGCCCCGGCACGACCGGCCGACCGGTTGCCTCCGGCTGCCCCGGCTGACCGCCGGGCTGACCCTGCTGCGCGGGCAGCGGCATCGGCATCGGCTGCTGACCGGCGGGCTGGGGCTGCGCGTGCGGAAGCTGCCCGGGGACACTCGGGGGCAGCGGCTGCGCGTGGGGCGCGGGCTGGCCCTGGGACGCGTGCGGGTCCTGAGGCGCGGGCTGGCCCTGAGGTGCGGGCTGGCCCTGTGGTGCGTGCGGGCCTTGGGGTGCGGGCTGACCCTGGGGTGCGTGCGGACCTTGGGGTGCGGGGGCCTGCTGCCAGCCGCCGGGGGACTGGGGCTGCTGCGGGTGCGGATGCTGGTGCGGGTAGGGCTGCGGGGCACCGCCGACGGGCTGCTGACCGGGGGCGTACTGCCCCGGCTGCGGCTGACCGTGCTCGGGCGCCTGCGGCTGGCCGGGGTAGCCCTGCTGTCCGGGCTGTCCCGGCTGTCCCGGCTGGAACTGGCCCGGCTGCGGCTGTCCGGGCTGCGGCTGCCACTGCTGGCCCGGCTGCTCCGGCTGCCCCTGGTGCTGGGGAGCGTACGGCTGCTGCGGGTACTGGCCAGGTACCTGGGCCTGGCCCGGCACCTGGCCCGGCACCTGCCCGTGGCCCTGGTGGCCGGGCATCGGCGGGGCGAGGTGCGGCGGCGGGTTGCCGTCCGCCGTCCACAGGCCCTGCGCCTGCTGCGCCCGTACGAAGTCCTCGGCGACCAGCGCCGACAGGTGGAAGTACGCGTCGCGCGTCTTGGGCCGCATCATGTCGAGGTCGACCTCGGCACCCGCCGACAGGTGCTCGTCGAACGGTACGACCACCACGCCCCGGCAGCGCGTCTCGAAGTGCTGCACGATGTCGTCGACCTTGACCATCTTGCCGGTCTCGCGCACCCCGGAGATCACGGTCAGCGAACGCTGCACCAGGTCCGAGTACCCGTGCGCGGAGAGCCAGTCCAGCGTCGTCGACGCACTGCTCGCACCGTCCACGGACGGCGTCGAGATGATGATCAACTGGTCGGCCAGGTCCAGCACCCCGCGCATGGCGCTGTAGAGCAGACCGGTGCCCGAGTCGGTCAGGATGATCGGGTACTGCTTGCCGAGCACGTCGATCGCGCGCCGGTAGTCCTCGTCGTTGAAGGCCGTGGACACGGCCGGGTCGACGTCGTTGGCGATGATCTCCAGGCCGGAGGGGGCCTGTGAGGTGAACCGCCGGATGTCCATGTAGGAGTTGAGGTACGGGATCGCCTGGACGAGGTCGCGGATGGTTGCCCCGGTCTCGCGCCGCACCCGGCGGCCGAGCGTGCCGGCGTCCGGGTTGGCGTCGATGGCGAGAATCTTGTCCTGGCGCTCGGTGGCGAGGGTCGCGCCGAGGGCGGTGGTGGTCGTCGTCTTGCCGACGCCGCCCTTCAGCGAGATCACCGCGATGCGGTAGCAGGAGAGCACCGGGGTGCGGATGAGTTCGAGCTTGCGCATCCGCTCGGCCTCCTCCTTCTTCCCGCCGAACTTGAAGCGGGACCCGGCGGAGGCGTTGCGGCTGCTCTTCGGCTTCTGCTTGTTGTTGCGCAGCAGGCGCTCGGAGGACAGCTCGACGGCGGCGGTGTACCCCAGCGGAGCGCCCGCGTGCGAGGCCTGCCGCTGGTCGTGCGCCACGGGCGACGGCCAGGCCGCCCCGGTACGGGGGTCGACCGGAGCACCGGGAGCGGCCCCGGCGGCTTCGGGGTGCTGGGCCTGCGGAGGCTGCTGGGCGGGCAGCGCCTGCTGTGCCTGCGGGGGCTGCTGCCCCTGCGGGTGCGGCTGTTGCTGCTGCGGTACGGGGGCCTGGTGCGGCGCCTGCCCCGGCTGGGGGTGGGCGGCCTGGGCGGCCTGTGCGGCCTGGGCCGGGTCCTGCTGTGCGGGCAGCCCCGGAGCGGCGGGCTGCGGGAACCCGTAACCCTGCGGTGCCGGAGCGGCGTTCGCGGCCTCCTGCGGTACGGGGCCGGAGGCGTCGGGCGCCGAACTGCCCTGCGGAGCGGCCGGGTTGGCGATCCCGGCGGGCTGCGGGAAGCCGTACCCGGGCTGCGCGTCGCCGGGACCGGCGGCCGAGGGGGCCTGCGTCGCGGCGGGCGGCTGCGGGAACCCGTATCCGCTCGGCTGCGGGACGCCCGGCGCCGGAGACGCTGCCTGCTGGCCGGGGACCTGCGCGCCGAACGGCGGCTGAGGCGCGGCCGGGGTGCCGGGCGCACCGGGCTGCGGCTGCTGCACGCTCTCGGGTGCGGCGGGTGCGGCGGGTGCGGCCGAGGTGGCCTGCGGCGCGGCGGGCGGCTGGGGGAATCCGTACCCGCCCGGCTGCGGTCCCGGAGCGGGAGCGCCCGGGAAAGGTGCCTGCGGGGCGGCGGGCCCGGTGCCCGGCTGCGGCGCGGGCTGGGTGCCGTCGGGGCGGGGGAATCCGTAGCCGTCCTGGGGCGCGCCGGGAGCGTCGGGACTGCCCGGGGTGCTCGGTGCGGCGGGGGCCGCTGACGCCTCCGGTGCCGGGGTGCCGGGCTGCGGGAATCCGTAGCCGCTCTGCGGTGCGCCGGGTGCGGGGGTGCCAGGTGCCGGTGCGCCCGGTACGGGGAGCGGCTGCGGGAAGCCCGCGCCCGGAGCACCGGGGAAGGGCGCCTGCGGCGCGGGCGGCTGGGCGCCCGGGTGGCCGGCCTGGGGTGCGGGCTGGCCTGCGGGCTGTGGGAAGCCGTAACCGTCTTGGGGTGCCGGGGTGTTGGTCGGCTGTGGGAAGCCGTAGCCGGCCTGTGGTGCGCCGGGGGCGCCTGGTGCCTGCGGCTGGGCGCCCGGGTGGGCGGCCTGGGGTGCGGGCTGGCCTGCGGGCTGTGGGAAGCCGTAACCGTCTTGCGGCGCCGGGGTGTTGGTCGGCTGCGGGAAGCCGTAGCCGGCCTGTGGTGTGCCGGGGGTGCCCGGTGCCTGCGGCTGGGCGACCTCGTAACTGCCCTGCGGTGCGGGGTAGTTCTGCTGCGGCGGGAAGCCGTGGCCGCCCGGGGCCGGCTGCTCCGGGCCCTGCGGGAACCCGGGGGAGCCCTGCGCCTGCTGACCGGACGTCTCGCTCGACGGAGCCGGGGAGTTCCAGGACGACGGCGTGCCGGTCGGGGTGGGCCACTGCGGTGCCGTGGCGGGTGCCGCCGGCTGGAAGGACGGGGGAAGCGGCGGCAGGCTGCCCTGCGGCGGCGCCGGCGGAGTCCAGGACGGTGCGGCGGGCGCCGCCGTACCGGCCGGGGCGTCCTGCGGGTCACTCGCAGCGGACGCGGCGACGGCGTCCTGGGGCGAGTCCTGCGGAGCCTGGGGCCGCGCGTCCCCGGGAACGGCGTCGGTGATCCCGTCGTACGGGGCCGGGGCACCGCCATCGGCGGTGTCGGCGGGGGAGCCGTCCCCGGCGGTGCCGTCCGCCGTCGGTGCGTCCGTGGGCACCGCGTCCGCGAGGTAGCCGGGCGGTACGGAGTCGCTCGGTTCCGAGCCGACCGGCGCGGGGTTGTCGGAGGGGCGGTCCTTCGGTTCTCCGTCGTTCCCGGGGGCCTCGTCAGCGGCGAAAGCGCTCGCGGCGGCGTCGGCCGTCGGGCCGGGGGTGGTGAAGCCGTCCGGCGCGGAGACGTCCGGTGTCGTACCCGCAGTGGCGGGCTCGGAGGTGAAGGCGGCCGGGACGGAGTCGCTCGGCTCGTCCGCGTACGAGCCCGAGCCCGTGTCCGAGGCCGCGTCCTGGGCCGAGTGCGCGGCCGGTGCCGGGTCGGGGGCAGTGCTTGCGAACGGGGCCGGGTCCGGGTCCGTGGCCGGGGTCTTGTCCGAGTCCGGCGAGAAGCCGTCGTACGCGTCCCCGGCACGGTCCGCGAAGGGGGCGGCGGCGTCGGCGGTGTCCGCGCCGGACGGCAGGTCGTCCGATGCGGTGCCTTCGGCGGCCCGGTCCGTGAGGTCCGGGGTCTCGCCGGAGGGACGGTCCGGGTCGTCGGAGCCCCAGTTCAGGCCCAGCGGGCGGTCCTCGGCGGAGGAGGCGTTGCCGGGCCGGTCCTCGGAGTCGTCGGCGGAGTCGTGTGCGCCCTCCGCCGCTTCCCCGGCACCGGGCGCCGCGGCCTCCGGCTCCGTACCGAAACCGGCGGAGTTCCCGGCCGCAGTCGCGGGGTCGCGCGCCTCGTCGGCCCCGGCGTCGTGAGCGGCGGAGCTGTCGTGGCCGGTCAGGGAATCGTGATCGGTCAAGGAGTCGTGATCGGCCGAGGAGTCGTGACCCGTCTGGGATTCGTGACCGGCGGAGGAGCCGTGGCCCGTGGAAGCGGCTTCACCGGCCGCGGTGCCGGGACCCGCGGAGGCGTCCGGACCGGCGGCGGTCGCCGCGTTCCTGTCCTTGTCCCCGTCCCCGGTCGCCGCATTCAGGTCCGTACCGGACCCGTCGCCGCCCGGGTTGTCGTCCTTCGCCGTGTTCGTGCCGGCGGCGGCCTCTTCCTCGGCGGCCATCTTCGCGAACTCGCGCTTGAGGGCCGCGGGCGAGAACCGCATCGTGGCCCCGCTCTCCAGGTCGCCGCCCCCGAACGCCTCCGGCTCACCACTCGCGGCACTCGCGGTTGCGCCCGTACCGGAGGCGTCGACCGCCCCCGGTGCCGTACCCGGAGCGGCTGCCGGTGCCTGGGCCGGAGGGGGGCCCGCGGGGTTCGCGTTCTGCGTGTACCAAGCGGGCGGCGTGTAGTCGATCGTGAACTCGCCCGTCTGGTCGGCCTCCGAGTCGGGCGTCTCGTCTACGGGCACGTTCCAGCCCTCGCGGATCTCGTCCCGCTCGCTGTTCACATTGCCTCCTGCTGTGGTCGAGCACCCTGGTGCCGTGCGTAGTGGGTGGGGTGACCGCTTCCGTCGTCCGATCCGCTCGGCACTTCCCCGTGTCCTGCCGTGTCACCGCCTGCACGCGACCGCTTGCGTGCCGCTGCCCGCGTATGACTCCGGGGCCGCCGGCCCGCCCGGTTCCCTGCCCGTTCGCAGGTCCGCCGGCGCCGCCTGCCGCGCCCGTGCGTCAGCCTAGTCGTCAGTACTGCCCCTGCGGCAGGCCCGATCAACCGCCGAACCGTGCCTCCGACGCCACTTGTTGCCCAGAAGTGACTTCCCCGCACCCCAGTGTGACGGTCAAAACGGTCACAACTCGACATCTCCGTACGGAAAGAGAGCCGCTCGTCCGCCGGACCCCGCGCCAGTCAACAATCGGGTGTCGACACCTGTGGCGAGCGTCATGGTCGGTGCCGCCGCACCCCGCGGACGTACGCGCGCACCGCACGACCGAGCGGCCGTCCGGGCGTCCCGCGCCCCGACGACCGCTCGCACGAACCTGTCCCGCACCGGTCACCCGTCGTCCCCGTAGGGGCCACCCGCCGGCCACGTACCGGCGGCCGGCGCACCGGGTCCGCGTCCGGCCGTAGCCCCGAAGCCCGTAGCCCCGTAGCCATGTCCGGTCGCAGCTGCGCCCGACCGAAGCTATGTCAGGTCGAACTCGCCGTCCCGCGCTCCCAGCACGAACGCCGTCCACTCCGCCTCGGTGTACCTCAGCACCGTCCCCGGGTCCGCGGACGACCGCATCGCGACCGCGCCCTCCGGCAACCGGGCGATCTCGACCCGCTCCTCGGCGTCCTCGGTGCCCGGCGCGCCGAGCCACTCCACGTCCGAGATGTCGAGGGCGTAGAGCGCGTCCTTCTCCTGCTGAGTTCCCATACCGGCTGTCCCCTTCGCTGTCCGTACGACCCAACCGTCGCTCTCGCGAACGCCGTTGCCAAGCCCATCGTGCCCGATGGGCAGGCGGGGGGTTGCGCCATCGCCACGATCGTGATCCCCGTACGGGTGGAGTGTCACCGGCGGGCGGACGCAGTGGGCCAAGGTGGTGCAGGGGCTCAGTCCATCCGGCGGGCAGGTCCCAGCAGCGCGCCCTCCACGTCGGTGGGCGCGGTGGTCACCCAGTGCCGCTCGTGGCCCGCCGCCCACAGCGTGACCCCGTCCCCGAGGCCCGGCAGCGCGGCCGTCTCCTCCGGTGTCAGCCCCAGCAGCCGGCCGATCTGGCGGGCCTCGTCCGGCGACACCCGCTGCACCCCGACGAGCGAGGCCTCCCGCACCAGCCGGGGCGCCACCGGGCTCAGGTACGGCAGCAGCGTCAGCACCGCCTGCCACGGCGACGCCAGCACCCGGCCGCGCGGCGGACGCATTCCGCAGTCCCGCACCACCAGCACCGGCGAACCGCCGACCGCGCCGCTCGGCGGCACCCGGCCCACCCCGTGCAGGGCGATCGGGTCGAGCCCGCCGCCGCTGCCGGCGGCCTGCGCGAGCTGCTCCCACATCGGGGCGCGCCCGGTCTCCACCAGCACCCGCGCACCGGTGCCCGCCGTGCGCAGCGCCAGCACCTGCGCCGTCCAGACACCGCCGATCAGCAGCACCTCGTACGGGGCGGGCCGGTGCAGCCCCAGCACGCGCGCGGTGCCGCCGGTGTCCTCGCCGAGCAGGATGCCGTCGTCGCCGACCGGCAGGGCGAGCGCGCCGAGCCCCGCCGTGTCCACCGTGTGCCCGGGGTGCCGGGGGCCGCGCAGCCCGCGCGGCATGACGTCCCGCAGCCGCACCCCGGCCCCGCCCGTCCGCCGTGCCGTACCCGTCCGCCTCATCGCGACGCACCGCCCAGCGGCAGCGTCGCCAGCACGCCCGGCAGCTGTTCCCGGTCGAGCCGTACCAGAGCGACCTTCGCGGAGCCCGCCATGCGTTCCAACTCCTTGCGTACGGAGATCAGTTGGGTGTCGGTGTCGCCGGTCACCCGGACGTGCCCAGCCACCGCCGTCGCCCCCCGGTGCGGACCGCGCCGCACGGTCAGGCTCACCGTCGTGGCGTACGAGGGGACCTCGGCCAGCGCCGAGAGCACCCGGGGCAGCGGCGTCGCGGCCCGCCCCAGCTCGGGCCAGCGGCCCACCGCGTACGTGGTGTGCCAGCGGTCGTCGCAGGTCCACACGCGGGCCGTCTCGGCGCTGCGGCGGGGGCGCCCCGCGGGGTCGGGGGCGTGCACGGTCCGTGCGCAGGTCGCGGTCGCCAGGGCCGAGTTGAGCTCCTCCTGGTCCAGCACGGCCGCCCGGAACCCGGCACCGGTGACCCGGCTCGCCACGTGGTCGGCCACCCGCACCAGACAGCGCTGCGCGCCCGCCACACCGCCGCCGCGCGCCTCGACCGCCTCGTGGGCGGCCCGGGGGTCCAGCTTCAGCGCGATCCAGGTCATCCGCAGCGCGGGTGCCGCGGCCTGGAGCTGGAGGGCGGCGTGCGTGCGCCGGGCCGCCGACTGCTCCGGCAGGTGCGGGGCGGGAGCCGCCCGGACCTGCTGGACCAGCTGGGCCGACTCCAGCACGATGTCGTCCACCTCCAGGCAGTCGCCCAGCAGCGACAGCGGCAGCGCCCGCGCGCCCGAGGCGGGCCGCAGCGCCTCCCCGCTCGCCTCGACGCGGACGACCGCGGTCAGGAAGGTGCCGTCGCCGAGCATGCCGACGGTGCGCCGGTCCCGGTCGACGTAGGTGTACGGGCCGAAGCCGGGGACGTTCTCGGCGACCGGGGCGAGCGCCGGGTCCGGCGCGGACTCGGGGGACGCGCCCGGTGCGGGGGCGGGGGCCCCGAAGGCGGCGGCGCGCCGGGTGCGGGCCCGGAAGGCCAGCACCGCGGTCAGCCAGTCGAGTCCGGCGCGGCCCCGGCGGCGTACCACGGCGAACAGCAGCAGGAGGACCGCCACCACCGGGCCGACGATCAGCCAGGCGCCGCCGGCCAGCCAGCCCAGCCCGGCCGCCGCCAGGGCCAGTTCCAGCAGCACCAGCTGGCGCAGCGGCAGCGCGAGGGTGCGGCCGGTGCGGGACAGCGGACGCAGTCCGGTCTTCGCGGGCGGTGTTCCCGGGGCCGTCGTGCTCCCGGAGCCGGCCGCCGCAGCTCCGGCGGCTCCCGCGCGGGGGCCAACGTCGCCCGCCGAAGTGTCGCCCCGTACTGCCGCGTTCGATTCATTGCTTCGTTGCCGACGGGAAGTGGTTCGTCTGATTCCGGGTGTTTGCGGTGCGTTCCGCCCCTCGCGCCCGCGCGTTGTCGTCGCCATCGCAGCCTCCCCGTCCCGCCTCTGCCAGTAGTCCCCGCCGGGATACTGGATCGGGCGATCACAGTACCGGAGCAGCGAGTTACCGGGACCGGCAGGCATAGTGGGGCCCGGCACCACAGCGGGAGGCTCGGTGCGGACCGGGGGAAACGCGCCTTGAGCGGGGAGAGGGAACAGCGGACAGATGGCATCACGTCGGGACGAACTCAACGCCTACACATTTGCGAAGCGGAGACTGATCGCACAGTTCCTCCAGCCCAGTTCGACCGGTTCGGAAGAAGGTGCGCCCCGTCCGTTGCGCGCCGTCCTGCCGGGTGTGATCGTCGGTGTGGTGGTCCTCGCGGGGTTCGGCGCCTGGGGGATGTTCAAGCCGGTCGCCCCGAAGGAATGGGACAAGCCGGGTGAGAACGTCATCATTGCCAGCAAGTCGACCACTCGCTATGTGGTGTTGAAGACCGGCGGCAAGACACAGCTCCACCCCGTGCTCAACATGTCCTCCGCACGACTTCTCCTCGACCCCGACAAGGGCAAGGTCGTCAACGTCGACGAATCGGTGCTGGACAGCGGCAAGATCCCGCACGGCGCGACCCTCGGCATACCGTACGGCCCCGACCGGCTGCCCGACCCGAAGGAAGCGGGCGCGAGCAAGCGCTGGGCGGTCTGCGAACGCCAGGGCGAGGGGGGCCGGGCCATCGAGAAGGCGGTGTTCCTGTTCGCCGAGCGCGAGGCGGCCAGGACCGAGGGCCCGTCCCGGCTCACCGGCGGCGACCTGCTGTACGTCGAGGGCCCCGGCCCGGCCCGCACCCGCTACCTGGTGGACGCGGCCGGAACCGCGTACCCGGTCGGCCGTGACGAACTCCTGCTGCGCCAGCTCGTCGGCCAGGGCCGGGTCCCGCAACGGGTCTCGGCGGGCTGGCTGGCCACCCTGCACCGCGGCGACCCGGTCGGCTTCCCCACCCTCTCCGCGGCGGACGGCGTACCGAACACCCCGGCGGGCGCGCCGGGCGCCCTGAGCCCCGAGCAGAACAAGGTGGGCATGGTGCTGCGCGCCACCGACGGCACCCGCAGCCAGCAGTACGTGGTCCTCAAGGGCCGCGTCGCCCCCGTCTCGGACTTCACCGCCAAGCTCCTGCTCAACAGCCGGCCCATGGTCGGGCTCGGGCAGGCGGGCCGCCCGACCGAGGTCAGCGGCGGCGCCTTCGCACCGGGCGCGCCCTTCGGCTCGGACCGCAAGTGGCCGCAGGCCGCCCCGAAGCCGGTCAACTCCTCGGCCGCGAAGCAGACGCCCGGCACCGCGGCCCCCGGCGACGACGCCCGCGACACCGTCTGCAACGTGCTGCGCGGAGTCAACAAGTCGACCGGCGCCACCACGCTGAGCACCTGGGCCGGCACCGGCTTCCCGGCCCCGCTGCCGACGGGCGCGAGCAGCGCGTACGTCACCCCGGGCTCGGGCCAGCTCTTCCGCCAGTTCCAGGGCTCCACGACCAGCACCGGCTTCGTCTTCCTGGTCACCGACACCGGGCTGCGGTACGCGATGCAGTCCAACGGCGACAGCGCGACCGGCGACCCGGAGGGCGGCATCGGCAGGAGCGGCACCAAGGAGCAGCAGCAGGTCCGCCAGCAGGAGGCCGCCCAGGCGCAGAACCGCCTCGGCTACAAGACGGTCGAGCCCGCGCCGGTGCCGATGGCCTGGTCGGCGTTCCTGCCGACGGGCCCACGCCTGTCCACGGGCGCGGCGAGCCAGCCGCAGGGGTCGTGAGGGGGATGAGGGAGGTGAGGGGCACCTGGCGGCGGAGAGCCGCTTCGCGCGCGGACGCGTTCCGCACGTACACGCGTATCCGCACGGGAGTACGTTTCCGCACGAACATGCGGGCGTCGACGGCACGGCCCGCGCTGCCCGCTCGGGCGGTGCTGCGCGCCCGGCCTGTGCTGTCCGCACGGCCGGCGTCTTCCGCGCGGCCGGCGCTGCCGCTTCTGGCCGCGCTCGTGGCCGTACCGCTGCTGGGCCTGGCCGCCCCGGCCGCCGTCGCGGCGCCGCCGCCACCGGCGGACACCGGCCAGTGCACGTACCCGAGCAAGCCGTACGCGGGCCGCCCCTGGGCGCTCCAGCGCGTGCTCCTCGACGAACTGTGGCGGCAGTCCACCGGCAAGGGAGTACGGGTCGCCGTCATCGACAGCGGCGTAGACACCAAGAACGCGCAGCTCAAGCCCGCCGTCGACGTCTCCAGCGGACGCAACGTACTGCCCCCGGGCATCAAGGACGACCAGGGCACCCCCATCCCGCGCGGCAACGAGTCCGGCACCACGGACACCGTGGGCCACGGCACGAAGGTGGCCGGCCTGATCGCCGCCCGCCCGGCACGCGGCACGGGCTTCGTCGGACTGGCCCCCGGCGCCACGATCATCCCGATCCAGCAGAACGACGCCGAGGGCCACGGCAACGCGATCACCCTGGCCACCGCGATCGAGCACGCCATCGCCAAGAGGGCGCAGATCATCAACATCTCGCAGGACACGGCGAACGCGACCGAGCCGACCCCGATCCTGCGCCGGGCGGTCGACAAGGCCCTCAGCCAGGGCATCGTCATCGTCGCCTCCGCGGGCAACGACGGCCTGGGCGGCAACGTCAAACCGACCTACCCCGCCTCGTACCCGGGCGTGCTCGCGGTGGCGGCCTCCGACCGCAACAACGAGCGCGCCGCGTTCTCCCAGTCCGGCGACTTCGTCGGGGTCGCGGCGCCGGGCGTGGACATGGTCTCCACGGTGCCCGGCGGCGGCCACTGCGCGGACAACGGCACGAGCTTCTCCGCCCCGTACGTGTCCGGAGTCGCCGCACTCCTGCGGGCCAAGCACCCGGACTGGACCCGCCAGCAGATCGTCACCCAGATCCAGCAGACCGCCGAACGCGCGGTCCCCGGCCACGACCGTCTGGTCGGCTGGGGCGTGGTCGACCCGGTCCGCGCCCTCACGGAGGACGAACACCCCCCACCCGCCACCCCGGCGCCGGACACGGGCCCACCCGACGTCCGCGCCCCCGAACCGGCCCGCCTGACCCTGGGCGAAACCCCCCAGGAACGCGACGCACGGCTGGCGACCTACGTGGTGGTGGGCGGCGGCGTACTGGTGGCCGCGATCGGAGGAGCGGCGGTGGCGACACGGGACGCCCGCCGACGCCGTGGCCGGCCGGGAGAACCGCGATGAAGCCCCCGGAAGTAGCAGTAGCGAACCGGGATCACCGCAAGTCGGGACGGGTGGGACAAGTGGTCATCAAGGGTTGCGAAACTCGGGCAATCCCGGAAACAACCAGTCCAGTTAAGGCGGTTGGCATAGCCAGGTATCTGGATACAGTGATGCTTGTGTGACGGGTGGGGCTTGCGACGACTGCGATCGCAACCGGTGTGGGAAGTGCAAACGGGGACGGGGAGGACATGGGATCGTGAGCGATCTTGAAAAGGGAGTGGGCGCGCTGCGTCTCTTCCAGAAGCGGGTCAATGACCTGCTGACTGTGCTGGAGAACAGCGACGGGGGCCGTACGAAACTCGCGGCCCAGCGAGTCTCACGGGCGTCGCTGAGCGGCGGCAACGCGACGTTCGCGGAGGCGGACGGGCTGTTCGCGCAGTACAACCGCGTGCACCAGTCGCTGACTTCGCTGTCGAAGTCGTTGGGGGACCAGATCGAGGCGCTGAGCATCGGGGTGCATGCGGCCGAGGTCGGTTACGACAACGTGGATGAGGACGTGCGGCGGCGCTACGCGTTGATTCAGGAGCGCATTGAGAAGGCGCAGGACGAGGACAGGGAGAGGTACGCCGAGTACCGCAGGGGTGTTGAGGCGATACGGGAGCGAGACCGAGCCGGTCAGGCGCCCACAGCCGGCACCAGCGGCAAGGATGACGGGGGTGCGCTGTGACAACGCCCGACAAGGTTCTGGGAGAGCAGAGCCCCGAGGAACAGCAGGAACAGCGGGCGCGGGACCTGGAGGGGGTCAAGAACGGCGTCGACGGTGCCGACTGGAACCGCAATTATTCGGAGATGCGCGCCCTCCTGACTCCGCCAGGCACGCGACCCGCGCCCGTGCCCACTCCGCTGCTCGTGCCGCAGGGCATACCGGGGTTCGCCACCCGTACCAGCTTCGAGGGCCACGATCTCAACGCGATGATCGACCTGGTGGAACAGGCCAGCCCGACGGACCTGGAGAACGCGGGCGCGGCGCTCTGGAAGGCCAGGAACGCGCTACGGGCGGCGGCGAAGGAACTGCAGGACTACGTCGACAAGGTTGACTGGAAGGGCCAGGGCGCCACCGAGTTCCAGAAGTTCGGGCGAGGGCTCGCCACTCACGCCAGGAGCCTGAGCGACTTCGCCGACGTCGCAGGTACGCAGATCACGGTCGCAGGCACGGGACTGGCCTCGGTGCACAAGTCGATGCCTCCGCGTGATGGCCGATTCGTCAAGAGCAAGGTTGAAGACCTTCCCATGGTCAGCCAGGTCGAGGGCAACGCGTCCTACGACGGAGCGGTGAAGGTCGAGAAGGACCGCCAAGAGGCCATCAACCAGATGAACCGCTTGTCGTCGTTCTACGCCGTGTCCCAGCAGACCCTCGCGCTCCAGGAACCTCCTCGGTTCGAGCAGATCCTCAAGGCGAACGTGCCGCCGCCCAGCGGTGGCGGAGGGCCGTCCGAGGCTCCTACCCGGAGCAATCCGAGGGAGATGGGTGTGTCCCGGGCAACCGCCCCGCCCGCCACCGCCCGACCTGATGCCGTCCGGGGCTCGACCGAGCGGCAGGTCGACCCGCTCGGTACCCCGGCTCCTACGGCGCCCGGTGGGACGATCGGTGCTCCGGTCGGCGTCTCCCCGTCGCCCGGTGACGATGCATCGATGGAACTCGCCAGGACCGCGGTGCCGCCTGCTCCGACGCCCACGCCCGTCACGGGAGCACCTCCGCAGGCACCGGTCACCGCGCCCCCGGGCCAGGTCCTCGGCACACCTCCGCCGATGGCCCCCGGCTACGTGCCGCCGGTGCGGAGCGGACCGCCCGGCATGCCGGGCAACCAGATCGGCCGGACGGGTCAGCCGCCGTTGGGCCGTGCCGGGACGACAGGGCAGCCTCCGCTCGGACGTGCTGGGACGACGGGGCAGCCGCCCATGGGCCGCGCGGGAACCACGGGGCAGCCCCCGATGGGCCGCGCTGGGACCACCGGCCAGCCTCCGCTCGGACGTGCCGGCACGACAGGTCAGCCGCCCATGGGCCGTGCCGGTACCACGGGGCAGCCGCCGTTGGGTCGCGCGGGAACCACGGGTCAGACGCCGACGGGTCGCGCGGGCACCACAGGTCAGCCCCCGACCGGTCGGGTCGGTCGTGCCGATGGCATCACGGGCGGCAAACCGCAGCGCACACCCGCCGGTACATCAGGCTCGCGCATCCCCCGCGGGACGGTCATCGGCAGCGAAAGCACTTCGCAGCCGCGTACCGCAGGCACCCGTGTCCCCACGAACGGAGCCATCGGCGCACAGCCCGCAGCCGGTACGACGTCACGGGGCCGAACAACTCCTGCCACCAACGGCGTCGTCGGTATGCCGCGAAGCGACGCCGCATCGCAGAGAAGCCGTCCCGGCCGCCCCGACAACGGTGGCTTCACTCAGGGCGGGGCGGGACTCGTCCGGAGCCCGTCCGGTTCGCGCAAGTCCGAAGAATCCGGTGATCAGGAGGGCGCGAAGCGGCCTGATCACCTGACCGAAGACGAAGAGACGTGGACGGCAGGGCGCAGGGACTCCGCGCCTCCAGTCATCGGCTGAGTACGACGAAAGGCACGGAAGTCAGCATGACGGCAGGAACGAGCCAACAGCGCAGGCACCGGCGACGGATGCCGCGCGTTCTGGCCGCGATCGGAACGTGTGCCATCGGGCTCGCGGCTGCGGCGCCGCCTGCCGTTGCCGCCCAACCGGCGCCGGAGCAGTGGTACCTGGACCCGATGCAGGCGGAGGCCATGTGGAAGGTGTCCACGGGTAAGGGCGTCAAGGTCGCCGTGATCGGCTTTGGCGTAAGCGCGAGCACCCCTTCCCTGCAAGGCCAGGTTCTGCCGGGGAAGGACATCACCAAGAACGGAGCGGGGACGGAGACCGACGACCGCGACGGCCAAGGAACTACCACTGCAGAACTCATCGCGGGCACGGGCAACGGAGGGGGCATCCGTGGTCTCGCGCCCGGCTCGAAGATCGTTCCCTACCGTGTGCCCGTTCGCTCCCTGAAGGAACCCGCCCCTCTGCGCGACCCGGTCCACGCCGCGATCAAAGCCGCGGCAGACAGCGATGCCAAGATCATCAACATCTCATTGGTGAGTGATCATGTTCTGGGCAGTAGCGTCATGGAAGAAGACGTATACCAATATGCCGCGAAAAAGGGCAAATTGGTGATTGCGGGTGTGGGAGACAACGCCAAGACGGGCAACAAGGCGCAGTATCCGGCGGCCCGGGGCAGTGTTGTCGGCGTCGCCGCGATGGGACCGGACGGCAAAGTTGCGGACTTCTCGCATCGGGGGAAGGACGTCAATCTCACTGCGCCGGGCGTGAAGGTTCCTCGCTGGTGCGACGCGACGTTCAAGAAGTACTGCGAGGGTCAGGGCACTGTCGCCGCAGCCGCTTTGGCCTCGGCAGCGGCTGCCCTGGTGTGGTCCCAGCACCCGGACTGGACCGGTGCGCAGGTGCTGCGTGTTCTCTATGACACGGCTGACCGGAGCTGGGGAATGAAGCAGGACAATCCAAACTTCGGGTTCGGTGTCATTCGTCCGCGCGCAGTGGTGCTGGAGGGCAAGGGAAACCCCGGCAAGGCGGACTCCAACGCGGACGCTGTCTTCGTGTGGCCGGTGTTCCGTTACGAACCCGTTGATACCGCCTCACCCAGCCCCGCGCAAACGAAGCCCGCCCTGGCCACCTCCTCCCAGGTCGCCGACACCGGCAACAGCACCAACACGCCTTTCCTTGTCGGCGGCATCGCAGCCGCCCTGGCCCTGGCCGCCGGCGCCGCCGTGGTAATCCGCCGCCGCCGGACCCCCTGACCCCCGCCCCATCAGAACCACCCCACTTACCACTCACCCACCCGAGAGGAAGTCACCCATGTCAGACCGCCAGAGGCTTGACGATCACGGACTCACCCGCCTGCAAACCACCCTCACCAACAGCTTCGACAGCGTGAAGAGCCAGCTGCACCGCCTGAACGGGACCATCGACAACCTCGAAGGCCAGTGGCAGGGCATCGGCGCCGGCGCCTTCAACAAGAAGCAGGCCGAGGTCAACCAGAGCATCGTGCGCATCGGCAAGCTGCTCCTGAAGTTCCAGGAAGCGATCGAGGCCGCCCGCACCATCGGCGGCAACACGGAGGACGAGATCCTCCAGGCGATGCGCGGCGTCGACGTGGTGGACGGCTACCAGGGCGACGCGAAGGTCGAGGCCAACACCTCGAACCTCAACAAGTTCTGAGCCCGACCAGCACCACGCGCACCACTCTCCACACCCCTTACACCCCTTCCCAACCCACCTCACCGGAGGCACTCATGCCGCAGGACCCCGGCTCGATGCTCGTCACCTACCACGCCCTGGAGCTCGCCGCGCGCGAGGTCCACGCCCAGGCGAAGAACCTCGAAGGCGACCTCGCCGCCATCAAGGCGCAGATCGCCAGCGTCTCGGAGCTCTGGGTGGGCAAGGCCCGCGAGGAGTACAACACCTCGCAGGCGCAGTGGGACCAGCAGGCCCGCAACATCCACAACTCGCTGGCCCAGATATCGAAGCAGATCGACGAAGCGGTCATGCGCTACAAGTCGGGCGACGCGAAGGCCGCGAGCTACTTCACGCTCTAGCAGCCGGAACGGTCCCACGGACCGAGCACGACCAGGGGTGGGTACGCGCGGGAGGTGCCCACCCTCAGTCGTGCCCAGAGGCCACCACCCAGCCCCCACCACTCACTCCCCACCCCGCACAGCCACCGGCTCCGCCCCACGCAGCCAGAGCACGGGCCCGTCGTCCAGCCCGACAGCGACACCCCACCCGGCCACGGCAAATCCGCACACTGCGCGACACGTGCCAGGTTCCCCACACCTGTACCTCCCGAATACGGCCCGCATTTCCGCGACGGTGGGTACCTCTCGACCGCCGAGGGAGTTCCTCGGCTGCACTCAGGGAAGAGCAGCCGGATCGAGAACGGCCACACCCTCATCCGAACGCCCGACCTTGCCGCACTTCTCCAGGGCAACGTGTGCACGATCCCGAGTTGCGTGAACGGCTGGGCAACCTTGCGCGCAGGGAGAACTGCCAGCGCAGGGACGGGCGGGGGGACGACTACGGCGAGCTGGTCGGTGTTACCTGCCCGGACTGCATCGAGACGGAGGCCATCAGCGGCAGCATCAAAACTCTCCAGGTGCCGTTGGGCCTCTCGCAGACCTCCGAGTACGGCCGCGCGATCACGGTGGACTCCCCGGCCTGAAAAGCCAGGGGGTGTTTGAACGGTTCGCGCGGGTCCGCCAGCTGCTGCTGAGCTTTCCGAGGGTGATCGCCCAGAATCTCGTGCCACGCCTCGACCACCGCATTCGTGACCTGAACCACTCAATTTTCGCAAAGTTCCGCACGACCTTTGCTGCGTATGCGCTTCGAGTTATTAGGGTGATCAACGGAGCCGAGGTGAACTAAATACCTGTCAGTTTCTCTTCGTCCCCGAAACCTTGTGGCTGAATCATCAGAGCGGCAAAGGCGAAATACGCGGAGAGTCACTTCGGTGCACCTCTCGCAGCATCCAAACCCCTATCGAATCCACGGCCGTGCGCCTGCGTCGGATCGCCCGACCTTCGTAGGGGCCGATGCTGTAGCGGTTCGACGTGGCGGTGGAGCACGAGAGGGCGTTCATTGCGCGGGCAGGCGGTCGGAGGGCGGGTCTCAAAACGACTGGCCTGCGAGGTACGAATGGATATGTGGAATCGAGAACGACGAAGCCTCGAATCGGAGGGACGATCCTGGTGATTCTGCTGATACGGAGAAGTGGCCCCGCTCTTCTACCATTTGTATGTGCTTCTGTCCTGGATTTTCCCAGCCGTTCACAGAAAAGTTCAGAACATCCGTGAACGAGATGAAGAACCGCATTGCGTTGTGGCCCTCGTCGCTTCTGAATTTTCTCAGAACTTCGAAACCGATTCCTCCCTCGGGGATGTCGAAATCTGATACCTCGAACCCGAGAGTCAGTGAGGTCTGCCGTTCGTCGACCTGCACATAAAAGAGGTCGCATTCGCTCAGGAACTTGGGAGAAGTCAGAGCGCTGTAAGCGTCGCTTGGGTCTGGCATATTTTTAACGTTCATAGAAATTCGCCTTGTGGGGCTCTGGGATGCTCGATTTGTGGATCAACTTGTCGAGCTTGTTCTTAAAAAGGTGTGGACCCTGATCCGTTCCATCCGGAGACAGCTGAAACGCGCTCAAATGGCCTGCAATGATTTCACTCAGGCTCGTGAACTTCAGAAAGGTGATCTCGTTCTGTTCGACCGTCACCTCGATCCTGTTGTCCGCTGAAGGAGGGGAAGCGGATAGGCGGGCCGTAATCGGTGGCTCCCAATTGGTCACAGAGAGGTCTTGCACATCGGTGAACCGGAGGTGGCACTGGAAGGTATCAACTGCGGAGCCAGCCCATTCTTCCGGCAGAGCCGGCGGAGGGCTGGGTAGGTCAATGCGCAAGGTGAGAGCTGGGCCACGCCAGTTCAGTTGCAGTGAGCGCAACCTCACTCGATCCAGCGGGGGAAGTTCCTCGCCGTAGAGTGATGCCAGATACTGCCCATTCGCTACGCGAAATCTACTCGGGGTCATATGGGTAGTGTTCCTCGCATCCTGGGATCTGGCCATTTCGAGTGTTCTCGTATGGTCGTACATGTACATGGGGGCGCTGATATCCGTCTTCTCCGGGCTTCCGATGGCCCATCCAATGGTCCTGGAAGACGATGAGGTCTTGCCCGTTGGGGTGCTCGTACACCTCTTCCGTAAAATACATGGGCTGCATGTCGTCACCCAATACTTGTTTCGAGCCGGCCCATTCGGGCGTTGTCACCGGTACGTAGTCATTGACGTCCAGGGGTGTTGCACCTTCCGGGATCCCGGCATCTCGGAGGGCATTTGCTTTGGCTCCTGAAAGATCGATTCCAACCTTGGGAAGTTTTGGACATTCGGTAGGAGCCAGTCCGAGCGGGTCGGCCCAAGTATGTGGATTTTCCACATACGTTGCGGGGTTAGACGCAGGAGCCAATCCCAACGGGTCCGGTGTCAAGTACCGAGCCGTCTCCGGATCGTAGTACCGGTGTACGTTGTACTGCTGCCCGGTCTCAGGGTCGAAGTACTGACCTGGGAAGCGCAATGGTGTGTATGTGCTGCTGTTGGCCGACCAAGTGGTCGTGCCCCACAAAGTGCTGCGTGCCTGCCAGGCGAGGTTGCCGTCTTCGTCTATCAGTTCTCGTGGTGTGCCCACCAGGTCGGTGATGATGCTGAAGAAGCGGGTGTCGATCTCGCTTGCCGGCGTGTCCACCGCCGAGATCCGCTCGGTCTGGGCCACTGGGTGGAGGCCCCGGTGGTCCCATGTGAGTGTGACGGGGTGGGGGAGATCGGCGGACGTCGTCGTTTGCTCGCAGAGCGTGGTCCCGTCCCAAACGAAGTCAGTTTGTTCCGCGACGGTTACGCCGTCCGGGCCAAGGCGCTGCTTCGAGGTGCGACGGCCAAAGGGGTCGTAGAAGTAGCGCCAGCAGGTGCCATCGGGGGTGGTGACGGCGGTGAGGTGGTTCTCCGCGTCCCAGGTGTAGAGCCAGGTGTCCGGCTTGCGGGAAAGCCGGGGCTTTTGGCGGAGGGTGGTGCGGCCGAGGGCGTCGTGTTCGTAGCGGACGGTGCCGGCACGGGTGAGAGTGGTGCCGGTGTAGTCCCGGGTGCCGGTGGATTCCTGGCCGGGGTGGGCGGCGGGCCAGGTTGCCGAAGCCTGGTTGCCTGCCGCGTCGTAGGTGTAGTTCTCGGTCCAGTTGTGGGCGCTGACAGCGGTGACGCGACCGGTGCGGTCGAGGGTGAAGGTGCTCGGGCCGGCCAGTTGGTCGTCGATGTTGGTGAGGCTGCCGTCGGGGCGGTAGGCGTACGCGCGGCGTTGCACACTGCGGCCCGAATGCGTGACCTGCTGCTCGGTGAGGCGACCCAAGGCGTCGTACGCAGAGGTGAGGGTGACTGCCTCGCCCATGTGGCGGGTCAGTTCACGCCCTGCCGCATCGTGCTCGAAGGTGAGGGTACGGCCCGAAGCGGTGAGGGTGTCGCGGCGGCCCATCGCGTCGTACGTCCAGGTGCTGACTGAACCCGAGGGCGTGCGGCGGGACGTGCGGCGGCCCATCGCGTCGTGGCCGAAGACAAGGGTGCGGCCGTTCACCGTCTCTGACTTGAGGCGGCCGTAGCGGTCGCGGAGGAGCATGAGGGTGCTGTCGGGTCCAGAGGCTTCCGCCAGTTGGTCGAAGTGGTCGTAGGCATAGGTGGTGATGGCGCCCGCGGCGTCCTTGGAGAGGATCCGGCCCAGATCGTTGCGGGTGAAGCGAACAGTCTGGTTCAGAGCATCCGTGCGGGTCAGGAGGTGGCCCACCGCGTCGTGTGTGTAGGTGAGGGTGCGGTCGTCGAAGTCCGATTCCGAGACCGGTCGACCTGCGGCGTCGTACGAGTAGTCCCAGGTCAGGCCCTGAGGGTTACGCACTTGGGTCAGGCGGAGTTCCATGTCGTGCTGGAACTCGTAGCGGACGCCGTCCGGGCCTGTGCGGGCCGCCAACAGGTCGAAGTGCGTGTACTCGAAGTGGGCAACGGCGCCCATCGGGTCCGTGTGGGTGGTGCAGTTGCCTTCCCCGTCGTACGTCCAGGTGCTGGTGGAGCCGTCCGGGGAGGTGCGGCGCGCCAGGTGCCCCTCGACCGTCCATTCGAGGCGGGTGGTCGAGCCGAGTGCATCCGTGATTTCCACGGGGCGGCCGAAAGCGTCCCGGATGTAGCGTGTCACCGCGCCCAAGGGGTCGATGATCTCCGCAGCCAAGCCTGTCGCGTCCGTACTAACCCGGGTCGTATGGCCCAGCGGGTCGGTGACGGAGGTCAAGCGCCCCGTCTCGTCGTACGAGAAGCGGGTCGTGGCGCCCGACGCGTCGGTCACCGCCGTGCGGTTTCCGCGTGCGTCGTACTCCTGGCGGGTCGTCAGACGGTCGGGGCCGGTCACCCGTACCGGGAGGCCCAGTGCGTTGTGCTCGGCGGTGGCCTCGCGGCCGTCCGGGCGGACGGCCCGGGTCACGCCGCCCGTTTCCGCGTCGTACTCGAAGCGCGTCGTGCGCCCGAGGGCGTCCGTGCGGGAGAGGAGCCGGTGGCGGCGGTCGCGTTCGTAGCGGGTGACCGCTCCCAGCGGGTCGATCTCGGTGACGATCTGATGGGCGTCGTTGACGAAGTAGCGGTGGACGGCGCCGGAGCCGGTGGTGGCCGTGGTGACGCGCAGGCCCGTTTCCGGGTCGATGTCGTCGTACGTGACGTGCAGCGCGACGTGGCCCTCGGTGCCGCCCTCGGCTATGCACCGGTCCCGCTCGTCGTACTCGTACGCGTAACGCCTGTCGTTGGTGTCGGTCCAGGAAGTGACGCGGGCACGTTCGTCGTAGGTGAAGACGAGGGGGAGGCCCGAGGAGTTGGTGACCGAGGTGAGGTGGCCGTCGGTGTAGCCGTAGCGGACGATCTCCTGGTCCGAGCCGTCGGGGGCCGCGCCGGCGAGGTGGAGGGCGGTGACGCGGCACTCGTCGGTGGTGAGCTTCAGGTGGCGGCCGGCGTGGTCGATCAGGGCCGTCGGGGCGTGCGAATCGTCGTACTCGAAGGTGATCCAGTTGCCGTTGCGGTCGTCCAGTTGGGTCAGGAGCGCCAGGTCGGGGGCGACGGTGGTGAAGTGCTGGACCCGGCCGGTTTCCGGGTCGGTGACCGTGTAGTCGCCGGCGGCGTCGGTGTCCAGGGAGAGCGCCGCGCCGTGGGTGGCGAGGACTGGGACGCCGGGGGCCGGGTGCGGGAAGGGGAGGAGGAGCCCGTCCTCGCGTACCAGGATGACGCCCTGGGAGTCGATCTCCAGGCGCTGGTCGGCGGTCGAGGCCCAGGACGGGCCGAACCAGCGGCCCACCCGGTAGTCCGAGGCCACCCGGCGGGTGAAGACGAGCGGGAGGGAGCCCGGCAGGGCGATGTCCCACTGGGGGAGGTACATCACGCCGGTGGCGAGGTCGATCGGGTCCGTGGGGTCGTTCTTGACGGGGGACTCGGGCTTGGACGGCTTGGCGGGGTCCGCCTCCACCGGCCCCCGCGCAGTCCCCGGTCTTCCGCCGCCGTCCGGGACGTGGCTCAGGTCCTGCGCCACCTTCCGTGCCGTGTTGGCCCCTTTCAGCGCCACCCCCGCGCCCTTCGTGCCGATGAGTTCCGGCACCAGCGTGCCCAGGAATTCGCTGGGGTCCGACTTGGCCGTCTCCCACATGCTCTTCAGCGCCCGGTCCGGGTGCGCCGCCGTGGTGGCCAGGCCGGCCAGGGTCGTGCTGGTGGCCTTGAGGTACTCGGCGGGGTGGGTGATGTTGTACGGGTCGAGGGGGTTGACGCTGCGGACGAAGTTGGTCAGCCCCATGACGCCCTTGGTGACGCCGCCGAGGAAGTGCGTGCCCTCGACGTTCGAGGCGATGGCCCAGTCCGCGCCGTCCAGCTTCAGCCGGTCCAGGCCCTTCGGCTCCTCGGGGGCGTGCGCGAGCGCCGCGGTGACCTGCGCCTTGGCCGTTTCGGCAGCGGTGTTGCGCTGGGTGCGGGCGGCGGTGAGTATCTCCTGCGCGCGCGCTCTCATCGCCGTGCCCGGGTCCACGTAGGGCCCCGGGTCGGGCAGCGGATGCGGACCGGTGCGCGCCGCGTTGTAGGCGGCGGCCTTCTCCTGGTACGCGGTGGACGCCGTTTCGGAGGCTTCTCGGCCCTCCCTGTACAGGGCCGCCGCCTCCCTCGCCCTGCCCTGAGCCCACGTCACGGTCGTCGCGTACGTCTCCAGGGCCTTCGCCGCGTCCTCGCAGGCGTCCGCGGCGTGCAGCCAGTCCGTCGGCAGCGGCGCGAACTTCTGCCGGAACGTGTCGGCCGCCTGCCCCTTCCAGTGGCTGGAGTCCAGCTGCTTCATGCCCGCGCCGACCCGGCCGAACGCCGTCCCGAAGTCCCGCAGGTTCTTCGCCGTCGCCCGGATCTCGGCCGGCTTCCCGTGGATCAGCTCGTCGGCGTCCTCGGTCTGCCCCAACTGCTGCTCGCCGATCTCCGCGCCCAGATCGGACGCGACCCCGTCGCCCCAGTCCTTGACGACGTCACCGGCCTTGTCGAGACCGGCCTCCTCCAGGAAGTCACCGGCCTTTTCGGTGCCCCAGTCGACGCCCTCGCCGAGCTTCTCCTTGCCCCAGTCGACGCCCTCGCGGAGTTTGTCGTAACCGGCGCCGACGGCCTTGCCGAACATGTCCCCGAGGTCCGGCATCAGCGGCCACCCCCAGCCTCTTGGCCCCCGCCCTGTTGCGCGGGAGGGTCGTCGCCGAGCTGCTGCGCCACCGCCTCCGGCGTCGGTTCGAAGAACTCGCGGAGCTTCGACCGGGCTGCGTCGCGCTGCCCCTCGTCGATCATTCCGGTCCGTTCCATCCAGTCCGCGTTGGTGGCCGTCACGTCGTACCCGGTGTTCTGCCAGGTCTCCTTGATCTCGGTGCCGGCCTGCCGGAAGGACTCGGCACTCCAGTCGGCGTTGTCCGTCGGCTGCTGAGTGCTGATCTCGGCCCAGCTCTTCTCCTTGACCTGGTCCTCGGTCAGGTGCGGATTCCCGTTCACGCCGTTGACCACGACCTTGAAGGAGTCCTTCACGTACTGCTCCTGCTCGTGGAAGGAGCCCGCCGAGAGCCCGACGCCCTGCGCGAAGACGTTGCCGCGCATCATCAGGTTCCGGACGCCGAACTCCCAGCGGTCGCAGAAGGTCTCGAACTCCTTCGTCAGTCCGGCGTGCCCCAGCTCCAGCCCGGAGAGGGCCAGGTCGGCGAAGCCGCGGCCCGCGGTCGCCCGGCCGGTCATGCCCTGTTCGTGCAGTTCTGCCAGCGCGCCGTTGATCCCCGACGCGATCAGTGCCAGCGCCGGCCTCGCCGCCGCCAGATCCGGCTGTTCCCCGCTCATGCGCCACCCCCGGGTCGCTCGGTTCCGCTCTGATCGGCAGTGCCGAGGTCCACCGCGGCCTCGTCCGGTACGACACCGGCGACGGGCGGGAAGAGCATCCCGTCCTCGCTGCCCGCGTCCAGCGCCACCCCGGCGGGCACCCCCAGGGCGGGCACCGCCACGTCCAGGAGCCGGGCCCCGTAGACCGTCCGGTACGTCCACGCGCGCCCGCTGTCGCCCTGGGCGTGCGCAAACCGGGCGAGTGCCCCTTCGTCGGAGAACGCGCAGATCCAGCGCACCCCGCCCCACTCCGCGGTCCACAGGCTGTCGTACGGATCGAGGGGCACCAGCACGGTGGTGCGGCGGAACTCGCCGAGCAGAGCGGCGAACTCCCGTCTCGCCGACCGGATGTCCGCCCCGTCGCTCACCCCTCCACCAACCCCGTCTGCACCAGCGGATTCCCCCGCCTCCGCGACACGAAGATTCCCCGTCCCGTCGGCATCGGCCTCGGCTTCAGGCCTGCCAGGACCTCGCCCTCGTTGGGGTCGCCGGACAGGACCAGGCCCTGGGCGCCCAGTTCCTGCATGCGTTGCAGGAAGGGTTCGTACGCGGCCCGGCTCGCGCCCGCCGTGCTGCGGGCGATCACGAAGCGGACGCCCACGTCGCGGGCGAACGGGAGGAGTTCGGTGAGACGGGCGAGGGGGTTGCCGCTGGAGGTGGAGACCAGGTCGAAGTCGTCGACGACGACGAAGACGTTCGGGCCCTGCCACCAGCTGCGGTCGCGCAGCTGCTGCGCGGTGACGTCGGCCGCCGGGGTGCGGCGCCGCATCAGGCCCTCCAGGGCCTCCATGTGATGCTCCATGTTGTTGGACATGGGCACGTACTCGGCCAGGTGCGAGGGCGGGGTCACGTCCAGCAGGCCGCGCCGGTTGTCGATGACGAAGAACTGGCAGGCGGAGGGGTCGTACCGCTCGGTGAGCTGGCGGATCAGGAGGCGCAGGAGATTCGTCTTGCCGGACTCGCTCTCGCCGTAGACCAGGAGGAAAGGGTCCGCGTCGAAGTCGAGGAAGACCGGTTCGAGGCGGTTCTCGTCGATGCCGAAGGCGATGCCCTGCTCCGGGTGCGCGTTGCCGTGCGGCAGCGAGACGGCGGGCAGTTCGCGCGGCAGCAGGCGGACGGCGGGGGCGCCGGGCGCCGTCCAGTGGCGGGTGACCTCGCGGGCCATCGCGGTGGACGCCTCGGAGAGGTCGGTGTCGGAGTTGATGCCGTCGATGCGCGGCACCGCCGCCATGAAGTGCAGCTTCTCCGGGGCGATGCCGCGGCCGGGGACGCCCGGCGGCACGTTCACCGCCACCTTGCGGTCGATGTCGGAGTCCATGACGTCGCCGAGCCGCAGCTCCAGCCGGTTCATCAGGTGGTCCTTGAGGTTCGCGCGGACCTCCATCGAGCGCGAGGCGGTCAGGACGACGTGGATGCCGTAGCCCAGGCCGCGGGCGGCCATCTCCACGACGAGCTGCTCCAGGCCCTCGTACTCGGTGCGGAACGTGCCCCAGCCGTCGACGACCAGGAAGACGTCGCCCCACGGCTGGTCCGTCACCGATATCTCGCCGCGGGCGCGCATCCTGCGGTACGTGGCGATGGAGTCGATGCCCGCGGAGCGGAAGTACTCCTCGCGGCGGGCCATCACCCCGTACACCTCGGCGACCGTGCGGCGCACCCGTTCGGGGTCGAGGCGGGAGGCGATGCCGCCGACGTGCGGCAGTCCGGCCACCGCGGAGAGGCCGCCGCCGCCGAAGTCCAGACCGTAGAGCTGGACCTCCTGCGGGGTGTGGGTGAGCGCGAACGCCGAGATCAGGGTGCGCAGCAGCGTCGACTTGCCGGACTGCGGGCCGCCGACGATCTGCATGTGGCCGGCCGCGCCGGAGAAGTCCCGGTACAGGGTGTCGCGGCGCTGCTCGAACGGCTTGTCCAGGACGCCCAGGGGGACCACCAGACGACCCGCGCCCTCGAAACCGGGCTGGGTCAGACCGCGGCCGGGGACCTCCGAGAGGCCGGGCAGCAGTTCGTCCAGGGTGGGCGGGTTGTCCAGCGGCGGCAGCCACACCTGGTGGGCCTCCGCGCCGCGCCCTTCGAGCCGGCGCACGATCACGTCGAGGACGGTGTCGGCGAGCGCGTCGTCCTTCGCGCCCGGCGCCGCCGGATCCGCGGGCGCGACGGCGGCCGGCGCCAGGTAGCGCACCGGCACCGGGGCGGCCGTGAACAGCGCCGGGGTCCGGTCCACCGGCAGCGTCCCGCCGGGCAGCGCCCGCTGCGAACCGCTCCGGTAGACGCCCGAGACGTACGCCGCCTTGAAGCGCACCATCTCGTCCGTGCCGAACTTGAGGTAGCCGGAGCCGGGGACGTTGGGCAGTTGGTAGGCGTCGGGGACGCCGAGGGCGGCGCGTGATTCGGCGGCGGAGAAGGTGCGCAGTCCGATGCGGTAGGAGAGGTAGGTCTCCAGGCCGCGCAGTCGTCCTTCTTCGAGGCGTTGTGAGGCGAGCAGCAGGTGGACGCCGAGGGAGCGGCCGATGCGGCCGATCTGGACGAACATCTCGATGAAGTCGGGCATCGCGGTCAGCAGCTCGCTGAACTCGTCGATGACCAGCACGAGCGAGGGGATCGGCTGCAGCGGGGCACCGGCCGCGCGCGCCTTCTCGTAGTCGTGGATGTTGGCGTAGTTGCCCGCGTCGCGCAGCATCTCCTGGCGGCGGTTGAGCTCGCCGCGGATCGAGTCGCCCATCCGGTCGACCAGCGTCAGGTCGTCCGCGAGGTTGGTGATCACGGCCGCCACGTGCGGCATCTGCGACATTCCGGCGAAGGTGGCACCGCCCTTGAAGTCCGCGAGGACGAAGTTCAGGGTCTCCGAGGAGTGGGTGACCGCGAGACCGAGCACGAGGGTGCGCAGCAGCTCGGACTTTCCGGAACCGGTCGCGCCCACGCACAGCCCGTGCGGGCCCATGCCCTCCTGCGCCGCCTCCTTGAGGTCCAGCATCACCGGGCTGCCGTCCTCGCCGACCCCGATGGGCACCCGCAGCCGCTCCGCCTGGGAACGGGGCCGCCAGGTGCGGGCGACGTCCACGGAGGCGGCGTCGCCGAGCCCGAGCAGGTCGGTGAACTCCAGGTTGGCAAGCAGCGGCTCGTCGTCGTCCCCGCCCGACGCCATCCGCAGCGGCGCCAGCTGCCGGGCCAGCGCCTCGGCGCCCTCCCGGCTCAGTCCGTCCGGCACACCCTCGTAGACCATGCCGTCCCCGGACTCCAGATGCAGGACGTCCGGCCGTACGACGATGGACAGGCCGCCCCGCGCACCCGAGTTCTCGCCGGGCACGACCTCGATCACGGTCACGCCCTGGAGACCCTCGGGGGAGGCCAGCACCGACATCGGCGGCACCGACAGGCCGTCGATCACCACGACCAGGTGCGGCTGCTCGACCAGCGGCTGCCCGCCGGGCTGGAACCTGGGCCGCCCGTCCAGCCGGCCCGCCACGAGGTCCTCCAGCTCCTGGACGCCGCGCGCGATCAGCCGCCGCGAGCCCGCGCCGTCCCCGTCGCCGGGGGCCTGCACGTGCGGCAGCCACTTCGTCCACTCCCACTCGGCGGCGCTCGACGCGCCCGCGCCGACCGCGACGACCAGGTCCTCGGGCGAGTGCAGCGCGGCGAGCGAGCCGACCACGGCGCGCGCGGTGGACCGTACGCACTCCGGATCACCGCTCACCGTCAGGTGGTAGAAGGCCCGCAGCGAGACCGCCATCGGCAGCCCGTCCAGCGTGCTGTGCACATCGAGGAACTGCTGCATCGCCCCCGCGGTCAGCGGCTCCAGCTCGTCGACCGGCGCGGTCTCCGGCGCGATCAGCGGGGTGGCGAGCTGCTGGCCGCACAGACCGATCCGCACCTGGCCGAAGTCGGCGTCGCCGGCGCGCCGCTCCCACACCCGGCTGCCCTCGGCGACCAGCGCCCAGAGCTGTTCGGGGGAGGGGTGCAGGTAGTACTGGGCGTCCCGCTGGAGGCGGGCGGTCTCCAGGACCGTGCGCCGCGTCCTGGTGAGGTACTTGAGATAGTCGCGCCGCAGGTCGGCGAGCTGCCCCTGGGTGCCGCGCCGGTAGCGCACCAGCATCGCGACGGCCATGGCGACCGTCGAGGCGATCATCACCATGCCCATGATCCGCATGATCGGGTTGGGCGTCATGAAGAAGAACACGACGGACCCGCCCATGCCGAGCATGGGCAGGATCTGCATCAGCGCGCCCTCCTGCTGGCCGCGCGGCAATTCCGGTGGCGGTTGCAACTGCACCGGCTCGGCGGGAATTTCGGATGGCAGCGCACGAGGTGGGCGCTTGACGACTATCTGGCTCACAGCTCCTCAATTCCCCTACCGGGAAGAGTCGTTCCTCCTGCACATTTCCTGATGGCCGACCCCGCCCGCGGGGATCTTAACTTGACCGGGGGGTGGTGCGGCGAAGGTAGGGTGGCGCACGGGTCGACACGAGGGGTGTATGCACCCGCGAACTATCAGAGCAAACGGTGTTGTTCAGGATGAGTTCGGGACAACTGGTGATTAGTCCACCGATCCGGCGACCCCGGGGGCATTTCGGTGCGCCCCGGCGCCGCATCCGGCGGAACCGGGGCAGTTCGCCGCGCGCGCGACGCACGCGGTGAGCAACCGGTGAACGACTCGTGAAGAAATCTGAGCGAACGCATCCGACGGGAGCAGAAGTTGAGTACGACGGTCTCCGCACCGCCGCCCACCGGCGGCCACCCGGGCCCCGCGAACGGCCGTCCGGCCCCCGCGATCACCACCGCCGCGAACGGCACCGGATTCTGCCGGGTCACCGTCGTCGCCCCCGACGGCCGCATCGACGTGGCCCTCCCCGACGACCTCCCCGTCGCCGACCTGCACCCCGAGATACTCCGGCTCTCCGGCCAGAGCCCCACCGCGAGCGCCCCCGTCGGCTACCACCTGGTCCGCCGCGACGGCACCGTCCTCGACAGCGCCCGCACACTGGCCGCCCAGCGCGTCCTGGACGGCGAGCTCCTCTCGCTGCGCCCCTTCTCCCAGTCCCTCCCGCCGGCCGTCTTCGACGACGTCTCCGACGCCGTGGCCACCGCCGTCGCCGCCGACCGCACCCTGTGGAACGACCGCCTGATGCGCGGCGCCGGCCTCCTCGGCGGCGCCGTCCTGCTGGTGCTCCTCGCGTTCGTGCTGTGGAACGCCGACCCCCGCCACGACATGCACGGCCTGCCCGGCATCCTCGCCGCCGTCACCGGCACCCTGCTGCTCGCCCTGGCCTGCGTACGGGCCCGGGTGTACGACGACCGGGCCTCGGCCGTCGCCCTGGGCACCGGCGCCCTGGTGCACGCCGCCGTCGCCGGAGCGGGACTGCTGCCGTTCGCCGCGGGACAGACCGGGACCGGCCGCCTCCAGTTCCTGCTCGCCTGCGCCGCCGTGCTCGTCGTCTCGGTGATCCTGGTGCTCGTCTCCCCGTACGGCGACGGACCGTTCGTCGCCTTCGCCGTCGCCTCGGCGCTCGGCCTGCTCGTCACCTTCGCCGCCATCCTCACCGACCTGAGGCCGGTCGAGACGGCGTCCGTGCTGCCGCCGCTCGCGGTCGGCGCGCTGGCCTTCCTGCCCGGCCTCTCCACCCGCTTCGCCCGCCTCCCGGTCGGCTTCGAACCGCCCCGCACCACCGTCGGCGACTACAGCACCGGCGCCGAGCCCGCCCCACAGGGGCCCGTCGACGCCGCCCGCATCACCGCCCAGGCCCGCCGGGGCCACGAACTCCTCCTCGGTCTGGTCGGCGGCTTCTCCCTCGCCACCGTCGGCGCGGCGGCCGTACTCGGCTTCTCCGGCGACACCTGGGCCCAGGCCCTCGCCCTCACCACCGGGCTCGCCATGCTGATGCGCGCCCACCTCTTCCGCTACACCGCCCAGGTCGCCTGCGCCCTGTCCGCCGGCCTCGGCGCGCTGGTGCTGCTCGGCCTCGGACTGTCCCTGAACCCGCCCCGCACCCTGATCATCGAGGCCCTCACGGGCGACTCCACCGGCCTCGACATCCGCACCGTGTGGCTGGCCGCCGCGATCGGCGCGGTGGCGACGGTGCTCACGGCGACCGGCCTGGTCGTCTCCAGCAAGGGGGTCACCCCGTTCTGGGGCCGCTTCCTGGAAATCGCCGAAACCTGCGTCCTGCTGACGCTGCTGCCGCTGTGCCTGGCGGTCTTCGACGTCTACCACTCGATCAGGGCACTGACGTCGTAACGGGGGGCCGGGGGAGGGCGGGGTGTTGCCGTGGCCGGTTCGGGGTGCCTCCGTGGCCGGGCGGGGTGGGCCAACAGCTGGGCGGAGTGCATGCTCGGCCGGTTCGGGTGGATCCTGGCCGGTCCGGACAGATCGTCGGCTGGTCCGGGCGGATCCTCGCCGGTCCGGGCGGATCCCCGACCTGCTCGGGTGGATCCTCGGCCGGTGCGGGCGGGCCTCGGTGACCCGGCGGGCGCCAGGGGCCCGCGCGGATCCCGAGGGGGCCTGGTGACCCCGGACGGCCTGTGGATTCCGGGCGGCACCGCTGACTCGCGGCGGACGTGGCTCACTCGGTAGGCCCCGCTGACCTGCGGCGAACTCGCCGGTTCCGGCCGGCCGGGACACTCGGCGGGCGACAGACAGGCGTACACCCCGTCCCGCACCAGGCGAGGGCACGTCCCGCCCCGCGCAGGTGTACTCCCCGCCCACACCAGACAGGTGCACGTCCCGCCCCGCACCCGGTCAGGCGCAGACCCCGCCCCGCGCCGCGCAGGTGCACCCCCGCCCCGCACCGGACAGGGGAAATTGCTGCCCCGAGCAGGCGCACACCTCGCCCGGCACCGGGAAGGTGCACGTCCCGTCCCGCACCGCCCAGGTCTACTCCCCGCCCCGCACCGGACGCTGGAACAACCCGCCCCGCACCGGACGCTCGCTGGAACACCCCGCCCCGCCCCGGGCAGACTCCCTCCCCGCCCCCGGCCCCCTCAGTCCATCCGCCGCGCCCGTCCCAGCAGCTCCGTCTCGGGGGCGTCGGCCGTGCTGGTCACCCAGTGCCGATCCGGTCCCGCGCACCACAGGGTGACCCCGTCGCCGAGTTCCGGCAGGGCGGCCGTTTCCTCCGGTGACAGCCACAGCAGCCGTCCCAGCCGCTGGGCCTCCTCCGGCGACACCCGTTGTACGCCGACGAGCGCGGCCCCCCGTACGAGCCCCGGCGCCACCGCGCTCAGGTACGGCAGCAGCGTCAGCACCGTCTGCCACGGCGCCGGCACCACCCGCCCGCGCGGCGGACGCATCCCGCAGTCGCGCACGACCAGCACCGGCCGCCCCTCGGCGGCCCCGAGCGCGGGCACCCGCCCCACCTCGAACAGTTCCACCCCGCTCACCCCCGCCCACGCCTGTGCCCGTGCCGTCTCGACGGCCACCCGGACGCCCGCCCCGGCCCCCGCCGCCCGCACCGCCAACAGCTGGGCCGTCCACAGTCCGCCGATCAGCAGCACTTCGTACGGCACCGGCCGGTGCACCCCGAGCAACAGCGGCCTGCCTGCCGCGTCGGTCCCGACGAGCACCCCGTCACCCCCGACCGGAACACCCGCCACCGGCGCACCATCGGCCACCCCTGCCGCTCCGCCGCCGTCCACCGGAATCCGCCGTGCCCGCCGCAACCCCCTCACCGGGCCGCACCGCCCCACGGCCACGCGCCGAGCACCCCGGACCGCCGGGCAGGGTCCGTGCGTACGAGCGTGATGCGCGCGGCCCGCGCCGCCCGCTCCAGCTCCTGCCGGGCCGCACCCAGCTCCCGCTCGTCCGCTGCCGTGATCCGCACGTGCCCGACCGTCTCGACCGGCCCCCGCAGCGCCCCGCGACGCACGGTGATCCCGAGGGTGGTCGCCCGCCCCGGCGGTGCGGCGAGCAGCGCCGCCGCCCCCTCGCACGCCCCGCGCACCGCGTAGGTGCCGTGCAGGTGCCCGCCCTCGCCCGGAGGGGGGCCCACCTGCCCGGAGCTTGCCTGTCCGGAAGCATTCGACCCCGCAGCGGCGGCAGCGCAGCGCGCCGTGCCGAGGGCCGTATCGAAGTCCTCCTGATCGAGCACCACGGCCCGCAGTCCCGCCCCCGTGATCCAGGCGGCCATCTGGTCGGCGGCCCTGACCAGGCACCGCTGCGCCCCGCCGAGCCCGCCCCCGCGCGCGGCCACCGCCACCGGGCTCAGCCCCGGCTCCAGCCGCAGCGCCACCCAGGTCAGCCGCACCGCCGGGGCACCCGCCGGGCCCCCGCCCCGTACCTGCTGCACCACCTGCGCGGAGGCGAGCGCGATGCCGTCCACGTCGAGCGCCTCCGGGAGCAGGGAGAGGGGCAACTGCCCTGCCCCGTGCGCCGGTTGCAGCCCCGTACCGTCGGCGGGATCGACCCGGACAACTGTGGTGAGGGAGGTTCCGTCGCCGGCCATGCCGACGATCCGACGGCCACGGTCCTCGTATGGGTACGACGTCGTCGGCCCCCGACCGTACGGAAAGGTCCCGGCAGGCCCGTCCGAGCCGGAAGCGGAATCCCGTCGGCGTGCGCGCGGCAGGGGCGGCAGCACCCCGGTGGCGGCCACGGACAGTCCGGCGGCGGCCACCACGGCAGCCGGCGCCAGCCACGGCGAACCGCACACCGCCCCGGCCGCCACGAGCGCCAGCGAAAGCTCGCCCACCACCAGTCGCTCCGTCAACCTGCCAGCAAATGTCGGCCTGTTGGGGCCGAATGTGCACGTCCTCATCGTCGCCCGCCTCCCGCGACCGTAACCACCGCGTCCACGCGGGAGTTGACCGAGCGTTCACCCTATCCGAGCTGTGAGTGACGGAATTCAGGGTCCTCCGGGGGAAGTGACGGCGGTCCGATGGCATCACGACGGGACGAGCTCAACGCCTATGCCTTCGCGAAACGGAGGCTGGTCGCACAGTTCCTGCGGCCCAGTCCGACCGGTTCCGAGGAGGGAGCACCGCGACCACTGCGCGCGGTGCTGCCGGGGATGCTCGTGGGAGCGGTGTTGCTGGCGGGCTTCGGGGCGTGGGGGATGTTCAGACCCGCGGCCCCGGCGGGCTGGCAGGAACCGTACGCGCACGTCATCGTGGCGAGCGGGTCGACCACCCGTTACGTGGTGCTCACGACCAAGGGCCGGCACAGGCTCCACCCGGTCCTCAACATGGCCTCGGCGCGCCTCCTCGTCGAGGTGGACGACCGGCACAGCCAGATCGTCAAGGTCGCCGACGACGTCCTGGACAGCAGCGGACTCCAGCGTGGTGCCACCGTCGGCATCCCGTACGCACCCGACCGGATCCCCGGGGCGGCGGAGGTGGGCAGGCCGAAGCTCTGGGCTGCCTGCGAACGCGCCGAACCGGGCGGTCGCTCCGTGCAGACGGCCGTCTTCGTCCTCGCGGGCCGGGACCGGGCCCCGCTTGGCGGCGGGAACCGGCTGCGTGGGGGCCAGTTGCTCTATGTGGAGAGTGCGGAAGAAGGGCACGCGCGTTACGTGGTGGACGCCACGGGTACCAAGTACCGCATCAAGGACCGCGATGTCCCGCTGCTCTCCCATGTCGTCGGGGTGGGGCAGGTGCCGCAACGGGTGTCACGGGAGTGGCTGGAGACGCTGCACGAGGGCAACGAGATCGTCCGGCCGGAGCTTCCGGAGAAGCCCGGCGGGCCGAGCCGCGTCCCCAGCCTCCCGGCGAACGGGAAGCGGGTGGGATCGGTGCTGAGGGCGGGCGGCTCGTACTTCCTGGTGCTGCGCGACAAGGTCGCCCGGGTGTCTCCCTTCACGGCGAGCCTGCTGCTCAACAGCCCGCGACTGGCCGGGCTGGGGCAGGCGGGCAGGCCCGCCGACACCGGCATCGTGTTCGACCCGCGCGCCGAGTTCCGCCCCTACCCGAAGTGGCCCGAGCAGGCGCCAGGCCCCCGGGCGGTCAACCGGCCGGTGCCCGGCGGCGGCCACCGCGACACCGTGTGCAACGTCCTGCGCTCCGTGCACGGCTCGCGCGGCACCACCACCCTGAGCACCTGGGCGGGCCCCGGCTTCCCCCGGCCGCTGGCGACCGGGGCCACCTCCGCGTACGTCACCCCCGGATCGGGCCAGTACTTCCGCCAGATCTCCGGCACGCGAACCGACACCGGGCCGTTCTTCCTGGTCACGGACGCCGGACTGCGGCACTCCGTACAGGTCGGCGCGTCCCCGGCGGAGGGCGGCGCGGCGCACGGCGAAGGGCCGTACCCGACGGGCCCCGGCGACGGCGGGGGAGGCGGGCGCCAACCGCTGAAGACGGCACGCGAACTCCTCGGCTACCAGGACGTCGAGGCCGCCCTTGTCCCCGCCGCCTGGTCCTCGCTCCTGCCCACCGGACCGCGCCTGTCGACGGACGCCGCCGTGCGGATGCAGGGCTCGTGAGGGAGGTGCGGCCCATGGCGCCGATGTACCGGACCCGGCTGCGGGACATGCGCGCCCGGCTCCTCGGCGAGCCCTTCGGGCGGCGATACATGTGTACCCGGGGCCGAGGCAGCCGTCCCCGGCTCCGAGACATCCGCCTCCGCCTCCCAGACACGCTCCTCAGGTGGCGGGGCATTCCCGTCCGGTGGCGGCGCATCCGCACCGGACTGGCCCGGGGCGCGGCGACGGTCGCACTGGCCGTGCTCTGCGCCCCTGCCGCCCAGGCCCGCAACCAGGCGAGCGGCACGGCCGATCCGGGTGCGTGCACCTTCGGCTCGAAGCCGTACTCCGGCCGGCCCTGGCCGCTCCAGCGGGTGCTGCTCGACGAGGTCTGGGAGCAGGCGCGGGGCAGGGACGTACGGGTGGCGGTCATCGACACCGGCGTGGACAACCGCCACCCGCAGCTCAGGGACGCGGTCGACGTCCGCCTCGGCCACAACTTCCTCCCCCGGGACGCCGGTCTCTCGCCCGCGCAGCTGGGAGCCGCCAACGGCACCACCGACACCGTCGGACACGGCACCAAGGTCGCGGGCATCATCGCCGCCCGCCCCGACCCCGCAACGGGCTTCGTCGGTCTTGCCCCGGCCGCCACGATCATCCCCATCGACCAGAACGACGCCGAGGGCAACGGCACCCCCGAACTGCTCGCCCAGGCCGTCCAGCACGCGGTCGACAAGGGTGCCGACATCATCAACATCAGCCAGGACACGGCGAAGTCGATCAGGCCGTCGAGGCAGCTGGAGACCGAGGTCGCGGAAGCGCTCGCGGCGGGCCGCATCGTCATCGCCTCCGCCGGGAACAACGGCGCCGACGGCAATACGCGGCCCACCTACCCCGCCTCCTACCCGGGCGTCCTCGCCGTGGCCGCCTCCGACCGCGACAACGAACGCGCCTACTTCTCCCAGTCCGGCACCTTCGTCGGCATCGCCGCCCCCGGCACCGACATCGTCTCCACGGTCCCCGGCAGCGGCCACTGCGCCGACAGCGGTACGAGCTTCTCCGCGCCGTACGTGGCCGGGATCGCCGCGCTCCTCAAGGAGAAGCACGCGGACTGGTCCGGCGAGGAGATCGTCCACCACATCCAGCGGACCGCCGAGCGCGCCGCTCCCGGCCGCGACCCCCAGGTCGGCTGGGGCGTGGCCGACCCGCTGCGCGCCCTGACCGACGACACCCGCCCACCGCCCGGCCCCGTCACCGAGGAGTCCCGCGCGGGCCGGCCGGACGGGGACGCACCCGACGCCAGTCGGGCCCGCTGGGGCGAGACCGCGCAGCAGCGGGACGTACGCCGCGCCACGTACGTCCTCGTCGGCAGCGCCGTGGCCGTCGCCGTACTCACCGGGTCGGCGGTGGCGGCCCGCGACGCACGGCGGCGCCGGGGGTGGCGCGGGGCGGACAGCGGAGGACGGCGCGGGGCGGATGTCGAGGGACGGCTCGGGGCGGACGCCGAGGGGCAGTGCGGGGCGGACGCCGGGGGACGGCCGATGCCGATGCCACCCGCCGAACGGGTGTCGGAAGCCCGGCCCCCGATCGCCGGAACCCCGGGCAACCACCGCCTCTGACCTGCCACTTGACCGATTCCACCGGTCCGGTCCGATGGCACGCTCAAGTGATCAGCGGCAATGCGTGCCGGGCCGGCACCGGCCGACGGCAGCAGAACGAAGGGAGTGCCGTGCCCGACGGAGGCGGCCCGACCGGCGGCAGCGACCTCGAACGAGGAGTGGGCGCACTGAAACAGTTCCGCGCCCGGGTGCAGGCGATACTGGCCGACTTCGAGGACGGCGATGCCGGGCGGCGGAAGGTGGCCACCCACACCCTCACCCGCGCGCACTTCGGCGCCCCCGGCATCCCCTTCCCGGAGGCCGACGACCTGCACGCGCAGTACCGCCGCGTCCATACCGGCCTGGTGAAACTGTCCCGCAACCTCTCCGAGCAGATCGAGTACCTGAACATCGCCGTGCACGGCGCGGAGATCGGCTTCGACAACCTGGAGGAGGACCTCCGCCGCCGCTTCTGGGCCATCCGCTCCCGTACGGAACAGGAGCGGTACGGCGCGGGGGAGCGGGGGGCCGGGGAATGACGTCCCGCTTCGAGTCCCACGACCTCAACACCATGATCGACCTGGTCGATGCCGGAGATCCGCAGGCCCTGGAGGCGGCCGGGCGGGCGCTGCTGGGGGTGCGGGCGGCGTTCCACGGAGCGGCCGGGGAACTGCGCGGGCACCTCGCGGGCGTGGAGTGGAAGGGCGAATCGGCGGACGGGTTCCGCAGGTTCGGGGCGCGCCTGGCGGAGCACGCGGACGAACTGGGGGAGTACGCGCTCAGGGTCGGCGCGGAACTGAAGGAGGCGAGCGCGGGCCTCACTTCGGTACGCAACTCCCTGCCCCCGAAGGACGGTTCGCCCGCCACGGGGACGTTGCCGTCGGAACCGCACCGCCAGGAGGCCGTCAACCAGCTGAACCGGCTGGCCTCGTACTACCGGGTCTCGACGGACCGCCTGGCGGCCGAACACCCGCCCGTCTTCGAGGAGCACCTGACGGCCGACGTGCCGCGTCCTTCGGGGGAGGGAGGCGGCGGCACGACACCGGGCGAGGGCACACGGGCCGCACCGGGCGAGGGCTCCGGCACCTCACCGGGCGACGGCTCGCGCCCCGCACCCGGGTCCGCGAACGGCGCTCGACCCGGCGCCGGGTACGGAGCCTGGTACGCAACCGGACACGAGCCCGGCACCGAACCCACCGGGACGACACTCCCACCCCCACCCCCACCCCCGCACCCCCCATCAGCCACCAGCCCACCGGAAACTCTCCCCACTCCACCCGACCCCACCACCCCCCTCGGCCCCCGTACGGCCGCGCCGGACACCCCCGCCCACGCCCCAACCACCATGGAACTCAACACTGTTGCGTCCCAACCCCCGGCCTCCGCACCAGTCGCCCCGGCCGCCCTGGCCGCACATACGCAGCCACCGGTCGGCACCCCGGCCACCGGCTGGGCGGGCCCCGCGTTCGGCGTCCCGGGCGGAATCTCGGGCGGCATCCCGTTGCCCCCGCCGCCACTGGGCGGCACACCGGGCATCCCGGGCCAGGGCCCGGTCTCGGCCTCGGGCGTGACGGGCGGCAGCGGGAGGCCGGCCCCCACCGGTACGTACGGAGTGACCGGCGGCACCCCCGCGCGGACGGCCGCGGCGCCGCGCGGGGGGACGTTCACGCAGGGCGGCGCGGGCCTGGTCCGCCCGGCCGCGCCCGCCATGACCTCGGCGATCCCGCCCCAGGGCAACGCCACGCGCCCGAACCGCACCGGCCACACCCCCACTACGGCCTCCCCGCTCACGGAGGACGAGGAGACCTGGACCTCCGCCCAACCGGCCGCGGCCCCGCCCGTGGTCACCCACGTACCCACGCATCCGCACTGAGGAGACCCCACCCATGGCAGTCCAGAAGGTCAACGGAGTCGCGCTCGCGCAGCTCCAGGTAGAGCTGACGAGCGGCTTCGAGAGCGTGAAGGGACAGCTGAACCGCCTCAACGCCACGATCGACAGCCTCGAAGGGCAGTGGAAGGGCATCGGGGCGGGTGCGTTCAACACCAAGCAGGCGCAGATCAACGCCAACATGGTCCGCATCGGCAAGCTCCTCCTGAAGTTCCAGGAAGCGATCGAGGCGGCGCGGACGATCTCCGGCAACACGGAGGACGAGGTGCTCGCGGCGATGCGGGGCATCGACGTGACCCCCGGCTACGCGGGGGCGTCGCCCCCGACGCCCCAGACCCCCACCTCAAGCTTCAGCAGCTACTGATCCCCCAACCTGAACGGGACACCACCCCATGCCCCACAACGACGGCACCATGCTGGTCACCTACGCGGCGCTGGACGAAGCCGCACGCACTATCAAGCTCCAGGCGGACGGCCTGGACGAGAGCCTGCGAGCGATCAAGGCCAAGATCGCCACGATCTCGGAACTCTGGGCGGGCGACGCACGCAACGCGTACAACACGGCGCAGGCCCAGTGGGACAACGAGGCGAGGGCGATCCATACGTCCCTCCTCCAGATCTCCCGGGCGGTGGCGGAAGCGGCTCCGGCTTACCAGGCGGGGGACAGGAGAGCAGCCCAGGGCTTCATGTAGCCCCGACGGGCTGCGCCCCCCCACACACACGGAGCGCCCCTCAGCTGCCTCAGCTGAGGGGCGCTCCGCGTGTCACTGGACGTCAGTTGCACTCGCTGGAGGCGCCGACGGCTTTGGCGTACCCGAGAACCAGGTTCTTCATTGCGGACTTGTTGGGTTGAACGGGGTCGCTCGAACGTACGACGACAAAGAGTTGTCCCTGTTCTCGTTTCCAAACCGTATCTGGTCGTGGGCAAGTCGCGCGGCTGACTCCTCCTTTGTCGGAGTAGGCGTACGAACCGTCCTCAGAATAATGGTCGTCCACTCTGACGCCCCGTGGGCTTGAGGCTACCTGTGTCAATGTAAAACCTCTAGCGTACCACTGCTTATTGACCGATAGAATCCTCTGCCCATCGACATTGATTCGGCAGAATGAATACCGGTCGAAGGGGCTCTTCCATTCTTGTAGATCCTCGGTAATTGACTTCCCGGGAGGGAGGAGAGGTTCGATTATCGTGGGGGATACCGGCGTTCCGCACAAAGTGTGTGGTGCCGGATAAGATCGCTCCTCTTTTGTCCCGCAGGACGAAAGCAAGAGCACTCCCGCAATCGTTGCTGCTGTGGCGGCGAAATTCACAGCCCAGTGGCGGCGATATTTTGGAATCTTCTGGAGGTCAGCGGTGAACATCGGTTTCCAGATCTTTGGACATTCTTTCAAAGTTGGCGGAGGCGGCGGTAAATCCTGCCTGTGCGCTACTGCCTGCAGTGTTAGCAAGCGCTACGGAGTCGGAGTATTCGTGTGCTTCCCCTAGCTTAAGTACAGAGTTCTGACTGGCGATCATGATTGAAGCCTGCTGTTCTTCCCAAATTTCCCCGACGCTGCGGAAAGTCTTTCTTGTCGTTTCAGCTTCAGCCTGTTGTGAGACATATTCGATTGCCATGCTGCCTACCGTTGTCGCTGCCCCACCCGCCACTGCGCCCAATACTGGAGTGCCGATGAAGCTCACGCCGACACCTACTCCAGCTCCCACCAATCCGGCCCAAGTATTCTTCCCCTGACTCACTTCGTTTGAGAAGGCTTTATCCTCTTCTGTGGGCCCTATCAGTGCGGCCTCTTGGCGGCCGATTGTCAAGGCTCCACCAATCTCCCCTGCTCTGAACGAGACCTTTGAGAGGGTGTCTGAGCTGTCAGATGAATGACGCAATTCGGAAGAAAGGTTTGGATTGAGATGGTAGTCCATCAAACTTGCCATGTAGGCCTTGTGGCCATACTCCAGGGCTGCATTTCCCTCACGTGTCTGCCCCATGGTTACTAGAAATCGCATGAGGTCGTTCTTTGTGATCTCAGCCTGAGTGCCGATCAGCGGAAAAAGCTTGGCCGATTCGCCCAAGCTGGGTCCGACCAAAGTCCGATTGATATCCGGAAGATAATCCGCCGCAATTCTCCCCAAATTATCCCCCAGATACTTGCGATGCGTAAGCCGCTCCTCGCTCTCACTAACCGCCGTCACAACAGCCGACATGATCTTGGCCTGCTCCGCCGTGTGCGGCAGGGAATGCGGGCCCGGGGCCTCGCCCGCCATGCGCCCCGTCGCCGCCGCCTCCAACGCACTGGCCATGAACTCCGGCCCCGCGAAACTCTCCTCGCCCCCCGGATGATGCGTGACCGGCCAATCCCGCTCGCTGAACAAGTAGTCGAAATTACTGAGCCCCTTCTTCCCCTTGTCCTCGTTCTCGGGGTCGACGAAGAACTCGTGGTCCTCCTTCTCCGTGACGAACGTCCCGTTGAAGAACGCCGTAGCCGCGTCCGGACTCTTCGACAGCGCCTGCATGAATCCCGTCATCGGGTCGTGCCCCGCATCCGTCCTGCTGCGGTTCAGCGGCAGTGAGTCGCCCCAGATGTCCTCCGCCGAGGCCCGGCCGTTCTCGCCCAGCTCCTTCTCGACCCGGATCAGCTCGGCCCCGTACCCCTTCAGGAACTCGTTGTCGTACTGGCCCCAGCGCATCAGGTTGCTCATCACCTGGAACCCCTTCGCCTCCCGCCGGCCCGCCGAGATCGATTCATCGCCCAGGTCGACCATTCCCCGTTCCCACGCCCGCATCTGAGGACTGTCCGAGCGGGTAGCTTCCGCCAGGGTGAGTCCCAGGTACTTCTGCAGCTCGTGGTCCTTCTCGAAGCGGGCCCGGTCGGCCCAGAAGTCCAGCGTGCCCCGCGCCCCGCTCCGTACCGCGAACTGTTCCGCGAACAGCGGGTCCGACGCGTACTTCTTCAACCCCGCCTTCAGGGAGGCGAGTTCGGGTTCGGAGAGGTGCCCCTTCTTCATCAGCGCGGCCATCGAGTCCGCACTGCGCAGCGCCGCTGCCGCCGTGTCCCGGTCGCGGTACGCAGGGCCGGAGGAGAAGCCGCGTTCCGCCTGGGCCACCAGCGTCCGCAGCACCCGGTCCGCCGTGGTGTCGCTCTCGGTCGCGGCGTTGAGGATGCGCTGCAACTCGTCCCGCAGGGCGTGGATCTCCCGGTTGACGATCCGCTCCCGCTGGAGGGCCGCTGCCGCCTCGGCCGCCGCGACGACCTTGGCGTCCGCCGCCGAACCCTTCCCTGCCCCGGCACCGGAACCAGCACCAGAACTCGTACCCGTACCCGTACCCGCCGTGGCGTCGCACGGGGCAACCGACTTCACCTCGAAGCCGCCTCCCGCCGTCCCGACCACCAACAGGTCCTTGGCCCGTCCGCGTTCGATCGCCCGGTTCAACTCGTCCCGCTTAGAGGCGAGTTCGCCGCGTACGTCGCTCAGAATGTTGCGGATGCTCGTGGCCTGGGTCGCCGCGTCGGCGAACTCGCCCGCCGTCTTGGTGACGAAGGCGCGGGAGATCTCCGATGCGGCGCCCTCCCAGTTGGCGCGTTCCGCCCGCGCGCACATCCCGTCGCGGGCCTCCCTCTCCAGCGTCCGCAACTGGGTGACGACCCGGGACCAGTCCCGTACGGCCTCGTCCAGCGAGGCGAAGTTCCCGTGACGGAGAGCGTCCAGCTTCATCGGCCCCGCTCACCCCGCTCCGCGCGCAGCTCCGGCCCCTGCGCCGAGGCCGACACCGTCCCCTCCACGGACCCCCGCACCCCACCCCGCTCCGAGCGCTCGTCGAAACTCGTCTCCAACTGTTTGATGCTGCTCACCGCCCGTTTCACCGAGTGCTCGTCGTCCCGGTGCACCTTCGCGGTGAACTTCATGTGGTGCGAGATGTGCGCGCACGCGTCCACCAGCGACCTCACCTGCTGCTCCCACCTCTCCTGCACCCGGTGCATCCCGCCGCCGAGCGCGAACCCCTGCCCCTTCAGATCGCCCGCGGCCTTCGCGCTCGCCGCGATCGGCGTGCGGCCCTCCCGGCCCAGCCGGTCGAACAGGACGTACGCGTCGTGCGCGATGGCGGCCAGCGCCTTGCGGTCGACCGCGAGGCGTCCCTGAGCACCTCCGCCGTCCGCGCCGAGCGGCCGGCCCACCAGCTGGTTGAGCTGCATGCCGCCACCCGCCCCGGCCCTCCTCTCCGCGGTCTCGCCCTTCAACTTCTCCCACTCGTCCCACACCATCAGCAGCCCTTCCGTCCCGTCCCGACCACCCGCGGACCCCGAATCCCGCCCGTCATCCCGTCATCCCGCCACTCCGCGGCTCCGCCGCTCCGCTCACTCCTCCACCCACCCCGTCTGCACCAACGAGTTCCCGCGCCGCCGCGCCACCAGAACGCCCCGTCCGGCCGGCATCGCCCGTGGCCGCACCCCGCCGAACACATCGCCCTCGTTCGGATCGCCGGACAGCACCACGCCCTGCGCCCCCAGCTCGACCATCCGCTGCACGAAGGGCTCGTACGCCGCCCTGCTCGCGCCCGCCGTGTTCCGCGCCAGCACGAAACGCACCCCCACGTCCCGGGCGAACGGCAGCAGTTCCGTCAGCGGCGCCAGCGGATTGCCGCCCGACGTCGACACGAGGTCGTAGTCGTCGACCACCACGAACACCGTCGGCCCCTTCCACCAGCTCCGCTCCCGCAGCTCCCGCGCCGTGACGTCCGCCGCCGGGGCCCGCCGCCGCATCAGTTCGGCCAGCGCCTCCACGTGGTGCTCCATCGTGTGCGACATGGGCACGTACTCCGCGAGGTGCGACGGGGGAGCCGCGTCCAGCAGACCGCGCCGGTTGTCGATGACGAAGAACTTGCACTCCTCGCCCGGGTACCGCGCGCTCAACTGCCGGATCAGCAGCCGCAGCAGATTCGTCCGGCCGGACTCGCTCTCCCCGAAGACCAGGAAGAACGGGTCCCGTTCGAAGTCCACGAACACCGGCTCCAGCCGGTCCTCGTCCAGCCCGAACGCCACCCCGTCGCCCGGCCGCGCGTCCCCGGCGGGCAGCTCTGCGACGTCCAGCCGACGCGGCAGCAGCCGTACCTCCGGTGCCCCGGCCGTCTCGGCCCAGCGCGCCCGTACCTCCCGCACCAGAGCGGCCGTCGCCTCCGGCAGGCCGTCCGCCGACGCCGACGCGTCGGCCCGCGGCACCGCCCCCATGAAGTGCAGCTTCTGAGGCGTCAGCCCCCGGCCCGGCACCCCGACCGGCACCTGCGCTGCGGCCCGCCGGTCCAGCTCCGAGTCCATGACGTCACCGAGCCGCAGCTCCAGCCTGTTCATCAGAAGGTCCTTGAGCTGGGCGCGCACCTCCATCGCGCGCGAGGCGGTCAGGACGACGTGGATGCCGTAGCCCAGGCCGCGCGCCGCGATGTCCACGACGGCCGACTCCAGACCCTCGTACTCGGTACGGAAGCCGCCCCACCCGTCGACGACCAGGAAGACGTCCCCCCACGGCTGCTCGGAGTCCGGGATCCCGCCGTCGGCGCGCAGTGTCCGGTACGCGGCGATCGAGTCGATGCCCGCGGTACGGAAGTACTCCTCCCGCTCCGTCAGCACCCCGTACACCTCGGCGACCGTGCGGCGCACCCGTTCGGGGTCGAGGCGGGAGGCGATGCCGCCGACGTGCGGCAGTCCGGCGACCGCGGAGAGGCCGCCGCCGCCGAAGTCCAGACCGTAGAACTGCACCTCGCGCGGCGTGTGCGTCAGCGCGAACGCCGAGATCAGGGTGCGCAGCAGCGTCGACTTGCCGGACTGCGGGCCGCCGACGATCTGCATGTGGCCGGCCGCGCCCGAGAAGTCGCGCCACAGCGTGTCCCGTCGCTGCTCGAACGGCTTGTCGACCAACCCGAGCGGCACCCGGAGCAGCCCCCGCCCGCCGCCCGACACGGCGCCCGGACCCTCCGCCGACGCCACCAGCTCGTCCAGCGGCGGCGGGCTGTCCAGCGGCGGCAGCCACACCCGGTGCGCGGCCGGCCCCCGGCCCTCCAGCCGCCGCACGATCACCTCCAGTACGGAGTCGGCCAGCGCCTCGTCCTCGGCGGCCCGAGCCCCGGGCACCGCAAGCGCCACCTCCGCCTCCGGCACAGCCTCCGCCGTGTCCGCCGGTGCCGTCCGCTCCGTGGGCAACGGGACCCGCGCCGCCGTGAACAGCACCGGTCGCCGGTCCCCCCGTACCGCCCCGGCCGGCGCGTCCCGCCGGACCTCCGCGCTCCGGCACGGCCCCGACACGTACGCCGCCTTGAAGCGCACCATGTCGTCCGTCCCGTACTTCAGATAGCCCGAGCCCGGCACGTTGGGCAGTTGGTACGCGTCCGGCACCCCCAGCGCCGCGCGTGATTCGGCGGCGGAGAAGGTGCGCAGTCCGATGCGGTAGGAGAGGTACGTTTCGAGGCCGCGCAGTCGTCCTTCTTCGAGGCGTTGTGAGGCGAGCAGCAGGTGGACGCCGAGGGAGCGGCCGATGCGGCCGATCTGGACGAACATCTCGATGAAGTCGGGCATCGCGGTCAGCAGCTCGCTGAACTCGTCAATCACCAGAACGAGTGACGGCACGGGGTGCAGAGCTGCTCCGTGCGCCGTCGCCCCGGCCAGCCGAGCCCGCTCGTAGTCGTGCACGTTCGCGTAGTTGCCCGCGTCCCGCAGCAGCTCCTGGCGGCGGTTCAGCTCACTCCGGATCGAGTCGCCCATCCGGTCCACCAGCGTCAGGTCGTCCGCGAGGTTGGTGATCACGGCCGCCACGTGCGGCAGCTGCGCCATCCCCGCGAACGTCGCGCCGCCCTTGAAGTCCGCGAGGACGAAGTTCAGGGCCTGCGAGGAGTGGGTGACCGCGAGGCCCAGCACCAGCGTCCGCAGCAGCTCCGACTTCCCCGACCCCGTCGCGCCCACGCACAGCCCGTGCGGGCCCATGCCCTCCTGCGCCGCCTCCTTCAGATCCAGCAGTACGGGCGTCCCGTCCTCGCCCACCCCGATCGGCACCCGCAGCCGGTCCGCCCGGGGCCTGGCCCGCCAGGTCCGGGCCACCTCCACGCTCTCCGCGTCCCCCAGGTCCAGCAGCTCCGTGAACTCCAGGTCGGAGAGGAGCGGTTCCCCCGCGTCCGGGCCCGAAGCCACCCCGAGCGGCGCCAGCTGCCGGGCCAGCCCCTCCGCGCACTCCTTGCTCAGCCGGTCGGCCACCCCCTCGTACGCCACCCCGTGCTCCGACTCCAGGCGCAGCGTCCCGTCCCGTACGACGACGGACAGCCCGCCCCTGGCGCCCTCGCCCAGCTCACCGGGGACCACCTCGACGACGGTCACCCCCTGGAGCCCGTCGCCGGACGCCAGCACCGAACCCGCGGGCACACCCACCCCGTCGAGCAGCACCACCACATGCGGCCGGTCGGCCACCGGCGGGCCCTCCGCCCGGAACCGCGGCCGGTCCGCCAGCAACCCGCCCAGCAGCTCCTCCAGTTCCCGCACCCCGCCCGCGAACAGCCGCGGACTGCCCACCCCGTCCGCCGCACCCGCACCCCGCACATGCGGCAGCCACTTCACCCACTCCCACTCCGGCGCGCCCCGCTCACCCGCCGCGACCGCGACCACCAGGTCGGCGGGGGAGTGCAGCGCGGCCAGTGAGCCGACCACGGCGCGCGCGGTGGACCGTACGCACTCCGGATCGCCGCTCACCACCAGGTGGTAGAACGCCCGCAACGACACCGCCATCGGCAGCGCGTCCACCGTGCTGTGCGTCGCCAGGAACTGCCGCAGGGCCCCCGCCGACAGCGGCTCCAGCTCCTCCACCGGCGCGGTCTCGGGCGCCACCAGCGGCGTGACCAGCCCCTGACCGCCCAGCCCCACCCGCACCTGTACGAAGTCGGGGTCGGCAGGCCGCCGCTCCCACACCCGGCTGCCCCCGGCGACCAGCGCCCACAGCTGGTCGGGGGAGGGGTGCAGGTAGTACTGCGTCCCGCTGGCGGCGGGCGGTCCTCAGCACCCGCCTGCGCGCCTGGGCCAGCTGCCGCAGGTAGTCCCGCCGCAGATCGGCCAACTGCCCCTGGGCGCCGCGCCGGTGCCGCACCAGCATGGCGACGGTCATGGCGAGGGTGGAGACCACCATCAGCCCGCCCATCGCGTGGGCGACCGGGTTCTTGCTCATGAAGAGGAAGACGACCGACCCGCCCATCCCGAGCAACGGCAGGAGCTGCATCAGCACGCCCTCCTGCTGCCCCCTGGGCAACTCCGGAGGCGGCGGCAGCACCACTTCGTCCCCGCCCGAACCGGGCGGCACCGCACGAGCCGGACGCTTGACGACGATCTGCCCCACGATCCCCAATTCCCCAACCGAACAGGCGTGTTACTGCCAAATCCCAATGATCCGGACCTCGCCGCCGACGGATCCTACTGCCCGAACCGACCCCCTCGGCCCCACCCGCGCGCCGCCACCTTCCCGCCCCTGTCGCGTTTGACGGACGAGACCCCCTCGCCCTGCGCTCCCGCCAACCGACCGAAGGAACACCCCCGTTGACGCTCCAGGCACCCCGGGCGGACGCCGCCCCCGCCCCCGCCGCACCCCGGACCCCCGCCCCCTTCCTGCGGCTCACCGTCGTCACCCCCACCAGCCGCATCGACGTGGGCCTTCCCGGCGACCTCCCGCTCGCCGACCTTCACCCCGAGCTGCTGCGGCTCGCCGGGGACCGCCCCGCCCCCTATGCCCCCGTCGGCCACCACCTCGTCCGCCGGGACGGCCGTGTGCTCGACGGCTCCCGCACCCTCACCGCGCAGCGCGTGCTCGACGGCGAGATCCTGGTGATGCGGCCCTTCGCCGAATCCCTCGCCCCACCCGTCTTCGACGACGTCACCGACGCGGTCGCCACCGCCGTCGCCCGCGACCGCACCCTCTGGAACGACCGGCTCACCCGCACCACGGGCCTGTTCGCCACCTCCGCCCTCCTCACCCTCCTCGCCCTCACCCTCTGGAACGCCCGCCCCCACCACCACACCCACGGCCTCCCCGGCGCGCTCGCCGCCCTCACCGCCCTGCTCCTGCTCGCCCTCGCCGCCATCCGCACCCGGGTGTACGACGACCAGGGCTCGGCCGTCGCCCTCGGCACGGCGGCCCTCGCCCACACCGCCGTGGCCGGCACCGCACTGCTGCCCCTCCCGCCCGGCGGCGGCCCCGGCCGCCTCCACCTCCTGACCGCCTGCGCCGCGGTCCTCGTCGCCTCCGTACTCCTGCTGCTCGCCTCCCCCTCCCGCGCCGCACACGACTCCGCGGCCCCCGCCCCGGCCCCGCCCGGCACCCCCGCCCCCACCGACGCCCCCTTCGTGGCCACCGCCACCGCCTCCGCCGTCGCCCTCCTGCTCGTCTTCACCGGGACCGTCGCCGACCTCGACCCCACCCGGACGGCCGCCCTCGCCGCCCCGCTCCTGGTCGGCGCCCTCGCCTTCCTCCCCGGCCTCGCCGCCCGCTTCGCCCGCATCCCCGTCGGCTTCGCACCACCTCCCACCCCCGCCACCAGCGGATACGGCGCGGAAGAGGCGCAGAGCCCGCAGCCGCCCGTCGACGCCGCCCGGACCGCCGCCCGCACCCGCCGCGGCCACGAACTCCTCACCGGACTCGTCGGCGGCTGCGCCCTCACCGCCGTCGCCGCCGCCGGCGTCCTCGGCTTCTCCGGCAACCCGCGCGCCCAGCTCCTCGCCCTGGCCCTGGGCGCCGCCCTGCTCCTGCGCGCACACCTCTTCCGCTGCGCGGCACAGGCCGCCGCCACCCTCGCTGCCGGACTCGGCACACTCCTGCTGCTCGGCCTCGGACTGGCCCTGTGCCCGCCGCCCGCCGCGGTCCGCGACGCCCTCGCCGGCAGCACGGGCGCCCTGGACCTGCGTACGACCGTCGTCGCGGCGGCCACCGCGACCGTCGCCGCGGTGCTCGGTACGATCGCGCTGGTCGTCCCCCGCAAGGGGGTCACCCCGTTCTGGGGCCGCTTCCTGGAGATCGCCGAGAGCTGCGTCCTGCTCACCCTCGTCCCGCTCTGCCTCGCCGTCCTCGACGTGTACCGGGCACTGCGCTCGATGTCCGCCTAGGGCGGCGCGGAGCACCGGACCGGCCACCTTCAGGGGCCTGGTACTCTGACCTACGGCCGTTTGTGTACGCGCCCACCGGAGGTGTCACCACCTCTGCGGGCTGCGCCCAGCGGATCCCGCCTCCCGAGTAACGGAAGCTCCCCTGAGACCAAGACCAGGGGCACTCGGTGGCAAGTCAATGACTCACGAGGAGTACGCATGGCGCTCGACGCCGCTACGAAGAAGCAGATCATGAGCGAGTTCGGCCAGAAGGAGGGCGACACCGGCTCCCCCGAGGTCCAGGTCGCCATGCTTTCCCGTCGCATCTCGGACCTGACCGAGCACCTCAAGACGCACAAGCACGACCACCACTCCCGCCGGGGTCTGCTGATCCTGGTCGGTCAGCGTCGTCGCCTGCTGCAGTACCTCGCCAAGAAGGACATCCAGCGCTTCCGTGCGCTGGTCGACCGCCTCGGCATCCGCCGCGGTGCGGCCGGCGGCGCCAAGTAGTACGCCACTAAGGGAGCGGTTCCCGCCTGGGGAGCCGCTCCCTTTGCCGTACGTACGACAGGCGCGAAGCCCCGTGTACGTGCGGGACGTACCGGACGCCAATTAGGCTGGTACCCGCAGCACCCCCCGCACCGACCGCGGGGCGCACGAGCACGACGCACGGGCACCGTACGAGACGTACGAGACCAGCCCCGTGCGAGCACGACACAACACGAAGAGCGAGAAGCGGCGCCGCCCAGCCCGCCGGTCCTCGGTAGTGGCCCCCGGAGAACATGACCCCGGGTGCTTCGATCGAAGACCGGCCCGCACCACGGAGCGCGCGCTTCTCCGCCACCGTCCCACCGCCACACGGGCGACTGGGGACGAAGACGAGGAGAAAACGCTAGTGGAGAACGAGACCCACTACGCCGAGGCCGTCATCGACAACGGCACCTTCGGCACCCGCACCATCCGCTTCGAGACGGGCCGCCTGGCCAAGCAGGCCGCCGGCTCCGCCGTGGCGTACCTGGACGACGACACCATGGTGATGTCGGCCACGACCGCCTCCAAGAAGCCCAAGGACCAGCTCGACTTCTTCCCCCTCACGGTGGACGTCGAAGAGCGCATGTACGCCGCCGGCAAGATCCCCGGCAGCTTCTTCCGCCGTGAGGGCCGGCCCTCCGAGGACGCGATCCTCACCTGCCGCCTGATCGACCGGCCGCTGCGCCCGTCCTTCGCCAAGGGCCTGCGCAACGAGATCCAGATCGTCGAGACGATCATGGCTCTCAACCCCGACCACCTGTACGACGTGGTCGCGATCAACGCCGCCTCCTGCTCCACGCAGCTGGCCGGCCTGCCCTTCTCCGGCCCGATCGGCGCCACCCGCGTCGCCCTGATCAAGGGCCAGTGGGTCGCGTTCCCGACGCACACCGAGCTCGAGGACGCCGTCTTCGACATGGTCGTCGCCGGTCGCGTCCTGGAGGACGGCGACGTCGCGATCATGATGGTCGAGGCCGAGGCCACCGAGAAGACCATCCAGCTGGTGAAGGACGGCGCCGAGGCCCCGACCGAAGAGGTCGTCGCCGCCGGCCTGGAAGCCGCGAAGCCCTTCATCAAGGTCCTCTGCAAGGCGCAGGCCGACCTCGCCGCCAAGGCCGCCAAGCCCACCGGCGAGTTCCCGGTCTTCCTCGACTACCAGGACGACGTCCTGGAGGCCCTCACCAAGGCCGTCCGCACCGAGCTGGCCCAGGCGCTCACCATCGCCGGCAAGCAGGAGCGCGAGGCCGAGCTGGACCGCGTCAAGGAGATCGCCGCCGAGAAGCTCCTCCCGGCCTTCGAGGGCCGCGAGAAGGAGATCTCCGGTGCCTACCGTGCGCTGACCAAGAAGCTGGTCCGCGAGCGCATCATCAAGGACAAGGTCCGCATCGACGGCCGCGGCGTCACGGACATCCGTACGCTGGCCGCCGAGGTCGAGGCCATCCCGCGCGTGCACGGCTCCGCCCTGTTCGAGCGTGGCGAGACCCAGATCCTGGGCGTCACCACCCTCAACATGCTGCGCATGGAGCAGATGCTGGACACCCTCTCCCCGGTGACCCGCAAGCGCTACATGCACAACTACAACTTCCCGCCGTACTCCGTCGGCGAGACGGGCCGCGTCGGCTCCCCCAAGCGCCGCGAGATCGGCCACGGCGCGCTCGCCGAGCGCGCGATCGTGCCGGTCCTGCCGACGCGCGAGGAGTTCCCCTACGCGATCCGCCAGGTCTCCGAGGCGCTGGGCTCCAACGGCTCCACCTCGATGGGCTCGGTCTGCGCCTCCACCATGTCGCTGCTGAACGCCGGTGTGCCGCTCAAGGCCCCCGTCGCCGGCATCGCCATGGGCCTCATCTCCGAGGAGGTCGACGGCAAGACGCACTACGTCGCGCTGACCGACATCCTCGGCGCCGAGGACGCGTTCGGCGACATGGACTTCAAGGTCGCCGGTACGAAGACCTTCGTCACCGCCCTCCAGCTCGACACCAAGCTCGACGGCATCCCCGCCTCGGTCCTGGCCGCCGCGCTGAAGCAGGCCCGTGACGCGCGTCTGCACATCCTCGACGTGATGAACGAGGCCATCGACGTTCCGGACGAGATGTCCCCGAACGCGCCGCGCATCATCACCGTCAAGATCCCGGTGGACAAGATCGGTGAGGTCATCGGCCCCAAGGGCAAGATGATCAACCAGATCCAGGAGGACACCGGCGCCGACATCACGATCGAGGACGACGGCACCATCTACATCGGTGCCGCCGACGGCCCGGCCGCCGAGGCCGCCCGCGCCACGATCAACGGCATCGCCAACCCGACCATGCCGGAGGTCGGCGAGCGCTACCTGGGTACGGTCGTCAAGACCACCACCTTCGGTGCGTTCGTCTCGCTCATGCCGGGCAAGGACGGCCTGCTGCACATCTCGCAGATCCGCAAGCTCGCCGGTGGCAAGCGCGTGGAGAACGTCGAGGACGTGCTCGCGGTCGGCGCCAAGGTGCAGGTCGAGATCGCCGAGATCGACTCCCGCGGCAAGCTCTCCCTGATCCCCGTCATCGAGGGTGAAGAGGACGAGAAGAAGGACGACGCCGCCAAGTGACGTCGCGCAGTTCCGTGACGACGGCCCGCACCTCCTCGGAGGGGCGGGCCGTCGCCCGTACCCAAACGCTTCTCCAGGGTGAGAACGGCATCGGTACGGTCCGCAGGACCACCCTCCCCGGCGGCCTGCGCATCGTCACCGAAACCCTCCCCTCCGTCCGCTCCGCCACCTTCGGGATCTGGGTCAACGTCGGCTCCCGCGACGAGACCCCCTCCCTCAACGGCGCGACGCACTACCTCGAACACCTCCTCTTCAAGGGCACCGCCAAGCGCAGCGCCCTCGACATCTCCGCCGCGATCGACGCGGTCGGCGGCGAGATGAACGCCTTCACGGCGAAGGAGTACACCTGCTACTACGCGCGGGTCCTCGACACCGACCTCCCGCTCGCGATCGACACGGTCTGCGACATGCTGACCGGCTCGCTGATCCGCCAGGAGGACGTGGACGCCGAGCGCGGCGTCATCCTCGAAGAGATCGCGATGACCGAGGACGACCCGGGCGACTGCGTGCACGACCTGTTCGCGCACACCATGCTCGGCGACACCCCCCTCGGCCGCCCGGTCCTGGGCACCGTCGACACCATCAACGCGCTCACCGCCGACCGCATCCGCCGCTTCTACAAGAAGCACTACGACCCCACCCACCTGGTGGTCGCGGCCGCCGGCAACATCGACCACGCGACGGTGGTGCGCCAGGTCCGCCGCGCCTTCGAGAAGGCCGGCGCACTCGGCGACCCCGGCAGCGTCCCCGTCGCCCCGCGCACCGGAGCCCGCAGGCTCCGCACCGCGGGCCGCGTCGAACTGCTCAACCGCAAGACCGAGCAGGCCCACGTCGTCCTCGGGATGCCGGGCCTGGCCCGCGCCGACGAGCGCCGCTGGGCGCTCAGCGTGCTCAGCACGGCCCTCGGCGGCGGCATGTCCTCCCGGCTCTTCCAGGAGGTCCGTGAGAAGCGCGGGCTGGCCTACAGCGTGTACTCGTACACCTCCGGCTTCGCCGACTGCGGCCTGTTCGGCGTGTACGCGGGCTGCCGCCCGAGCCAGGTGCACGACGTACTGAAGATCTGCCGCGACGAACTCGACAAGGTGGCGGCCGACGGCCTCACCGACGACGAGATCAGCCGCGCCATCGGCCAGCTGTCGGGCTCCACCGTCCTCGGACTCGAAGACACCGGGGCGATCATGAACCGGATCGGCAAGAGCGAACTCGCCTGGGGCGAGCACATGTCGGTCACCGACATGCTCACCCGCATCTCCGAGGTCACCCCCGACGACGTGCGCGAGGTCGCCCGCGACATCCTGGGACAGCGGCCGTCCCTGTCGGTCATCGGCCCGCTCAAGGACAAGCAGGCCACCCGCCTCGACGAAGCGGTCGCCTAACCCCTTTTGTGAAGGAAACACACATGAGCAAGCTGCGCGTGGCGGTCCTGGGTGCCAAGGGCCGGATCGGTTCCGAGGCCGTACGAGCCGTGACGGCGGCCGAGGACATGGAACTGGTCGCCGCCCTCGGCCGCGACGACGAGCGGGAGACCCTCAAGGACTCCGGCGCCCAGGTCGTCGTCGAGCTGACCACCCCCGACTCGGTGATGGCCAACCTCGAATTCTGTGTACGCAACGGAATGCACGCCGTCGTCGGCACCACGGGCTGGACCGACGACCGCCTCGCGCAGCTGGGCTCCTGGCTGGAGGCTTCCCCCTCCACCGGTGTGCTCATCGCCCCCAACTTCTCCATCGGTGCCGTCCTCACCATGAAGTTCGCGCAGATCGCCGCGCCGTACTTCGAGTCGGTCGAGGTCATCGAGCTGCACCACCCCAACAAGGCCGACGCCCCCTCCGGCACGGCCGCCCGCACCGCCCAGCTCATCGCGGCAGCCCGCGCGGAGGCCGGCAGCGCCCCGATGCCCGACGCCACCGCGACGGCGCTGGACGGAGCCCGCGGCGCGGACGTGGACGGCATCCCCGTCCACTCGGTCCGTCTGCGCGGCCTGCTGGCCCACCAGGAGGTCCTCCTGGGCACCGAGGGGGAGACCCTCACCCTGCGCCACGACTCCCTCCACCACAGCAGCTTCATGCCGGGCATCCTGCTCGGCGCCCGCCGCGTGGTCAGCACTCCCGGCCTCACCTTCGGCCTGGAACACTTCCTCGACCTGAACTGACGGCACCCAGCCATGCGCGCAAAGATCACCTACATCATCACGGCAGCCGTCCTGGTCGTCTTCTTCGTCCTGGTCGGCGGCCGTGCCGTCGCCATGATCAAACTGGGTACGGCGCTGGGCATCGGCTTCGGCGTGGCCGCGCTGATCATCCCGCTCATCGGCGTCTGGTTCCTCTGGAAGAACACCGAGTTCGTCCGCAAGGCCAACAGGCTGGCGGCGATCCTCGAAGCCGAGGGCGCCCTCCCGGTCGACGAGCTCAGGCGCACCCCGGCCGGCCGCATCGACCGCGACTCCGCCGACGAGGTCTTCGCCAGGCGCCGCGCGGAGACCGAGGACGCCCCGGGCGACTGGCGCTCCTGGTTCCGCCTGGCCATCGCCTACCAGGACGCCCGGGACACCCCCAGGGCCCGCAAGGCCATGCAGAAGGCCATCGCCCTGCACACCACCAACCCCTGAGCCGGCCGCGGCCCGCACCACGGAAAGGGCCCGCCCCGGAACCAACCCGGGACGGGCCCTGTCGCATCTCGGCCGAACACCGGCCGCGCGCGGTACTCCTACCGCTGCCGGTACTCGTCGCCCCACACCTCCACCGTGTCCGTGGCCCGCTCGAACGCCTCCGGCCGCGACAGGAAATCCGCGTTGTGGTCCGTCAGCAGCGGCGGCAGCTGCGCCCCGCCCTGCCGCTCCATGACCAACGCCTGCCCCTGCACGGTCCTCGGCAGCCCGAGCCACCGCACCGGCTGCTGCACGGTCCGTACGTTCGAGGTCTGGCCCCACGGCACCGTGACGGTCCCGAGGAACCCCACCCGCCGCAGCCCCGCCCGGCTGACCCAGACCCCCATCCGCAGGATCCGCAGCGCACACGCGATCACGACGGCGCCGACACCGAGCACGATCAACGCACCGGTCAGCTCGGCCGCGAAGGCGATGATCATCGCCGAGAGCAGCACGAACGACGCCAGCAGCAGCAACAGGGCCGCGATCCCGACCCGGTAGGGACCGGGCCGGTACGGCCGTCGCCACTGGTCATGGTCGTCGTACGGCAGTGCAACATCGTCCGCGCCGGCTTCAAAAGCGCGGTCGGCCGTCAGGAAAGACAGGGGCACGACTGGTCCTCACTCACAAGCACGCTCGATTGGGCAGTGCCCGGTGAGGCTACCGAGAGGTCCCGCCCCTAGCCACCTCAGGGGGGCCGGAAGAGTCCTGACGGGCCGTGGGATCAGTGGCTCTCGGAGGCCTCGGACTGCTGGGTCTTGCCCGGCGCGTTCCCCGGATCCAGCGCGGGAAGCCCGAACATCAGGGAACCGACCAGCCCGGCGACCACGGTGAGGCCGACCAGCGAACGTCCGAGGAGCTGCGCCGTGCTGGCGCGTTCGGGAGGGGGCGGGGTGACATTACTGCGGAAGCGGTCGGCCTCGGCAACGAAGGCGAACGGGACGGCTTCTCGCCGGCGAAACATGTGTGTCGCTCCTTTCGATCATCGGGCCGGGCCCGATTGCTGGAACTGCTTGCCGAACGTGCTGTGTGCTTGCGGAAAGCGTCTTGCGTACTTGCGGAAACGGGTGCCGCGCCCGCCTTCCGTGGACGCGGTCGCGGTCTGGCTCCGGCGACCCGCTCCACCGACGCACCCGGCATTCGGGCGCCTCTACAGAGAGAGACGTACAACCCCGTCACTTGGTGCCCGATTTCCCCGATTTCCTCAAAGAATGTCCTGACGGCCCGTCGGACCCCACGAGCGGCGTAACGGGCCCCGCGTGGCCCGTAGAGTGGACGCCGCCCAGAGCGACGCAAGTGGAAGGACCCGCCGGTGACCGTGACCCCGGACAGCACCCCCGAAGAGACCCAGAAGCCCAGCTTCCGCAGTGAAGTCACTGTCGAGCTGGTCAAGCACGCCGCGCAGGACTCGGACGTCCTGTGGGCCGCCCGCGTCTCCACGGCCGGCGAGCAGTCCCTGGAGGAGCTCACCAAGGACCCCGAGCGCTCCAAGGGCCTCATCAACTACCTGATGCGCGACCGCCACGGCAGCCCCTTCGAGCACAACTCGATGACCTTCTTCATCAGCGCCCCGATCTTCGTCTTCCGTGAGTTCATGCGGCACCGCGTCGGCTGGTCCTACAACGAGGAGTCGGGCCGCTACCGCCGTCTCGACCCGGTCTTCTACGTTCCCGGCGCCGCCCGCAAGCTGGTCCAGCAGGGCCGCCCCGGCAAGTACGAGTTCGTCGAGGGCACCGAGGCGCAGCAGGAGCTGACCGCCCGCGTCATGGAGGACTCGTACCGCCAGTCCTACGAGGCCTACCAGGAGATGCTCGCCGCGGGCGTCGCCCGCGAGGTCGCCCGCGCCACCCTCCCGGTCGGCCTGTACTCCTCGATGTACGCCACCTGCAACGCGCGCTCCCTGATGCACTTCCTCGGACTGCGCACCCAGCACGAGCTGGCCAAGGTGCCGTCCTTCCCGCAGCGCGAGATCGAGATGGTCGGCGAGCAGATGGAGGCGCACTGGGAGCAGCTCATGCCGCTCACCCACGCGGCCTTCAACAAGAACGGCCGCGTCGCCCCGTAGCCGTACGCAGGCACACATGTACGGATGGGCTGCACGAGGTGTCCGTATTGCGGCGTTTCGAGAAGTTCATCTAGGCTGATCAAACGGACCCGGCACTGCTTGAACCCCCGAGCAGGCAGTGCCGGTGTCCTCTTCCCCCGTCGCACACGGTCCCCCGAGGGGACACCCCGCGCTGAGCAGCGAGTAGCGTGTTACCCATGGCTCCGATCTCCACTCCGCAGACCCCCTTCGGGCGGGTCCTCACCGCCATGGTCACGCCCTTCACGGCGGACGGCGCACTCGACCTCGACGGCGCACAGCGTCTCGCGACCCATCTGGTGGACGCCGGCAACGACGGCCTCGTCGTCAACGGCACCACCGGCGAGTCCCCGACCACCAGCGACGCGGAGAAAAACGACCTGGTACGGGCGGTACTGGAAGCGGTCGGCGACCGCGCCCACGTCGTCGCCGGGGTCGGCACCAACGACACCCGCCACAGCCTTGAGCTGGCCCGCGCCGCGGAGCAGACGGGCGCCCACGGCCTCCTCGCGGTCACGCCGTACTACAACAAGCCCCCGCAGGAGGGCCTGTACCGGCACTTCACCGCCATCGCCGACGCCACCGGCCTCCCGGTGATGCTGTACGACATCCCCGGCCGCAGCGGTGTCCCGATCAACACCGAGACGATCGTCCGGCTCGCCGAGCACCCCCGGATCGTCGCCAACAAGGACGCCAAGGGCGACCTCGGCCGCGCCAGCTGGGCCATCGCCCGCTCCGGCCTCGCCTGGTACTCGGGCGACGACATGCTGAACCTGCCCCTGCTCTCCGTCGGCGCCTGCGGCTTCGTCTCCGTCGTCGGCCACGTCGTCACCCCCGAACTGCGCGCCCTGCTGGACTCCCACCTCTCGGGCGACGTGCAGAAGGCCACCGAGCTCCACCAGAAGCTGCTCCCGGTCTTCACCGGCATGTTCCGCACCCAGGGCGTCATCACCACGAAGGCCGCGCTCGCCCTCCAGGGCCTGCCCGCCGGCCCGCTGCGTCTGCCGCTCGTCGAGCTGTCCGCGGACGAAACCCACCAGCTCAAGATCGATCTCGCCGCAGGCGGGGTACAGCTCTGAACACCGACTTCACAACTGAACAAGCACCACCCGGAAACACCTCGCACAGACATTCAGCCCGTGCACGACACAACATGCGCCCGAGATCAGAGCGATCCGCCACGCGCATGGTGAGGAGAGTCTTTTGAGTCATCCGCATCCCGAACTCGGCGCCCCGCCGAAGCTGGCCAAGGGCGGCCTGCGCGTCACCCCGCTGGGCGGTCTCGGCGAGATCGGCCGCAACATGACGGTCTTCGAATTCGACGGCCGGCTGCTCATCGTCGACTGCGGCGTCCTCTTCCCGGAGGAGGAGCAGCCCGGCATCGACCTGATCCTGCCGGACTTCACGTCCATCAAGGACCGCCTCGACGACATCGAGGGCATCGTCCTCACCCACGGCCACGAGGACCACATCGGTGGTGTCCCGTACCTCCTGCGCCTCAAGCCCGACATCCCGCTGATCGGCTCCAAGCTGACGCTCGCCCTCATCGAGGCGAAGCTCCAGGAGCACCGCATCCGCCCGTACACCCTTGAGGTGGCCGAGGGCGACCGCGAGGGTCTGGGCCCCTTCGACTGCGAGTTCGTCGCGGTCAACCACTCCATCCCGGACGCGCTGGCCGTGGCCATCCGCACCCCCGCGGGCATGGTCGTCGCCACCGGCGACTTCAAGATGGACCAGCTCCCGATGGACGGTCGCCTCACCGACCTCCACGCCTTCGCGCGGCTGAGCGAGGAAGGCATCGACCTTCTCCTCTCGGACTCCACGAACGCCGAGGTCCCCGGCTTCGTCCCGCCCGAGCGCGACATCTCCAACGTGCTCCGCAACGTCTTCGCGAGCGCCAACAAGCGCATCATCGTCGCGAGCTTCGCCAGCCACGTGCACCGCATCCAGCAGATCCTGGACGCCGCCCACGAGTACGGCCGCCGCGTCGCCTTCGTCGGCCGCTCGATGGTCCGCAACATGGGCATCGCCCGTGACCTGGGCTACCTCAAGGTTCCCGGCGGCCTGGTCGTCGACGTGAAGACCCTCGACGACCTCCCGGACGAGGAAGTCGTGCTGGTCTGCACCGGCTCGCAGGGCGAGCCGATGGCCGCCCTGTCCCGGATGGCCAACCGCGACCACCAGATCCGCATCGTCCCCGGCGACACGGTCATCCTGGCCTCGTCCCTCATCCCGGGCAACGAGAACGCGGTCTACCGCGTCATCAACGGCCTGACCCGCTGGGGCGCCAACGTCGTCCACAAGGGCAACGCCAAGGTGCACGTCTCGGGCCACGCCTCGGCCGGCGAGCTGCTGTACTTCTACAACATCTGCAAGCCCAAGAACCTGATGCCGGTCCACGGCGAATGGCGCCACCTGCGCGCCAACGCCGAGCTGGGCGCCCTCACCGGCGTCCGCAAGGACCACATCGTCATCGCCGAGGACGGCGTTGTCGTCGACCTGATCGACGGCCGCGCCAAGATCGTCGGCAAGGTCCAGGCCGGTTACGTGTACGTCGACGGCCTGTCCGTCGGCGACGTCACCGAGACCCACCTCAAGGACCGCCGCATCCTCGGCGACGAGGGCTTCATCTCGGTCTTCGTCGTGGTCGACAGCTCCACCGGCAAGATCGTCGGCGGCCCGACCTTCCACGCCCGCGGCTCCGGCATCGAGGACTCGGCGTTCAACGCCGTCACCCCGAAGATCGAGGACGCCCTCGCACGCTCGGCGGCCGACGGAGTCATGGAAGCGCACCAGATCCAGCAGCTCATCCGCCGCTCGGTGGGCAAGTGGGTGTCCGACACCTACCGCCGCCGCCCGATGATCCTTCCGGTCGTCGTCGAGGTCTGATCGAGGTCTCCGTACCTCATCTTCTGGAGCGGGGCACCTCGATTTGCATCGAGGCACCCCGCTCCAGTACGTTTACGGCTCCACCCCAGCGGGAATCCGGTCGCACTCGTGCGTCCATGAGTTCCGGCGGGAGGTTGGAAATTCCGACTCAGAACTTCTGATAAAGTCGGAGCCGCCGGAAAGGGAAAACTCGAAAGCGAAGAACCTGGAAAGCGTCGAGGAAATCAGCACCGGAAACGGTCTGATAGAGTCGGAAACGCAACAACACAAAAGAAACACCGAACGAAAACGTCCGGAGGAAAGCCCGCAGGGGTGAGTACGAAGGAAGCGTCCGTTCCTTGAGAACTCAACAGCGTGCCAAAAGTCAACGCCAGATATGTTGATACC
>NZ_JBIAMU010000008.1:0-97809 GCF_042874215.1 Streptomyces sp. NPDC004111
CGGACAGCTCTTCGACGAGCAACATGCTTTCACCTCCTCAGCAGCGGACTCGGCCGTCGCGGCTTGACTTCTTAGGCACGTGAGATGTCTTTCGGCCTGCTCGGCAGGTTGCTGCGAGCTGATACGAGGTTCTTCCGTCGCGCCCATGACTACCCCAATTCACCTGCCTTTTCGGCGAGTTGCGGGATGGTGGCGTGAAGGTGGCACCCAGGTGGTACCTCCATGGCACTCGCATGGACCCCTGCTGGGTGCTTGGGTGCCGGTATGGATGTGGATGTTGCCACCGCGGTTGCCGAGTCGTTGCTTGCCGAGCCGTTGCCCCGCCGGTGGGCACACAGTCAGGGTGTGGCTGCTGCCGCCCGGACGCTTCGCGAGGTGATGGGGGCCGAGGCGCCTGCGCTGGAGGCGGCGGCGGTCTTGCACGACATTGGGTACTCCCCCGCCATCGCGGTCACCGGTTTTCACCCCTTGGACGGGGCCCGCCATCTGCGCGAGCTCGGCGCCGCTGATGACCTGGTGGTGTGTTTGGTGGCGAACCATTCGTTCGCCCTGATGGAGGCAGAGGAACGGGGGCTGTACGCCGAGCTGGCGGCCGAGTTCCCGTTGCCGGATCGGCCGGAACTGGTGGAGGCGCTGGTGTACTGCGACATGACGACGACCCCGCAGGGCCAGCCGACCACGACGGTGGACCGGCTCGCCGAGATCACGCAGCGGTACGGGCCGGACAGTGTGGTGGGCAGGTTCATCGCCCGCGCCACGCCGGGGATCCGAAGGGCTGTGGGCAATGTGGAGTCCCGGCTTGGCATGTGGCCGTAGCTGCGGTGGTCATTCTGGGCGCGGGTAGTCGCCGCTGAGGTAGACGGCGATCTGGTGGCGCATCGAGACGTGGATGTCGAAGGCATCGAGGTCGTCGGGGTGGATCCACCGCACGCCGTCCGCCTCGTCGTTGATGGTGGGTTCGCCGCCGATGGGCGTGCCGATGAAGGTCACTTCGAAGGCCTGCCGGATCTCGCCGTCGCTGTAGGCGACAACGTGTCCGGGCGGTGAGAACACACCCAGGAGGCCGGTGACCTCGGCGATGATCCCGGTCTCTTCCTCGCACTCGCGGGCGGCGCACTGTGCGGGTGATTCCCCGATGTCCTGCACGCCTCCCGGCAGAGCCCATTGGCCGGTGTCCCGCCGGCGCTGAAGGAGGATGCGGCCGGTCTCGTCGACGACGAGCAGGTTCGAGGCAGGGATCAGCGTGTTGGGCTTCGGGGCCTTGGGGTCGTTCCAGTACTCGGTGCGGGCCACGCGGTGCTCCGTTCGTGTTCAGGACCAGGGCTTCGCAGTGTTCCAGACCGCGTCGAAGCTGCTGGTGTATCCGTCGAACCAGCCTCCGGCACCGTCGAATCTCTGGAGGTGCAGGACCGGGTTGGCGCTGGCGGGCTGGCCCCAGACGTGGGGGTTGACCAGCAGGTGGTGGTCGTAGCGGAAGATCGAGTTGTAGAGGGTGGTGTCGTGCAGCCGCACCTCGCAGTTGGGCTTGCCCAGCAAGCTGCGGTAGTAGGAGAGCGAGGCCTTGATCTTCGCGCCCATGACGTCGCCGATGCCTTCTTCTTCGCCGCGCCGCATCGCGGCTTCACCGTCGGGGTCACCGAAGCACAGCCGCACCTGGGCTCCCTGTTCGGCGCGTTCGGCGAGCATGGCGGCCACGTGGGGGTTGGTCTGGGCGAAGAACGTGCCGGAGAGCACCAGGACGTCGATGTGGGCGCTGGCTTCGCCGAGGAGCGAGAGCCAGACCTCGCGGGGCACGGAGGCACGGTTGGGGTAGGCCTGGATGATCTCGTTGCTGACCGCTGCGGTGGTGCTGCTGCTGCTGCTGTTCGCATGGGGCCAGAGGTAATTCTCGTCGACGGCGAGCAGTTGGGCGGCGATCCACCGGTGCTTCTTGTGGGGTTGGCGGCCTTGAGTGATCCACCGGTCCACTGACTTGGGGTGGACTGCGCACCGGTTGGCCATGTCTTCCGTCGAGATCCCGCGCTGCATCATCATCGAGCGTAGTCGCGTGTTCACTCGGCCTATTGTGTCGGGACGTCTTGGAACGTTTCTGCGTTTCGGGGAAGTCCGCCCGCGTACGACTCGACTGTTTGCCGGATCGGGGAGGCACGCATCTACGCTGTCGGGATGCACCGCCTTGTCCTGTGGGACGTTGACCATACGCTGGTGGAGAACTCCGGTATCAGCAAGGAGACTTACGCCGGCGCCTACCTGCGTCTCACCGGGGAAAGCGCACGGTTCGCGGCCCGCACCGAGGGGCGTACGGACCGGGCGATCATGCGGACCATGTTCGAGGACCACGACCAGTTCGTGCCCCGGTGGCCGGAGGTGGAAGCCGCGCTCACCGCAGCCGGCCGGGAGCGGGCGGAGGCCCTTCGGGACCGGGGTATGGCACTGCCGGGAGCGGTGGAGGCGTTGCAGGCGCTCGCCGCGGCTACCGGTTTCGTGCAGTCCGCGCTGACGGGCAACATCCGTGCGAACGCCTGGATGAAGCTGCACGCCTTCGGCCTGGACAAGTTCCTCGACCTGGAGGTCGGCGCGTACGGGGCCGATGCCGACGACCGCGCCGACCTGGTGCCCGTGGCACGGCGGCGGGCCGCCCTGGCCTACCCGGAGCGGGACAGCTACCCGTCCGTCCTGCTGATCGGCGATACCCCTCGGGATGTCGCTGCCGCGGTAGCGAATGAGGTTCAGATCCTCGCCGTCGCGACGGGGGTTCATGGTGTTGACGAACTCCGTGAAGCGGGGGCCCGCGAAGTCCTGGAGGACCTTGCCGATACTGCCTCGTTCCTGGGCGCTGTGCAGCGGCTGATTCCGTAGGCGCAACACTTCCAGGGAGAGCCGAACAGCGCGTTCTGGTTCGCTGAGCTGCGACGACCAGGACCGGACGCAAGATGCTTCTGGTACGTGGCCACGGGTTGCCCGCTCACGTCCCCGGTCACGTCACCGCTGCCTCGCCCTGGCCGGGCAGGGCTCAGGGCCTGGAACGTCTGAGGGACGTTTTGGTGTCCGTAGACGTCTTCGAGATTCCTCTTCGGGTGGTTACTACGTTCTGCCTGCCCATTCGATGATCTAGCCGTCCAGTCAGCGACGGATCGGGATCGCGATGACACGGCAGCCACGCATCCTCTCAGGGCGCCCGAGTGCCCGTAGTACCAGGATGAGGTGCAGGTGGCACGCGCCGCGCGATGGCGGTGATACCCGCTTCGGTCGCACGCTGTCGAACCTTCCGAGCGTCACATGCCACCCCACAAGCGCCTGCTGTCAGGAACTTTCATGCTGACCGAAGTGAACAGACCTGTTGCCGAGCTCGACGTCGACGCGCACCAGACCGAGTATCTGCGTCACCTTGTCCGCCAGTTCCAGGAACTGGTGGCCCGGCAGGACACGCCGATAGGCCCTCCGGTGGATCAGTGGTGGGGGCTGATCCAGACCGTTGCGGGCTCGGCGGGGGACGCCGTGCTCGACTGGTTGGACCGCCATCAGCCCGGTGGATGCGGTCCGGTGCTGTGTTCCGGCGACAGCACGAGCCTGTTATGGCTGGTACCGCCCGGGGCGGCAGCACGGTGGTCACATGCGGGCGGGATCGCGCACCCGGAGGGCGGCACGGCACACGTGCCTTCCCACACGGTGGTTGCGCCTCCTGGCCTGCACTGGAAGCGCGTTCCGAAGCGGGAGGACTTCCACTTCGTGGGGGCGCGCATGCTGGCGTCCGCGCTTGACGCGGTCGCCGCTCCACCGCCCTTGCGGCGGCCTGCGTGGGAGGTGCTGACATGACCAGGACTCTCGACGTGCAGCGCGTCACGGCGGTCGATGCCGGCATTGGCTGGGATGCCGTGCGGGTCAGTACGGATATGGGTCGGCATCTGCGCCGGACGATGATCTGCCGGGGTAAGCGGACGGGCCCGATTCTGGTGGAGTCGGCGCGCGGCCTCATGTACTTCTTCGTTCCGGCGGGTTCTTTGGACGGGGAGAGCCTGCCCGGCGTGGTGGTGCTGGGTGAGGGCAGTTGCGTCGTCGCTCCCCCCTACGAAGCGGCGGAGGGGCAGGCGCCCTACGGGCTGGCCTGGGCGCACTCTCCGCTGTCCGTGGGGCCGGGGCCTGGCCGCTACGCCGACGCCGCGGGCCTGGTGGCGGCCGTCGAGCTGGCACACCAATGGGGTGTGGCACCTGGTGAGGCGGATGCAGCTCAGGGTTCGAGTGCCTCTGCGGGGAGGGTGTCGTGACCACGGGTCTCCGAACGCTTCGCCCGTGGGCGGAGCCGCCTGTGCAGCCGACCACCGACCAGGAAGCGGCTCACACGGCGGCATACGCCGCGTTCATGGATCACGCCGCGCTCTGCTCCTCGTGCGGTCAGGACCACGAGTGCGAGGCCAGCGTGGCCCTGCGTCTTGCCCTTCGGGAAGCGGGCCGGTGTCCGGCACGCCTTTCCCCTCCGACGCCCTCCGTTGGGGAGACACCGCGATGAGCACTACCCGCAACCCCCGGCGTCTGCTGAACGAGACCGAAATCTTGCAGGTGACGCAGGCGGTCCAGTGGGCGCACCCGGGCATGGACTTCGACCTCGCGGAGCGCATCGTCATGCAGACGCTTGCCTACGTCGACACGGTCTCCCACTCGGGCCCTGACGCCACGCTTGCCGCGCCTCCGGCCATCGCCGCTGGCTGGCAGGTGCTGGTCCTCCACACCCGGGTGTACGCGCGCTTGAACTGTCTCTTTCGCGTCTACGGCAACGACGTGCCGGTACATCACACCCCTCAGGACCCGGCGGCGCCCCCGGACCCGGGCGCCGTCGACCAAACGGCGGCTGCCGTTGCCGCGACCGGATACCTGGTGGACGCGGACCTGTGGCAGCCCGGTCTCAGCGTCGCTGACCTCATCGCTGCCGCAAGCGAGGCGCCCAGCGAGGCAACCGTTCCTCACGGTTCCGAGCCCTCGGTGGGGAGGGCGCATTGCGGGCCCTGATGGTGCTGCTCGTGCTGTGGTGCGCGCACGAGGTCGGTCGGCGTCTGACGGAGTCCCGTACTGGAGAACTGTCGCACCCGATGGAGCGCATGCAGCGCGTCGAGGTGGAGGCGTTCGCAAGTCTTCTCCATGCGGCCCGCGAACGGTTTGCAGGGGGCACGTCTTGATGCCCGTCCTGAACCCAGTGCGTTCTGTTTCGGCGTCCCGTCCCCTCGTCAGGGGACGTCCCGGGAGCTGGCGCAACGGCCCCCACCGTTCTCCTCGTTCTTCCGCCCCGGCTCGGCCGGCGAGGTCTTCCAACCCCCGGGCTACGGGGCGGATTCCACCCATGTGTATGTCGAGAAGGGACTCTCCGTATGAAAACCGCCCATGCATGGCTCGCGCTGTCCGTCGGCCAGGGGGCCGACGGCAACTTCAACCGGGTCTTGAACAGCGTGCGGCAGCAGGTCTCCCTTCCCCTGCATCGAGCTGCGTGAGCACGGACATCTACGGCACGAGGACTGGGGCACACCATGGCAGGCACTGACGCGAGTACCGAGGAGCCGATCGGGCGACTGTTGGGGGCTCTGACCTGTTTCCGGGATCTCAACGGTGCTGTTCTGCTGATGAAGCCCACGTCCGCACCAGCGGGCGACGAAAAGGGCTGGCGGCTCACCGGTGGACTTGTCGGGTTCGGTGAGCCGCTGACAGCTGCCGCTGTGCGGGCGGTGAAAGAGGTCACCGGCCTCACCAGGGAGCTGACCCAGCTGTTGGTCATCGACCGCGTCTCTGAGGGTGAGGACGACACCTTCGACTTCGTCTTTGACGGTGGGCTGCTGTCGCCGCACGACGCCGAGCAGGTCGTTCTGCGGTCGCAGGCGGCAGGCGACCAACCTGCTCTGAAGTGGGTTCCTCTCGGGCAGGTCCACGAGCACAGCTACTCGGAGCACGAGTCGCTGGTGCGCGCTGCGATCCGTGCAGTCGAGGCCCAGCAGGCATCCGAGAAGAAGGGCAAGCCGGTGTTCGTCTGGTGCCACACCTGCCACGGCACCGGCTTTGAACCTGCCTGACCGAGCGACGGGTGCGAGGTCGCCCCGCCCCTGGGCGGGGGCGGACTTCCGCAGTGCGTCCCACGTCGCAGTTATCCGCTAGGTGACCTGACGGGTCCCGGCACGAGAAAGGTGTATTCCATGGCACATGCCGACATTGATCCTGCGAACCCTCCCCCTCGGCGAGTGGGGGCGTTAGTCCTGGTGCGCAACCACGAGGGGGCCGTCCTCATGGTGAAGCCGACGTACAAGCACGCGGACTCGCAGCTGGGCTGGCAGCTGCCCGGGGGCAACGTCCACGCGGGTGAACTGCTGGTCGAGGCAGCCGCAAGGGAGCTGCAAGAGGAGACCGGGTTGACCTCTGCGCTCGTTGATCTGCTGGTCGTCGACCAGATTCAGGTCAGCGAGGACGGCAAGTCGGCGGAGGGCTACAACTTCGTCTTCGACGGTGGCGAGCTGTCCCGGAGCAAGGCGCTGGAGGTGGCCGTTCCGCCGGAGGCCGCCAGCGAGCTGTCAGCCGTGAGGTGGGTACACCTGGGCCAGCTTCACGAGCACGCATTTCCGTACCAGGAAGCTCGGGTGCGGGCTGCCGTGAAGGCGGCGGGATCCCAGGCGAGGTTGTCCCCTCTGTTCCACGGGAAGCCGACCGCCACCACGGGCTGACCCATTGCCCCGAGGCCGACTCGTCAGATCCTGCTCGGCCTCGTTGTGGCCAAGGAAGCCTCAGATCCATGCGTAGGGGCGAGCCCGTCGTCATACGGTGCCGCGGCCGGTCTGGCCGTGGCACCGAATCCTGCTCGCCCGCAGCGGGGCGGCCGTCCGTACCTCGGCGGTGGCCCCGTACCTCGGCCCACTTCTACATCCCGCTACGGCAGATCCCGAGGAGGGATTGTGCTCACCCCACCGATCTTCCCGTCCTTCGAGCAGGCTTACTTGGAGGTCCTGGACCACATATGCGGCCAGTACCAGTACCGCAATGCACCGCGCGGAAACGCTGCCCGCGAATGTCTGGGGCTCAGCTTCCAGATCAGTAACCCGAGAGAACGGCTGCCGTACTTGGCGGCCCGGAGGGTCAACCCGGCGTTCCACTTCGCCGAGGCCCTCTGGTTCCTCGCCGGCCGCAACGACCTCGACATGATCGCCTACTACGCGCCGCGCATGCGCCACAGTTCAGCCGACGGGTACACGGTCGGCGGATCCGCCTACGGTTCGCGCATCTTCAACCCTCAGCAGGCCGACAGCACGTCGCCCTTTGAGCACGTCATGGACCTCCTGCGCACGGAGAAGGACAGCAAGCGCGGCCTGCTTCCGATCTTCACCGCAGACGAGCTCGGTATCGAGAACAACGCCGACATGTCCTGTGCGGTCGCGCTGCATCTCCTGGAACGTGAGGGCAAGTTGCACATGGTCTGCTACATGCGGGCCAACGACTGCGATCGCGGTCTGTTGAGCGACGTCTTCAGCTTCACGATGATCCAGGAGTTCGCAGCTGTGCGGCTCGGGCTCCAGTTGGGTACCTACACGCACCACATTGGTTCGGCGCACGTGGGGGATCGTGACTTCGCGCGGGTCCTTGGTGTCCTGGAGGAGTCCGTCGACCGGCCCACCGCCATCCGGTTCCCGTTCCCGGAGATGCCCGCCACTACCGATTTCTCCACGGTGGAGGCTGTTTTGGTGCACGAGGAGAAGCTGCGCCGGAACGAAGTCCAGTACCAGCCGGACGACATTGTCTCGCTCGGTTTCGACCCGTACTGGCAGCAGGTGTTGTTGCTGTTCGAGGTGTACCGCCAGGTTCAGTACTGCCGGGTGGACCCTGTCGATGTGAAGGTGCTCCGAGCCTTGAACCCCGGGCTGCGGTGGTTGATGGCCTCCCGCTGGCCTTTCCGTGTGGAGCACGGGGTGACGGGATGAACCGGCAGCCGTTCCGGAGCGGCGACGTGGTCGACGGCATCGACTGGGATCGGTGGTCGGTGATCCTCCTCAAGCCGGACTGCGTCGAGCGTGGCCTCGTCGACAAGGTCCTCGACCGCTTCGCAGCCGTACCGGACATCACGGTGTTCGCGCGCATGGACGTGGTGGTGGAGCCGTGGCAGGTGCATGTGCACTACTGGGACCTTCTCGTCGACCGTGACTGGTACTCGGGCCGGGACATGCCTACATGCCTGGACGAGATGTACGTCGGCAAGACGGTGACGGTCGCTTTGGCCTCCGGGCCCGAGGGCACCCCGAGAACGCTCCGCAAGCTCCTCGGGTTCTTCGACCCGTCGCAAGCCGGCGCCGGATCGATCCGCGGCGACCTCGGGGTGGACAGCTTGGATGCCGCACTCGCGGAACACCGGCTGGTGGAGAACTTGGTGCACACCTCCGACAACGCCGAGGCCACCCGGCGTGACTTCGGAGTCTGGTTCGGCGCCGCCCGCCGGAACCTGCTCACCGCCTCAGGCCCGATTTCCGGCAAGACCGCCGGATCCGCAGTTCGACCCTAGGAGGCCTCCCATGACTCTCACTCCTCTCGCGGGCAGGCCTCTTCCCCTGCTCACTCCGCAGCAGATAGCGGGTATGCAGTCCGATCTGGCCGAGGTGGTCGAGTACCGCAAGTCCGGGCTGTCGTTGAACCACATCGTGGGCTGCCCGCTGGACTGCGGGTACTGCGTGCGGCATCTCTTCCAGAACTTCGAGATGAAGGTTCCTCGGGCGCTCATGACCGACGCTGAGGCGGTCGATGCGCTCGTGAATCACCCGTACTTCCGGGCGCACACCACGCCCGTTCAGTTGTTCAACCGGGCGACGGACCCGATGCTGCCGGTGGTCAAGCCGCACACGTTCAACGTGCTGCGCCTCCTGGACGAGCAGGGCCTGACCAACCATGTCCTGGTCATCACCCGGTGGCGGGTCACCCCCGAGGACTGCGAGGTGCTGAACTCCTTCAAGCACCTTCGGTTGACCGTCCTGGTCACCCACTCGGGTATCAGCAACACGGACATCGAGCCGGTGGACTCGGCGATCGCGGCGAAGAGCCTGCGCACACTGTTCGAGCATGCGCAGCGGTACCGCACCGTCCTGTACTGGCGGCCGATCGTTCCGGGTCTCAACGACAGCGACGCCCACCTGGCGCGGGCCCGGGAGCTGTCCCGGTACGCGCACGCCACCGTGTTCACCGGGTTGTTCTTCCGCGAGGAGATCGCCTCGTACTACGAGGCGCACGGAATGCCCATGCCGTACGAGGGCACCGCTCGGCGCAAGATCATGCCGGAGGAGGCGGAGGACCGGATCCTGCACTCCTTCCACGTGCCGGGAGACATGGAATCCCCGTACGGGGCCCTGTTCCGCAAGACCAGCTGTGCGGTGGCGTACGCGCACGGGGAGGCGGACTACAACGGGCACTACGGCATCCGCGAGTTGTGCGACATCTGCCCGAGCGAGCAGCTGGCGCGGTGCAGGGCTGCGTGGAAGGAGCCCGACCCGCGGGACGTCCTCACACAGGCGTCCAAGCTCGGGGCGACGGGCGTGGTGGAGGTGACGCAGCGGGCCATCATCGTCGAGGGTCTGGACACGCCGCCGCGCTACTTCCTCCAGCACCTCTACGGCTACCAGTGCCACGACCGCGCCAAGCCCCACCTGTTCCGCCAGCACGGCCGAGCCCCTATCGGGTGGTCGGCGGAGAACGGATCCACCCCATGAACTTCGAAACCTGGCCCGCGCTGTTCGTCATCGATGTCGAGGGCAACGGAGGCAACCCGCCTGACCTGGTCGAGGCCGCCGCGCTGCCGGTGCGCAACGGCATCCCCGACACGAGCGCCGCACGGTCCTGGCTGGTGCGCCCGCCCCACCCCGTCACCCCGTTCGCGGCCCGTGTCCACGGGCACACCAACGCCTCCCTGGCCGGGTGCCCCACGTGGAAGCAGGTCGCCGACAAGGCCCGCCGGCTGCTGGGCGGGGCGTGGATGTGCGCCCACAACGCGCACGTCGACTACAAGGTGATGACGGCACACCTGCCCGGCTGGCAGCCCGCCGGGGTCCTGGACACCCTCCGCCTGTCACGGGCCACCTATCCGGACCTGCCCAAGCACTCACTCGACGCGCTCATTGACCACCTGAAGCCGGACCTGTCGCAGGCTCCAGGACAACGGCACCGGGCGACCTTCGACGCGTACGCCACCGCCCAGGTCCTGCTGGCCATGGCGGCCCGGTACGAGTCGTGGGAGCAACTGGTCGCCGCCGCTGTACCGCCCGGGTTGCCCGGCGCCCCCGAACCTGACAAGGAGGACACCCTGTGGTGACCAAAGACCCGGTCTGTATCGGCATCACCGGCACCCATTCCACCGGGAAGACCGAGCTGCTGCGGCGCATCGAGATGGAGCTGCGCGGCCACGGCATCATCGTGGGGCGCACGGGCGGGCTGGGGAAACACGCTGCGGCCCTGGGCTTCCCGAAGATGCAGCACCACACCGCCCGCTCCACGGAGTGGATCATCGCGCGGGGTATCGCCGACGAACTCGCCCTCGGGGCATCAGGGGCTCAGGTGGTTCTTGCCGACCGGGCGCCAGTGGACGCGCTCGCCTACTTCACGGCCGCGCTGGAATTTCGGGGTGATGCGCCCGGCCCTTGGGAGGTAGAGCAGCTCACCGCGATGGCGAGCGTCCGGACGGATGGTTACGCGCTGCTGTTCGCCACGGTTCTGGACCCGACGGTGCCCGTGGCTGCCTCGCACGACTACAACCCGCGGTTCCGCACGCTGGTGGACCGGCACTGCCACACGATTCTGGCAACCGGCGAGGTGAAGCACGTGCGGGTGACCTCGGCTGCCGAGTCGAAGAATGAGGCAATCCGTATGGCGGTCGACGCTGTACTGGGGGTGGTCGTGTGAACGTGTCGCCGCCCGGCGGGTCCATTGTGATCGCCGGGAAAACGGTGTCCCGGCTGGGGCTGGGCACCATGCGCCTGACCGGCCCGGGGACCTGGGGTGGCCCCGCCGACCATGACGGGGCGGTCAGCCTGCTGCGCCGTGCCGTCTTCGCGCAGGGCATTACTCACCTGGACACGGCGGACGCCTACGGGCCGCACACCGTCGAGGAGTTGATCCACGAAGCTCTGCACCCGTATCCCAAAGAGGTCCTTGTCGCGACGAAGGTGGGGTTCCTGCGCCCGGCTCCGGATGTGTGGGTGCCGCACGGGCGGGCCGAGTACCTGCGTGCCTCGGTCGAAGGGAGTCTTCGCCGGCTGGGGGTCGATCATCTCGACCTCTGTTACCTGCACCGGATCGATCCCGAGGTGGGGCTGATGGATCAGCTGTGCACGATGGCTGCGCTCCAGCAGGAGGGCAAGGTGAGGCACATCGGGCTGTCGAAGGTGTCCGTGGAGGATCTGCGTTTCGCTGCCCGGGTGGTCGACGTGGCGGCCGTGCAGAACGTGCTGCACATGGAGGACCGGGACGACCCGGTTGTTGAGGAATGCCGGGCCAGGGGCATCCCGTTCGTGCCCTACCGGCCCTTGAACGCGGGAACGCTCGCTACCGGTTCGCTGCGGGATTCCGCACTGCACTGGTTGCTTGCCCTGGGGCCGCATGTCGCACCCATTCCCGGCACGAGTTCTCCGGTGCACCTGGACGAACTGGTCCTCTCGGTGGCTGGCTTCACCACTGCGGAGGGATCTGCTGCGGCGCCTGAGGATCACCGTGCGGAGGTGGATTCCCTTGCCCGGTGATCGGTTCGGTGTGGGTGTGCCGCTCGGATTGTGAGGAAGGCCCCCGCTTGGTCGGAACCTGCGGGGGCCTGGGCACCTCTTGGAAAGTGCCTGATCAGCGTAACAGTGCGTAGCGCAGGCCCTCCGGCCTCAAACCGGGCCCGGCCATCGGTATTCTACTAAGACATTGGTGTCGAGGTGAGGGAACCGTCGTGGCGAAGCCGCTGCTCTTGGGGCGCAAGGAGATCGCGTCCATCTACAACATCTCGCCGACTTCGGTCAGCGACAGTTGGGTGCCTCACGGAATTCTGTCGTACGACGATGCCGTGATCGTGTCCGGTAAGCCGTTCTGGCCGGGTGGCTTCATCGAGTCCGTGGCGCTGCCGCCGGGCAAGTACGGCCGGCAGTTGGACGTGGGCAAGCTGGAGGCCTTGGAGGCGGAGCAGGGGGCTTCGGTGAGGCCCATGAAGAAGGGCGAGCTGCCGCCGCTGGTGGGGGCGCAGGAGTACGCCAGCTTGTTCGGAGTGACGCAGATCGCGGTATCGCAGGCGAAGGGGCGTCTCCCGGCGAGCGACTACTACCTGTCCGGGTCGCACGTGTGGCTGCTGTCGACGGTGCTCGCCGCGGCCGAAGAAACCATGGCCGGGTCCCGGAAGGGTCTGTGGCGGCTCAACGAGGATGTAGCCGAGGCTCTGCGGACGGGCACCTATGACGGTCCTGGGTCCTCTTTCGCGAAGCGTGGTTTGGCGGCCAAGAAGTAGTTCGCGGGCGGTATCTGCGCAGGTCCATGCGGTTCGACGGGTGGGTGGCGGTCGTCGACTGCGCCCCTTTGCCGCCCTTGCCGCCATAGTTGACCCCACCCCCAGAGATAGTAGAATTTGCATATGAGGGAGGGGGTGCGAAGGACGTCAACCCTCGTAGCGCAAAATAGGCCCCAACATTAAAGAGAGGGGGGACCATGGTTCCCGTACAGCTTGAGCTGCCCGTCACTCCCCTGCGACACCCGGACCCGCAGAGCGCGGGCGCAAGCATCCAGGATCGATTCGAGGCGTTCCACCAGCTCAACCCGTGGATCCTGTCGAAGCTGGAGGCATTGACCGCCGACTGCATCGACAGCGGCCTGAAGCGGGTGGGCATAGGCATGCTCTTCGAGGTGCTGCGTTGGCAGTACGGGCGCGCCACGTCCGGCGATCCGTGGCGACTGAACAACGACTACCGCTCCAGGTATGTGCGTTTGCTCCTAGAGATGCACCCCGAGTGGTCTGCCCTGTTCGAGACCCGGGGCCTCCGCACCGCTTGAAATAGGCCGCAACATTTCGTTTTGTTCACCTCTTGGAGAGATCATGTCTTCCCCTGCTGTCCCCCAACTCCGCACCCGCCAGCCCAGCGGGGTCGTGCCGTGGCCGAAGATCCTGCTGGAAGGCGAGGAGAAGGCGGGCAAGTCCTTCACCGCCGCCGAGTTCACCGGCTCCGAGCACACCGGGCAGGCGTACTGGCTGGAACTCGGCGAGGACACTGCCGACGAGTACGCCGCCGTCCCTGGTGCCGACTACCTACTGATCGTCCACAACGGCACCTACCGCGACATCCTCGGACAGGTGGAGGCCGTGCACGCGGAGGCCAAGCGTGCCGCTGCTGCCGGGGAACCGCCGGTGGTGCTGGTGATCGACTCGGTGTCGCTGCTGTGGCGGATGCTCGTGAACTGGACGAACGGGCGTGCCCGCCGGTCCAACTCGGGCCAGGCCAAGCTGAACCGGGACCCGGACGCCGAGATAAAGCCGTCGATGAACCTGTGGAACGACGCCGTCGAGCGGTGGAACCGGGTGATGTACCTGGTGCGCACCATGCCAGGGGTCGTGGTGATGCTGGCGCGGGGCAAGGAGATCTCGGCCGTCGACGGGAACGGGGACCCGATTCCGAATACGAAGGACTGGCGGGTCGAGGGCCAGAAGTCGCTGGCGTTCGACGCGACCGCCTGGGTGCGGCTGCGCCGGGACAAAGATCCGCAGATCATCGCCGCCCGCTCGCTGAAGTTCCGGGTTCCCCGTGAGGGCAAGCCGATGACGGTTCCGGACCTCACGGTGGAGCGGCTGGTGTTCGGGCTGATGGGCTGCGCCTCCCATGTGGCGCCACACGCGACGCCGGAGCTCACCGGCGACCTGGCGGAGGCGTGGCTGCCGCAGGTCGAGGAGTCGGCGAAGGCCGGACTGGACGGCCTGAAGAAGCTGTGGTTCGCGGTCGAGTCGGACCAGGAGCTGGCCCGGGACGAGGTGATCGTCGTGCGGGCTGCCATCGAGAAGAAGGCCGCCTTGCTGAAGAAGCCCGAGGCGCTGCCCGACCCGACAGGTGAGCCCGACGAAAACGACAGCAGCGAGGCGGCTCGGCTGCGTGCTGCGGCGAAGGGCCTTGAGTTCGACGACGGCACAGAGACGTCGATCGACGGCGAGTTCGCCTCCGCCTGACCCCTCCCCCACTTCCCTTCCTTCTGTATTCCGCCGGGGCCCCGCGATCGGGCCGGGCCCCGGCCTGCCCTCTTGGAGAACTGCTGTGCCCACCCTGACCACCGGAAGAGCCCCCGTTTCGATCTGGGACGCCGCCCATGCTGTTGACGCCCGCCGGCCGCGCTCGCTCCAGGCCGAACTGGGAGCGTCCGACACGATCTGCTCGCGCCGGGCCGGGTACATCGTGACCGGTGCCGAGCGCACCCACGTGGGGGACAAGAAGGCGGCCATCTTGGGGACGTACATCCACCAGGGGCTGCTGGAGGATGCGCGCCGCGAGTACGGGTGGCTGGTCGAGCGGTCGGTGTCCGACGGGGTGGTCCGCGGGTACATCGACGTGGTGCAGCTCGACGCGGCGACCGCTGCCCGCCTCCCGAAGCGCCACCGGCCGGTCGTGCCTGCCGAGGTGGTGACGGTGGAGGACGTGAAGACGAAGTCGGCGCGGGTGTGGGACCGGGTGGTGCGGTACGGGCCGACGGCGGCGGAGATGCGCCAGGTGCTGCTGTACGCGGACCTGCTGCGGACGGTGGGGTTCGCGGATGTGCCCGGCCAGAGGTACCTGCACCGGCTCGGCCCCGTGGACGTGCAGCGGATTCGGTTTAGGTTCGTGTGCCGGGACACCGGTGAGGAGGAGATCCAGGAGTTCCCCTTCGACGAGTGGCTGGCGGTGCAGGCCCGTTGGTGGGTCGACCGGGTCCTCGAAGCGGCTTCGCCCGAGGAGTTGCGCCGCGACCACGATGGTCCGGGGTTGTCGCCGGTGTGCGACAACTGCCCTTTCCGTGACGCCTGCTGGGAGGGTGCTGCGCCGGGCGCTCCGGCTCAGACGGTCCTGGTGCACGACGACGCCGACCGTGCGAAGGCGCTCGCGGACTACGTGCGCGCCCACGAGAGGTTTAGGGAATCGAAGCGGGTCAAGGAGCTGGCGCGGGCGATGCTGGATGACTCTCCGGAGGGGAACTACGGGGCGAATCATCTGGGTTGGGGCGGGGGCAACGACAAGGAGGACACCGACGTGCAGGCGTTGGTGGAGAAGTTCGAGGACGCCGACCTGGTGGTGCCGATGGTCCCGGACAAGGACGCGATGGTGGCGATCCTGCGGCGGGCGGGGATCGTCGTGCCCCGGCGGAAGGTGGCGGGCCAGAAGACGGCCCGGTCGATCAAGGTCTCTCGCGCCAAAAAGCTCTGACAGTCCCGTGGCGGGCCCCGCACGTGCGGTGCGGGGTTCTTGCCCTCCTTGATCATCTGAATGCCCTGTACGGCCTTGGAGGCCTTTCCTGTGACGATTTTGCGCCGCCACCTCAGCACCGGGTTCACCGTGCTCCCGACGTCGACCCTGGAGGATGCGCGGCTGTCCTTCCGGGCGCGGGGCATCCTCGCGTTCCTGGTCGCCAAGCCCGATACGTGGGCCGTGCGCACGGACTCGATCGCGAAAGCGGGCAAGGAGGGCCGAGACGCGGTGCGCAAGGCTGTTCAGGAGCTGAAGCGGTTCGGGTACTACCGGGTGGTGACAGAGCAGTTGGCTGACGGGACGTGGCACCGGGTGACCGAGGTGTACGACACGGCGCAGGAGTGGGTGGCCGAGGAGTACGACCGGTTGGAGGCGGGGCGGCTCACGCGTCAGATGGTGCGCCGGTGGGAGCGTGACGACAGGGTCACGGAAACCGAGGACGGGTTTTCAGGCGTCGGTGAACCAGCCGTCGGCGGATCAGGCTTTATAGGTAGTAACCAGAGCCAATATCCAAAGGTAAAGACTCCCCCTACCCCCACAGCTGTCGCTTCTGGCGGCTCGGTGACAGCCCGCAGGGATGAGGCTGCGGAGGCGGTTGGGGAGTCGTCGGCTGGGGATGGCGAGAAGGCGGCGGGGGTGGACCCTGCTGCCGCTTCTGGGGGCGCTGGGAAGCCTGCTGGGTGCCTGGTGCACCCCCAGGGGGCGGGGAAGTCGTGCCGGTCGTGCGGCACGAGCCCCCGGGCGGTGCGTGAGGCGGGGAAACAGGCAGAGAGGGAGCGGTGCAAGGACGCCGAACGGGAGGCGAACGAGAGAGTGCTTGCCCAGGTGCGGGAGCGCCCGGGGGGTGACGACCTGTCGGCGCATGCGCGGGCTCGGCTGGAGGAGATGCGCCTTATCGGGCGGGGGGCGGATGGAGGGGGAGGTGCCGAGAACGAAGGTCAAATAGGTCGCAACAAATAGATATGCTCTTGCGGAGTCCCGACGCTTTGGACCCCTTCCAATTGAGCAGTAGAATTTAGACAGAAGAGATCGGCTCGACATCACCTCTTGGAGAAGGACATGACCCACCAGCACCGCACCGGAAAGCCGGGCGGCACCCCGCCCTTCATTGCCGCCGGACCCGCACGGCTCATCGAGGCGGACCTAACGGACGCGCTCGCCAGAGGATTCGGCTGCACCGTCTCCCACCGCGCAGGCCGGGTAACCCTCGTCGCCGATCTGCGTCACTGCCGCATCCGCACTCAGCGGCTGGCAACGGGACGATGGGCACTGATCTCCATCGCCACCTCCCCCACTCCGTGGGCACCGGAAAGCCTCACCCTCGTACTGCGCCCCGTCGTCAGCTCCCTGGCCTCACTCCTCCTGGACGTGCACGTACGGCTCACCACCGCGATGGCCGACGAGGACACCCTTATCCGCTACGGCTCGGACGCCGGGCGCCGGCCGGGCTCGGACGACGACTTCGAAGTGATCGTCTTCGGCACCCTGCACGGCTAGAAATAGGCCGCAACAATTTTGGAGTAGGTCATGGATTTCTCTACCGCAGCGGCAGCCTTGCGTGCCGCATACGGGCCCGACGAGGAGGAGGGCGCCGCCGCGTACGGCGATGTTCTCGCCGCGCTCGGAGCCGCAGGCGTCCACCCGTACGTCGAGACGCGCGGCGGGCTGGCCGTCTGCGCTCTCGCCGAGGACGGCACGGCGTTCGTCGTCGCCTCCAACGGGCCGCTGCCCTACAGCCGCTCCCCCCTGCCGGGCTGGCACATCTCCCACGTCCCGGAAGACGAGGTGCGACCGCCGTGGCGGTGCATCGTCCTGGACACCCTGCCCGCGGATGTGTGCTGCGACCCGCCGGGCACCCTCGACCTGACGCTGGTCACCGAAGCGGTCCGCGCCCATGCAGCCCGCTGCCCGAACAGCCCGGGGGCGAGCCCCCGGTGAACCTCAGCGAAGACGACCGGCAGATGGCGGTCCGCGACTTCTTCACCCCGGCCCGGCTGCTGGAGTTCATCACCCTCTGGGACACCGGCGACACCCTCGCCCTGCATCCGGCGGCCACCACGGCCGCCCGGCTGGAGGGGCAGCCGGATGCCGGCCGCGTCGCCCGGTTCACGCCGGGCCCGGACGGTTTCCAGTACTCAATCGATGCCGACCTGGGGCGACGCCACGGGTACCTGACGTGGCCGGAGGTGGCCCGCCGGATCCGCGAACGCCTCACTCCGGTGCGCTACGGGGCGCTGCACCAGGCCGTCACCGCCGAGCAGGCGCACGACGCCGCGTACCTCCCCTGCCCCCTGCCCTACCGCACCCCCGAGCTGTGGAGAGACCGGTTCTACCGGCAGTGGTCCGCGCACCGTGCCGTGCTTTCGCTGCGCTCGTCGAGCGCCCTGGACGCGATCCTCCCCGCCGCCGCCGAGCGCCCCGCCCTCTTCTGACACCCGCACTTCCTGGAGTCCTGCCGTGATAGCTGCCACCAAGTCCGCCGCATGGATGAGCGACGCCCCGTGCGTCGGCGTCCGCGCCTACATCCCCGACGCCTCCCTGATGCGGGAGGCGGAGAAGCTGCACCAGGCCGCAGATCCCCTGATGCGCCGATGCGTCGAACTGTGCCCGGTCCTGGAGCAGTGCCACGACCGCGTGCGCCCGGCCGAGAGCCGCTTCGACGGCGTGTGCGCCGCCCGCCTGTGGGTGGACGGGCGCGCCGTCAAGACCGCCAAGGGCGCCCCGCCGCTCCCGAAGCTGCCTTCGCGGGCGGGGTCGTGCGGCTCCAGTTCCGGGGTCGCTGGACACCACCGGCAGGGCGAACCCCTGTGCGCGGCATGCCAGGAAACGGCACAGCGCGCCGCCGTACGCAAAGCCGGCGCGGCGACGATCCGCACCCGCAAGCAGCGGCGCAAGCCCTTGGCGCTGGCGTCATGACCGACCCGAGGATGGCGCTGATCGCGGCGCTCCGCGACGAGTTGCCGGACATGTCGTGGGGCAGCTGCGTCCACCTTGCCGACGCCTTGGCCGCGCGGCTCGCCACAGACGGGATCGCCCTGGTCGCTATTCCGGATCAGCCACCCCCGCAAAGCTCTGACCTGCACAAACGTGATTGACACCCCCTCCGTTAATAGTAGAATTTAGCTATAAGGGGGAGGGAAAAGAACTCGCCCAACCATCCGACTGACTGGAGGAACTCGTGGGAGCCATCGAATTCACCGAGAAGGGCTCGGGCCCGGACTTGCAGACCGCTTTCCACAACGCCGTGGAGGACTCCGCGCACCAGAACGGGCACGGCGGCTACACGGGCTCCCTCGCAGAGAAGGACTCCGTGACCCTCATCGACTCGACCATCCGCCCCCTGAAGGAAGCCGAACAGCTCGCCAACCAGCTGATACGCCATTTCGACCCGCGCATCAACGACAAGTGGGGTCCTGCCGGAGCCCTGGAGTACACGACCGACGAAGACACCCGCAGCTGGATCTTCTTCGGCTTCGCCTCCTACTAGCACCCGGCCCGAGGGGCGCACCGGACACGTGCGCCCCACACCAGCACCCGCAAAGGACATCCGTGGGAACCACGAAGTTCTTCACCGTCGGCGACGGCCCCGACCTGCCGTCCGCTTTCACCACCGCCCGCGACCTCGCCGCCCAGCGCCGTTGGCGCCGCGCCCCGGGCCGTCTCGCCACCAAGTCCGAAGCCGTCCTCATCGAACCCGAGGTCCGCACCTATACGGCGGCCCTGCGGCGCGCCGAGGAACTGCTGAACGCCTTCGACCCCCGCATCGAGGACAAGTGGGGGCCCGCAGGAGCCCTGGAGTACACGGCCGAAGGCACCACACGGTCCTGGCTGTTCTTCGGCTACGCCCCCAACTGACAAGGCCGCCGCACTCTCCCAGTGCGGGACCGGCCTTCGCACCTCTTGGAAACCACGGAAGGACCGGCACCACCATGCCGCACAATCGCCTGCCGCTGCTCGCAGTCGGCGACGTCATCACCGACCTCAACCTGAACTCCTCACAGGTCGCACGCGCCACCAGCGCCATGGAGCAGATCGTCCGCCAGGCCTACCGGCGCCGGCGGGGAAGCAAGCTGCGCCTGCACTACGAGGAGTTCGCCGACCAGGTACCCGAGTGCCACTGGGTGCTCCTGTTCGAGGCGTGCGCGCTCATCCACCTCGGACGCCACCGCCAGGCGAGCACGCTCCTGGCCGCCCAGCGGCACATCGAGGCAACACGCCGCCACACCTCTTCCGCAACCGTCAGCAAGGACAACTGAGCATGTTCAAGAAGACGTTCGCCCTGAGCAACACCCAGCAACAGCACCTTGTTGCCCGCCTCATCGGCCGGGCGGTCGCCGCCCGGGACGGGGACCACCTCGCCGTCGTCGAGAACACGGGTCAGCTGTTCTTCCTGTGGCGGGGCACCGCTCCCGACGCCCGCGCCCAGGTGCTGCTGTCCTCGGCCTGGCAGGCCCGCACTGCTGGCTGGCACATGATGCGCGACAACCGGGAGCGATTCGCCGCCGAACTGAGCAACTACGCCGCCCAGTGGGTGTACGAGAACTACGGCGACGAGGACGGATTCGCCGCGACCCCGCACGTCTCTTCCCTGGCTGCCGCGCTGGCCCGCGACTACGACGACATCACCGTGTCGTGGGCGACCGCGATCACCCTGACCGCCTGGGCGCAGCGCGCCGCCGGGAGGCAGCGGTGAGGGTCGGCATGTTCGTGTGGCTGTGCCAGGACGACGGCGGCCACCTGGCCGACGCCCAGGGTACGCCCGTCCGGTTCGAGATCGGTGAAGTGCACACCACCGCGTCCGGCACCTTCTACCTGCTGTCGACCCCGCACCCCGTCGCGCAGGACATCTTCGGCGGCTGGCACACCGGCCAGCGCCTCACCCTCACCAAAGGACCCGTTTCATGAGCATCACGATCACCCACACCCGCGCCGAGGGAACCCTCGTCAACGGCACCGGTAAGGGCGACGGCACCGATGCCGCCCTGAGCCGCCGCAAGGGCGGACTGGGCTTCAAGTGGTCGGGAATGCTGGGCTGCTGGTACCTGCCGCGCAGCCGTGACCACCGCGCGGACACCTACACCATCAACCAGCTCGCCCAGCGGCTGCGCGACATGGGCTTTACGGTGACCGTCACCATCGACGAGGATCAGCGGCGCACCTTCGCCGAGGCGGAAGCCGACCGGGAAGAGCGGGCGGAAGCCCGCGCGGAACGCTTCGGCGAGTACGCAGGGAACGCGGCTTCACGCTCGGCCTCGCTGTCCGACACCGCCCACCGCATGGGTGATGCGATCCCGTTCGGGCAGCCCATCCTGGTCGGGCACCACTCGGAGGGGCGGGACCGCCGCTACCGGGAGCGCATGGACAACACGATGCGCAAGAGCCTCGCCGAGAGCGACCGCGCCTCGCACTGGGCGGGCCGGGAGCAGGCGGCGGCCAGCTACAAGGAGTTCCGCAACAACCCGCCGCGCACGCTGCGCCGGATCGCCAAGCTCGAAGCGCAGCTGCGCCGGGTGGAAAAGTGGCAGAAGGGGCAGTCCGCGGGCGGATACCCCCGGAACATCGAGAACCCGGCCGTGGTCGCGGAGCTGGCCCGTGAGCACCTGGAGGTGAGCGACGAGATCGCCCACTGGAAGGACGTCATCAAGCAGGCCGAGGCGGACGGGTTCAAGGTGTGGTCGCAGCCCGACTTCACGAAGGGGGACTTCGTGCGGTGCCGGGGCCGCTGGTACGAGGTGATGCGCGTGAACGCGAAGTCGCTTTCGGTGCCGCACGTCTTCACCGGCCAGCGACTGATACGGGCCGCCGACTCGGAGCGCGGCATCACGACGACGCTGCCGTACGACGACTTGTCGGGCAGGCGGTCGGCTGCGGAGATGACGAAGATCCTCGCCGAAGCAGCTCAGTAGCCCACTAGCCCAACTTTCCCGATGGGGTTCCCCACCCCTCATTCATAGTAGAAATAAGATACGGGGAGGGGGTACGGGCCGCCCCCTCCCCACCAAGGAGACAACCGGCATGACCACCGCCCTCATCGCCCCGCCCCCGGGCTCACCGAGCCGCTACCTGACGGGCCTCGCCCCGACCCCTCGCAACGTGATCAGCGCGGTGCGCGCGTTCACCCACATCGACCAGACCGGCTGGGCGGGGCGTGGCGGCTACCCCGGCAGCGACGTGCTGTGGGACGTCACATGCATGATCGACGGCTGGCAGGGGCTTCGCTTCTACTCCCACCTGCGCCGCAACAAGCCCCTCATGCGCCACCCCGGCTGCGCCCCCCTGGACCAGCACGCCCGCGCCCTCGCGGCCCTGGCGGCCTACACGACGGGGGTGTGCACATGCCGCACCACCCATCCCACCACCGTGCGGGACGTCATGGCGGCCTTCGACGCCATCGACCGGATCAGGCGACTGGGCCCGCCGGACGCGCTCGACCGGGCCCTCGGGCGGCTCCTCGACCCGTGCCCGGCGGGCACCGTTCGCGCGCAGGCTGTTGCCGACTTCGCCTCCCTCTCCCACTGATCCCGAAGGAGGTTTGATCATGTCGCGCAACAGCGCGCACACGCGGGACAGGCTGCCCCGGCTCGGAGTGTGGCGGATCATCTTCCAGGACCCGCGCGAGGACCGCGGATCGTGGACGTATGCAATACCGGCCCGCGCCGCCCGCACCGAAGCCCTGGCCCGGAAGGCGGCGAAGACCCTGCACGCGCAGGCCCGTGCGCGTGCAGCCGACCGGGCCCAGTGGTCGGGGCTTGCGATCGGGGAAGTGGCGCTCGTGCCGGCCGCGCTCTCGGCGGACAGGGCGGCAGCGTGGGCTGCACTCGTCGACTGCGGGGCCCTGCACCCGGTGCTCGGGTGGCGGTCGGCACACGCGGCACGCCAGTTCCGGGACGAGGGGTGGCGTGAGGATGTGCGGTCCCTCCACGAGCAGTACCGGGAGCAGACGACGGGCTGCGGTGTCTCGCTCGCCGACATCCTCCAGGACCTGGCAGGCACCGATGCGGCATTGGACGTGAAGCCGTACCGGGACGTCGCCGGGCGGGTGGACTGGGATGCGGTGCGCGCCGACATTCGGCACGGCGCGATGAGCACTCTGAGGCAGACGCCGTACGGGCTGATCTGGATCAACGACGGCTAGGAAAGACCACCCTGCACCTTCCGGCCCGGCCAGTCTGTGCTCCCCCAGGTAGTTCCGATCTAGATACTGACGGACTCCGGGCGGCAAGGTGGGCGCGACCAGAGTCTCAGATTGCTGGCCGTAAGTGCTCAACGAACTCGGCCCAGGAGGTGCACGCAGACAAAAATAGGTCTCCTGCGGAGCTCTTCCTGGGCCGGGACGCAACTGCCCCACGCCGGCGGAGGGACGCCGAGGGCAACGCACGTGACTGGCTGATCGACAGAACACCCCCACACTGGTGGCGAGAAAATCGCGACCTGCTCCGGCTTTACCGAAGGCACCGGTGGGGAGAACGCCGTAGCTAGCAGGGCGCGGATGATGTCGAGCGGATCACCCGACGCTGGTGAAAAAGTCGCGGGCGTACTCGGAGGTCCACTCGGCGAAGGCGGAACGCCCCCATGCTGGTGGGGAGGACTGGCGGCATACCCGGCCGCAGTAGATCGCGGGCGGAACACCCCCACGCCGGTGGGGAGGACTTCGCGCAGGGCGGTTGACATGCAACACTCTCCGGAACACCCCCACGCCGGTGGGGAGGACGGCCCGGTCGCCGTCGTGGGCGTGGCAGGCGGCGGAACACCCCCACGCCGGTGGGGAGGACTTCGACGCGTTCGAGATCCTTACCCCGCAGCGCGGAACACCCCCACGCCGGTGGGGAGGACCTGGTCACCGTGTGGCGGGTCCTCGGTGACGGCGGAACACCCCCACGCCGGTGGGGAGGACCTGGCGATGGCAGCTCAGCCGGTGTCCCACCTCGGAACACCCCCACGCCGGTGGGGAGGACGGCCGCGCGGTGCTGAGAGACGCTGTGCTCGCCGGAACACCCCCACGCCGGTGGGGAGGACGACCGGGGCCCAGCCCGCAGGGTCGGGCGGACAGGAACACCCCCACGCCGGTGGGGAGGACTTCCTGCGGATTTCCTCGGGGGAGGCGTTCGGCGGAACACCCCCACGCCGGTGGGGAGGACGGGCAGGTCCTCGCCCAGGCTGACGCTGATGTCGGAACACCCCCACGCCGGTGGGGAGGACTGGTGGTCGCTGGACGCCCTCCCCGCCCTCGCCGGAACACCCCCACGCCGGTGGGGAGGACAGGCTGTTGCTGGATTAATTTAAGTGCGCTAGCGGAACACCCCCACGCCGGTGGGGAGGACCACTCCCGCATCTTGCCGCCGGTCTTGGTGGTCGGAACACCCCCACGCCGGTGGGGAGGACCAGGTCTTCCTCGTGGCCGGCCTTCTTCTCGGCGGAACACCCCCACGCCGGTGGGGAGGACACTGCCTGACCTGCAACGCAGCGACCCCTTTGCCATCGCTTTGCTTTGACTGCGAGGCGGACGGACGCTGCTGGCCCAGCCTACAGACCCATCGATTGTCAGTGGCGTCTGCTTGGCTGACCGCTGGCACAACGACGTCGCCCGTGGGGAGCAGCAGATGATGCGCAGGCCGCCGCAGGAGGTCGATGAATCGGCGTGGGGCAAGAGTTGGGGGTTGGAGTTTCCGTATCCGTTGGTGCGGCACCTTCTTGATGCGGCCGCGATGGCGTTGCATCTGTGGGACTCCTTTCTCTCGGACAATCAGCGGCGGTCGATCGCGGAGGGTTTGGGGCTGGAGGAGGACCCGCTGGGTGCCCGTGCTCTTGTGGGTCTGTGTGCGGGACTGCACGACATCGGGAAGCTCTCTGGGTTCCAGCTGTGCGATGCCCGTGGCCGGGAGCAGTTGAGCGCACGGTTGAGCGGGGATCTGGGAAAGATCGGTGTGGAGCGGGCGTCACATGGTGTGGCGGGTATGGAGGCCGCCCCGGCGGTGCTTGAGGCTCTTGGGTTCGGCAGCGACGTTGACGGTGCGGTCCGTCGGGTAGCGGAGATCATCGGTGGGCACCACGGGCAGTTCCACCGGCGGCCTGAACGGTCGTGGTTCGCGGCACGCAGACTCCTCGGTGGTCAGACGTGGGAAAAGGAGCGGGCGGCGCACGCCGGTGCCGTGTTCGACGTGCTCGGCAGGCCGCCATGTCCTGGGCAGTTCAAGGCGCCGACGGCGGTGCTGGTGACGGGTGTGGTGATCCTGGCGGACTGGCTGGTCAGCCAGCAGGACTTCGTACGGGGGCAGCAGCGGCATCACACCACTTCGCTGGCGTGGCACTTCACCGCAGCCTGCGCCAAGGCGCCCGTGCTGGCGCAGCAGGCGGGCCTGGTGTCGGTTGCGTTGGAGCGCAAGCAGTTCAGGGAGGCGTACGACATCGACGGAGCGCCCAATGCCTTGCAGCGTTCCCTCGCCGGTGAGCTCGCCGATGCGGTCGGGGTGGAGGGCCGGGAGGGGCAGGGTGCGGGGATCCTGGTGGTCACGGCGGCGCCGGGGGACGGGAAGAGCGAAGCGGCGCTGGAGGCCGAGCGTGTGTTCTCCGAGGCTTTCGGGACGCGGGGCTTTGCCTTTCTGCTGCCGACGATGGCGACGAGTGATCAGATGCACAGCCGTGTGGCGGGTGCACTGGCCCGGCAGGGCGGAGTGGGGGCCGGCCTGACGTTGACGCACAGCATGGCGTGGCTGAGCAGCGCCTACTCCGACACTTCGCTGGCCCGGGGACAGAGCGTGCTGGTCTGCGAGGGCGAGGAGCCGAGCAGCGGTGCGGTGGATCGGTTGCGGGCGGCGATGCGGCCGAAGCAGTGGCTGCACGGCGGGAAGCGGCCGCTGCTGGCGCAGTACACGGTGGGCACGATCGATCAGGCGTTGATGGCAGTGCTGCCGGTGCGACACAACGCGCTGCGGCTGCTGGCCCTGTCGGGCAAGACGTTCATCGTGGACGAGGCGCACGCGTACGACCCGTACATGCAGGTGCTGTTGGGCCGGCTGCTGAACTGGCTCGGGGCGTACGGGGTGCCGGTGATCCTGCTCTCGGCGACGCTTCCCGCTTCGGTCAGTGACCGGCTGGTCAAGGAGTATCTGCAGGGTGCCGGGCACTCACTGCGTGACCTCAAGAAGCGGTCGTTCACGGTGCCCTACCCGGGGTGGCTCTACGTCGACGGGGCGAACGCCCACGAGACGTCCACTTCCGGGAGCGAGCAGCGGCAACAGGCCGCGGAACGCCGAATGGACCTGCGGGTCGAGGTGGAGCACGTCACCCAGAGCACAACAGGCGCGGAGCGAGAACGGCTTGCCGTCATCTCCCGTCACCTGGAGCCGGTCGTCGGCGGTGAGGGGGGCTGCGCCCTGGTGGTGTGCAACACGGTGGGTGATGCCCAGGACACCTACGCCTGGCTGCGGAAGCAGTTCACCGGCCGGGGACTCGGGAAAGATGACATCCAGTTGCTGCACGCCCGGTTTCCCGGCGACGTGCGCGAGAAGCGGACCCGGTCGGTGACGGATGGAATGGGCCGCTCCGGGCCGCGCCCGGTGCGGCGGATCATCGTGGCCACCCAGGTGGTGGAGCAGTCCCTCGACCTCGATGCGGATGTCGTCATCAGCGATCTCGCCCCGCTGGCCCTGCTGTTGCAGCGTGCCGGGCGGTGCTGGCGCCACGAGACGTGGTGGGCCCGGCAGGGTCGCCCCGGCGGCAGGGAGCGTCCCGCCTGGGCGCAGGCCACGGGGGCACGGCTGGTGGTACTGGACCCGCTGGCGGCCGGAGGGGTGCCGAAGCAGTGGGGGGAGGTGTATCCGGAGATCCTGCTGCTGGACACCTCCCGGGTGCTGGCCGACCGCGGGGGCAAACCGATCGTTGTTCCCGACGAGGTCCAGAACCTCGTGGAGGAAGTGCACGGGGATCGCCCCGGCCGCTTCAACTGGGAGACCGAGGAGCCCCGGCGGGCTGCCGCGAAAATCGCACACCACGGGCAGAAGAACGCGCAGGAGAGCGTCGCGCGGGTTATCGCCGTCCCCCGGGCAAGGACCATCACCGGATTGCACAACATGCATCATCTGCAGGGGCGTGAGGAGGAGTGGGAGGCCAGGACCCGGCTCGCTGCGGACTCGGTACGCCTGCTGTGCGTCTACCGGCAGCCCGACGGAGCCCTCACCCTCGATCCGGCCGGCGGGCGGGCAATGCCTGGCCAGTCCAAGGCCGAGGCGTTGACGATCGCCGATGTGCGTGCCGTGATGGACGCCACGATCCCCGTAAGGGCGGACTGGTTCCAGGGCGAGCGCGAGGCACATCAGCCGCCCCCGGGCTGGACCGAACATCCGATGCTCGGCGACCTCGTCGTCCTGGAGTTTCCAGCACGAGGGGGCACGGCGCAGCCCGTCACCGTCAAGGGCAAACAGCTCTTCCTGGACACCGAGTTGGGCCTCACCGTTGGCTAGGGCAAGGTCCAACCCGGCGCTCCCCCACGTCGGTGGGGAGTACCTGTGCTAGCTGAATTCAGCTGGCGCCTTCACGTGAATCACCCTCACTTCAGTGAGGACAGTTTCCCGGCTGCATCATCGCCAACTCCTAGGCGATACGACGGAGCGCATTCACCACGCCAGCCAGCAGCGCCCCACACGTGGCCACGAGAAGCGGGTCTGGCTTCACGAGCAGGATGGAAATTACCACTACAAGCACGAAAATCGCAGCCTGCACCGGGAACGGCCGACGCCGGTTCGAATTCGCCTCATTCGAACGCAAGTTCATCATTCTCCTTTTTGTTGCAGAGCAACAGTACGCGGATCTTCACCCGCCCAACCGCCTGCGGAGTTGGGAGAGTAGGGCATGACAACAGAAATTTCAAACCACCTTGGCAACATGACCTGTAGCAAGATGAATCACACCTAGCGCCTTCACTCTTCTAGGAGAAGAGCAACCGCTCGCCACACCTTCGAGCGGAAGTTGAATCCCAGCTCGGCGCCTTCACGCTTCTTGAGACACGGGAGCCCACGACTAGTACTTTCACTCCTTGGGACGCACCCCGGGCGCAACGGCCACCCCTCAATCCCTCCATCAACGGGAGCACCTCGCGCGGCCCCCATCTCGAAGTCACGAACGGAGGACTAATGGAAGAGATTTTCGATTTACGTGACAGTCCTTGGATCCCTGTCAAGATCGCAGGAATCCCCCAATTCATTGGGTTGCGAGAAATGTTTCACCGCGCCCATGAAATTGATGATCTTGAGTTGCCGGTTCCGCCTGCCGCGTCCGGACTGATGCGGATCCTGGCGGCCATCACCGCTCGGATAGTGAGCATTTCTGGAATAGCCCTCGACGACGCACATCTCGCCGAGGAACCCGAGAAGTGGATCGAATTCAGGAACCGCTTTCTGAGGGAGGGGAGATTTTCTCCGGATTCAGTAGAAACCTACTTCAATAATTACGTTCCCAAAGGTCGCTTTGATCTTTTCGATCCTGAACGCCCGTTCCTTCAGGATCCGCGACTGCGCACGGAGTGTGTGGACGCCAGGGGGGTGCCGAATCCGTCCGGGGTGAACAAGGTGGTTCTCGGGCGCCCTACCGGGGTCAACGGGGCTGTGATGTTCGGGCACTTCACCGATGCTGACCCGGTTCCGGTCCCGGCGGGCGAGGCGGTCTGGTGGCTGATCGCGCAGCTGTACTACGGGCCCTCGGGGCAGTGCACTCCGCGCCGCATCACTGATCACAAGCCCGGCAATGGTGATGCGGGCCCTCTGCGCAAGAGCGTGTCCTTCCACCCGTGGGGGCCTGACCTGTTCCACACACTGGTCCTGTCCGTGCCGGCTCCCGTCGATGTCGACGATCCCGATGTCGCAGATCTCTGTCCGTGGGAACGCGACCGGCTTCCCTCGCCGCTCGCGCCGCTGGACCCGGTCACCTGGCCCGGGGGGCTGCTGACCGGGCGGGCCCGCCACGCGGTGCTGCTGGAGCCCTCCGCTGACGGCACCGAGGTAGTGGACGCGTATGTCACCTGGTCCACGCACGAGCCCGCGCCCACTGTTGCTGACCCCTATGTGGTGCTCGACATGCCCCGTTCCGGCGACGGCGGTCCTTTCGCGCGGCCCGCGGACGGGCACCGGGCGATCTGGCGGGACCTGGACGCGCTGCTCCTGAAGGGCAACGGGCAGTCCCAACGCCCGGCCATCCTGGAGGACTTGCCACGAGAGCTCCGCTCCCAGCTGCGTGTCCGGGCCTACGGCTTCGACCAGGACGGGCAGCAGCGCGACAACGGGTGGTACGAGGCGAGCACTCCCCCGGTCCTCGCCTGGCAGGAAGAGGCGGGCGAGGAAGCCGCGGCGATGGCATCGCACATCGGACGCTGCCACGAGGCGGCCGAGGAGGTCGGGGAGCGTCTCTCCTTCGCGGCCCGTCTCGCCTGGAAGCTGACCACCGACGCCGGAGCCGACCCCACAGCGAAGATCAAACTCGACAGGAAGAAACCGGGCCCGTGGGAAGCAAAGGCGCTGGCCCGGTACTGGCCCGCCGCCGAGCACGTGTTCTGGCAACTGGCCACCCCGGAACACTGCGACAAGCCCGCACACCGGCCGTTCGTGGAGGCCGCGCTGGACGCACTCGACGACACGCTGGGCGCGGCACGCGCCGACATCCGGGCCGCCCGCGCCCGCAGCAGGGCCCGCTCCACACTCCGCGCCCTGCTCGCTTCTCGCGACTAACCCATCCCCTCTGCTTCAGGGACACACGATGACTCCCACACCCACACCGACGGCCACAGCCGCGGTGGCCAAGCCTTCGGCACGGCAGGACCAGTTCGACCGGCACGACAAGTTCACCGGCTACCTCATCGAGCTGTGCCGGGACAGCAAGAAGGCCCAGTCCGATCTGCGCAGCGGTCTGGGCCGTCCCGTGGAACGGTGCCACTACCTGCACCGCTACCTCGTTCCGCGCCTGCCCGAACGCCAGCACCCCGACGCCCGCAGGGCGCACTATGCGATCGCCGCGCTCATCGCCGCCCGGCCTCGCAAGGCCCGTGACGCGGACACCGCAGCAGCCGAGCAGCCCGCCACCAGCACCGGCAGCACCGAGCCACCGGCATGGTGGGTGCGGCCGAACCTGGGCGCCTCGCTCGCGCTCGCTGTCAACGACGGCTACCTGAAGCCGGATTCGGCCGAGGACGACCTGCACCTGATGACCCGGCAGAGCAGCGACGCCATCCACCCCCGGCTGCCCGCACTGACCCGGCACCTGCTGACCTGCGGGGTGGCCGTGGACTGGTCGGTGCTGCTGGAAGACCTCACCTGGTGGAACCGCGACCGCGACCGGATCGCTACCCGGTGGCTGGAGAGCTACTTCCGGGTGCGCACATACGAGAACAACGACGACTCGACGAAGGAATCCCGCTGATGTCCGTCTTCCTTGACCTCAACGCCCTGCAGTCCGTTCCGGCGGCCAACCTGAACCGGGACGATCTCGGTTCGCCCAAGACCGTCAAGTACGGAAACGCCTCCCGGATCCGGGTCTCCAGCCAGTCCTGGAAGCGGGTGATCCGCCACGCCGTCGAGGCCGATCTCGGGGAGAGGGCCGCCCGGACCCGCTTGGTGCCCCTCAAGGTCCGCCAGGCCCTGGAGGACGCCGGATGGCCCGCCGACCTCGCCACGTTCGCCGGCGCCCAGGTAGCGGCCAGCGCCGGGAAGAAGCCGCTGAAAACGGAGAAGGCCGGGCACACCTCAGTGCTCCTCTTCCTTCCGAAAAGCAGTATCGGCGACCTGGTCGCCGTGTGCACCGCGCACCGTGACGCCCTGGAGCAGGGGCTGAGCAAGAAGAACCCCGGCGCGCTGCTGCCCGTCACCGAGGTGGAGGAGATCCTCAAGCGGCGTACCGCGTCCATCAGCCTGCTGGGCCGGATGCTCGCCGAACTGCCGGGGGCCAACGTCGACGGGGCCGTGCAGGTCGCGCACGCGTTCACCACCCACGCCAGCGAACCCCAGCGCGACTACTTCACCGCGGTCGACGACTGGCTCGCCGACGACGAGACCGGCAGCGGTCATCTGGACACCGCCGAGTTCAGTGCCGGGGTGTTCTACCGGTTCAGCACCGTCAACGTCACCGACCTGGTCACCAACCTGGACGGCGACCGCAAGGCCGCCCGCACCGTGCTGGCCGCGTACGCCGACCAGTTCCTGATGACGCTGCCGCAGGCGAAGAAGAACAGCACGGCTCCGCACACCGTGCCCGACCTCGCCTACCTCGCCGTCCGCGAGCAGCGGCCCCTGTCGATGGCCGCCGCGTTCGAAACGCCCGTCACCGCCGACAGGGCGGGCGGCTTCTCCGTCCCCTCCCGCCTGGCGCTGGCCGCCTACGCCCGGGACATCAACCGGCTCACCGGGGGCCGTCACCGTCCCTTCCACGGCCACGCCGCGATCACCGGCGACCCGCTCGACGGACTGGGCGACGTCCACGACTCCTTCACCGCCCTCATCGACGCGGCCCTCGCCACCGCCCTGCCTACCGCCGAGGACGACCAGTGAGCGGACTGCTCCTGCGGCTGGCGGGCCCCCTGCAGTCCTGGGGAGAACGCTCCGTGTTCTCCCCCGAACGCGACAGCGCCGGCTTCCCCACCCGCTCCGGGCTCATCGGCATGTTCGCCGCGGCCGAAGGACTCCCCCGCCACACCGGCCTGGAACGGTATGCGCCGCTGGAGTTCACCGTGCGCATCGACCGCCCCGGCACCCCCCTGACCGACTACCAGACCAGCGGCGGCGGCCTGCCCGACCACCTCACCCCCGCGACGAGCGGCGGCAAACACAAGGGCAACGCCGTCATCACCCGCCGCCACTACCTCGCCGACGCCGTGTTCACCGTCGCTGCAACCGGCCCCTCAGCCGACATCGCCCGGATCGCCACCGCACTCCAGCATCCGCACTGGGCGCCCTACCTGGGGCGCCGCGCCTGCCTCCCCGATGAGCCGTTCCTCCTGCGCAGCCGTGTGGCGGACCCCGTGGAAGAACTCCTGCACCGCGTCCCCCTCTCCCCACCCGCTGCCCACGGCGGCCGTCGCCCGTCCGCGTCCGGCACGACCCTGGCGGTGCCCTTCCTGTGGGAACGCTACCGCCGTGACCAACTGCCCGCAGACGCCGTCGCGGTGTCCGCCTACGACCAGCCCCGCAGCTTCGCCCCCCACAGCCGCAGCTACGGCAAACGCACCGTGCACCGCACCCTCGAACAGCTCCCCACCACCCTGGCCGCCGACCAGAGCACCCTGCACCGGCAACTGATCGACTACGCCCAGGAGGACGCCGTATGAACCCCGACGCGCACCTCGCCCGCATCCAGCTGAACCCGCACAGCCGCGACGTCCAACGCGACCTGCGCGACGCCGCCCAGATGCACAAAACCCTCATGCGGATGCTCCCCGACAACCTCGGGCCCACCCCCCGCCACGACACCGGCCTCCTCTACCGCCTCGACGAAACCGAGCAGACCAGCACCCTCCTCGTCCAGGCCGCCGTCCCCCTCAACACCCAACACCTGCCGGACAACTACGGCCACAGCGACCACAAGTCCCTCGCCCCCCTCTTCCGCGCCCTGCGCCCCGGACGGACCGTCCGCTACCGCATCACCCTCAACCCCGCCAAACGCGAACGCCTGCCCCACGACCAGAAAACCAAGAACGGCAGGATCGTCCCGCTCACCGGCCCGGAGGCCGACCAGTGGTGGACGCGCCGCGCCGCACAGGCCGGCCTCACCCTCCACACCCTGCTGCCCACCCCCCAGCGCCCCGCACAACGCACCCCCACCGTCAAAGGCGCCCCCACCATGCGCCACCACCTCATGCGCTACGACGGCACCGCCACCATCACCGACCCCACCGCCCTCACCACCGCACTCCTCACCGGCATCGGCCGCGGCAAGTCCTACGGCGCCGGCCTCCTCAGCCTCGCCCCCGCCAACACCCCATGAGCGCACCCCGCAAACGCGGCGACGCCCGCCGCAGACTCGCCGCCCCCACCCTCGCCATGCTGCCCCGCGTCGCGGACTCCCTGTCCTTCCTCTACCTCGACATGGTCCGCGTCATCCAGGACGACACCGGCGTCTGCGCCCAGATCAAAACCGACAACCACCGCACCGACCACGTCTACCTGCCCACCGCCGCCCTCTCCTGCCTCCTCCTGGGCCCCGGCGTCTCCATCACCACCCGCGCCCTGGCCACCCTCGCCCGCCACAACACCAGCGTCGTCTGCACCGGCTCGGGCGGCGTCCGCGCCTACGCCGGCATCCTCCCCGACTCCCTCACCACCCACTGGCTCGAACAACAGGTCAACGCCTGGGCCACCCCCGCCACCCGCCTCGGCATCGCCATCCGCATGTACGGCATGCGCTTCGACGACGACATCCCCGCCCACGTCACCCTCGACGAACTGCGAGGCATGGAGGGCTACCGCATGAAAACCCTCTACCAACTCCTCGCCCAGCAACACGGCATCGGACGCTTCCGCCGCAACTACCACCCCGACCAATGGGACCAACAAGACCCCGTCAACCTCGCCCTCTCCGCAGCCAACACCTGCCTCTACGGCATCGTCCACGCCGCCCTCCTCGCCCTGGGCTGCTCCCCCGCACTCGGCTTCGTCCACTCCGGCACCCAGCACGCCTTCGTCTACGACATCGCCGACCTCTACAAAGCCCACACCACCCTCCCCGTCGCGTTCTCCCTCCACCAGTCCACCCACCCCGAACAAGAAGCACGCCGAAAATTCCGCGAAGAACTCCGCCTCTTCCGCCTCCTGCCGAGCATCGTCAAAGACATCCAGGCACTCCTCACCCCCGGCCAACAACCAGAAGACCCCGAAGAACGCTCCGAACGCCACGACACCCCCATGGTCCACCTCTGGGACCCCACCACAGCCGCCCTGCCCGCCGGCACCAACTACGCCCAAGGCACCGACTGACATGCCCTCCCTGCTCGTCCTCGCCACCACCGCCGTCCCCGACCACCTCCGCGGCGCACTCACCCGCTGGACCACCGAAGTCGTCCCCGGCATCTTCGTCGGCAGCGTCTCCGCCCGCGTACGCGACGAACTCTGGAAAGCCGTCACCGCAGTCGTCGGCGACGGCGCCGCCGTCCTCGTCCACCCCGCCCCCACCGAACAGGGCTACACCATCCGCACCGCAGGCACCCGCCGACGCGTCCCCATCGACTTCGACGGCCTCACACTCATGCGCATGACCGCACCCCCACAACCACCCCCAAACGCAAAGAACACGCAAAGCCCCTCCTAAAGCCCAGGTCAGGAAGTGTCCTCCCCACCCGCGTGGGGGTGTTCCGCAACCGCGCCTCGGATGGCCTTCTGAGCGCGCGTCCTCCCCACCCGCGTGGGGGTGTTCCGCTGCTCCTCCTTCGTCGGCTTCTCGCCCGGGGGTCCTCCCCACCCGCGTGGGGGTGTTCCGAGGTCGAGCTGTCCCTCCTCGTCCGTGGCGTCGTCCTCCCCACCCGCGTGGGGGTGTTCCGCCGGAGCCGAAGATCCCGGCAGCGGCCAAGTAGTCCTCCCCACCCGCGTGGGGGTGTTCCGCTCCCGGATCCTCTCGTCCACACCGTCGAACGGTCCTCCCCACCCGCGTGGGGGTGTTCCGCCGCTGAGTTACGACGCTCAGCCGGAGTGGCGGTCCTCCCCACCCGCGTGGGGGTGTTCCGTCGGAGCGGCCCCATCTGCATGCGCTACGCGGGTCCTCCCCACCCGCGTGGGGGTGTTCCGGTGCTGGTGAGGTGGTCCGGCATGCGGTAGCCGTCCTCCCCACCCGCGTGGGGGTGTTCCGCTGGCCGCGACGGCGTCCGCGTCCACGAAGAGGTCCTCCCCACCCGCGTGGGGGTGTTCCGTGGTCCTCAAGGTCGGCGACCAGCAGCGGGTCGTCCTCCCCACCCGCGTGGGGGTGTTCCGCAGCTCTGACCCCCTCACCCCTCAGGAGAACCGTCCTCCCCACCCGCGTGGGGGTGTTCCGTAGAAGCCCGGGTCGGTGACGCGGAGGGTGGGGTCCTCCCCACCCGCGTGGGGGTGTTCCGTCCTCGGTGGGTTGGTCGATGGACACAACGATGTCCTCCCCACCCGCGTGGGGGTGTTCCGCGGCCGACGGTGTCGCGGTCGGTGTAGTGACGGGTCCTCCCCACCCGCGTGGGGGTGTTCCGTCGGGCAGGTACGTGGCCCCGGACGGGAGGGTGTCCTCCCCACCCGCGTGGGGGTGTTCCTTCAGGTGCTCGCCGAACAGCACCGTCGACGACGTCCTCCCCACCCGCGTGGGGGTGTTCCGAAATAAGTGTGGGGGGTTGGCATGCTTGGGCGGTCCTCCCCACCCGCGTGGGGGTGTTCCGCCGACGATGCGGGCCGGACGGCCTTCGTGCTGGTCCTCCCCACCCGCGTGGGGGTGTTCCGGACCCCGGGAACCCGATGCGCAACCTTCAGGTGTCCTCCCCACCCGCGTGGGGGTGTTCCGCGCACCACCGGCGACATCCTCGGCCTCCGCTCGTCCTCCCCACCCGCGTGGGGGTGTTCCGCTGATCCGCGACCTGATCCCGCACATCGCCGCGTCCTCCCCACCCGCGTGGGGGTGTTCCGCCGGCCGGGACATAGCCCGGCGGCTCGACGACGTCCTCCCCACCCGCGTGGGGGTGTTCCGCTGACGGCCCGTAGAAGACCAGATCTCCGATCGTCCTCCCCACCCGCGTGGGGGTGTTCCGCCGCAGCGATCCGCCGCGCGCAGTCCTGATGAGTCCTCCCCACCCGCGTGGGGGTGTTCCGGTGCTGTCGGGGGAGGCGGGGGCCCGGTCTGTGTCCTCCCCATCCGCGTGGGGGTGTTCCGCTCGGGGCCGGAATCGGGGCCGCCGGGAGGACGTCCTCCCCACCCGCGTGGGGGTGTTCCGCACGACAGCCAGTCCCTGCAGCAGCTCCACGAGTCCTCCCCACCCGCGTGGGGGTGTTCCGGCTCGGGGCGACCAGGACAACAGGGCCCTACCGTCCTCCCCACCCGCGTGGGGGTGTTCCGCCGCCAAGGCACAAGGATGGTCCGAGTCGTGGGTCCTCCCCACCCGCGTGGGGGTGTTCCGCCCCGCTGATCTGCTGGGAGGACGTGCACACGGTCCTCCCCACCCGCGTGGGGGTGTTCCGGATACCGTTCTCGAACACTGGCAGGAGTCCTCGTCCTCCCCACCCGCGTGGGGGTGTTCCGACCCGTGGATCACCTGCGCTGCCCTCGCCCAGGTCCTCCCCACCCGCGTGGGGGTGTTCCGGTGCCCAGGGCGTAGCCGCTGGCCCGCGCGAGGTCCTCCCCACCCGCGTGGGGGTGTTCCGTACGGCACCACCGTGGCCAAGCTCCAGCAGCTGTCCTCCCCACCCGCGTGGGGGTGTTCCGCAGATGGGCGTCCCCTACAGCTGGGGCGGAGGGTCCTCCCCACCCGCGTGGGGGTGTTCCACGTTGGGGGGTTACGCACCCGGAGCGGGCGATGTCCTCCCCACCCGCGTGGGGGTGTTCCGGGCCTGTCGTATGCGGACGGCGGGATCCGGGCGTCCTCCCCACCCGCGTGGGGGTGTTCCGTCGACGCTAATGGAGGCGTGCCGGATCGGCTGGTCCTCCCCACCCGCGTGGGGGTGTTCCGCCGAAGGCTCTGCCTTCCGCCCCACCCGCACCGTCCTCCCCACCCGCGTGGGGGTGTTCCGGGGCGGTGACCACGTTCCAGGGGCCACGTGAAGTCCTCCCCACCCGCGTGGGGGTGTTCCGCTGGCCGCGGACTTCTCGGAGCGCGCGCGTGCGTCCTCCCCACCCGCGTGGGGGTGTTCCGGGCGTCTTCGTCCTGGACGCGGGCGCAGAGGAGTCCTCCCCACCCGCGTGGGGGTGTTCCGCGGAGATCTTCGCGGCGGCCGGCCGTAAAGCGGTCCTCCCCACCCGCGTGGGGGTGTTCCGCTGCCCGGCAGTGGATGTTCGCTGCCTCCTCGGTCCTCCCCACCCGCGTGGGGGTGTTCCGCCAATGCGGCGTCCGGGCGTGAGGACCTCGCAGTCCTCCCCACCCGCGTGGGGGTGTTCCGAACGGCCTCGTCACCGGCCTCGCGCAGGCCATGTCCTCCCCACCCGCGTGGGGGTGTTCCGACCACACCAGCCTCCACGGCCTCAAGGTCGCGGTCCTCCCCACCCGCGTGGGGGTGTTCCGCTGGCGGTGGGGGTGCTGTCGTTCCTGCTGCCGTCCTCCCCACCCGCGTGGGGGTGTTCCGACGCAGGCCGCGCTGAAGGAGGCGCGCGCGAACGTCCTCCCCACCCGCGTGGGGGTGTTCCGCGACCGTCTTCGGGTGGACCCGCTCCCCGAGGTCCTCCCCACCCGCGTGGGGGTGTTCCGGCCCCGAGCACCTCTGAGGACGGCAGCACCCCGTCCTCCCCACCCGCGTGGGGGTGTTCCGGCGAGCACAGCGTCACACAGGCCCGCGCCGCCGTCCTCCCCACCCGCGTGGGGGTGTTCCGCGTGGGCACGGCTCGGCCGCGCACTCCGAACAGTCCTCCCCACCCGCGTGGGGGTGTTCCGCGTGGGCACGGCTCGGCCGCGCACTCCGAACAGTCCTCCCCACCCGCGTGGGGGTGTTCCGCGCGCCAAAGTCGACCTCTCCCGGGCCGGTGCGTCCTCCCCACCCGCGTGGGGGTGTTCCGCGGGCACCCCACCGGGCCCGGACCGTGATCCAGTCCTCCCCACCCGCGTGGGGGTGTTCCGTAGTGGCCCCCCTTCTGCACACGCCAGTCCGGGTCCTCCCCACCCGCGTGGGGGTGTTCCGTCTGATCGCGCGGAGGTGCGCCGGTGGGCGCGGTCCTCCCCACCCGCGTGGGGGTGTTCCGTGGACCACGAAGAACGCCCCGTGGAACTCCACGTCCTCCCCACCCGCGTGGGGGTGTTCCGCAGCTGCTCGGTCGTGGGGGCGGTCACGGTACGTCCTCCCCACCCGCGTGGGGGTGTTCCGATCCACGTCCGCCCGTCCTGGCCCCGTCTGGGGTCCTCCCCACCCGCGTGGGGGTGTTCCGTACCTGGCGGGCGAAACGCTCACCGTCACGGAGTCCTCCCCACCCGCGTGGGGGTGTTCCGGAAGCTGGCAACGCCGTTTAGATCACGGACAGGTCGTTACCTGCGGGGGTGGGTGCCCGGAAGGCCCGCACTGGGCCCTCTTCACCGGTGCCGGCCGGGCCGTGCGGTTGATGAGTTGACCCACCCCTCACCTCTAGTAGAATTTAGCTAGAAGGTGAGGGGGGACCTCACCACAACACTTGGAGAAACCCATGCTCGGCACCCTCACCCCGGCCAACACCGTCACGTTCGATCTCGTGGCCGTCGAGGTCGCCGTCACCGTCGACAGCCTCGCCATGCGCACCGTGGCTCTGCCCACGCTCGACAACAGCACGGTCCTGCTCATCACCCTCCCCAACGGGCACGTCTCCTACGTGACGCTCATGAACGGCCGCTACGCGGTGGGGGATTCCGAGGGCACCTACTACCGGTCGCGCACCGCCCCGCGCAGCGACGTGGAGGACCTGAGCGAGCTGATCCACATCCTCGATCTGCTCGACGACCGCGCCTGACGCCCAGGAGAGGGCACAGCCCCCGCCCTCTCCCCGGCCCAACAGCTCCGCCCGCCCCCGCCCGCCCCCGGCCGCCACGGCCGGGGGCGGCCTCGTACTCACACCCCCGCAAGGAAGCACGTCATGCAGCTCGACCTGTTCGCCTCCCTCCTGGACGAAGAGCCCACCCCACCCTCCGCTCCGACACCGCAGCCGCCACGCCGCGAGGCGCCTGTACCGCGCCCCGACACCCGCCGCACGGCCAGCACCCCGACACCGCTGCTGCACGCCACCCCTCACCCCATGCCGGCGGGCGGGGTCGCCAATCCGTCCGAGCGCGCCTTCAGCCTGGGAGAGGCCGTTGCGAACAGCTGGCACAAGAACCACGGCGGCACGCGCATCGAGATACCGATCGGCATCGTCGCCTCCCTGGCCCTCATCGGGCAGAAGGACAAGGACGGCCCGGACCTCAAGTCCCAGATCCTCGCCCAGGACGACCGGGAACTGGTGGAGATGTACCAACAGCTCTGGTGCGCGCACTGGATGCACCGCCCCGACCTCGTGGAGCGGGCCCGCATCCTGCACGAGTGGGCGAACGAGGACAAGCACACCCGGCACGAGCTGTACATGGTCCGCGTGATCACCAAGACCGCGCTCGACAAGGGCCTGTTCGACCTCACCGGGCACGCCGACCCCTACCTCCGGTCCCAGGCCGACGTCCTGTCGCCGACCCTGACACTCATGCGCTCGACCGGCGCCATGCAGGGGCTCGGCGAGTTCCACACTCCCCCGCCTGTCACCGACATGATGGCCTGGTCCACGCTCGCCGACCTGTCCGCCGACATCGGCGACGGCGGGAAGGCGCTTGAGCCCGGCCAGAGCATCCTCGACCCGGCGGCCGGCACCGGGGGCATGATCCGCTCCGCGGCCCAGAACATCCGCCGCAGGGGCCTGGACCCTGCCGACTTCGAGTGGGCGATGGTCGACATCGACCCGATCGCCGCAGCGTGCGCAGCGGTCAACGCGATGGTGTGGGGGCTCGGCCCCCGCGTGACGGTGGCGTGCGACGACTCCCTGGCCAACCGCAACGCGGTCGAGGACGCGTGGCAGCAGGCGCGGGCCGCTTTCGAGCACCGGGACCGGATGCTCGGGCAGGCGAAGATGATCGCCGCCGTCCGGCAGACGCAGCAGCTCCTTGAGCAGGCTGTGGGGGCCGCCGCGTGAGCCTCGACGTGGTGAGCTATGGCGGCGGGGTGCAGAGCACGGCCCTGATGGTTCTTGCCGCCCGCGGGGAACTCCCCCACCGCACGTTCCTGTTCGCCAACGTGGGCGAGGACAGCGAAGACCCGGAGACCCTGGAGTACGTGCGCCAGGTGGCGGCCCCGTACGCGAAGGCACACGGCCTGGACCTGCACCTTCTGGATCGCACCCTGGGCAGCGGGGAGACGGAGACCCTGTGGGGGCGCATGACCCGGCAGGGCTCCCGCGCCCTGCCGATTCCGATCCGCATGTCCAATGGTGCACCCGGCACCAGGGGCTGCACCCGCGATTTCAAGATCAAGGTGACCGGGCGGTGGCTGCGCGGGCACGGGGCGAGCGCGGCGAATCCGGCGACGGTCGCCGTCGGGATCTCCCTGGACGAGATCAGCCGGGCCAGCAACCGGCGCACCGAGCCGTACGAGAACGTCGTGTATCCGCTGCTGGACCTGGGGATGCGCCGTACGGACTGCCAGCGGGTGATCGCGGACGCCGGTCTGCCGATGCCGCCGAAGTCGGCGTGCTGGTTCTGCCCCCTGAAACCTCTGGGGAGCTGGAGGGAAATGAGGCGCGACAGGCCCGCGCTGTTCTTCCGGGCGTGCGCCCTGGAGGAGTCCCTGAACGAGGTACGGGCGTGGGACGGGAAGGGCGAGGACCCGGTGTTCCTCACCCGCACCGGACGCCCGCTGATCCGGGCCGTGGAGGCGGCGCAGGAGGCCCTTCCGCTCGATGTCGGCTGCGATTCCGGCTGGTGCATGACCTAGCCCTAAACCCCCTCTGACCTGCACGAACGCAATTGACCCACCCCTCAAAGATAGTAAAATTTAGTTACGAGCTGAGGGGGAACCACAGCGCCCACACCAAGGAGAAGCCCATGACCGACACCGTCACCGCCCTTCGTGTCGCCCTCGACGGAAAGGTCACCGAATACACCCTCGGCGATACCCGCAGCGAGCAGGCAACCACCCTCGCCCGTGCCCTCACCGACGCCCCCGAAGCCATCGCCTACCTCGACCGCCCCGGCCACACCAGCATCGTCGTCCTCGCCGGACTCCACCGCGCCCGCCACCTCCCCAACCTCTTCGCGGAAATCATCCAGACCGAGATCGCCAGGGAAGCCGTACCCGTTCAGGGACCGGCCGTCTTCACCGGAGTCACGCACGACGGACAGTTCACCGCCCTGCCCCTGGAAGCCGCCGCCGCGATCCGCAACCTGTGCCCGGACAACCCCGACGGCATCCCCGTGCTCATCAGCTTCCCCTTCTGACCGCACCCCCTCGGGGGCGGAACACCCACCGCCCCCCGAAGGACCTGCTCAGCCCACCCGCACCTCTTGGAGACCACCGTGGCCACCGCACCCACCACCGGCATGCCCCTTCTCGACTTCTACGTCCTCACCGACCAGGTCGCCCAGGCCCTCGGCGACACCTGGGACAGGGACGACACCACCAGCGACGACCCCCAGACCGTGCGCTTCGTCCACTCCGACGGACGCACCGTCGGCATCCGCCGCCAGTTCCGGGGCCAGGGCTTCCAGACCTACAGCACCAACCCCGACGCACCCCGCTACAACGCCTCCGGCTACTTCGACGACACGACCGCGCCACTCGACACCGTGATGCTCGCCCTGCAGATCCGGCTCTTCCCCGCCTTCTACGGCAACCGCCTCCCCCTCACCCTGGGCGGGACCCGCATCCTCCCGGAGCCCGCCCCGGCACCGGAGACACCCACCGTCGAAGCTCCTGCACCGCACCCGGCTGCGCAACCGGCCACCCCGGCCGTGGAAGCCGCCCCCGAACCCGTGGCCAAGAAGCCGGCACCGCGCAGGGCTCCGGTGAAGAAGGCCCCCGCCGCACCCCGCAAGACGACCGCCTCCCGCGCCACGGCCGCGAAGAAGACGACGGCGAAGAAGACCGCGACGAAGGCCCCCGCCAAGCGCAAGCCCAAGCCCGCCCCCGCCGCCTGATCCCCACTTCATCCACCGGTGCGGGCAGTACACGCTGCCCGCACCCCCACCCGAGGGACCCGCCTTGAGCACCGCAACCATCACGGCCAGCACCGACAACGACACCACCACCGACAGCGGCAGCGCCTCTGTGCCCGGCTTCACCGGCCGGTTCGCCTGGGTCGACCCCTATGACCTGGTCGTCGACCCGTACAACCACCGCCGCTACCGCGAGGAAGGCAAGGAGGACGGCACCCAACCCGATCCCGACCTGATCGCCTCCGTCGAAGAAGTCGGCGTCCAAAGCCTGCTGCTCCTGCGCCCGCAGACCGGCGACCAGGAAGGCCGCCTCGGCATCGTCTTCGGGCAGCGCCGCAACAAGGCCGCCGTCCTCGCCGCCGACAAGGCCAAGGCCGAAGGCCGCCCCTACCGGCTGGTCCCCGCACTGATCCGCGACGACCTCACCGGCGTCGACGACGAGGCCCTGGCCCTGTCCGTCCTGGAGAACAAGCACCGCCAGGACGCCCACGCCCGCGACTACATCGACGCCGCCCGGCAGCTGTCCCTCATGGACCTCCCGCCGGCCGTCCGTGACAAGCACGCCCGCACCATCGGTATCTCCACCGCCCAGATGGACGCCGCCGACAAGGCCGCCCAACTCACCGACACCCAGCTGAAGCAGGGCATCAACTCCGACTTCGACCTCTTGGAACTGGCCGACTTCCAGGAGGTGGAGCACATCGCGGAAGCCCACCGCAAGCTGACCAACGCCAAGCGGTGCGACCTCGCCGAGGGCTCCAGCGGCGGGAACTGGGCGCACACCATGGCGGAACTGCGCGAGCGCAAGGCCGAGCAGGCCCGCCGGGTGCAGCTCCTGGCCGAACTCACCGCCTCCGGGATCACACTCCTGCAATGGAAGTGGAGTTGGCACGAGACCGCTGCCCGCCCGCTCGAAGACCTCCTGTCGCAGCTCGGCACCCCGCTCACCGCCGATCTCCATGCCCGGTGCCCCGGACACGCGGCAGCCCTGCACCCGCGCGAGACGGAAGTGACGTGGCTGTGCGCGGACTGGAAGAAGCACCAGCACGAAGCCCCCGGCGCCACCCCCGAGGACACCAAGAGCAAGGAACTCGCGAAGGAAGCACGCCGCAAGGTCATCCGCTACAACAAGGCGTGGCGCTCGGCCCGGGAGGTCCGCCAGGAGTTCATCACCTCGTTGTGCGACCAGCCCGGCGACGCCCCTGACGACATCTGGGTCCTCATCCTCGAAACGATCACCGGCACCTCACACGAGTACTCCCGGTACCTGACCCGCCGCCGCACCGACCTCACCGCCCGCTTCCTCAAGGTCCCCGACCCCAACCACGACCTCAACCAGTGGAACCGGGTCAGCCAGCCCTTCCGGCCGCTCATCAGCCGCACCGGCAAGACGCGCCGCTGGCGTCTGCTCTTCGCGCAGGTCGCGGCGATGTTCGAGCACGAGCACCTGCACGACCGGGCCTGGGAATCCCCCGACGCCCAGACCGCCCAGTGGCTCGAACTCCTCCGGGCACACGGCTACGCGCTCAGCGAGGTCGAGGCCGAAGTCGTCGCGACACGCCGCAAGCGGGACAACGGCACCAGCGACGAAGCAGCCGGGCAACCCGCAGCGGACGCAACCGACACCGACTGACCTACCAACCGTCAACGGGGGCGGCCCCGCACACCGTGCCAGGCCGCCCACACCCCAAAAGGAACAGCACCATGCACCGGCCCACCCGCACCGACATCCTGAACACCCTCACCGCACACGACCACCCCGTACAGCGATTCGACCTCGCCCTGCGCACCTTGTGGACCACCGGATACGACCCGAAGACCTACCGCCACATCCGCGACATCGACAGCCCGGACGTCAGCGCCACCACTCGCCTCATCGACCAGATGCGCGCAGACGGATCGCTGCTCCTCCTGACGACCGACGACTGGCGCAGCCTGTTGGGCGGACGGTTCACCGCCGAATCACTGCACTTCCGCAGCGGCTACCACTGGTACGCCACCGCGGAACAGTTCACCCGGTGGGGAGGTCAGCAAGGGGAGATGCAGGCGCGTCTCGACGGCATCCGCGCCCGTGTGGCCCAAGCAGCCCTTCCCACTCTGTTCTCCGACACCGTCTCCTGGGATGTGAAGGGCAACGAGGTGAAGGACGCCAGCCCGGAGGCTGTGCGCACCCACCACAGCATCGTCACGGCGGAAGGGCTCGTCGTCGCCGAGGTCGACTGCACCCACGACCCCGAAGAGTGCGACGATCCGGCGCAGGCCGACGAGGACCGAAGGGCGTCGGCTGCTGCTGCCACGCTGTTCACCGAAGCGGCTGCCGATCTCGCTTTCCTCCTCGCCCTGCTGGACGGCCGCAACCCGGCAGGTGGAAGGTGAACGGCAGCCACGGCACGGGGACCTGGCTCCGCAAGGAGTACATCGGCCGCGAGGCCGAGCTGATCCACTTCAGCGGGGCCGCCAAGCTCGTCGGCCTCAGCCGGGCAGCTGTCTCCAACTGGGCGGCCCGCCACGAGGACTTCCCGAAGGTGGCGTTGCTGACCGGCACCCACCTGAAGCCGGTCAAGTTCGTTCCCCTCCAGGAGTTCCATGCCTTCGCCGCCAAGCACATGCAGCGGAGCAGGAGTGGGCCCACCCCCGGGCAGAAGCAGGCGCCTCGCCGGCCGCGCGCGGAGATCCGGGCGGCGGAGGTGCAGCACCAGCGGAGCCAGGTGGAACGGCTGACTGCGCTGCGGGCCGCACAGGCGCAGCGGCTGGCCCGTACGACGAGGGCGTTGAAGGTGTCCCGGGCGCGGCTGGCAGAGGCAGAGGCAGCGTTGGCGGCCGAGGTAGAGGCGGTGCGAGCGGCCGTGGAGCGAGGCCTGCACGGCTGACCCGCGCAAAGGATCAAGGAGGTTGCCCCTCCCCTCAATCCTAGTAGAATTTAGCTATACGGGAGGGGGTCAACCCCTCCCCCAACACCCACAGAGAGCCCCTCAATGCCCCAGCACGAAGAGCGCACCATCAACGTCGGCGCCCTGCCCGTCACCATCCGCACCACCAACCGCACCAGCTTCGACGCCTACGTCACCACCAACGGCCACGTCGTCGTACGCGGCCCCCACGGCACCACCGACGCCCAGGCCACCAGCATCATCGAACGCCGACGCACCTGGATCTACAACCGCCTCACGCACATCACCGAGAGCGCCCCCGAAGACCCCACCCTCCACCTCGCCGACGGCGAAACCTTCCGCATCTTCGGCCACCCCCACAAGCTCCGCATCGTCCCCGACAGCAAGGACGAACAGCCCGTCACCCGATTCCACTTGCCCGCCGGCCGCAACGAAATCCGCCTCCACCGCAGCCACGCCATCAACCCCGACAAAGCACGACGAACCCTCGCACGCTTCTACGCCCACACAGGCCAACAATGGCTGAAAGATCACGGTGCACGCATCACCCGACTCACCAACAACCCCGACATACCCCTCACCACCTCAACCCGCCTGCGCACCAACTGGATCACTCACCACCCCACCCACGGCATCACCCTCCACTGGGCAACCACCCAGCTCCCCACCCTCCTCCTCCGCGAACTCCTCCACCGCACCCTCGACCTCCACACCGTCGCCCACACCCACGAACTCGAACGCACCCTCCACAGCCTGTGGACCGGCAACCTCACCACAGACACACCAACCACCCCCACCCAAACCGCTCCCGGCGAACGCTGCCCCAACTGCCTGACGCCACCCAACAAGCTCCACGCCGGACACTGCGACCTGGCCCGCTGCGCCTTCACCGGCCGACAGCGATACGAATGCCACCCGGACTGCAACACCATCTGGACCGGCAAGTTCCCCGGCCAAGCAGAGTGCGAGGAGTACGGCTTCTACTGGCGCACGGGCCCCAACGGCTACGAACACTGCAACGCCAACGCCCCCGGCGCCGACCACGACTACAACCGCCTCTACGCCGAATGCACCTGGGACATCGCCACCCAGCGCATGACCCTGCCCGGCTAAGCCACACAGCCCCACCGTCAGGGCATGTCGCCCAGCGGAAACAACTCCACACCAAGCCGGTGCCCCGGCTCGGCGTGCGGGACACCGTCCGCCCCCAGAAACAGATAGAAGTACAGCGTCGTCAACGGCCTCGACACCGACGATCCGCCCTCGGCAGCACCAGTCAAAGCACCCGCCGAGTAGACGTGCGGCAGCCAGGACGGGCCGACGATCTCCCCCACCCAAGCCCGCGCCTCCCCCGGGTCAACCGCCGGGCGAGTACCGAACCGCTTGTGCTGCGCGGCGATCGACAGCATCAGCACACTGCCAGCCCGGCCTGGCTCATCCAGAAACACGGACTGGTCAGTGATGTCCCCAACAACGGTCAGGACGGCATCCTGGGTGGTCACCGAGCGCACCGGCCCGAAACGACGCGGCACAGTCCTTCCCGTCGCCTGCAACTGCTCCAGCACGCCTGCGGGCAGCACAGAGGCCAGGCCACTATCAGCAGCGTCCAGGGAGAACAGGCCCCGACGAAAGCGCCGCAGCTCCTTGTCGTGCTTGCGTACCACACCACGAATATCTACATACATGAATATAAAGGTACAAGTCGCTCATGGATCCGGCCCGTGGGACGAGCCCCGACCACTGCGGCCCCTGCTGCATTGCCCCCAGGCACTACTCAGGGATCTCTTAGCGCCGACGAGAACGAAGCGATTGCGGCGCTCCCCTCTTCACGTGTAGCCGGCAACCAGCGCGCCTCTCTCGCGAGAGTCGAGACGCATCGCGCCTGGCCCCCGTGGGGACAGAAGGTGGACACGGGGGACAGGCGGGGGACGGAAGGGCGCAGACAGATCCGAGGTCTCGCGAATCATCGCGTCCAACCGGTCAGCGATCTCCCGTGCCCGAATCGCGGCCAGCGCAAGGAAGCATGATCACTCACCCCAAAGCAGCTCCAGCCCGAAGCCGCGCCACCGGCCTACGTACTCGATCGTGCGGGCGAATACCGTCAACTGCTCTTCACAACACGTTGATCGTCAGTAGCGTCGCAACATGACTACCAACTTCGGCATAGAGATCCGGAAGCTTCTAGCCCAGGTCAGCGGCTTCGACATCAGCGACACGGACTACGTCGCCTACTTCGTCAATGACACCGGGGAACGTCTGATCTTCGTACAGGCCAGAGGTCAGGCGTCGGCGTTGCACTCCGACTTGGGCTGGGAGCCCCAGTCTGTCGATGGCCCCACGACAACAATGGCCGACAGCGTGCCAGCGGAGCTGAAGGAGAAGGCCGTGAAAGCCGGTCTGAACAACGGCATGCTGGACACGCCCATGCTCGGGTCCACGATCCTTGGCAAGGTCGAGGCACAGTGGCTCAACGCGTGCTACGCAGCCAGTGAACCGCTACGCCAGGCCGGATGACGCGCTTGCAGAGTGACCGCTCCGTGCCACTCCCGTGCCAGAACGAGCGGGAACCCACGGGCACTCGGAGGGCCGAGGGGCCGCCGGACCGCACTCCGCCGCAGAGCGGCTTCTCGCAGTTCACGTCATTGATCGCCCCACCACACTCCGGAAGCTGGTATCGCAGGTTGAAATCCTGCCTGGACACATAGAAACACCAGGTCAGGCCGGTGTAGAGCATCAAAGAAGGGCCCTCGGGAACTTCCCGAGGGCCCTTCCCGTGCCCCCACGGGACAAGCGAGGGGCGGGCGGTTTCCAAGTGCCCACCCATCAGTTGTCTGATCTGCCTGACAAAGCAGCAACCGTTCCCTGACACTTCTGTCTGTGTCCGTTGACGGCATCGAAGGGGCAGAGGACGTGGTGCGAGAGCGGGACTCTTTGGCCGATGCCGAAAAGTTGGTGGGCTACGCCTCAGAGGTCATGCGGCGCGCTGTGGCTCTGGAGCGGAATCGAGGCGTCACGTGGGACGAGATCGGCGCCCGCCTGGGGGTCTCAAGGCAAGCGGCGCACTCTCGATACGCTGGCGCCCTGGAGTGGCCCTCCGAGCAGAGCGCGGAGTCCATGCAGGGTCTTCTCTGGGCTGCGTGGCGGGAGGTCCACACCATTGCTGATGAATACCTGCAGCGCCCAGAACCCACGTCCCCCCCAGATGATGCAAGGGCATGGGTCGTGGAGGACGAGCCCTACAGTGGCGACAGGCCCTACCTCGTGTACTGCGCTGAGTGTGACACAGCGCACGAATGCCTATCAGTTCTCGAAGGCAACGGGCGGTGCACCTCTTGCGGAGTCCCGGTACCGCTTCCGGACATGTACGCGAAAGTCGTGCGCAGGGCTACGACCACGAAGCCAGCCACAGCCAGCAGTAAGACCTGCCGGAGTTGCAAGCGGCCTCACAACCCCAGCGTGCGCGACGACCCCGGTTCTTCGCTCTGCCCAAACTGCGTCACACGCCGACGGCTAACGGAGTTCCTCGGGCAACTGCTCGTGCCGTCGTCGGAGACCTCCGCCGCAGCAGTCGATGATGAAAAGGCCGCAGAGCCTGCTACACGGGCTCATCTACTACAGGTGATTCAGATTCTCACGGCGGCCCACGCATCTTCAGATGAGACGGCAGCGCAACTCATCGCCATGAAGCATCGACTAGAAGTGGTCGAAGCCACCCTGCGGGAGGCGCAGCGTACCTAAGACTCCGCCAGGCCCAAGCAACTTTCGACGGAGGCAAGGGCCCGGCGGGACCACCCGCTCACCAACAGAGAGGAGCAGTCATGGGCAGTATGCCCTTACACCGCGCCGAAAACGATGGCCCGCCGTGGCCGGTGGCGGTGTTCGCCGCGCTGGTCTGCGGCTACGCCGTGGGCGTCCACCACGAGGAACTGACCTCCGCAACTCAGGGGGTGGTGGAGTTCGTGGCGCCGATCGCGGCAGATCAAGTAGTCGCTGCACTGCTGGCGCCGGTGGTTGCCGGTGCGGTTGCGTGGATGAGACGCCGCCGGTGACCGGTTGAACGTTGAGGAGGGGCCCGCATGGTGCCGGGCCCCTCCTCTTCGCGGTTCAGGCGGCTTGGGGTATCTCCGGCCAGTCGGGGGCGAGGGCGACCGATGGTCGGAGAAAGGCCCGTCAGCACAGGCCTCTCCTTGTCAGATATACGCCGTTCTGCAATCACTCGGCACTGGACCCGTAGTGCTTCTTCCGGGTGGTGCTCCCGCGGGAGCACACATTGGCATCGAGGGGCATTGAGTGGCACCCCATGGCGTCGAGTTGAACCATTTCGTGCCTATTTTTGGCATCGCCGCAGGTCAACGGGGGCGCTCCAGACAAAGGCCGGCTTCGACGTCGAGGAGTGCAGGCGCAGGCTGCTGGAGACCCCGTGAGCGGTCAGTGCACCGGCAGGGTGAGTTCCGGGCGGTCCCAGCGGACCGCGGGCGGGTTCGCCCTGACCGTGCCGGTCCGGTGCGCGCCGACACTGCGGTAGAAGCCTTCCGACGGCGGGTGGGAGACCACCCGCACCGCGTCGATCCCCGCCGCGCGGGCACGGCCCTTCAGATGCGTGATCAGCCGGCGGCCGATGCCCAGGCCCTGGGCCGTGTCCGCGACGAAGAGCAGGTCCAGTTCCGGCGGGTCGAGCAGCAGCGCGTAGAAGCCGAGGACCGTGTCGTCGCCGGTGGCGACGGCCACATGGACCTCGTGGGCCTCTATGTAGTCCGGGCCCACCCGGTAGCCCGCGACCATCGACTCGTACGGGGCCTTGTACGCGCGCGAGTGGCGGACGATGCGGGTGAGACGCCTGGCGTCGCGGGCGGTGGCACGGCGTACGACGATGTCCGCACCCGGCGTAAGAACTGAGGTCACCCGGAGAGTATTACTCGCCGGACGGGCGCCGCGCCGTTGGCCGACCCTTCGCTTTCGATCGGATACTTTCCGTGAGTGACCACTTTTGTACGAAGAATGCTCGCGGTAGCGGTGGCGGGTGCGGCCCTGGCGGGGTGCGGAACGGGGAGTACGGGCAGTGCGGGCGGCGACGGAGCCGGTGCCCAGGCGCACCGCACGCCCGCCGTCTCCGCCCCCTCGAAGCCCGCCGCCGACGCGTCCGCCCGGCCCTCGCCGACCGCCCCGCCGACCGTCGCCGCAGGTCCCGGCGGGCGCACGCCCGTCTTCGAGCGGGCCCGCGGGGGGAGCCGGGAGAAGGTCGTCGCGCTCACCTTCGACGCGGACATGACCGCCGATCAGGGGCCGCGCGCGGCGGCCGGTGAACGGTTCGACAATCCCGGGCTGATCGCCTCGCTGCGCCGGTTCAAGGTGCCCTCCACCGTCTTCATGACCGGCCGCTGGGCCGAGGAGTACCCCGACCAGGCACGGTCGATCGGCACCGACCCGCTCTTCGAGATCGCCAACCACTCCTACAGCCACCACGCCTTCAAGTCCCCCTGCTACGGCCTGCCCACCGTCGCGCCGGAGAAGATGCGCGCGGACCTGGACCGGGCCTTCGACGCGTTCCGCAGGGCCGGGGCGCGCAACGTGGTGCCCTACTTCCGGTTCCCCGGCGGGTGCTACGACGACCGCGCGCTGCGCGGCCTCGGGCCCGCGAAGGTGACGGCCGTCCAGTGGGACGTGGTCAGCGGGGACGCCTTCGCGACGGACGCGGACGCGGTGGCCGAGCAGGTGCTGGCCGGGGTGCGGCCGGGGTCGCTCGTCGTCATGCACTGCACGCGCAGCGCGGCGCCGACGACGGAGCGGGCCCTGAAGCGGATCGTTCCCGAACTGCGGAAGAAGGGCTACCGGTTCGTCAAGGTGTCGGAGCTGATCGGCCGGCGCTGAGGGCCGGTCCGGCGGGGGCACGTTTGCTGCGGCCGGCCCGGCGGACGGCGCTGGCGCTGAGAGCCGGCCCGGCGGTGGGCGCGGTCGCTGAGGGCCGGCCCGGCGGACGGCTGGGTCGCTGAGGGCGGGCCCGGCGGACGGCGCGGTTCAGGCCCGCCGCGCGGACAGGGCGCAGACCACCGCGCCCGCCGCGCCGGCCAGCAGCAGCGCGCCCACCAGCGCCGAGTACGGGAGGTCCACCGTCCCGGTGTGCGAGCCGGTGACCAGGCCCGTGACGGCGCTGCGGGCGGGCGACCCCGCGGTGACCAGGGCCAGCAGCGCGCCCAGCGCGGTGAGCGTGACGCCCCAGCCGGTGCCGCGCAGCAGCGGCCAGGTGCCGAGCGCGCCGACCGCCGTGCCGAGGAGCGCGCAGACGGCCGCCGCCAGCAGCCCCGCCGCGCCGGCCGCCACCGGGTCGATGCGGACGGTGTTCTCGGTGTCGGCCCACTTGCTGATCGCCAGCACGAGTCCGGTGCCCAGCGCCCCGAGGGCCGCCGTGCAGCCGAAGGCGGTGAGCAGCGCGGCGAGGTGGGCCCGGCCGGGGCCGGTGGCGGCGGCGACGCAGGCGCGGGCGGCCGGGGGCTCGTTGGTGACGCAGACCCGGGTCAGCCAGGCCGCGACGGGCAGCAGGATGGCCGAGCCGTACCCGAGCGAGTCCAGCACGGGCTGGCCGCCCTGGATGCCGATGGCGAGGAAGGCCGCGTACAGCAGGACCGGGGCGAGCCACTTCTGCGACCTTCCCAGCAGGGCGAGTTGATACCGCAGCAGTGCGCTCACGCGTGGTCCTGCTCCTGTTCCTGTCTCCGGTGCTGGTGCGTGCCGTGGGAGCCGTTGGCCGTGGGCGGCGCGGGGGGCTCGGGCGAGTCGTGCGGTGGCAGCGGCTCGGGTGGTGCCAGGGGTTCGTGCGCCGCACGGGTCCCGTGTGGTGACAGCGGCTCGCGGGGCGTGTGCGGCCCGTGCGGCCCCTGCGGCGCCAGCGGCTCGCATGGCACGTGGGTCTCGTGCGGCGTCAGCGGCTCACGCGGCGCGTGCAGTGCCAGCGGTTCGTGCGGCGCACGGGTCTCGTGCCGTGGCAGCGGCGCGTGCGGCCCCTGCGGTGCCATGGGTTCGTGCGCCGCGTGGGTCTCGTGCGGTGCCGGCGGCTCACTGGTCCCGTGCCGCCCGAGCCGCTCCGACCCCGCCGCGCCGTCGAGCGCCGTCACCTCCCGTACGTGCCAGGGCGGGCGTGCTCCCAGCAGTCCCCTCAGCACCCCGTCGGAGTGCACCGCCGCCACCGTCAGTACGGTCGCGCCCTCGGGTCCGGGTTGCGCGGCCGGTGCTCCGGGAAGCCCCGCGGGCACCGCGGCGCCGGGCGGGCCGACCGCCGTGATGCGTACCCGCGGACCCCGGTCCGCCGTCGCGGGGCCGGTGTCGACGGGCAGCACGCGGGTCGCCTCCACCCGGAACCCGGCGTCCACCACGTCCGCCAGCCGCAGCGGGTCGTGGTCCACGAAGGCCACCGTCGCGCCCGCCGCGACCCGTTCGGCGACCACCCGGTCGAGTTCTCCCCTGGCCGCCTCGTCGAGCCCGGTCCACGCCTCGTCCAGGACGAGCAGTCCGGGCTCCGCCAGCAGCGCCTGGGCCACCGCGACCTTCTGCGCGGTGCCCTTCGACAGTTCGGCCACCGGGGTGCGGGCGTGCCCGGCCGCCCCGAACCGTTCCAGCCACTCCCCCGCCGCGCCCCGCGCCCGCCCGCGCCCGAGCCCGTGGATACGGCCGAGGTGGGTGAGGTAGCCGAGTGCGGTGAAGGGCAGCGCGCCGGGGAAGCGTTCGGGCACGTACCCGACCCGGGCCGGACGGCCGGTCACCCGCCCCCGGCTCGGCGCGTCGATCCCGGCGAGCACCCGCAGCAGGGTCGACTTCCCGGTGCCGTTTGCGCCCTGGAAGCGGACCAGGGTGCCCGGCCGGAGTTCGAGGTCGACCTCCCGCAGCACCCACGTCCCGCTCAGCCCGTAGCGCCGGCCCACGCCGTCGAGTCTCAACGGTCCTGCTTCAGTTGGCCTGGGGCTTGTGCTGGGTCAGCTCGCTGGGACGTACGATCACGAACCCCTCGCCCTGGAGCATCAGTTGCACGGCCTCGCCGGAGCCGCCGCGGATCATCGAGCCGACCGACTGCGAGCGGTGCAGCGAGGTGTTGAGCTGGGCGCTCCAGCCGACGACCGCGTCGGTGTCGACGTACACCGGCGACTGGCCGGTGACCGGGATGATCAGCGGGCTGCCGTCGCAGACCACGGCCAGCTTGCCGTAGCCGGTGAAGAGGCTGTTGAAGAGGCCGCCGCCGGTCATGCCGGCGCCCTTCACCATCTTGATCTCGTAGCTGAGGGTCGGGTCGAAGCACAGCACGTTGCGGCCGTTGACGGTGAGCGCGTCGCCCTGGTCGAGGTCGATGATGAAGCAGTTCTGCGCCTCGTGCGCGAACCACGCCTCGCCCTGCCCGCGCACCGCCATCAGCGGCAGGCCCTCGCCGGTGACGGCCCGCTTGAGCATGCCGCCGATGCCCTGGCCCTTGCGCTCGAACTGGAGGTCGCCGCGGTAGGCGATCATCGCGCCCTGCCGGGCGTGCATCTCGCCGTTGACCGCGTACTTCACCGATTTGGCGTTCTGCAGGGTCATGCCGGGGACGGTCGCCGGCTGGGCCATGTTCTCCGCCGCAAAAAGATCGCTCTTCATACCGGACATCCTGGCTTGCGGGGATTCGGTCCCACAAGGCGATACCCGGCGGGTTCCGCTTCAAGCCCTGGCAAACTTGTCCGGATGAGCAGCCAAGACATCCCCGCCGACGAGCGCGACGCGGCCCCCCAGTACGTCCTGCCCCTGGTCGTCCACATCGAGAAGACCGACCCGCCGGCCCGTACGGACGCGCTGGAGACGGCTGCCCGCGCGGTCCTCGTGATGCTGTCCGACGCACGGTCGCTGGGCGACGGCGAGTGGGCCGAGGCGGTACGGAACTGGGAGGACGCGCGGATCCGCAAGGTGGTGCGGCGGGCGCGCGGCGCGGAGTGGCGCAAGGCGTCGGCGCTGCCGGGGATCACGGTGACCGGGAAGGAGACCGAGGTACGGGTCTTCCCGCCGATCCCGCTGGACGGCTGGCCCAAGGAGCTTGCCAAGCTCCAGGTGTCGGGGACCGAGCTGGACGACCCCGAGGAGCCGGGCGAGCCGGATCCGGCGGCGCCCGTGCTGTGGGTGAACCCGGACCTCGGCATGTCCGCGGGCAAGACGATGGCGCAGGCCGGGCACGGTGCGCAGCTCGCCTGGTGGGATCTGTCGGACGGGGAGCGGGAGGCCTGGCGGGCGACCGGGTTCCCGCTGTCGGTGCGCACGGCCCCGGCGGCGAAGTGGCGCGAGGTGGCCGCCGATCCGGCGCTGCCGGTGGTGCGGGACGCGGGCTTCACGGAGATCGCGCCCGGGAAGACGGTCGCGGTCGAGGGACACCACCGGGTGGGGTCGCTGCCGCGTCCGCAGGAGTCGCCGGCGCTTCCGCAGGAGTCGCTGCCGCGTCCGCAGGAGGGGTGAGGGAGCGGCGGCCCGGCCCCGGCGGCCGGACGCCGGGCGCGCGCTCCCCGGGCCCGTTGGACACGACGGCCCCTGCTGTACGGCGGACAGGTGTGCGACCGGTGCGCCCCGTCACCGGCTGAACGCGTCAGGTGCATCACACGTACCCATGAATGCCGCCAAGTTCCTGAAGGATCAAGGCACTTGGCGGTGGAGTCGACTCCGTACGACGGGGATCCGGTACGCCGCCAAAGGCTCGGGAGCGATCTTGTCCATGTCCACCTCCATGTCCAGCACCGCCTTCGCGCTGTTACGGCGCGTCAACGGCACCGCGCTCGTCGTGGTGGCCCTGCTCGCCACTCTGGCCGCGCTCGCCTTCCCGGTCTGGTCGTACGCCGACCGCTCGGGCACCGGCCAGGCCAACCTGGCGGCCTCCACGGTCGCCACCAAGTGGGGGCCGCTGTCGGCCGCCGACCGGGACCTCCTGGTGAAGGTGCGGCTGGCCGGGCTGTGGGAGCTCCCGGCCGGGCAGCAGGCGATCGAGCGGGCCCCGAGCCAGTCGGTCAAGGCGGCCGGGGACCATCTCGTGGTCGGTCACACGGACCTGGACGCGCGGGCCCGTTCGGTGGCCTCCCAGCTCGGCATCGAACTGCCCAACCAGCCGACCGACGAGCAGCAGGGCTGGCTGCGCCAGCTGACGGCGGCGACCGGGACGACGTACGAGCGACTGTTCGCGAACCTGCTGCGGCGGGCGCACGGCAAGGTCTTCACCGTGATCGCCCAGGTCCGCAACAGCACCCGCAACGCACTGATCCGCCAGCTCGCGGACGCCGCCAACCAGACCGTGCTGGACCACATCACCATGCTCGAAGGGACCGGGCTGGTCGACTTCGACGCGATCGCCAACGAGGCGGCGGGCGCGGCGACCGCCAGCCCGACCGGGCCCCCTCCGCCGGTGCCGGGCGCGCGTGTCCCGGTCCCGGCGCCCGCCGTTCCCACCGGTACGCAGAACTTCACGTCGCTGCCCTCGGCGCCGCCCGCGGGCGACATCGGCAACCCCGCCGCCCAGCACTGAGGCCCCGCCCGGGGCCCGCCGCCGGAGTGGTGCCCTCCGCCGTCGGAGGGACCCGCCGGAACCTCAAATCAACCTCTGAACGTCCCCCTCGGTGGATTCAGCGCCATCTGTCGGGGCCATGACCCCTGCACAGCACGGAGTAGGGGGACGCACATGGACCAGCGCACAGAGCGGCCGGGCACCCGGCCGACCGGCACACTCGACGCACTCGCCGCACCGGGCGCACGCGGCACGGCCGCCGTGTCCGGCGCCCTGCCCCGGCTCGGTGTCGGGATCGGCTGGCGGCCCGAGATCGCCGACACCGTCGAGGCACTGCCCGGCGTCGACTGGGTGGAGGTGGTGGCGGAGAACATCTGCCCGGGTCATCTCCCCGACTCCCTCCTGCGGCTGCGCGCCCGGGGCACCCAGGTGGTCCCGCACGGCGTCTCGCTGGGCATCGGCGGCGCGGACCGCCCGGACCCGGCGCGGCTGGCGGACCTGGCGGCACGGGCCCAGGCCTTGGGCGCGCCGCTGGTCACCGAGCACATCGCGTTCGTCAGGGCCGGCGGGGCGCAGACCGCGTCCCCGGTCCTGGAGGCGGGCCACCTGCTGCCCGTGCCGCGTACCTGGGACGCGCTGCACGTGCTGTGCGAGAACGTCCGCATCGCGCAGGACCAGCTGCCGGTGCCGCTCGCGCTGGAGAACATCGCGGCACTGATCAACTGGCCCGGCGAGGAGCTGACCGAGGGCCAGTTCCTGGCCGAACTGGTCGAGCGCACCGGGGTCCGGCTCCTGATCGACGTGGCCAACCTGCACACCAACCACGTCAACCGGGGCGAGGACCCGGCCAGGGCCCTCGACGAACTCCCGGTCGAGGCCATCGCGTACGTCCACGTGGCGGGCGGTGTCGAGCGGGACGGCGTGTGGCACGACACCCACGCGCACCCGGTGACCCAGCCGGTGCTCGACGTCCTGGCGGAGCTGCGCGCCCGGGTGTCACCACCGGGCGTGCTGCTGGAGCGCGACGAGAACTTCCCTGCCGCGGAAACCCTGGCCGCCGAACTGGACCTGATCCGCGACACGGTGGAGCGGCCCGGCGCGGCGGGGTGGGCAGGCACGGCGGGAAGCGCCCGGCCCGGAGCGGCGGGGCGGGCAGGCACGGTACGGCGTCCCGGCGCGGCGGAAGCGCCGGCAGCCGAACCGGACCTGGTCCACGGCACCGTGGAGCGGACCGGCGCGGCGGGCCAGCCAGGTGCCGCGGAGCGGCCCGGCACGGCGGGAAGCGCGCGGACCGTGCCGGGGCCGGGCACTGCGGCCACGGAGGTGTCCGGGCCCGCCATCGGCCCCGCTTCCACCGGTGCCGCCCGGCAGCGGCTCGCGCTCGCTCAGGCCGCGCTGCTGGACGCCCTCGTCGCCGGCGGGCCGGTGCCCGAGGGCTTCGACGGGCCCCGGCTGCGCGTGCAGAGCCGCGCCCTCACCGGCAAGCGCGCCGACATCGTCGCCAAGGTCGCCCCGGAGCTGCCCGGCATCCTCGGGGCCGGGTTCCGCCCGGCCTTCTTCGCGTACGCGCTGAACCGCCCGCTCCGGTCCGGTTACCGGCGCGACGCCCTGGACTTCGCCGAACACACCCTGGTGCACGGCGCGCCGGACCCGGTGGCCCGGCGCGCCCTCACCCACTGGTGGCAGGACCGTGCGGCGGCCCGCCCGCCGACCCGGGCCACCCGTCTGCTGCGCGCCGCCCGCGCGGCGGCCACCCGCGCCGGGGCCCACCGGCCCGGGTCCCGCCGGGCCGGGGACCCGCAGCCGCTGGCCGCCCGGACGCCGGATACGCAGCCCCTGGCCCACCGGGAGGCGCGCCAGGCATGAACTCCGAGAACCTCGCCGTCCTGATCAACGTGCTCGTCGGCGGCTCGTCGCTCCTGCTTGCCCTCACCCTGACCATGGCCCACGGCCGCCGCGGCCAGGCGAACGCCACCGTGCACGACGTCATGGAGGCCGCGTTCCTGATGGGCGGTCCCGGCCGCGCCGTGGACACCGCTCTGACCGCCCTGCACGCGGACGGGCGGCTGGGCGTGGGCGGGCCCGGCATCGTCGTCGTACGGCACAGGGCGGCCCGCGACACCGTGGAGCGGGCGGTGCTCATCGAGTACGACGCGGCACCCAACGGGGCGCTGCACAGCCTGCGTTACGCGACCATGCGCAACCCGGCCGTCCAGGAGATCGGCGACGCCCTCGCCGCGCGCGGGCTTCTGCTGGCACCGCGGGAGACTCTGGCGTGGCGCCGCTGGGGTCAGGTCCAGGGGGTGGGCTGTCTGCTCGCCCTGGTGCCCGCGGTGGCGCTGACCTTCGTCTTCCAGGCCACCGAGGACCGCTACGTCTTCCTACCCCAGACGCCGTTCGTGCTGCGGGTACTGCCCGCCCTCGTCATCGGTGCGGTGGTCGGGTTCACCATGGCGGCGCGGGCCAGGCGCCGGCTGACCGACGCGGGCCGCCGGGCCCTGCGTGCGTACCGCACGGACGCGGCGAACCTCGTCGCACCCGCCCAGTTGGTGGCCGTGGGCGGCATCCGCGCCCTGCCGGACGGCGAACTGCGCGACCAGCTCCGCGCGGCCGTCCGCCACCGCCCGGACCCCGTTCCCGCACCGCCGGGCAGCAGCGCGTCGACCTCCTCGGCGGCACTGGTCCCGGTGGTCTGGTGCGCCGGTACGGTCCCGGGCGCGGGCCCCGGAGCGGCGTGCGGCAGCTCCTCGGCGTGCGGTGGCGGCAGCGGCTGCTCGGGCGGCAGCGGAGGCAGTTGCTCCAGTTCCAGCTGCGGCTCGGGCGCAGGAGGCGGAGGCGGCGGTGGCGGTGGCGCCAGCTGCGGCGGAGGGGGCGGCGGCAGCAGTTGCGGTGGCGGCGGTGGGGGCGGAGGCGGCGGTGGGGGCGGAGGCGGCTGCGGAGGTGGTGGCGGAGGAGGAGGCGGCGGCTTCTGACCACGCGCGGAGGCAGCGTCCACGGAGGGGCCCGCCCACTCGCGGAGGCAGCTTCGACGGAGGGCCCGACCACCCACGAAGGCAGCGCCCGCGGAGAATTCAGACCACCCACGGAAACGCCCGCGCAGACCCCGACCGCACGCGGAGCCGGCGACGCTCACCCCCGGTCGCCCACCAAGCGCCTCTGGCCAGGCAAAACACCCACCGGTACGCACTTCCCCCAGCCCGCGGTCACATCTCCACAACACTCCTTGCACAACATGCACATGCCATAGCGTCAGGGACGGGCCTCGCATAGACATCCGTCATGTTCTGGGTCCCGTTGCTCCTCATCGCCTGGGTCGCGGCCATCGCCACCTGCGCCCGGCTCTGCGTCGCCGCCACCGCGGCGGCGGCCTTCGACACCGAGGCGCCGGACGTGCCGCCGCGCACCGACGGGCTGACGCTTCCGGAGGCCGCCTTCCTCTGCGGCGGGCCCGGCCGGGTGGCCGATCTGACCCTGGTCTCGATGCACGCCCGCCGCCGGGTGCTGCTCGCCCACACGGGCTGGACGACCGTCGTCGCGCCGGACGGCCGGGACGCGCTGGAGCGGGCCGCGATCGAGGCCGCCGGACCGGGCGGACAGTCCCGTACGGCAGCGGTGCGTTCCGCACTGGCCGCCGCGGACGGCGTGCGGGCCCTCGCGGACCGGCTGGTCGACCGGGGCCTGGCCGTCCCGGCGCCGGAGCGGGACGCGGTGGCCGGCGCGGTCCGGGCGGTGCGCAACGCGAGCGCCCTCGTCCTGGCGCTGGGCACCTTCGCGGCCCTGGCGCTGCCGCACGAGCCCGGCGGGCAGCTCCGGGTGGCGCTCTGGTTCGCGCTGCCGCTGCTGCTGACGGTGGGCACCCTGGGCGTGGCCCGGATGGAGATCCACCCGTACACCCGCTGGGCGTCCGGCGCGGGCCGGCAGCTGCTGCGCACCCTGCCGCAGGGGCAGGACTCCGGCGAGGGGCCCGACCCGGGCTCCGGCACCGCCGTGCACACCGGCTCCGAACAGGCGCTCCTGACCGCCGTCGCCGTCTCCGGCGTGCGCGCGATACCCGACCCCGAACTGCGGACGGCCCTCACCCCGCCCCGCCGCGCCTGACGGCACCCGCCCGGCTCCCCGCGCCGGGGCAGCGCCCGCACCCGGTCCCGGCGCCCCCGTCCGCCCCCGTGCATCGGAGTCAATGCACCCGACACGCACACAGGTGCTTTACATCCTCAACTACCTTGCCAAGTATCCCTTGCATCCGCCGCGGAGATCATCCGCGGGGTCGCCGCCTCACGAGACCAAGGGATCGCGATGAGAGCACTTGCGCTGTACGGAGCCGCCACCACCCTCGGCTCCCTGGTCCTGACCGCCCTCGCCGCGGCCCCGTCGGGCGGTGCCGCCCCCGCCCTCGCGCCGCCGGCCCTCCACGACTCCCCCGAGGCGCACGGCACCGCCCTCGCCGCCGGGCGGGCCCTGGCCGCCGGCATCGCGTTCGGCGCCTGCCCCGCCTCCGAGGACCTGCCCGCCCCGGTCAAGTGCGGCACGGTGAAGGTGCCGCTCGACTACGCCCACCCGCACGGCCGGCAGATCGAACTGACCGTCAGCCGCCTGAAGGCCTCCGGCAGATCAGCCACCGGGAGCAACGGCAAGGAAAAGGCCGCCCCGGTCCCCCGGCAGGGCGCCCTCGTCTACAACCCCGGCGGCCCCGGCGCCTCCAGCATGTACTTCCCGCTGGTCTCCCAGCTCTCCGAGTGGAAGCGGATCGGCGCCGCCTACGACCTGGTCGGCTACTCGCCGCGCGGGGTGGCCCGCTCCGCCCCGCTGTCCTGCGTGGACCCCAAGGACTTCGCCGAGGCCCCCACCCAGGCACCCACGCACCCCTCCGCGTCGTACAAGCGGGAGCGGATCGCCCGCGCGAAGACCTACGCGCGGGGCTGCGAGCGCCGCGCGGGCGATGCGCTGCGCCACTACCACTCGCTCAACAACGCCCGCGACCTCGAAGTGCTGCGCGCCGCCCTCGGCGAGCCGAAGCTCAACTTCATGGGCGCCTCCTACGGCACGTACTTCGGCGCGCTCTACGCGACGCTCTACCCCTCGCACGTGCGCCGGATGGTCTTCGACTCGGCGGTCGACCCCTCGCCGGAGCAGATCTGGTACCGGAACAACCTCGACCAGTCGGCCGCCTTCGAGCGCCGCTGGAAGGACTTCCGCACCTGGGTGGCCAAGCACGACAAGACGTACGGCCTGGGGTCCACGGCCGCCGAGGTCGAGCACAGCTACGCGCGGGTGCGCGCCGAGCTGGCCCACAAGCCGGCCGGCGGGGTGGTCGGTCCGGGCCAGCTCCAGTCCGCGTTCCTCAAGACGGGCTACTACGACGACGTGTGGCCGATGCGCGCCACCGCGCTGTCGGAGTACCTCAAGGGCAACGCCAAGCCGCTGATCGACCAGGCCTCGCCGCGCCCCGAGGCGGCCAAGGACGACGAGAACGGCACGGCCGTCTACACCGCCGTGGAGTGCAACGACGCGCCGTGGCCCACCGACTTCGCGACCTGGGACCGCGACAACACGCGGCTGGCCAGGCGGGCCCCGTTCGAGACGTGGGACAACGCGTGGATGAACCTGCCGTGCGCGTACTGGTCCGCGCCCAGGCAGCGTCCGCTGGACGTGCGGACCGCGCGCGGCGCGCTGCCGCCGACGCTGATCCTGGCCGCCGAGCGGGACGCGGCGACCCCGTACAAGGGCGCGCTGGAGCTGCGCAAGCGGCTGCCGGGCGCGGCGCTGGTCACCGAGGAGGACGCCGGTACGCACGGCATCGGCGGCGGCGCGAACGCCTGCGTCAACGGGCACCTGGAGCGGTACCTGCTGACCGGGAAAACACCGGTGCGGCGCGCTGAGTGCGCGCCGCACCGGGAGCCGAACCCGGTGTCGCTGGACAGGGCCGTCCCCAGGGGGATCCCCGAGGGGATGCCGGCCGCCGTCTGATCTTCCGGGCTGGGGTGACGGGAGAAGCGGACCACGCACCCATGGTCCGCCTCCCCGTCACCAAGTCGCTGTCGTACGCCTGACCGTACGAACGGTACGAAAACCCGTACCGGGGGATCCTGCTCAGGCGAGCTGCGCCACCAGGTCCGCGACGCTCTTGCGGCGCCCGGTGTAGAAGGGCACCTCCTCGCGGACGTGCATACGGGCCTCGGAGGCGCGCAGGTGACGCATGAGGTCGACGATGCGGTACAGCTCGTCGGCCTCGAAGGCCAGCAGCCACTCGTAGTCGCCCAGCGAGAACGAGGCGACCGTGTTGGCCCGCACGTCCGGGTAGCCGCGCGCCATCTTTCCGTGGTCGGCGAGCATCCGGCGGCGGTCCTCGTCGGGCAGCAGGTACCAGTCGTAGGAGCGCACGAAGGGGTACACCGAGACGTAGTCGCGGGGGTTCTCGTCGGCCAGGAAGGCCGGGATGTGCGACTTGTTGAACTCGGCGGGGCGGTGCAGTGCCATGTTCGACCACACCGGCTCCAGGGCGCGGCCCAGCTTGGTGCGGCGGAAGAGGTTGTAGGCGTTCTGGAGCTCGTCGGCGGTCTCCGCGTGCCACCAGATCATGACGTCGGCGTCCGCGCGCAGCCCGGAGACGTCGTAGGTGCCACGGACGGTGACGTCCTCGGCGGCGAGCTTGTCGAAGAGCGCCTGGACCTCGTCGGCGTAGCCGGTGCGGTCCTCGGGCAGCACGTCGCGCAGCTTGAAGACGGACCACAGGGTGTAGCGGATGACCTCGTTGAGGTCCTTGGCCTTCTTGCCGGCGTTCGGGGCCTTGGCGGGGGCCCCGGCGGCGGCGTTCTCCTGAGCAGTCATGTGGCTATTGTCCCGTGCCCTTCGCCATGCCCTCCACCAGGGTCGGCGTGGCCAAGATCTCGTCGATCAGCTCGCCGGCGGCGCGCTGTCCGCTGCCGACGCACGCGGGGATGCCGACGCCGTCGTACGCGGCGCCGCAGACCCGCAGTCCGGGCAGCTTCGCCACCGCGTCGCGGACCCGGGCCACCCGGTCGAGGTGGCCGACGGGGTACTGCGGCAGGCCGCCGATCCAGCGGGTCACCCGGGTCTCGACGGGGCGGGCGGCGAGCCCGGTGGCCGCGCCGAGGTCGCGCAGCGAGACGTCGACGAGGTCGGCGTCGTCGCGGTGCAGGTGCTCCTCCTCGCCGTACCTGCCGACGGAGGTGCGCAGTACGAACAGGTCGGGGGCGTGCGCGTCGGCCCAGCCCCACTTGCGGGTGGAGAAGGTGGACGCCTTGATGGTGTGGCCGTCCACCGGCGGCACCAGGAACCCGGAGCCCGCGGGCAGCACGGCGTCCACGTCCTTGCGGGCGAAGGCCATGGTCACCAGGGCCATCGACGCGTACTCGACGCCGGACAGCTCGGCGGCGGCGGCCGGGGACTCGTCGGCGAGCAGGGCGGACGCCGACCAGGCGGGCGCGGCGAGCACGACGCCGTCGGCGCCGATCGTGCCCTCGTCCGTGCGGATCCGCCAGTGGCCGTCCTGCCGGGCCATGCCCAGTACGGGCGTCTCGGTCAGGATCCGACCGCCGGCCGCCCGGACCGCGGTGGCCACGGCGTCGGGCAGTGTCCCGATGCCGCCGTCGATGCCCATGAAGACCGGGCCGGTCGCGGGGTTGCCCGCGGCCCGCCGCTGGAGTTCCACGACGCCCTCCAGGAGGGAATCGTGCCGCAGCGCCGCCTCGTACAGGGTCGGTACGGCGGCCCGCAGGGAGGTCCGGTACACGTCGCCCGCGTACACCCCGCCGAGCAGCGGTTCCACCAGGCGGTCGACGACCTCGCGGCCGAGCCGGGCGGCGACGTACTCGCCGATCGCCATGTCGTCGCCGACGTCGGTGCGCGGCAGCGTCCGGTCCCGTTCGGCGCGGGCGAGCCCGGCCTCGGAGAGCACCCCGGTGAGCACGGACGGGTCGCCGGGGACGCCCATCACATGCCCCTTGGGCATCGGGGTGAGCGCGTTCCGGTTCCACAGGGAGGCGGCGGCGGTGGACGGCGGCTGGAGCCGGCCGGCGATCCCGACGGCCTCGGCGAGCGCCACCGCCTCGGGGCGTCTGGCGAGCATCGACTCGGCGCCGAAGTCGACCGGCGCACCGGCGATTTCGCCGGCCAGGAGCTTGCCGCCGAGCCGGTCGGTGGCCTCCAGGACGGTGACCCGGGCGCCCGAGCCCACCAGCCGGTGGGCGGCGGCGAGGCCGGAGATGCCGCCGCCGATGACGACGACGTGGGGCGGCCTGGGGTCCGTGGCGTCCGTACCGTTCATGCCTCCACTGTCTCAAACGCCGGTACGTGGTCCCGCCCGGCCGTCACCGAGTCCCGACCGTGACCGCTTCGGAGCCGCTTCGGGACCGTTGAAGGGCAACCCGCACGCCCGTCCCGCACGTCGAACCTGCAACATCCTTCACCAGTTTCGGGGGGACCGAAAATGCGTGCAGCAGTACGTACAACAGCTCGTGCGGCGGGGCGCCGGCGCCGTATGTCCTTCGTGGGCGCGGCCGTGGTGGCCGCGACGCTCGCGGTCGGCGGGTGCGGGGCGAGCGACAACAGCGCCTCCTCGGACAGCAAGGGCGCGGCGGCACCCGCCCCGCAGAAGCCGGGAGGGGACTCCGGGACGGGCGGGCGGGCGAACCCGGGCAGCGGCGCGGAGCAGGGCTCTGGCGCCGACCAGGACTCGGGCGCCCGGCAGCCGAACGCTCCCAAGGCGCCCGCTCCCAAGGCGCCTTCGCAGCTCCAGTTGCACGTGATCCGCACCGCCGAGCTCCAGTTGCAGGTGTCCGACGCGACGCAGGCGCTCGTCAAGGCGCGTACGACGGCCGAGTCGGCGGGCGGGCTGGTCGGCAACGAGTCCACCGAGCGGGACTCCACCGGTCACGTCTACTCGCGCATCACCCTGCGGGTCCCGCAGGACAAGTACGCGGAGACCCTGACCACGCTGGAGCAGAGCGGCGGGAAGCTGCTCGCGCGCAAGGCGGACGCCAAGGACGTCACCAACGAGGTGGTGGACGTCGAGAGCCGCATCAAGTCGCAGCGGGTGAGCGTGGCGCGCGTCCAGGAGTTCATGAACCGGGCGACGAAGCTGACCGACGTGGTTTCCCTGGAGGCCGAACTGGCCACCCGGCAGGCCGAGCTGGACTCGCTGCTGGCCCAGCAGTCCTCGCTGAAGGACCGCACCTCGATGGCGACGATCACCCTGGTCATCTCGGAGACGCCGCCGAAGAAGAAGCCGACGCCGCCGCCCGCGGACGACGAGCCGGGCTTCCTCGACGCCCTGGACGGCGGCTGGGAGGCGTTCGTGACCACGGTCCGCTGGATCGCGATGGTCGTGGGCGCGGTGGCCCCCTTCGCGGCGACCCTCGCCCTCCTGTACCTGCTGTGGCGCCGGCTGGTCGCCCCGCGGCTGGCGCCGCGCCGGACCCGGCGGGCACCGGCCTTCCCGTCGTACCCGTCCGCCTACCCGGCCCCGCCCGGCCAGCGCCACCCGGAGCCCTCCGCACCCGGGCCGCGGGGCCCCGAGTCCGGCGCCCCCGCCCCGACCGCGCCGACCGCCCCCGCTGCCCCCGAGGGCTCCGAGGGGCCCGAGGGGGCCGCGTCCGGCAGGGACTGACCCACGGCCGCGCCCCGCGCTCCCGCGGGGCGCGGCCCACCGCCCCGGCGCCGCCGCGGCTGTCTACCGTGTCCTCCATGACCACCCGACAGGAAACCCTCGTCGTCATCGGCGGCGACGCCGCCGGCATGTCCGCCGCCTCCCAGGCCAGGCGCCTCAAGGGCCCCGACGAGCTGCGGATCGTCGCGTTCGAGCGCGGCCACTTCACCTCGTACTCGGCCTGCGGCATCCCGTACTGGGTCGGCGGCGACGTCGGCTCGGCCGACGACCTCATCGCCCGCACCCCCGAGGAGCACCGGGCGCGCGACATCGACCTGCGGATGCGCACCGAGGTCAGGGAGATCGACGTGCCCAACCGCCGGGTGAGGGCCCGCGACCTGGCCACCGGTGACGACTCCTGGACCGGCTACGACAAGCTCGTGATCGCCACCGGTGCCCGCCCCGTCCGCCCGCCGCTGCCGGGCATCGACGCCCCGGGCGTCCACGGTGTGCAGAACCTCGACGACGGCCGGTCCCTGATCGAGACCCTGGAGCGTACGGAGGGCAGGCGCGCGGTGGTGGTCGGCGCGGGGTACATCGGTGTGGAGATGGCCGAGGCGCTGCTGCACCGGGGCTACGAGGTGACTGTCCTGACCCGCGGCGAGCAGCCGATGGCCACCCTCGACCCGGACATGGGCGCGCTGGTGCACGAGGCGATGAACGGCATGGGCATCACGACCGTGTGCGACGCCGAGGTCACCAAGATCCTCACCGGCGCGGACGGCCGGGTCACCGGGGTCGCCACCGAGGAGGCCACCTACCCCGCCGACGTGGTGGTGCTCGGCATCGGCGTCGAACCGGAGGTCACGCTCGCCGGGGCGGCCGGTCTGCCGCTCGGCCCGTCCGGCGGGCTGGTCACCGATCTGGCCATGCGGGTGCGCGGGCACGAGGACATCTGGGCGGGCGGGGACTGCGTGGAGGTGCTGGACCTGGTGTCGGGCCGGCCGCGCCACATCCCGCTGGGCACGCACGCCAACAAGCACGGCCAGATCATCGGTTCGGGCGTCGGCGGCGGTTACGCCACCTTCCCCGGGGTCGTGGGCACCGCGGTCAGCAAGGTCTGCGACCTGGAGATCGCCCGTACGGGGCTGCGCGAGAAGGACGCCAGGGCGGAGGGGCTGCGGTTCGTGACCGTACGCATCGAGTCGACGAGCCGGGCGGGGTACTACCCGGGCGCGTCGCTGATGACGGTGAAGATGACCGCGGAGCGCGGCACCGGGCGGCTGCTGGGGGTGCAGATCGTGGGGCGCGAGGGCGCGGGCAAGCGGGTGGACATCGCCGCCGTGGCGCTCACCGCGAGGATGACGGTCGACCAGATGACGGCTCTCGACCTGGGGTACGCGCCGCCGTTCTCGCCGGTCTGGGACCCGGTCCTGGTGGCCGCCCGCAAGGCGGTGTCAGCGGTCCGCGGCGCGGGCCACTGACACCGTGCCGGTCCGCCCCTAGCGGGCGGTCCGGGTGTGGACGTACTCCACGAGCCGGGACAGCGAGTCCGGGTCCATGGAGGGCAGCACGCCGTGGCCGAGGTTGAAGATGTGCCCCTCCAGGTCCTTGGCCGCGGCGAGCACCTCGTCCGTCTTCGCCATGACCGCCTCCGGCGGGGCGAAGAGGACGGCGGGGTCGAGGTTGCCCTGGAGGGCCTTGCCGGGGCCGACCCGGCGGGCGGCCTCGTCCAGCGGGACCCGCCAGTCGACACCGACGACGTCCGCGCCGGCCTCGCCCATGAGGCCGAGCAGTTCGCCGGTGCCCACGCCGAAGTGGATGCGCGGGACCCCGTAGCGGGCGACGGCGTCGAAGACCTTGGCCGAGGCGGGCATCACGGACTTCACGTAGTCGGCGGGGGCCAGGGCGCCCACCCACGAGTCGAAGAGCTGGACGGCGCTCGCGCCCGCCTCGATCTGCACCTTCAGGAAGTCGCCGGTGATGGCGGCCAGCCGGTCCACGAGGTCGGCCCACAGCTGGGGGTCGCCGTACATCATGGCCTTGGTGTGCTCGTGGTTGCGGGACGGGCCGCCCTCCACGAGGTAGCTCGCGAGGGTGAACGGCGCACCGGCGAAACCGATCAGCGGGGTCTCGCCCAGCTCCTCGACGAGCATGCCGATCGCCTCGGTGACGTACCAGACGTCCTCGGGGGTCAGGTCGCGCAGCCGTGCCAGGTCGGCGCGGGTGCGGATCGGCTCGGCGACGACCGGGCCGACGCCGGGCTTGATGTCGAGGTCGATGCCGATGGCCTTGAGCGGGACGACGATGTCGCTGAAGTAGATCGCCGCGTCGACCTTGTGGCGGCGCACCGGCTGGAGGGTGATCTCCTTGACCAGCTCGGGCCGCATGCACGACTCCAGCATGGGGATGCCCTCGCGCACCTTCAGGTACTCCGGCAGCGAGCGCCCCGCCTGCCGCATGAACCACACCGGTGTGTGCGGCACCTCCTCGCGCCTGCACGCCTTGAGGAAGGCCGAGTCGTACGTCTTGCTCTGGGCGGGGCCCGCGGGGACCTGGTTGGCACTCACGCCCAGAATCTTCGCACGCGTGCGGAAGCACTCGCCCCGGGCCGGGTGTCCTTCCCGCCGTAGGGGCCGCCTTCGGCCTACCCTTCCCCGCATGGCTCCGGCTCAGGGACGATTTTCAGATGACGCGCACGGTCACCCACACGGCAGAGACAACAGGGAAGGCACCGAGGAGAACACGGCCCCGCTCCCCTTCCGCCAGGCGGTGGACGCCCTGCGCGCCGCCCGGCTGCGTCCCGAGGTGGAGGTCGACCCGACCAAGCCCCCCAAGCGCCTCGCCCCCTACGCCTACGCGCTGGAGGCGGCGGCCGTGGAGGGCGACGAGGACCTGGCGGACGGCCGTCTCGTACTGCTCCACGACCCGGCCGGGCACGACGCCTGGCAGGGCACCTTCCGGCTGGTGACCCTCGTACGGGCGGACCTGGAGCCGGAGATGGCGGCCGACCCGCTCCTGCCCGAGGTGTGCTGGTCGTGGCTGACCGGTGCGATGGAGGCGCGCGGTCTGACGTACGGCGAGGCGAGCGGGACCGTCACCCGGGCCGGTTCGCACTACTTCGGCGGGCTCGCGGACCGGCGGCCCGCCACCCAGATCGAGATCCGGGCGTCCTGGACGCCGCGCGAGGGGCGGGGCGGGGTGCCGGACACGGCGTCCTACCTGGCCGCCTGGTGCGATCTGCTGTGCCAGGTCGCGGGGCTGCCGCCGGCTCCGACGACGGGTCAGGAGGCCGCGTTCCAGGGGCTGCCGGGTGTGGTGTCGCTGCCGCAGCGACGGGGCCCGCAGCGCCCCTGACGGACAGTTCGAGAGGTGGGGCGGGGGGCGACGGGCCCTCCGCCCACTGCCCTGATCAGGGACTTCATCGATCGTCCGTCCGAATTGCCCGAATTGTTACTCATCAATTCGTGATCTTTCCCTAAAGCCGGGCGGGGTTGCTGCCGAAGAGGTCAATGACCCTTCCAGCACGGTTCGCCCGGCTTGGCCCTCAGCCCGCCGGAGCCTTCCCGTCACTTCCCCGGAGGCCTGGTGTCCGTTCTTCTTGAGCAGCCCGCAAGCCTGGTCGGCTACCGGCCCAACAAGCCGACCGCCATGGTCGTCGTGGCCGACCCGCGCGTCCGCTCCACCGTTACCCGCCACCTGTGGGCCCTCGGAGTACGTGACGTCATCGAGGCGTCCTCCATCGCCGAGGCCCGCCCCCGCGTCGGCAACCCGCGCGACATCTGCGTCGCCGACGTCCACCTGCCCGACGGTTCCGGCCTCACCCTGCTGTCCGAAACCCGGGCCGCGGGCTGGCCCAACGGTCTGGCCCTCTCGGCCGCCGACGACATCGGCGCCGTGCGCAACGCCCTCGCGGGCGGCGTGAAGGGCTACGTCGTCACCGGCACCCGCAACGCCGTCGGCCACCACCCCGGCCGCCCCGGCACCGCCCCCATCGGGGCCAACGCCGCCCGCATGCACCGCCGCCCCCCGGGTTCCCCGAGCCACCCGGGCGGCTACCGCGAACTCTCCGGCCGTGAGGTCGAGGTCCTCAGACTCGTCGCGGAGGGCCAGTCCAACAAGGCCATCGGCGTCTCCATGGGGCTGTCCGCCCTGACCGTGAAGAGCCACCTGGCACGCATCGCCCGCAAGCTCGGCACGGGCGACCGTGCGGGCATGGTCGCGGTGGCGCTGCGTACCGGAATCATCCACTGACCAGGCGCCGACCACGCGAGCGGGCACGCGCCGACCGTGCGGTCGGCGCCCGCCGGTCGCACCGCGACCGGCTCGTGGCACCACCGGGAGTCGTGGCCGGGTGTTCCTCCAGGCACCCGGCCGGACCCCCGTCCTCGGCCCCCCGGGCCCCGGGAGCCCGGCGACGGAACGTTCCGTCGTCGGGCTCCTGCCATACACAGATACCCTTGGCAGGTGACCGACGCCCAAGAGACCGCAGCAGAAGCAGACCTGCGAACCACCGGGGGCGGCCCCCCGGACGACGTCGAACCGGCGCCGATCCCGCTGTTGGAGCCACGCGAGGGCATTCCCCCCGTCGTGGCGACGCAGGAGGCCCTCGACGAAGTGATCGCGGCATTCGCCGCCGGAACCGGCCCCGTGGCCGTCGACGCCGAGCGCGCGTCCGGCTACCGGTACGGACAGCGGGCCTATCTCGTCCAGCTGCGCCGCGAGGGCGCGGGCAGCGCGCTGATCGACCCGGTCGGCTGCCCCGACCTCTCCGGCCTCGGCGAGGCCATCGCGGACGCCGAGTGGGTGCTGCACGCGGCTACCCAGGACCTCCCGTGCCTGCGGGAAATAGGCATGGTCCCGACCCGGATCTTCGACACGGAGCTGGCCGGACGCCTCGCGGGCATCCCGCGCGTCGGCCTCGGCGCCATCGTCGAGAACCTCCTCGGCTACGCCCTGGAGAAGGGCCACTCCGCCGTCGACTGGTCCACCCGCCCGCTGCCCGAGCCGTGGCTGCGCTACGCGGCCCTGGACGTGGAGCTGCTGGTGGACCTGCGGGACGCGCTGGAGAAGGAGCTCGACCGGCAGGGCAAGCTGGACTGGGCCCTCCAGGAGTTCCGGGCCATCGCCGAGGCGCCGCCCGCCCCGCCGCGCAAGGACCCCTGGCGCCGTACGTCGGGGATGCACAAGGTTCGCGGGCGCCGCAGGCTCGCGGTCGTACGCGAGCTGTGGAACGCCCGGGACAAGATCGCCCAGCGGCGCGACGTCTCGCCGGGCAAGGTGCTGAGCGACGCGGCGATCGTCGAGGCCTCGCTGGCCGTGCCGCTGAACGCGAACGTGCTGGCCGCACTGCCCGGCTTCGGGCACCGGATGGGGCGGCGCCAGCTGGAGCAGTGGCAGGCCGCGATCGACCGGGCCAAGGCGCTGCCGGACATCGAGCTGCCGCAGCCGGGCCAGGCGGTGGCGGGCCCTCCGCCGCCCCGGTCCTGGGCCGACAAGGACCCGGCGGCGGCCGCCCGGCTGTCCGCGGCGCGCGCGGCGGTCTCGGCGCAGGCCGAGGAGATCAACATGCCGCAGGAGAACCTGATCACCCCGGACACGGTGCGCCGGGTGTGCTGGGAGCCGCCGAAGCCCCCGACCCCGGAGAAGGTCGCCGAGGCGCTGGCCGGGTACGGGGCGCGGCAGTGGCAGATCGAGCTGGTGACTCCGCTGCTGGTGGAGGCGCTGGCCGCGAAGGCGGCACCGGCCGCGGAGTGAGCCCGCGCCGCTCGCGACGACGGTACGCGTGAGCCGCGGCGGTACGCGTGAGCCGCGGCGGTACGCGCGAGCGATGGGAGTACGTGCGAGGCCCCCGGTCCCCCCGGACCGGGGGCCTCACGCGTGCCCTCCCGCGGGTCAGGAGTAGCGGGTCACCAGACCCCGGCGGCGGAAGGTGCGGAGCATCCGGCGCAGCGCGAGGAGGCTCAGCAGGGTCAGTACGGCGGTGCCCCCGGCGGCGAGGGCGAACTCGCCCCACGGCATCGGGCCGCCGGAGGCCAGGGTGCGGCCGACGGCGAAGACGTGCGTGGTGGGCAGGATCTGCGCGACGGGCTGGAGCACGGTGGGCAGCGTGGTGATCGGGTAGAAGACGCCGGACAGCGGCATCACCACCGACAGCGCTCCCCACACCAGTGCCTCCGCCCCGCTGCCGTACCGCAGTACCAGGCCGACGACCAGGAGGGCCACCGCCCAGCCGGACGCCAGCAGCAGGGCCGCGACCGGGATCAGGCCGAACCCGAGGCGCGTCACGTCGAAGGCGTACGCGGCGAAGGCGAGGGCGGCCACCGCGACGGTGCTGGCGGCCGTACGCACCAGGGCGAAGAGTCCGACGCCCGCCAGGTACTCCCAGTCCCGCATCGGGGTGGCCAGTAGGCCCAGCACGTTGCGCGACCAGGTCTCCTCCAGGAAGCCGGTGGCCAGCGAGATCTGGGTCTGGTGGACGAGGTGCCACAGGACGGTGCCGCTGAGCAGGTAGACGGCGACGGCGGTGGTGGCGCTCGGGGTGTCCCCGGCGGCCTCGGCGGCGAACAGGCCGATCGACCCGTACAGGAGGGTGTCGACCAGGGGCCAGACCAGGACGTCGAAGAAGCGGTGCGGGCTGCGCTTGAGCACCAGCCAGTGGCGCCGGGCCACGGCCCGCACGCGGTGCGCGGAGGCGGCGGCCGGGGAGCGGAGGGCGGGGCCCTCGGTGTCCGGGGACACGGTCAGGGTCGGACTGCCGATGCGGTCGCTCATGCCAGGGCCGCCCTTTCTCGTTCGCGGTCCTTGTCGCGCTCGGCGGCGAGGTGCAGGAAGACCCCTTCGAGGTCGTCGCGGCCGAAGGTGCGGGCGACGTCCTCGGGGGTGCCGTCGGCGGCGATGCGTCCGCCGTGCAGGAAGACGACGCGTTCGCAGAGCCGCTCGACCTCGGTCATGTCGTGGCTGGTGACCAGCAGGGCGGTGCCGCGCTCGGCGGACAGCGCGAGCAGGGCGGTGCGCACGCGCAGGGCGATGTCCGGGTCCAGGGAGGCGGTGGGCTCGTCGAGGATCATCAGCCGGGGCCGGTGCAGGGCCGCCTTGGCGATGCCGACCAGGGTGCGCTGGCCGCTGGAGAGCTGGGTGCCGATGGCGGCGGCGAGGTGACCGATGCCGAACCGTTCCAGTGCCTCGCCGACGGCGGTGTGCGGGTCCCGCAGGCCGTAGAGGTCGGCGTACAGCCGCAGGTACTCGCTGACCCGCACCCGGTCGGGCAGCGGGAGGTAGCCCGCGACGAAGCCGACGCCCTGCATGGCGCGGGCCCGGTCGGCGGGCAGCCGGTGGCCGAGGATCTCCACGCGGCCCGCGTCCGGTTCGACCGCGCCGAGGCACATCAGGAGGGTGGTGGTCTTGCCCGCGCCGTTGGGGCCGAGCAGTCCGAGGCGCTCGCCGGCCCGCACGCTCAGCGTGACGCCGTCGACGGCCCGGCCGCGTGCGTACTCCTTGACGAGGTCGCGGGCCACGAGGACGGGCGGGCGCTCGTCGGGGACGGGGGTCAGCACGTGGGCTCCAGGGACCAGACGAGTTCGGCGCGCAGCGGGCCGGTGCGGGAGAGGAAGTTGCCGTGGTCGGCGGCGACGGGGGCGAGCTGCGAGCCGTAGCACTGGGCGGCCTCGCGCTTGGCGGCCCACTGGGCGTCGTCCGGTACGAGGTGGTGGTGGACGGTGGTGCGGTGGGTGGTCAGCAGCTCCTGGTAGGCGAGGCCGCACATCGGGCTCTGCGCGAGAGCTTCGCTCGCCCCGTCCGTGCCCCACTCGGGGAGGTGCCCGGTGTACGGGAGGTCGGCGTAGACGAGGGGCGGCGGGGCGCCGAGCCGGGCGAGGGCGCGGGTGGCGCGCACCCGGACGTTCTCGTGGTCGGACTGGTTGCTGCCGAGGGGGGCCCAGACGTCGGTGCCGGCCGGGAGCCGCTCCAGGAAGGCGTCCAGGCCGGGCAGTTCGGGCCCTTCGGCGTACGGGCCGTCCGGGTGGTCGAGCACGACCTGCTCGACGCCGACCTTCGCGCAGGCCTCGGCGTCCTCCGCGACCCGGGCGCGGTGCGCCTCGTGCGCGGTCGAGAAACCGCAGGTGGAGTCCCACCAGGAGACCGGCACGTCCGGGGCGGGCGCGCCGCCGTAGACGGTGACGACGGCCGTCGGCCCCGGCAGCCCGGCCAGGGTCGCGCCGAGGGAGAAGACCGCGTCGTCGAAGTGCGGCGAGAGGACGACGGTGTGCCAGGGGCGCGTGGGCGGGAGGTGAGGGGGGTGCGAGGTCATGCGGGCTCCTCGGTGCGGAAGTCGGGGGTGGAGGCGGGGCCGGGGGCCGCCGGGGGGTGTCCGGGCGCGGCGGGCCAGAGGGTGCGGGGGCCCAGGGCGGCGAAGACGCGGTCCCAGGCGGTGTCGTCGCCCTGCCAGCGGCCGGGCACTTCGGGGACCGTGTCCCAGACCACGCCGGGCGGCAGCGCGGCCACCTCGCCCGGCGGGGTGCGGCGCAGCCAGAGCACGGCGAAACGGTGGCCGGGGTAGCGGCGGGCGAGGAGTCGGTGCAGCCGGCGCAGGTCGGTGTCGGCGAGTTCGTCGAAGGCGTCGTGGTGGACGTACAGCACGCGCCGGTCGGCGTCGGCGGTGGTCGCCCGCCAGCGGTCGGCGAGATGCGCGAACTTGGCGCGCACCGTGGGGAGCTGGGCCTCGATGTCCGCCTGGACGAGCGGCCGGCCGGGCCGGGGCTCGAACTCGTGGAAGAAGCGGATGCCGGTCCCGCGGTCGTGTGCGCAGAGTCCGTCGCTGAAGGGTTCCGTGCCGCCGGGCAGCAGTACGTCCCGGAAGTCGGTGTCCAGGAGGGACAGGACGGACGCGAAGTCGAGGTCCAGCCAGTCGAAGAAGTGGGCGCGGTCGGTGCGGGTGAGGCGGCGGATCTGGTGGGTGGATTCGCAGTGGTAGCCGAGGCCGATGCAGGTGTCGAAGGGGTGGGGGTGGGGGTGCAGGTGGGGGTGGGGGGCTGTTCGGTCGTCGGGTTGGTTCGTTTGGCCTGTGCGGCCGGCTGGTGGGGGTGGCTGGTTCACGGGGGCTCCGGGCGGGTGGGGTGGGGTGGGCGCGGGGGACGGGAGGTGCGGGGGAACGGGGGCGGGGCGGGGCCGGAGGGTTCGGCTCCGCCGGGGGGCCGCCCCCTTGCCCGCCCGTTCCGCCCCCGGGGGGGGCGGCCCCGCCGCCCAAGGGGGCGGGGGTGGGGGTGGGGTCAGGGGCGGAGGGGGTGGCGGTGAGGGGGTGTGGTGGTGAGGAGTTCGGCTGCGGCCATGGCGTTGGCCAGGCCCGCGCCCCGGGTGAACACCGTCGGGTGGCCGTCCGTGGGGAGCGGGGCGGGCGCCAGGCCCATCTCGACCACCACCAGTCCCGGCCGCCGGGCCCGCAGCGCGGCCAGCGTCCCGCACTGCCACGGGTCGCGTGCGGCGTCCCGTACCACGACCGCCAGGGTCCTGCCGTCGTCGGCGGGCAGGGGCACCTCGGCCGGGTCCGTGCCCGGTTCGACCTCCGTGTGCGAGGCCAGCGAGTCCAGCGTGCGCAGCACCCGGTCCAGGCCCCACGGGGCCTCCCCCACCGCCATGTTGGCGCCGACGGCGAGCCGTACGACATGCACCGGGCCAGGCTTCGGTATCCCTTCCAGGGCCACCGTTTCGACCGCCCGGCGGGCCGCGACGAGGCCGATGTCCGGGGCGGGGGTCCGGTCCGTCACCGGCGTACGGGCACCGGGGGCCGCCCAGGCGCGCAGGGCGGCGACGCGGGCGGCGGCCTCTTCGAGCCGGTCGACGGTCAAGTCGCCTTCCCGGAGCGCGCGTTCAACCTCCGTGTACACCTCGGGCAGGATCTTCTCGCCATCCGTGGCACCCAGCAGCACCAGGTCCACGCCCGCCGACCAGGCCAGCACCGCCGCTCCGCCGAAGCCCCAGCGGTCCAGGATCGGCGCCATCTCCAGCGCGTCGCTGATCACCACGCCGTCGTATCCCAGTTCCTCGCGCAGCAGCCCCGTGACCACCCGGCGGCTCAGCGTGGCGGGCAGGTCGTCGAGCTGGGGAAGCCTGATGTGGCCGGTCATCACCGCCTTGGCGCCGGACGCGAACCCCGCCGCGAACGGAGGGAGTTCCAGCGCGCGCAGGGCGTCGAGGGAGCGCGGGATGTCGGGCAGCCAGGAGTGCGAGTCCGTGCCGGTGTCGCCGTGCCCGGGGAAGTGCTTGAGGGTGGCGGCCACACCGCGCCCCTGGAGTCCCTCGACGAACGCCCGGGTGTGCCGGGCGACCAGATCGGGGGTCGGCCCGAAGGACCGTACGCCGATGATGGGGTTGCCGGGGCGGGAGTTGACGTCCGCGCACGGACCCAGGCACAGGTTGATGCCGGTCTCCCGCAGGTCGTCGCCGATCGCTTCGGCGATCTCGCGCGTCAGGGCAGGGTCGTCGACGCCGCCGAGGGCGTGGTTGCCCGGGTAGACGCTGCCCCGGCGGTAGTCGAGCCGGGTGACGTCGCCGCCCTCCTCGTCGAGGGCGATGAGCACGTCGGGCCGCACCGAGCGCAGCGGATCGACGATGTCGTCGCGCAGTGGGCCGCCGGGCGGCAGCAGATTGGTGCCGAAGAGGCCCACTCCGGCGAGCCCCTGGTCGAGGGCGCGCTTGATCCAGTCGGGCGGGGTGCGTCCGTCGTAGGCGGGCATCAGGCACGCGTTCACCAGGGACACCAGCGAAGGGACAGAGCTCATGGCGAGTACACCTTTGCGAGGAGGCGGGTGGTCGGAACATCGACAAGTCGATATGCGAGGGGTCCGGGCGGGGCCACCGCCCGCGTCGGCGCACCCACGGGTGTGCGGGCGGCGGGCTCGCACGGCTACGGAGTGCGTGGCGAGGGGCCGTGCGGGTCCTCGGTCCGGAGGCCCGGGGGGGAAGCCGGAGTAAGCCGGTGGCCGTCGGGGCGGCGGGGCACGGGGCCGGTGATCGATGGCCGTCGGCACGGGGGGGGGAACGGGGCGGGATTTCGGTGGCCGCCGGGGTGGCTGGGCACGGGACGGGAGTTCGATGACCGTCGGAACGGCGGGGAACAGGACGGGAGTTGGATGACCGCCGGAACGGCGGGGCACGGGACGGGATTTCGGTGGCCGTAGAAGGCAGGCGACGGGGGCCGGCAGGTCGCACCGGTACGGGAGTGCCGCGCCCTGCCGACGCCTGGCAGGGGCTGGCCCGCGAGGAAGGCCGGTGCGGGCGGGACCTGGGCGGTTGGAGCGCCTGGCGTGGAGGGCGGGCCGAGGCCGGACCCGGGGCGGTCGGCGTACCCGGTGAGGGGTCCCGCCGGGTGGGCCGGGCGGCCATGCGCCTCACGTCATGGCCCGACCACCCACGACAGCTGCCCGCACCCCCGCCGCCCCGCCGCCCCCTCCGTCGCCGGCCCCGTCCGCCGGTCAGCTGTCGCGGGTGGTCGGCTCCGTTCTGCGCAGTGCGAGGCCCACGCTGCCCCGCTTGCTCAGGTAGGCGCGGCCCCCGCACACCGGTTCCAGTGCCGGGGCGACCAGTACCGTCTCCTCGACCGTCTCCCAGCGGGACGTGGCGGCCAGCCACGGGCGGACCCGTTCGTCCAGGGTGGCCGGTTCCAGGGCGAGGAGGACCAGGTCGGTGGGCAGGTCGTCGAGCAGGGCCGGGTCCTGGCCGTAGTAGAGCATCTCGATCAGCAGGTACGCGGTCCCCGCGAGCCCCGGCTCCCTGCTGCGGTCCGCCAGTTCCGCCAGGTCGTACGGATGGACCCGTACGCCTTCCGGGACGGTCTCGGTCCGTGCGGTCAGCCGGTCCCGGAAGAGCGGGTTGGGTTCGGTGGCGTCGACCGCGTACCCCTTCGCGGCGAGCCGTGCGGTGAGGGCTCCCTCGCAGGCGCCCACCTCGACCAGCGGGCCGTCGCCGGGCAGCCGGTGCCGGGCGACCCAGGCGGTGGTGGCGTCGAGCCGGGAGCGTTCGTAGGCGGAACTGTCGAACTCCCACGGGTCGGCCACCGTCGCGGCCTCCTCGTCGAGACTGGCCAGCAGCGCGAAGAGTCCCTCCCGCTCGCGGGGGTCGCCCGCCGCGAAGAAGCGCTCGGTCGCCGGGACCCGCGCGGTGTACACCATGAACTCGGGCGAGTCGCTGCTCAGCAGCGGGCCGCAGTGCCGGTTGACGAAGCCGAGTTTGGCGGCGACCAGGGCCCGGCCGAGCGGGCGGTCCTCGTCGCTGACGAACTGGAGGTACGGGGAGTAGCCGACCGCGTGGTGCACCGGCAGTCCGTGTGCGGCGGCGGCGACGTCCCGGCCGAGCCGGCCCCGGCTGCGGCGGTTGTCGGCGGGCGAGTGGGTCCAGATCCGGGCCGGACGGCCCTCGGCGGCCCCGGTGAGCAGGGCGGCCAGGACCTTGGGGCCGGGCGAAGCGGCGGGCGCGTCCGGGGCGCGCAGGTGCGGGGCGAGGAGTTCCAGCCGGTCGTACGGGGTGCCGTCGGGCGGCAGCGCGATCCACTGCCCGGTGTCGCAGCACAGCACCCGGATCTCCCGGGGAGCCTCGCCCTCGCGGACCCCGTCGCCGTCCGGGTCGGTCAGTACGGAGAGGAAGTCGAGGACCGCGTCCTCGGCCCTCAGAACCACCACTAAGTCGAGCACGGTCTTTTCCCATCAGCAGGTACGGCACAGCAGGAAAGAGCAGGTGAGGGTGGGTTCGCGGCCGTACGGCGCACGATCTTGAGGCGAGCCTAAGGGCTACCGAGGAGTATGGTCCAGACCAATTTTCCAGCCGCGAAAGGGAACCGGAAGCCCCCGAATTCCGTACGGGGCCGACCCCCGCACCGGTCGCGAACCCGCTGACCGGCCGCCCCGCACCACCCCGTACCGGCACCTCCCGCGACACGCCGCACCGCACGCTTTCCGCCAACGGCGGACCCCCGGGACACCCGCCGGACGGCCGCCACCGAGTGTGACCTTCGCCGCTTGGGGCGAGAAGGGTGGGCAGCTTGGTTACCCGTAAGTAGCATGGGGCCGTGCGGTGCCGCCCACCTCGGCGTCTCCGCGTACTGGCAGCAGCACCACCCCGCACCCCGGAGGAGAGCCAATCGTGCCTCGTACCGTCAGGGACGTCGTCTTCGTCGACGGCGTCCGCACCCCGTTCGGCAAGGCGGGCCCGAAGGGCATCTACCACGAGACCCGGGCCGACGACCTGGTCGTGAAGGCGATCCGGGAGCTGCTGCGCCGCAACCCGGACCTCGACCCCGCGCGCGTGGACGAGGTCGCCATCGCCGCGACCACCCAGATCGGCGACCAGGGCCTGACGCTGGGCCGCACCGCCGGCATCCTGGCCGGTCTGCCGACGTCCGTCCCCGGCTTCTCGATCGACCGCATGTGCGCCGGCGCGATGACCGCCGTGACGTCCGTGGCGGGCGGCGTGGCCTTCGGCGCGTACGACATCGCCCTCGCGGGCGGCGTCGAGCACATGGGCCGCCACCCCATGGGCGAGGGCGTGGACCCCAACCCGCGCTTCGTCTCCGACAAGCTGGTCGACGAGTCCGCCCTCTTCATGGGCATGACCGCCGAGAACCTGCACGACCGCTTCCCGGGCATCACCAAGGAGCGTGCCGACGAGTACGCGGTGCGCTCGCAGGAGAAGGCCGCCAAGGCGTACGCCGACGGCAAGATCCAGGCCGACCTGGTCCCCGTGTCCGTGCGCCGCACGAACGCCGAGGCGGGCGAGACCGGCTGGGGCCTGGCCACCACCGACGAGCCGATGCGTCCGGGCACCACCCTGGAGTCGCTGGCCGGGCTGAAGACCCCGTTCCGCCCGCACGGCCGGGTCACCGCCGGCAACGCGGCCGGTCTCAACGACGGCGCCACCGCCTCCCTGATCGCCGCCGAGGACGTCGCGCGCGAGCTGGGCCTGCCGGTCAAGATGCGCCTGGTGTCCTACGCCTTCGCGGGCGTCGAGCCCGAGGTCATGGGCATCGGCCCGGTCCCGGCGACCGAGAAGGCCCTCGCCAAGGCGGGCCTCTCGATCGACGACATCGGCCTGTTCGAGATCAACGAGGCCTTCGCCGTGCAGGTGCTGGCCATGCTCGACCACTTCGGCATCCCCGAGAACGACAGCCGCGTGAACCAGTACGGCGGCGCCATCGCCTTCGGTCACCCGCTGGCCTCCTCCGGCGTGCGCCTGATGACGCAGCTGGCCCGCCAGTTCGAGGAGCAGCCGCACGTCCGCTACGGCCTGACGAGCATGTGCGTCGGCTTCGGCATGGGCGGAACGGTCATCTGGGAGAACCCGCACTTCGACGGAGGCAACAAGTGAGCACCACCACCGCCGAGCTCCTGAAGGGCGCGGCCGAGCTGTTCCCCGACGAGGTCGTCACCCAGGCGCACGTACGTCACCTGGAACTGCCGGGCGGCGCGGGCAACTTCGCCCTCATCACGCTCGACAACGGCCTGGACCACACCAAGCCGACCACCTTCGGCCCGCAGTCGCTGGGCAACCTCAACGCCGCGATCGACCAGGTCGAGGCCGAGGCGGCCGAGGGCAAGATCGTCGGTGTCGGCATCACCGGCAAGCCGTTCATCTTCGCCGTCGGCGCCGACCTCAAGGGCGTCGAGCTGCTGAAGCGCCACGAGGACGCGCTCGCCATCGGCAAGGGCGGGCACGACGTGTTCCGCCGGCTCTCCGGCCTGGCCGTGCCCACCTTCGCGTACTACAACGGTGCGGCGATGGGCGGCGGCGTCGAGGTCGGTCTGCACTGCTCCTACCGCACGGTGTCGCAGTCGCTGCCCGCCTTCTCGCTCCCCGAGGTCTTCCTCGGCCTGGTCCCGGGCTGGGGCGGCTGCGCGCTGCTCCCGAACCTGATCGGCGCCGACAAGGCCGTGACGGTCATCATCGAGAACTCGCTGAACCAGAACCGCCAGCTCAAGGGCGCGCAGGTCTTCGAGCTCGGCATCGCCGACGCGATCTTCGAGGGTGCCGACTTCCTGGAGCAGTCGCTGATCTGGACCTCCGCGGTGCTGCGCGGCGAACTCCAGGTCCAGCGCCCGGAGATCGACCGGGGCGAGGGCTGGGACGCCGCCGTCGCGCGCGGCCGGTTCGTCGCCGACTCCAAGGTGCACGGTGCGGCCCCGGCCGCGTACCGCGCCCTGGACATCATCGAGGCCGCCAAGTCCGGTGACCTGTCCGCCGGTTTCGACGCCGAGGACCAGGCGCTCGCCGACCTGATCATGGGCGGCGAACTGCGCTCCGGGATCTACGCGTTCAACCTGGTGCAGAAGCGCGCCAAGCGCCCGGCCGGTGCACCGGACAAGAACCTGGCCCGCCCGGTCACCAAGGTCGGCGTCGTCGGCGCCGGTCTGATGGCCTCGCAGCTCGCGCTGCTGTTCCTGCGCCGTCTGGAGGTGCCGGTCGTGCTGACCGACATCGACCAGGAGCGGATCGACAAGGGTGTGGGCTACGTCCACATGGAGATCGAGAAGCTGCGCGGCAAGGGCCGCATCAACCAGGACAAGGCCAACCGCCTCAAGGCCCTGGTCTCCGGCGTCCTCGACAAGGCGGACGGCTTCGCCGACGCCGACTTCGTCATCGAGGCCGTCTTCGAGGAGATGTCGGTCAAGCAGCAGGTGTTCGCGGAGGTCGAGGCGGTCGCCCCGGCGCACGCGATCCTCGCCACCAACACCTCCTCGCTGTCCATCACCGAGATGGCGTCGAAGCTGAAGAACCCCGAGCGGGTCGTGGGCTTCCACTTCTTCAACCCGGTCGCGATCCTCCCGCTCCTGGAGATCGTGCGCGGCGAGAAGACGGACGACGCGTCGCTGGCCACCGCCTTCGGTGTGGCCCGCAAGCTCAAGAAGACGGCCGTGCTGGTGAAGGACGCCCCGGCGTTCGTCGTCAACCGCATCCTGACCCGCTTCATGGGCGAGATCCAGAACGTCATCGACGAGGGCACCCCGGTCGCCGTCGCCGAGAAGGCCGTCGAGCCGCTCGGTCTGCCGATGTCGCCGCTGGTCCTGCTGGAGCTGGTCGGCCCGGCCATCGGTCTGCACGTCTCGGAGACCCTGAACCGCGCGTTCCCGGACCGCTTCACGGTGTCGCCGAACCTGGCCGCCGTGGTCAAGGCCGGCAAGCGGGGCTTCTACGTCTACGACTCGGGCGCCCCGGTCCTCGACCCCGAGGTCGCAGCCCTCCTCAAGCAGGGCGACACCGTCCTGACCGAGGAGCAGGTCCGCGACCGCGTGATGGGCGCGGTCACCGAGGAGATCCGGCTGATGCTCGACGAGGGCGTCGTCGCCGAGGCCCAGGACATCGACCTGTGCCTGATCACCGGCGCCGGCTGGCCCTTCCACCTGGGCGGCATCACGCCGTACCTGGACCGTGAGGGCTACTCGGAGCGGGTCGCCGGGAAGAAGTTCCTGACGGCGGGCGTGGCGAGCGTCCCCGCGTAACGCCACCGCGTCCCACCGGGAGGGGGTCGTACGGAGTCCGTCTCCGTACGACCCCCCTCGTGCGTCCCCGCTCAGCCGCGCAGCCGCAGTCTCCAGGGCAGCACCGCCGACTCCAGCTGCACGGCGAGGCTCATCTTGGACACGCCGGTACGGCGCTCCTCGAAGTGGATGGGGATCTCCACGGCCGTGCAACCGGCCCGCACCGCCCGGTACTTGAGCTCCACCTGGAAGCTGTAGCCACTGCTGCGGACCCGGTCGAGCCGGGCCGCGCGGACGGTGTCGGCGCGCCACAGGACGAACCCGGCGGTGACGTCGCGCAGCCCGGTGTGCAGGACGGCGCTCACGTACCGGTTGGCCCAGCGGGAGAGCAGCCTGCGGTGCAGGCCCCACTCGTCGGCGAGCCGGCCGCCGCAGACGTAGCGGCTGCCGACGGTGAGCCCTGCGCCGGTGGACAGGGCGCTGCCGAGCAGCTGGGGGACGTACCCGACGGGGTGGCTGCCGTCGGCGTCCATCTGGAGGACGAAGTCCGCGCCGTCCTCGACCGCGCGGGTCATGCCCGCCGCGTACGCCCGGCCGAGGCCGTCCTTGGTGGTGCGGTGCAGGACGGCCACCCGGCCCGGGTGGCGGGCGGCGAGGCCGTCGGCGATCCGTCCGGTGCCGTCGGGGCTGTTGTCGTCGACCACCAGCAGGCGCAGGCCCGGCAGGGCGAGTGCCATCAGCCGCTCGGCCATGCCGGGGAGGTTCTCCGCCTCGTTGTACGTGGGCATGACGACGGTCAGCGCGGTGCGGCCCCACTCGTCGGGCACGGCCAGCGGCCGACGCCGCGGGTCGGGGGCGGGGGTGGGTACGGCGGGGGCGGGCGCGGTATCGGCCACGGGACCTGCTCTCCATCTGTGCGGAAATCCGGGGTGGGCGGGGCATCGGGGCAGGACGCCGCGGCTGCGGGCCGGTGGGCGGGGGCTGGGAGACGGTGGGCGGGGGCTGGGGGGGGCTGGGAGACGGTGGGCCTGGGCCGGTGGGTGGCCGTCAGCAGTCGGGCGAGAAGCGGATGGCGGCGTCCGGGATGCGTGCGTCGCACCACACCCGGGCCCCGTGGTCGAGTTCGTTGGCCGCGCCCACCCGGGCGCCGTCGCCGACGACCGCGCCGGTGACGGTGGTGCCGCGGCCGACGTAGGAGCCGGCCCCGAGCATGCTGGCGTGCACCCGGGCCCCCTCGTCGACCCGCGCGCCGTCGAGCACGACGGAGCCCTCGACGACGGCCCCCGCCCCGATCCGGGCGCCCGCGCCGACGACCGTGCCGCCGCCCAGCACCGCGCCCTCCTCGATCCGCGCGCCGGGCATCAGCAGGTACTCGCCGGTGGGGCCCGGCAGCGCGGGCGAGGCGACGACACCGCGCACCAGGTCCGCCGACGCCTGCACGAAGCAGGCGGGACGGCCGAGGTCGCGCCAGTAGGAGCGGTCGACGACCCCGTGCAGCAGGGCGCCGGAGGCGAGGAGCCCGGGGAAGGTCTCGCGCTCCACGGACACCGGGCGGCCCGCCGGAACGGTGTCGATCACCTCGCGCCGGAAGACGTAGCAGCCCGCGTTGATCTGGTCGGTGACGATCTCCTCGGGCCGCTGCGGCTTCTCGGTGAAGCGAAGGACGCGGCCGGTGCCGTCGGTGGGCACCAGCCCGTACTCGCGGGGGTCGTCGACGCGGGTGAGGTGCAGGGTGACGGCGGCCCCGGCCCGCAGGTGGCCGCGTACCAGGCCCGCGAGGTCGAGGCCGGTGAGGATGTCGCCGTTGAGGACGAGCACCGGGTCGGCGGGGCCCGACTCCAGGGCGTCGGCCGCGCCGCGGACGGCGCCGCCGGTGCCCAGCGGCCGGTCCTCGGTGACGTAGGTGAGCCGCATGCCGAGTGCGGAGCCGTCGCCGAAGTAGGGCTCGAAGACCTCGGCGAGGTAGGAGGTGGCCAGCACCACGTGGGTGACGCCCGCCGCGCGGGCGCGGGCCAGCTGGTGGGCCAGGAAGGGCACCCCGGCGGCCGGAACCATGGGTTTGGGCGTGCGGAGCGTGACCGGACGCAGCCGGGATCCCTTACCACCGGCCAGGAGTATCGCCTCAGTCATGCGTGCCGTCGCTCTCGAATTAACTCTTCCCGAATGCCCCGCACCATACGGGAACATCTCCGCCAATCGGGCATAGCTTACGATAGGGAACCGCGCCGGGTTCACACGGTTCTTAACCCGGGCCTTTGCAGGCATGAACTCCCCCACTGGCGCCCCGATTTACAGATGACCCCTGAAGCACGGAATTCGGCGCGCCCGGAGTTGTGAACCATGAAAAGCAGAACCGGCAGACACGCGGCCCGCAGCCGGCTGCGTTCCCTCTCGGTGGAGATGGCCAAGTTCGGTGCCGTCGGCGGCATCGGCGTGATCGTCAACCTGCTGGTCTTCAACCTGCTCCGCTCGCACACCGGCCTCCCGGTGGTCCGGTGCGGAATGACCGCCACCGCGGTCGCCGTCGCCTGCAACTACCTGGGCTTCCGCTACTTCGCCTACCAGGACAGACGCCAGCGGCGGCAGAGCAGTGAGCTCCTGCTGTTCGCCTTCTTCAGCGCGGCCGGGCTCGTCCTGGAGAACGGGGTGCTGTTCGTGACGACCTACGGAATGGGCTGGGACACCCCGCTCCAGGAGAACGTGTTCAAGTTCACCGGAATCGCCTTCGCCACCCTTTTCCGGTTCTGGTCGTACCGCACCTGGGTGTTCCGCCGCACTTCTTTGGTCCCGGCCACCCGGTGACTTTGTACCCGGCGAGGCAGGACCTTTTCCGGGAATTCGCCCGAGCACCTTTCATAAAATGGCCGCCCAGGAAAGGCCGGAGAAGAACTTCGCATGACCATCAGGAATTCACCTGCTTCGGGCCTGCTGCCGCAGCCGCCCGACGACAGCGAGAAATACTGCTACGCCCGGCGGCATCTGTGGGTGCTCACCTTCTTCGCTTTCGTCGGCATCGTTTTCCTGGCGATCAGCCAGCTGGCCTTCACCAGTTCCAGCCCCTGGTTCTGGCTCTTCGCGCCCTTCCTGGTCGTCGCCGTCTGCCACTCGCTGCTCTCGCTGCGGCTCGACGGGTTCAGCCGCGGCTTCGACATGCGCGCGCACCGCGCCCTGGTGAGGGGGTGGCGGCCGGACGCGTACCCCACCGTGGACGTCTTCCTGCCGGTGTGCGGCGAGCCCATCGAGGTGCTGCACAACACCTGGACGCATGTGCGCCGGATGGCCCGGAACTACCCGGGCCGGGTCACCGTGTACGTGCTCGACGACGGCGCGTCCGCGGAACTGGCCGCCATGGCCGCGGACTTCGGGTTCCGGCACGGCACCAGGACCGATCGCGGCCGGTACAAGAAGGCGGGCAACCTCCAGTACGGCTTCGGGATCTCCGCGGGCGAGCACATCCTGATCCTGGACGCCGACTTCGCCCCGCGCGCCGACCTGCTCCAGGAGATGCTGCCGTACATGGACGAGCCGGACACCGGCATCGTCCAGTCCCCGCAGTTCTTCCGCGTCCTCGACTCGCAGAACTGGATCGAGCGCGGCGCGGGCGCCACCCAGGAGTACTTCTACCGCTCCGTGCAGGTCTCCCGGGACGGCAAGAACGCGTCGATCTGCTGCGGCAGTTGCGCGCTGTACCGCCGCTCCGCGCTGGAGGCCAACGGCGGCACCACCCTGATCGAGCACTCCGAGGACATGTACACCGGCTTCGACCTGCGCGGTCTCGGCTGGCGGCTGCGGTACGTCCCGGTCGCCCTGTCCACCGGTGTGTGCCCCGACACCGCGGGCGCGTACATGAACCAGCAGTACCGCTGGTGCTGGGGGTCGCTCGCGCTGATCACCGACCGGAAGTTCTGGGCCGCCCCGCTGCGCGTCGAGACCCGGCTGTCCTACCTCAGCGGCTTCCTCTACTACCTGACGACGGCGCTCGCCGTGTTCGCGCTGCCGCTGATCCCGATCGGACTGCTGCTGTTCGCGCCGGGGCAGGTCGTCGCGCAGGCCTCGTTCCTGCTGCTGCCCACGCTCTTCTACGTGACGATCGTGCAGCCCCTGTGGCACCGGGCGCCGTTCCGGCTGGAGGCCTGGGCGGTACAGGCGATCCAGGGCTGGTCGTTCGTCTTCGCCTTCTGGGACCTGCTGCGCGGCCGGCACATGGGCTGGAAGCCGTCCGGGTCCGGCGGAGCCAGGTCGAACGGCACCCGCCGCTTCTGGCTCGGGCTGGCCCTCTGGAGCGGCGGCACCGCCCTGGTCTGGGTCGCCCTGGCGCTGTGGCGCACGCTCTCCCTGTACCCGCCGGACTTCGCGCTGCTGCTGGCCGCCGGGCTCTTCTACGCGGCGACGATCGGGCGCGCGCTGCTCCAGCCGCACGTCGGCGAGCCCGGTGATCCGCGCCTCGCAGCCGCCGTCGCCCCGCCAGCCGCCGTGGCCCCGGCCGCCACCGCCGCCCCGCCCGTAACCGCCGTACCGCCCGTAACCACTGCGGCTGCCGCACCCACGGTCTCCCCCGCCACTCCGGGCGACTTCCCCGCCGCCGACCCCTTCCAGAAGGCCTGAACCCGTGCTTCCGTCCCGTTCCCGCCAGGTCCGCACCCCCTCCGGGCAGGCCCGTACCCCCCTCCGCACGGCCCGCGGGCCCTTCCGCCGGGCCCGAGGGGCGGCCGTGGTCTGCGCCGCCCTGGTGCTCGCCGCCGGCGGGTGCACCACCTTCTCCTCCGCGGGACGGGACCACTACCGGTCCCTGGACACCGGGCCGCCGACGACCGCCGCCGCGACCCAGGAGGCACGCGAGGCCCCGTACGACCTCACGCCCCTGCTGCGGCCCGCCGGGGGGAAGAAGTACCTGGGCGTGGCCGCCGAGGGACTGCCCGGTTCGCTGGAGCCGCTGCGGACCTTCGCCGCGCAGGCCGGTAGACAGCCCAACCTGGTCGGCTACTACGCCGCGTGGGGCGACCGGTTCGACGAGGGCGCCGCCGCCGCGGTGTGGCACGAGGGGGCACTGCCGATGATCTCCTGGGAGCCGCACACGACGCCGCTCGCCGACATCGCGGCGGGCCGCAGCGACGACTACATCCGCTCCTACGCCGAGGCCGTCCGCGAACTGAACCTCCCCGTGGCGATCAGCTTCGCGCACGAGATGAACGGCGACTGGTACCCCTGGGGCACCAAGAAGGCCACCCCGGCCGAATTCACCGCCGCCTGGAAGCGCACGCACGACCTCTTCGAGAAGGCCGGAGCCAGGTCCGTGATCTGGGTCTGGACCCCCAACGTCGTCAACCCGATGCCGCAGGTGAAGCTCAAGCCGTTCTGGCCGGGCGAGAAGTACGTCGACTGGGTCGGCGTCATCGGCTACTACGCCAAGCACGGCCCGACCACCTTCGAGACCCTCTTCGACCCGACGCTTCGGCAGATCCGCACCTTCACCCGCAAACCGGTGGTCATCCCCGAGACGGCGTCCGAGGGCGGCGAGCGCAAGCCCGCCGACATCGAGGACCTCTTCCGGGGCGTCGAGAAGCGCCCCGACGTCCTCGGCTTCATCTGGTTCGACTACGACAAGGAGGCCGACTGGCGGATCAGCAGCGGTCCGCTCGCCCGGCGCACCTTCCGCGAACAGGCCCGCGGCTCGGCCGCGTTCGGCTTCGACCCCGGCAAGCTCCGATGAGCCCCGACACCGTGCGGCTGCGCAGGGCCGACATCGCCGCCCGGCTCGCCCCCGCTTACACCGTCCCCGAGGTGCCGCGGTCCGCCTGGACGGTCAACTCGCGGCGCAGCGTGCGCATCGGACGGCTGCTGCTGCTGTGCGTCCTGGCCGTGCAGGCCGGGCTCTCCTCCCGGATGGGCGGCCGGCTGTTCCCCGGCGAGGCGCTGACGCTGGTCCACGGGCACCTCCAGCGCGACGGCTCGGGCACGGTGCCACTGACCGACCCCGCCTCGGGGCGGCCGTCCCTGTACCCGGTGCTGGCGGCGTTCGTCGACTCGTCCTTCGGGCCGACCGGAGTGCGGGTGCTGAGCCTGCTGGCGATGCTCGGGGCGACCGTGTGCGTGTACGCGCTGGCCGCCCGGCTGTTCCGGGCGCGGGCGGCGCTCGGGGCGGCGGCGCTGTTCTCGGTCTGCGAGTCGACCGTGTTCTCCGGGTTCCTCGCGGACGGCGCCGCGCTCGGCGGGTGCTTCCTGGCGCTCGCCGCGTGGCTGGCGGCCCGCGGCGGCGCGCGCGTGGCCCCGGTGCTGCTCGCGGTCGTCCCCGCCGTGCTGGCGGTCGCCCTCGCGTGGGGCACGGTGCTGTTCCTGCCGACGCTGGCCCTGCTCGCGGCCCTCACGACGCTGCCGGGCGGGGCGGGGCGCGCGGTGCTGCGGGCGGCGCTGTTCGCCGTGCCCACCGCTCTGCTGCTGTACGGCGGCACCCGGCTGCTCGGCGGCGGGAGCGGCCCGGACCGGGCGCCGCGGCTCTCCTCGCAGACCCCGGCCGCCGTGCTCGGGGACATCGTGCAGTGGGGCGGCCCGGTGTTCCTGTGCGCCCTTGGCGGCGCCGTCGCCTACATCCACCGGGCGCGCCTGGCCGAGACCTCGTGGACCCGGGTGGCGGTCCCCGGGCGGGTGCGCCGGGTGCTGCTGGCCGTGCTGCTGTGCGCGAGCCCGCTGCTGGCCGCCGGGTACGTGCTGGCCGGGCGCGGGGACCCGGCCCAGCTCCGGAACCTGGGGTACGGGCTGGCGCTCGCCGCACCGCTCTCGGGCCTCGGGCTGGCCCGGCTGGTCGGCGCGCACTTCCGCAACCCGCAGCTGGGCATCCTGGTGTACGTCGCGGTACTGGTGCTCGGCCTGGTGCGGGCGCACAACACCTTCGTACCGCCCGACTCCACCCGGGCCGTCGAGGCGCTGGCGAAGGTCGTCACGGCCGACGGCCGCTACCTGGCCGACCGGCCCGCCGTACCCGCGTACTACCTGCGCGGGGCTACCCGGGAGCGGCAGTGGGAGCGCACCGGCCCGTCCAAGGTCGCCGACCTCGCCGCCGGACGCTTCGACGCCGTCGTGCTGTCCGGGCTGCCCGAGTCCCCCGAGAACTTCGCCCTGACCACCTCCCTGCGCGCCAATCCCCACTACCGGCTGCTGCTCGACGACCCGTACGTCGCTCCCGCCGGGCCGAGCTCCTACCGCGTCTGGATCAAGAAGTGACTGTGATCGACCCCGCCGGACCCGTCGCGCCCGCGGAAGCGGCCGACCGGCCGCGCAGCGCCGCCCGGCGGCTGCGCCGCTCGGTGGACGCGCGCCGGTCGGCCGCGGTGGCGTTCCTGCTGCCGGCCGCGGTCGCGCTGGCCTTCACCCTGCACGGCATCGGGGACCGCCAGCTGTGGCAGGACGAGCACGCCACCTGGTGGTCGGCGACGCTGCCGCTCGCCGACCTGGGCACGCTGCTGCGGGGCGTCGACGTGGTCTTCGCCCCGTTCTACGTGGCGATGCACGGGTGGACCGCGCTGCTGGGCACCTCGGAGACCGTGCTGCGGCTGCCCGCGGCGCTGGCGACGGCCGCCGCGGCGGGTCTGCTGGGGCTGCTCGGGCGCAGGCTGTTCGACCTGCGCACGGGGCTGCTGGCCGGGCTGGTCTTCGCGGTGCTGCCGACGGTCACCCGGTTCGGGCAGGAGGCCCGCCCGTACGCCTTCGCCGTCGCGGCGGTCCTGCTGTCGACGCTGCTGCTGGTGCGGGTGCTGGAGCGGCCGTCGGTGAAGGGCTGGGCGCTGTACGCGGCGAGCCTGCCGCTGGTCGGCTGGAGCCACCTCGTCTCGCTGTCGGTGCTGGCGGCGCACCTGTGCGCGGTGCTGGCCGCGCGCCGGGCGGGCGACCGCACCGCGGCCTGGGGCTTCTGCGGGTCGGTGCTGGTCGGCGTCTCCTTCGTGCTGCCGATGGCGGCGCGCGGCTCGGGGCAGAGCGGCCAGATCTCCTGGAACAACCCGACCCTGCGGACCTTCCTCGACTTCCCCCACGACGTCGTCGGGTCCTGGCCGACGGCGGTCCCGCTGCTGGTCCTCGGGGCGGTCGGCATCGCGGTGGCGGGCCGGCCCCGGCTGATGCTCGCGGTGTGGGCGCTGCTCCCGCCGCTGCTGACCTTCGCCACCGCCGACCTGCTGCGGCTCTTCTACTACCGCTATCTGCTCTTCACGCTGCCCGCCTGGGTGCTGCTGGCGGCGGTGGCGGTGTGCCGCCCGGCCGGGTTCGGGCCGGACCGCGCCCGCAGGCCGCTGGTGGTGTGGCTGGGCTGGCTGCTGGCAGCGGCGGCAGCGACCGCCGTGCTGTGGCTCTCGCTGCCCGCGATGGCCACCGCCCGGCAGGCGGGCAAGGACGTCGCGTGGGAGCCGGACTACCGGAGCGCCGCCCGTCTGATCGAGCGGCAGCAGAGGGCGGGCGACGCCGTCGTGTACGGCGGCGCCACCTCCGGCACCATCGTCCGGCGCGGGCTCGCCTACGAACTCCGCGACGCGGCCCACCGGCCCGCCGACGTGCTGGTGTCCGTCACGGCGCGGGAGGCGGGCTCCTTCGCACCGGTCGAGGGCCTTGCCCCGAGGCCGGCCCTGAGCGGGCACGACCGGGTCTGGGTGCTGACCTCGCCCGCCTCCGACGACCCGTACACCGGTCTGACCCCGGCCACGGTCTCGGCCCTGCGCAGCCGTTACGAGCCGGCCGCGACCCATCGGCTGAAGAACGTGACGGTGACGCTCCTCGCGCGTGTGCGGCGCTGACCGCCGGGCACGGGCGGCCCCGGCACCGCGGTCTCCGGTCGGGGCGCGGGCCTGGCGGCGGCCCCGTGGGACGCTGGGCCCATGACGTCCACACCGCCCGAGCCGCCCGTCCCGTCCGAGGACGGCACCGCCCCCGACACCGCGACCGGCGCCGCGCAGAGCGCCCCGCCCCTGCTCGTGGTCGACGCGGCCAACGTCGTGGGTTCGGTGCCCGACGGCTGGTGGAAGGACCGGCACGGCGCCGCCGAGCGGCTGCGCGACCGGCTGCCCGGGTACGCGGCCGACGGGGTGGCGGGGCTTCCGGGACCGCTCGACGTCGTGCTGGTGGTGGAGGGCGCGGCCCGGGGTGTGGAGTCGGTGCCCGGGGTGCGGGTCGTGTCCGCCTCCGGCAGCGGCGACGACCGGATCGTCGAGGTCGTCGCGGAGCGGCTCCCGGCCGGCCGGGAGTGCGTCGTGGTCACCGCCGACCGCGAGCTGCGGCGCCGGGTCGAGGCGCACGGCGCCCGGTGCGTGGGGCCCCGCACCGTACGGAGCTGAGCGGGCGGAGCCGGGCTCAGGGCGCGCCGGTGCGCGCGTACAGCACCGCCCCGTCCACCGTCGCCACCCGCTCGTACTCCTGCGCCAGCACCCGCCGCAGCGTCGGCATCCGCCCGGGACCGTACGGCTTGCCCCGGGAGTCGTCGACGACGAGCGCGGGCCGGTGCTGTGCCAGGTCGGCCAGCAGGAGCGGCCAGCTGCCCTCGACCCCGTACTCCTCGCCGACCAGCGAACCGTTCCTGCCGCCGCTGAAGTTCGTGAGCAGTCCGGCCGTGAGGTAGCGGCTCGCGGGGGCGCGGCCGGCCAGCCAGTACGTCTCCGGGTGCATGCCCCAGATCAGTACCCGGTCGGTCGCCGAGGTGCGCTCCCGGACGGCTTGCGCGAGCTGTTCGGCGTGCGTGAGTTCGGCGCGCGGGGCCAGGAAGCCCCAGGTCAGGAAGAGCGCGCAGGTGCAGGCGAGTGCGGTGAGCGCGCCGCGCGTCCAGCGGTGGGGCAGGGCGTGCAGGGCGGCCGTGCCCAGCAGGGCGAGCGGCGGCATGAGTTGCAGGTAGTAGTGGCCGAAGAAGTGGAACCCGGTCGCCACGGCGACGGCGGAGGCCGCCAGCCACAGCCACAGGTCGGTGCCGGGGGCCCGCCACCGCCGTACCAGGGGCACGAGCAGGCCGAGGCAGGCGGCGGCCAGGATGCCCGCGTTGCCGAGGCCCCGGCCGAGCGCGTGCAGTCCCGAGCCGGTCAGGTCGGCGTACGAACCGGAGCCCGTGACCACCCAGAACAGGAAGCGGGACGGGCCCGTGACCAGGGCCACCGCCGCGACCGGCAGGGCGAACCCCGCGACCGTGCGCAGCAGGGCCGGGCCGCGCCGCGACGTCGTCCAGGCGAGCCAGAGCACCGGCACCAGTACCGCCCCGCCCGTCTGCTTGGTCAGGAAGGCGCCCGCGACGGCCGCCCCCGCCCAGGTCCAGGCCCTGCGGTCGGCGCACCACACGGCGAGCGCGGTGAACGGAAGGGTGAAGATCCCGAAGGAGGCGGCCTGGGTGTCCTCGGGGTGCAGTCCGACGGAGATCAGCAGGAAGCCGGCGCCCGCCACTGCTCCGGACCGGTCGCCCCACCGGCGGCGGGCCAGTGAGGCGAGGAGGGCCGCCGTGGCGAACAGGGCGAGGATCGCGAGGACCTTCACCGGGACGAGCGAGCCGTGTCCGAAGAGGCCGAGCGCCGCCTCGTACAGCCAGGGTACGAACGGCGGCTTGCGGTCGACGACGGTGTCGTACAGCACTCCCCCGTCGGCGAGCTGCCGCGCCTGGACGGCGAGGAACCCCTCGTCGGGGTTCCACAGGGGGTGCAGGAAGGAGGGGATGCGGGTGAGCGCCGCGAGGAGGAGCAGGGCGGGGAGCAGCTTCCGCCAGTAGGCGTGCGAAGTCGGGGTCACGGGCTCGACGAGCATGGGCCAAAACTATCCGCTCCGTCAGGGGCGCCGGGCACCGCGCCGAAAGCCTCCCACGACGCACCGCCCCGGCCACCGGCGACCGGGCCACCGGAGACCGGCGCCCGGCGCCCGGCGCCCGGCGCCCGGCCTACTCCACCGGCGTACCGCTCGTCCTACCCAGCTTGCTGTGCCGCCTGCCGTACAGGAAGTACACGGCCACGCCGATCAGCATCCACACCCCGAACCGCAGCCAGGTCTCGCTCGGCAGGTTCAGCATCAGCCACAGCGAGGCGAGCACCGACAGCGCCGGGACCAGCGGGACCAGCGGTGTGCGGAAGGAGCGCGGCAGGTCGGGGCGCCGGCGGCGCAGGATGACGACGCCGACGGCGACCACGACGAACGCGAAGAGGGTGCCGATGTTGACCAGTTCGGCCAGCTCGTCGATGGAGGTGAAGCCCGCGACGACGGCGACGATCGCACCGAGCAGCACCGTCGAGCGGTAGGGGGTCCCGAAGCGCGGATGGACGTGCGAGAACGTCTTGGGGAGGAGTCCGTCGCGGCTCATCGCGAAGAACACCCGGGACTGGCCGAGGAGCAGGATCATGCAGACCGAGGTGAGGCCGACGGCCGCGCCGAAGCTGATCAGGCCCGCCCAGAAGGGGTGTCCGACCGACTTGAAGGCGTCGGCGAGCGGGGCGTCGGTGGAGAGGTCGCTGTACTTCTGCATGCCGGTGACGACGACGGAGACCGCGACGTAGAGCAAGGTGCAGATGATCAGCGAGCCGAGGATGCCGCGCGGCACGTCGCGCTGCGGCAGCTTGGTCTCCTCGGCGGCGGTGGCGACGATGTCGAAGCCGATGAACGCGAAGAAGACGACGGCCGCCGCGGTGAAGATGCCCATCACGCCGAAGCTGGTCGGGGTGAACCCGAAGAGCACCTGGACGAGGGGGGCGGTGAGGCCTGTGCCGCCCTCGGTGTCCTGGGCCGGCGGGACGAACGGCTGGTAGTTCGAGCCGGTGATGAAGAACGCGCCGACGACGATGACCAGCAGCACGACCGTCACCTTGACGCCGACGATGACGCTGGTCACCCGGGAGGACAGCTTCATTCCGGCGACCAGGACCGCGGTGATGACGAGCACCAGGATGCAGGCCAGCAGGTCGAAGCCGAACTTTCCGTCGTGGGTGCCGGAGAGGAAGTCGGGCAGGGTGAATCCGGCGGTGTCCAGCAGGGAGCGCATGTAGCCGGACCAGCCGACCGCGACCACCGCGCAGCCGAGCGCCAGCTCCAGGACCAGGTCCCAGCCGATGATCCAGGCCGGCAGCTCACCGAGCGAGGCGTAGCTGAAGGTGTACGCGGAGCCCGCGACCGGGACGGTGGAGGCGAACTCGGCGTAGCAGAGTGCCGCGAGGCCGCAGACGACGCCCGCGACGACGAAGGCCAGGGCGACGGAGGGTCCCGCCGTCTCCTTGGCGATCTTGCCGGTCAGTACGAAGATGCCGGTGCCGATGATGACGCCGACGCCGAAGACCGTGAGGTCGAGGGCCGAGAGTGACTTCTTGAGCGCGTGTTCCGGTTCTTCGGTGTCCTGGATGGACTGTTCGACCGTCTTGGTCCGCAGGACGCCGTTAGGGTTCCTGCCGCTTTCTCTGCTGGTGGGTCCTTGTGCTGTGCTCACCGGCGCACCTCCGCCTGTCGGCCGTCGCCCAACTCTTGAGTGAGCGAGTCTCCGCAATCATCGTGATCACTCCTCAGGGACCACGAGAGGTGCGTTCGGGTTTCACCCAATAGGACGAAGCGGCACGCCAGGGCCCCGACCGGGTTTCGATCCCCGGCCGGGGCCCTTGGCGCAGGTCGTACGGTGCGTGCCGGTGCGGCGGCGGCCGTCCGGTGCCTCAGTCGCGCGCGGCGTCCGCGGTCGCGCTCTCCAGCCGGCCGTCGATCTTCGCGACCAGACCGGTGACCTGGCGGGCGATGTCCGGTGCGGTCAGCCCGATCTCGGCCATGACCTCCTTGCGGGAGGCGTGGTCGAGGAAGACGGGCGGGATGCCGAAGTCGCGCAGCGGTACGTCGACGTCCGCGTCCCGCAGCGCCTGGGCGACGGCCGAGCCGACGCCGCCGACGCGGGAGTTGTCCTCGACGGTGACGACGACCCGGTGCTGCTCGGCGAGCGGCGCCATGGCCTCGTCGACCGGCTTGACCCAGCGCGGGTCGACGACGGTGGAGGAGATGCCCTGGGCGTCGAGCAGTTCGGCGATCTCCAGGCACATCGGGGCGAGCGCGCCGACCGAGACCAGCAGGACGTCGGGGCGGGCCGCGTCGGTGGCGGGCCTGCGCAGCACGTCCATGCCGCCCACCTTGCCGACGGCCTTGACCGCCGGGCCGACCGCGCCCTTGGAGAAGCGGACGACGGTCGGGGCGTCCTCGACCTGGACGGCCTCGCGCAGCTGGGCGCGGACCTGGTCGGCGTCGCGCGGGGCGGCGATCCGCAGGGACGGGACGACCTGGAGGATCGACATGTCCCACATGCCGTTGTGCGAGGCGCCGTCGGTGCCGGTGACGCCCGCGCGGTCCAGCACGAACGTCACTCCGCACTTGTGCAGGGCCACGTCCATCAGCACTTGGTCGAAGGCGCGGTTGAGGAAGGTGGCGTACACCGCGAAGACGGGGTGCAGGCCGCCGGTGGCCAGGCCCGCCGCCGAGACGGCGCCGTGCTGCTCGGCGATGCCGACGTCGTAGACCCGCTCGGGGAAGGCCTTGGCGAACTTGTCCAGGCCGACCGGCTGGAGCATGGCCGCGGTGATCGCGACGATGTCCTTCCGCTCCTTGCCGAGCTTGACCATCTCCTCGCCGAAGACCGAGGTCCAGTCGACGCCGGAGGAGGCGATCGGCAGGCCGGTGTCCGGGTGGATCTTGCCGACGGCGTGGAAGCGGTCGGCCTCGTCGGCGAGGGCGGGCTGGTAGCCGCGGCCCTTCTCGGTGAGGCAGTGCACGATGACCGGGCCGCCGAAGCGCTTGGCGCGCTGCAGCGCGGACTCCAGGGCCTCGATGTCGTGGCCGTCGATGGGGCCGACGTACTTGAGGCCGAGGTCCTCGAACATGCCCTGCGGGGCGATGAAGTCCTTGAGGCCCTTCTTCGCGCCGTGCAGCGTCTCGTACAGCGGGCGGCCGACGACCGGGGTGCGCTCCAGGATGTCCTTGCCGCGGGCCAGGAAGCGCTCGTAGCCGTCGGTGGTGCGCAGGGTGGCCAGGTGGTTGGCGAGGCCGCCGATGGTGGGCGCGTAGGAGCGCTCGTTGTCGTTGACGACGATGACCAGCGGGCGGTCCTTGGCGACGGCGATGTTGTTCAGCGCCTCCCAGGCCATGCCGCCGGTCAGGGCGCCGTCGCCGATGACGGCGACGACCGCGTCGTCCTTGCCGAGCACCTCGTTGGCCTTGGCGAGGCCGTCGGCCCAGCCGAGGACCGTGGAGGCGTGGCTGTTCTCGATGACGTCGTGCTCGGACTCGGCACGGGCCGGGTAGCCGGAGAGGCCGCCCTTCATCTTCAGCCGGGTGAAGTCCTGGCGCCCGGTGAGCAGCTTGTGCACGTAGCTCTGGTGGCCGGTGTCCCAGAGAACCTTGTCCTTCGGCGACTCGAAGACCCGGTGCAGGGCGATGGTCAGCTCGACCACTCCCAGGTTGGGGCCGAGGTGACCGCCGGTCTTGGACACCTCGTCGACGAGGAAGGTCCGGATCTCCGCGGCCAGCTGGTCGAGCTGCTCCGGGGACAGCCGGTCCAGGTCGCGCGGTCCCTTGATACGGGTCAGCAGGGCCACCCGTGCCTCCTTGCGGTTGAACTGGCTTACTTGCACGGCTGCGCTTGCTCGCACAGAAGTGCTTGGACGTTCGTGCCGATCTGACGAGTCTAATGTTCCGCGCGGAACGCGGATCGTCGGGTCGTGCGACCTGCGTCACCCGTACGGGGGATAAATGCACAGACGTGCCCGGCACCGGGAGTGTCGGTGCCGGGCACGGAGGGGTGGGGCTGTTAGACGCGGCCCACCGGTTTTCTAGGCGCGGCCCGCGGATTTCTGGGTGCGGCGGGAGACCGAGTCGATGACCACGGCGGCCAGCAGGACCGCACCGGTGATCATGTACTGGATCTCGCTGGCCATGCCGAGCATGTTCAGGCCCTGCTGGATGGCCTGGATGACGATCATGCCGAGCAGCGCGGACCAGACCTTGCCCCGGCCGCCGAAGAGGCTGGTGCCGCCGATGACGGCCGCGGCGATGACGAGCATCAGGGTGTTGTTCGCGCCGAGGCTCTTGGTGGCACCGCCCGAGAGGCTGGCCAGGAAGAGCCCGCCGAAGGCGGCGAGCAGGCCGGAGATGCCGAAGACGGTGATCCGGATCCGGTCGACGCTGATGCCCGCGCGGCGGGCGGCCTCGGCGTTGCCGCCGACGGCGAAGACCTGGCGGCCGAAGGTGGTGCGGCGGGCCACGAAGTCCGCGATCAGCAGGACGGCCAGGAACAGCACCAGGGCGAGCGGCAGGCCGCGGGCGCCGACCGGCTCGTTCAGGAAGTACGCCACGGCCAGGCACAGCACCGCGACGACGACCGTGCGGAGCACGATCTCGCTGGTGGGGCGGGACGGCAGGGCGGCGGCCCGGCGGCGCTTGCTGTCCAGGAACATCGACAGCCCGTACACCAGGATCGCGACGACGGCCAGGCCGTAGGCGGCGATCTTGTCCTCGAAGTAGTAGCCCGTCAGGTTCTCGACGAAGCTGCCGGAGGGGGTGTTGATCGAGCCTTCCTTGCCCATCAGCCAGATCTGCAGGCCGCTCCAGCCGAGGAAGCCGGCCAGGGTGACGACGAAGGCGGGTACGCCGATCTTGGCGAAGAAGAAGCCGTGCAGCAGACCGAGGGCGAGGCCGGAGAGCAGCGCCACGACGATGGCGAGCCAGCCGTTCCACCCGTTGGAGACCTGGAGCACCGCCCATATCGCGGCGCCGACGCCCGCGACCGAGCCGACCGAGAGGTCGATCTCGCCGAGCAGCAGCACGAAGACGATGCCGACCGCCATGATGCCCATGCCGGAGCTGTAGACGGCGATGTTGGCCAGGGAGCTGGCGGAGAGGAAGTTGCTGTTCTGGAGCTGGAAGACGACCGCGATGACGATCAGTCCGACCACGACGGGCAGCGAGCCGAGCTCACCGCCGCGCACCTTGCGGCCGAACTCGGTCAGGTAGCCCTTGAAGCCCTCCTCGCGGACGAGGAGGCGGGGGTCGACGGCGGGGGCCGCCGGGTTCGCGTCGGCGGAGCCGTTCGCGGGAGAGGTCTCGGGTGCCTCGGACGTCTTCGAGGTCTTGGCGAGGTCGCTCACTTCGCGTCCTCCTTCGCTGCCGTGGCCGAAGCCGAGGTGGTACGCGCCTTGCGGCGGGTCACGGCGTTGTCCGTGGCGCCGGTGATCGCGGAGATGATCACTTCCTGGGAGACCGTCTTCACGTCGAAGACGCCGTTGTTGCGGCCCAGCCGCAGTACGGCGACCTTGTCCGCGACGGCGCGGACGTCCTCCATGTTGTGGCTGATGAGGATGACGCCGTGGCCGCGCTCGCGCAGCCGCTCGACCAGGTCGAGGACCTGCGCGGTCTGCTCGACGCCGAGGGCGGCGGTGGGCTCGTCGAGGATGACCACCTTGGGGTCGCCGACCAGGGCGCGCGCGATGGCGACGACCTGGCGCTGACCGCCGGAGAGCGAGGCCACCGGGATCCGGACGCTCGGAATCCGGATGGACAGGGTGTCCAGCAGCTCCTTGGCGCGCTTCTCCATGGCGATCTCGTTGAGGACCGAGCCGCGGCGGATCTCGCTGCCGAGGAAGAGGTTGGCGACGACATCGAGGTTGTCGCAGAGCGCGAGGTCCTGGTAGACGGTGGCGACACCGAGGTGCTGGGCGTCCTGCGGCCGGTTGACGTGCACCGGCCTGCCCTCCCACTCGATGGTGCCCTCGTCGATCGGGTGGACTCCCGAGATCGTCTTGACGAGCGTGGACTTTCCGGCGCCGTTGTCGCCGACAAGGGCGACCACCTGGCCGGGCTGGATCTCCAGGTCTACGTCGGTGAGCGCCTGGACGGCGCCGAACCGCTTGGAGACTCCGCGCAACGCCAGCACGGGCGTAGCGGACACGTGAATCATCTCCTTCGCCGCCTGACCGGCGGGGATGGTGGTGCGTGGTGCACGGGGTGCACGAGGGGGGCTGTTCGGGGGCGTGCGGGGGCCCCCCCCCGGGGGGGGGGGGGGCCGCCCCCCGCCCCCCGGGGGGGGGGGGGGGGGGGGGGGGGCGCCCCCACGCCAATAGCCGGGCGGGACTGTTGTCACCCCGC
>NZ_JBIAMU010000008.1:97819-146290 GCF_042874215.1 Streptomyces sp. NPDC004111
CGGACAGGTTAATCATCCCCTCCGCCGCCTGCCGGGGGGGGGGGGGGGGGGGGGGCCCGGGGGGGGCCGGGGGGGGGGGGGGGGGGGGCGCCGGGGGCCCCCCCGGGGGGGGGGGGGGCCACCGCACCTCTCGGTACGGGGCGGCCGGGTGTGCGGGGGCGCTCCGACTCACGTACCAGAAGCGGGAGTTACTTGATACCCGCCGCGTCGCAGGCCTTCTTGTACTCCGGCGTGCAGATCTCGGACGCCTTGTAGACCTTGTCCTTGATCAGCGTGTCGTCGATGTTGTCCTTGGTGACGATCTGCGCGTCGTACAGCTTGGACGGGGTGCCCTTGAACTCTCCGGAGATGCTGTCCACCTTGAGCGGCGCGAGGTCGTCGAACTTCTCGCCCTTGAGGATCCGCACCGCGATCTCGGCGGTGGTCTCGGCCTCCGGCTTGATCTGCTTGTAGATCGAGAAGGACTGGGCGCCGGACAGGATGCGCTGGAGACCGGCGAGCTCGGAGTCCTGGCCGCCGACCGGGACCTTGACGCCCTGCTTGTTCAGTGCGGTGATGATGCCGCCGGCCATGCCGTCGTTGGCCGAGTAGACGCCCTGGAAGCCGTCCTTGCCGAGCGAGTCGATGGCGGCACCCATCTTCTTGTTCGCCTCGTCCGGGGACCAGTCCGGGATGTCCTGGGAGTAGACGATCTTCTTCGTCTCCTTCTTCAGGACCTCCTCGGCGCCCTTCTTGAAGAAGCCGGCGTTCGGGTCGGTCGGGGACCCGTTGATCATGACGACGTTGGAGTCCTTGGCCTTCGCGCCCAGGGCCTTGACCAGGGCCTGGCCCTGGAGGGTGCCGATCTTCTCGTTGTCGTAGCTGACGTACGCGGAGATCGGGCCCTCGGTGAGGCGGTCGTACGCGACGACCTTGACGCCCTGCTTGGCCGCCTGGGTGATCCACGCCTTGGGGGCCTTGAAGTCGACGGCGTCGAAGATGATCACCTTGACGCCCTGCGTGACGAGCGCGTCGAACTGCTTCTTCTGCGTCTCGATGTCCTGCGCGGCGTTGTTGTACTTGACCTCGCAGTCCGCGCAGAGTTCCTTGATCTTCGCCTCCATGATGGGGCGGTCGAAGGTCTCGTAGCGGGTGGTCTTGTTCTCCGGCAGCAGCAGGCCGATGGTCTTGCCCAGGCTGCCGCTGCCGCCCTTCGTGCCACCGTCACCCTTGTCGCTCTCGCCCGCCTTGCCGCAGGCGGAGAGCGAGACGGCCATGGAGATCGCGGCCGTGGCTATGACGACGCGACGCGTCATTGCGTTCATGTGGATTGCCTCCCTGACGAGGCCGCGTCGTTGCGGCCGAGGTGTCGAGAAGTCAACTCGCGCGTCGCCATAGCGTCAAGGAGTAAACCCTTAACGAGATAACAACGGTGCCATTCGTTATCTAAGTGAAGGCGGGGGCCGAACGCTCGTCCGTGGCAGCCGAGTTGGCCGCTCGGGACGTGTCGAGAAGCGTGGAATCTCCCATTTCGCTCAGCACCAGAGCGAGCGCGCCGAGCACCTCCGCACGGCCGCCGAGCGCCCCCGGCAGCACGCTCAGCTGCCGCGCCGCACTCGGGATCGCGTACCGCGACACCGAGTCGCGGATCGGGCCGAGCACCAGCTCACCGGCCTCGGCGAGATCACCGCCGAGGACGACCCGGCTGGGATTGAGCAGATTGCACAGGTTCGCCACCCCGCTGCCGATGTGCCGGCCGACGTCCGCGATCACCCGGCGGCAGCCCGGGTCGCCGTCCTTGGCGAGCCGCACGACGCGCTCCATGGTCAGGTCCGGGCCGTGGCCCGGCATCAGCAGCGGCAGCACGTAACGGGCCGCCGTGAAGGTCTCCAGGCAGCCGCGGTTGCCGCAGCGGCAGACCGGGCCCGACTCGTCGAGGGTGATGTGCCCGATCTCGCCCGCCGTGCCGCCGGGCCCGCGGTAGACCCGGCCGTCTATCACCAGACCCGCGCCGACACCGCTGGCGACCTTGATGTACGCGAGGTCCTTCACCCCGCGCCCGGCGCCCCACACCAGCTCGCCCAGCGCACCGAGGTTGGCGTCGTTGTCCACGTACACCGGAACCCCGAGCCGCGCCGAGAGCTCCTCGCTCGGGTTGATGCCCTGCCAGCCCGGCAGGATCGCCGTGGAGCCCAGCCGCCCGGACTCCACGTCGATGGGGCCCGGCACGCCCAGACCGACGCCGATGACCTTGTCCTGGGTGATCCCGGTGGCCCCGATCAGCCGCTTCACCAGCTGTTCCGCCCGGTCGAAGCCCTGGGCCGCGGAGGCGTCGACGTCCAGCGGCTCGGACTCCTCGGCGAGTACCTGGTGGGCCAGGTTGCCGACCGCCACCCGCAGGTGGGTGTGGCCGAAGTCGACGCCGATGACGACGCCCGCGTCACCGCTCAGGGACACGCTGCGGGCCCGGCGCCCGCCCGCCGAGGTCGGGGTGACCTCGACCGTCCCGCCGTCCTTCAGCTCGCGCACGATGTTGGAGACCGTGGCCGCGGAGAGACCGGTGCTTCTCGCGATCTCCGCCTGGGTCAGCGAGCCCGCCATGCGCACCGCGCGCACGACCCGCTCCAGGTTGGCCCGGTGCAAAGAGGTCTGCGACCCCGGAGTCTCCATCGACTCATCCACTCCTGATCCCGGCGGACGGCACGACGGCCGTCCGCTCCGGGGCCGCGCCTGTGGGGCCCCGCCGTTCTTCCAACATGTGAACCCTAAGCAGAGACTTTGCCGCCCGCTCCCGTCAAGGCCTGGACCGAAGAGCTTGCGCCGCGCTCCCCCGTTCACCTCCCGCACACACAAAAGCGCCTGCCGACCGTGGTCGACAGGCGCTTGGTCGCGTACGCGCGGGGTCTCGGGCCCTACTTGACCGATCCCGCGGTCAGTCCGGACACCACGTGCCGCTCGATGAACGCGAACAGGACGACGACCGGCACGATCGCCACCACGGACGCGGCGAAGAGGTAGTTCCACTGCACCGTGTAGGCACCGATGAAGTTGTTGATGCCCACCGTCAGCGGCTGGCTCGCCGGGTCGGTGGTGAGGGTCAGCCCCATCGCGAACTCGTTCCACGTCGTGATGAACGTGAAGATGAGCGCGGTCACCACGCCGGGCAGCGCCAGCGGCAGCGTCACCCGGATCATCGCGCCGAACCTGCTGGTGCCGTCCACCATCGCCGCCTCCTCCAGCTCCGCCGGAATGGAGCCGATGTAGGCGGTCAGGATCCACACCGCGAAGGCGAGGTTGAACGCCGCGTTGGTGATGATCAGCGTCCAGACCGAGTTCAGCATGCCCAGCTGGAAGAACTCCCGGTACAGACCGATCAGCAGCGCCGTCGGCTGGAACATCTGGGTGACCAGCACCAGCAGCAGGAAGAACTTCCGCCCCCGGAACTTCATCCGCGCCGTGTAGTACGCGGCCGGCAGCGCCACCAGCAGCACCAGCACCGTCGCGCCGCCCGCGACCAGCAGCGTCACCTGGAGGTTCTGGCCGAGCGTGGAGTCCTTCCAGACGTTGACGAAGTTCGCCCACTCGAAGCTGCTCGGCAGATAGGTGCGGTCGCGCAGCTCCGACTTCGGACGCAGCGCGGTGATGATCATTTCGAGGTACGGGGCCAGGAAGAGCGCGGCCAGACCCCAGGCGACGACGGCGATCACCAGGGTGCGCGGCTTGAAGGTGCGCTTGGGGGGCCTGAGAGAGGGCCCCGTCGTCTTCGGCCGGGCGGCCGTAGCGGTGGCCATCAGTCCTCCTCGTTCCAGCGGCTGACCTTCAGGAAGATCAGCACGAGCACCACGACCAGCACGAAGTTGACGACCGACATGGCCGCCGACTCCCCGAGGTCGGTCTCCTTCAGCTTGTACATGAACACCATCGACGTGGAGGTGTCGTAGCCGGGACCGCCCTGGGTCATGGCCCAGATGATCGGGAAGGAGTTGAAGACGTTGATCAGGTTGATGACCACGCCGATCAGGAACGCCGGACGCAGCATCGGCAGGGTGATGTGCCGGTACGTCTGCCAGGTCCCCGCACCGTCGATGCGCGAGGCCTCGTAGACCTCACCGGGAATGGTCTGGAGCCCGGCGAGCAGCGTGTAGGTGGTGAAGGGCAGCGACACGAAGACGGCGACGGCCATCATCCACGGCCAGGCGGTGGACGAGTCGCCCAGCCAGTCCTTGGGCCCGTCGATCAGCCCGAGGTCCATCATCAGCGTGTTCAGCACGCCGGCCGTCTGGTTGAGCATCCACTTGAAGCCGACGGCGGTCATCAGCACGGAGGCCGCCCAGGGGGCGATCAGCGCCCACCGGGTGATCGTGCGGCCGGGGAACTTCTGGTTGAAGAGCTGGGCGAGGGCCAGCGACAGAAGCATCGTGAAGGCCACGACGACGACCGTCCAGATCACCGTCCACAGCAGGACGGCGCCGAGGTCGGTCTCCTCGAAGAGCTTCTTGTACTTGTCGGTCCCGGCGCTGCCGCGCACCTTGCCGGAGACGGAGATGTTCAGGAACGACGTGCGGATCAGCTCGACGACCGGCCAGACGACCACGAAGAGGATCAGCAGGATGACGGGCGCAATCCAGGGCAGCGGGCCGAGCCTGGCCAGTCCGCTGCGGCGGCTCACCGGCCTGGGCGCGCGCCCGCCCCGTCCCCCGCCGGTCTCGGCGGGGGACGGAGGGGCCTTGAGTGACACGGTTTCTCCTGGGAGAGGGTGCGAGGTACGAGCTGAACGGGCTTGTGCCGCGCCTTACTTGGCGTTCTTGGCCGCGTCCTCGGCCTTCTTCTGCAGGTCGTCCAGGACCGTCTTCGGGTCCTCGCTGGCGGCCTTGCCACCGGTCTTCTTGATCTCGGCGGAGATGACGTCCCAGGCGGTGTCGTTGACCGGGTAGAACTTCGCCGTCGGCAGCGCCTCGAAGAAGGGCTTCAGCGACTCGTGCTTCGGGTTGGCCTTCATCTCGGCGACCGCGTCGGTGGTGACCGGCATGAAGTTGTACATCTCGGCGAACGCCACCAGGTTCTTCTTGGTGTACGTGAAGTCGAGGAACTTCTTCACCGCTTCCTTCTCGGCCTTGCCGTCCTTGAACGCCATGGTCCAGTCGGCGACACCGAGGGTGTTCTGCAGCGGTCCGGTCTTGCCGGGGATGGTGGTGACGCCGTAGTCGACCTTGCCCTCCTGGGCCATCTGGACGACGCTCGGGTGACCGTTCATCATGCCGACCTTGCCGCCCGCGAAGTCGGCGAAGGCCGTCTTGCGGTCGGTGGAGGCGGGGTTGGGGTAGGTGAGACCGGGCTTGACCAGGTTGTCCTGGAGCCACTTGAAGGTCTCGATGTTCTGCGGGCTGTTGATCGTGTACTTGCCGCCGGCGTCGGTGTAGCCGCCGCCGTTGCCCATCTCCCACATCATGCTCTCGCCCTGGGCCTCCTCGGGGCCGAGCGGGAGGGCGTAGGGGGTGTCCGCGGCCTTCTTGTCCTTGATCTTCTTCGCGGCCTCGGCGACCTCGGCCCAGGTGGTCGGCGGCTTGGTGATGCCGGCCGCCTTGAAGACCGTCTTGTTGTAGAAGAGCACCCGGCTGGAGGAGACCCACGGGATGCCGTACGCGGCGCCCTTGACCTCGCCCGCCTTGGCGAACGCGGGGACGATGTTGGCCTTGGTGGCCGGGGAGAGCACGTCGTCGACCTTGTAGAGCAGGTCGTCGGCGACCTTGTCCGCGTAGCCGCCGGTCTGCAGGATGTCGGGCTCGTTGCCCGCCTGGACCATGCTGGTGACGCTCTTGTCGATGTCGTTCCAGTTGATGATCTGGACATCGACCTTGTAGCCGGCGTTGGCCGCCTCGAAGTCCTTGGCGACCTTGTCCCAGAAGATCTTCGAGGCGTTGGAGGCCTTGTCGCCGTAGTCGGCGGCGACGACCTTGATGGTCTTGCCCTTGCCCTCGCCGCCGCCACCGTCACCGTCGCCACCGCAGGCGGTGAGCCCCAGTGCCATCACGAGCGTTGCCGCACCGGTGGCGATAACCCGATTCCTCATGCTGTCCAACCCTTCGACATCAGCGTCGATTTGCAGTCTCGTCCCGGGGTCGGCCCCGGACCCACCGGCCCGGGTGAAGATCTCCCCGCAGCGCCGTGGCGCAGACACTACTCAGCCTCCGCGAAGACGCAACAGGCCTAGACCACTTTCGTGTCCAAGCCGAAATGAGGCTTCAAAAGGGTTCCTGCACAAGTCGCCCGGAGGCCTACTTGAGGGCACCCGCGGTGAGGCCCGCCTGCACCTGGCGCTGGAACACCGCGTACACCACGAGCACCGGGACCATGGCGATCGTCAGGCCCGCGAAGAGCGCTCCCCAGTCGCCCCGGTAGCCCTGGGCGATGGCGAGCGAGGCCAGGCCCTGCGGCAGCACGTAACTCGTCTCGTTCTCGCTGTTGAGCAGCAGCGGCAGCAGGTACTGGTTCCACTGGCCCAGGAAGTTGAAGATGCCGATGCTGACCAGGCCCGGCTTGGCCATCGGCAGCATGATCTGGAAGAACGTCCGGGTGTGCGAGGCGCCGTCCATCATGGCCGCCTCCTGCACGCCGGTGGGCAGCGTGCGGAAGAAGGAGGTCAGGAAGAAGGTGGTGAAGGGCAGCGAGTAGGCGATGTACGAGATGATCAGGCCGAGCTTGGTGTCCAGCAGCTGGAAGTTCTCCATCACCGCGAACAGCGGGATCAGCGCCAGGATCACCGGGAACATCATGCCGCCCGCGAAGAGCATGAAGACCAGCCGGTTGCCGGGGAAGGTGAAGCGGGCGATCACATAGGCGGCCATCGACCCGAGCAGCATGGTGCCGGTCAGCGATCCGGCCAGGATGACCAGCGAGTTGAGCGCGTACTGGCCGATGTGCGCCTTGGTCCAGGCGTTGGCGAAGTTCTCCCAGTGCAGCGAGGACGGCAGCCCCATCGGGTCGTTCAGGATGTCGCCCGAGGTGCGGAATGCGGTGATCGCGACCCAGATCAGCGGTCCGGCGGCCATCACCACCCACAGGACGAGGAAGGCGTGCGAGAAGACGTTGAGGGTGGCGCCCTCGCGGACCTGCTTGGGCGGTGCGGCTGCGGGCGCGGGCGCGGCGGATCCGTCGGACCGGGCCCCGGCGTCGAGTGTCGTCATGGTGCTGTGGCTCCCAGGTCTTCTCAGTATTCGATCCGGTCGCGGTTCCCGACCCGCATGATGATCATGGAGAACACCACGCTGAGGACCAGGAGCACGACGCCGATGGCGGTGGCGTAGCCGAACTGGCCGTCCCGGAACCGCTCGTAGAGGAAGACCGGGGTCACCTTCATGGCGTGCTTGGGCATCATCACGAGGACGATCGCGAAGGAGTCCAGGGCCTGGATGCCCATGTAGATCCAGCCGGTGCGCACGGTGTCCCAGATCAGCGGCAGCGTGACCTTGAAGAAGGTGGTGCCGCGGCCCGCCCCGTCGAGCAGGGCGGCCTCGTAGATGTCCTTGGGGATGGCGCCCATCGCCGCCGAGAACAGCACCACGTAGAAGCCGACGAAGCTCCAGCAGATGACCGTCAGCACCGCGATCAGGGCGAGGCTGTACTCGCCGCCCAGCCAGGCGGGCCCCTTGATGCCGAGGGAGTTCAGGCCGCCGTTGAGCAGACCGCTGTTGGTGTTGAAGACCCGGCCCCAGACCACCGCGATGATCGCGACGGAGAGGACCTGCGGGAAGAAGTAGACGACCTTGTAGAACGAGGAGCCGGCGACGCCCGCGATGGCCTGGCCCTTACGGTGCCGGCCGCCCGCGGTGATCATGTAGGCGAAGAACATGCCCAGGATCAGGGTGATGACCGGGGCGATCACCAGCAGCGTGAGGCTGGTGGTGACCGAGTCCCAGAACCGCTCGTCGTTCCACATCTTGACGTAGTTGTCGAAGCCGATGAAATTCGCGATCGGCCCGCCCGCCCAGTCGGTGAACGAGTAGTAAATCGCCTGAATGAAGGGCGAGATGACGAACAGCGCGTAGAAGGCAAGCGGAATCGCCAGGAATCCCACGATGAAACGGTATTTGTCGAGCGTGCGGTATCTGCGGTCGTAGCGCACCCGTTCCGGGGTGAATCGGGGCGGCAGGAGAACTGCCAGCAGGAACAACAGCCGGTTGGGGGGCTTTTCCGCCCGTGTCTCAATGCTCATGCCGCTCCGATTTCACCCGCTCGTACGCGCGCCCGCGGCGCGCGTCACGTACTTCGATGCGGGCCCGCCGAGTACCGGGCCCGCGTCAACCCTGTGTTTGCGTCAGGCCTTCTTGATCTTTGTCACGTCGGGGTCCTTGGCGACCCGGTCGGCGGCCTTCTGCATGGTGTCCAGGGCCTCCTTGGTCGACATGTCGCCCATCATGAATTTGCCCATCACCGCGTTGAAGTCCTCGGTGAAGAGTTCGCCGTACCACTCCTTGAAGAAGGGGATGACGATGTTGTCGCCGGCCGCGGTGATGGCCTTCTGCGCGCTGTCGGTGCCCGGCGGGAGCTGTACGCCCTCGATCGCGCCGGTGACGGCGGGAATGGAGCCGACCTCCTTGAAGAAGTTCTTGGCCGCCTCCTTGCTGTACATCATCCGCATCCACTCCAGACCGCCCTGGAGGTTGGCCGCCTTGGCCGGGACGATGAAGGGCTCGCCGGGCGGGGCGTACAGCGTGCCGAAGGGCATGACGTCGCTCTTGCCGAGCGACGGGGTGGCGCCGACCCGCATCTCGAAGCCCTTGGGCGTGGTGTCCTTGGCCTCGTTCTCCACCCAGGAGCCGTTGGGCACGAAGACGCACTTGCCCTTGGTCCAGGCGGTCTGCATCTCGGTGTGGGCCTCGGTGCCGTCGAAGCCGGTGAGGACGTACTTCTTGGCGACGAGCTCCTCGAACGCCTCGAAGACGGACTTCACGGCGTCGTGCTTCCAGGCGTTGGGCTCCAGGTAGTCCATGGCGTCCAGCACCGGACGGCCGCCGGCCTGCGCGAACATGCCGTACATGGAGAAGAGCATGTAGCGGGGGTGGCCGCCGGGGTAGCTCCAGCCGTGGATGCCCTTGGCCTTGGCCTTCTTGCAGACCTCGATCATCTGGTCCCAGGTCTTGGGGTACTCGACCTCCAGGGTCTCCTTCAGCATCCGGTCCGAGTACCAGTTGCCGTACGCCGTCATGGCGATGTTCAGCTGGTAGCAGCCCTTGGTGCCGAAGGCGCCCATCGGCTGCATGGCGGGCGAGAGGGTGTCGCGGACCTTGACCTTGGGGTCGTCCCAGGAGGGCGCGTCGAGCAGCTCGGAGAAGTCGGCGACCTGCTTGTTGTGCACCAGCTTGCTGATGTTCATCTGGTCGGCGCCGGAGTTGTTGATCACGTCCGCCGACGGATTGCCCCGGACGATCTTCGGCTGGAGCTGGGTGGCGATCTTCTCCGTGGACTTCTGTCCGGCCTTCGACTTGGGGTAGTGCTTCTGGTACATGTCGGTGACGAACTGCGCGTACTTGTCACCGTAGCCGCCGTTGAAGATGTACACCGACAGCGCGGCGTCCTCCTTCACGGCGAGCGGGTTCTTGTCGGACTTCGTGCCCTTCTCGGCCTTTTCCCCGGATCCGCCGCCGCTCGCACACGAGCTGAGGGCACCGACTCCGGGCACCGCGAGCAGACCGGCGGCCGCCGTCCTCTTCAGTACGTCACGACGGTTGACGTGGGTGGGTCCCATGCTCAAGTCCTCGCCCTCTTCAGGACTCAGGCGGTGTACCGGAGTTGCCCCGCACAAGAAGCACCAGGAATGCGCCTCGGGCGAAGGTCCCGCCACCGCGGTCGGTCGACTCGAATGATTCAGCGGAATTTCCGGAGTGCGCGAAGGGGCTTCTTCCACCGCCCCCGTGTTCCCCGTTCCCCCTGGTCCGCAGCCGGTTTCGACGGCAGTGCGGACGCCGATAGGTATAGTCCACTTCCCGCCAACTGGGCAAGATCGAAAGCAAGGTTGAGCAGCCATCTTTCCCTAGTTGAGACCTCTTGGATATCTAGGCCCACTTTTGTCCAACGGGTCTTGTCACAACACCCTTGACACCACTGGCAACTTGGCTCCCTACTGGGGGTACGTACGCTCATGACAACGTTGTCCAAGTAAAGGGAGCCTGCGGGATGCCGCCCAGTCGGAGAACCGGAACCAGACCTGGCGGGGGCGCCTCGGCGGCCCTCGCGAGCCTCGCCGCGGGTGCGCTGTCACTCGCCCTGCTGGCGCCGTCGGCCGCCGTCGCCGTACCGGCACAGCCCTCCCAACCCCCGCCTGCCGCGGGGACGTTCAGCTCCTCCTTCGAGGCGGACGAACCCGCCCCCACCTGGCGCAACACCGTCGAAACGGACGCACAGGGGCGCAAGCGGACCGCCGGTGTCGACGGCGGGGACGTGGCCGGCATCCCCGGCAACGTGACGGACCGGGTCACCGCGCTGCGGGCCAGCGCCGAGAACACGGCGGGCGGCGAGGTCAAGGAGAACCTGGTCGACGTCACCCCCGGCAGCAAATGGCTGACGTTCCTGCCGATGGGCTGGGTCGAGTTCGACCTGGACGAACCGGCCAAGGTCGTCACGTACGCGCTGACTTCGGCCAACGACGCCGCCGAGCGCGACCCCAAGGACTGGACCCTCCAGGGCTCCACCGACGGCAAGACCTGGAAGACGCTGGACACCCGCAAGGACGAGACCTTCACGTCCCGCTTCCAGACCAGGACGTTCTCCTTCGCCAACGACACCGCCTACCCGCACTACCGGCTGGAGATCACCCGTAACGGTGGTGCGCCCATCCTCCAACTGGCGGACGTGCAGTTCTCCAACGGGGACACCTCCTCCCCGATCCCCGAGGACATGCGCAGCCAGGTGGACCGGGGCCCCTCCGGCTCCCCCACCGCCAAGTCGGGCGCGGGCTTCACCGGCAAGCGGGCGCTGCGCTACGCGGGCACCCACAAGGCGGACGGCCGCGGCTACTCGTACAACAAGGTCTTCGACGTGAACACCCGGGTGGGCCGGAACACCGAGCTGTCCTACCGGGTCTTCCCCTCCCTCCCGGCGGGCGAGGACGGCAAGGACACCGACCTCTCCTACCCGGCCACCAACGTGGCGGTGGACCTCGCCTTCACCGACGGCACCTACCTGAGCGACCTGCGCGCCCTCGACCAGCACGGCGCGGTGCTCTCCCCGCAGGGCCAGGGCGCGTCCAAAACGCTGTACGCCAACCAGTGGAACCACAAGGCGTCGAGGATCGGCGCGGTCGCGGCCGGCAAGACCGTCGACCGGATCCTGGTGGCGTACGACAACCCGAAGGGCCCGGCCAAGTTCCGCGGCTGGATCGACGACGTACGGATCGCGGAGAAGGCCCCCGAGAAGCGGCCGGCCCGCCTCTCGGACTACGCGAACACCACCCGGGGCACGAACTCCTCCGGCTCCTACTCGCGCGGCAACAACATCCCCGCCACCGCCGTCCCGCACGGCTTCAACTTCTGGACCCCGGTGACCAACGCCGGATCCACGAGCTGGCTGTACGACTACGCGCGCGGCAACAACAGCGACAACCTGCCCACCCTCCAGGCGTTCAGCGCGAGCCACGAGCCGAGCCCCTGGATGGGCGACCGGCAGACCTTCCAGGTGATGCCGTCGGCCGCCGCCGGCACCCCGGACGCCTCCCGCACGGCCCGCGCGCTGCCCTTCCGCCACGAGAAGGAGACCGCGAAGCCGCACTACTACGGGGTGACCTTCGAGAACGGGCTGCGCACCGAGATCACGCCGACCGACCACGCGGCGATGATGCGCTTCACCTATCCCGGTGACGACGCCAGCATCGTCTTCGACAACGTCTCCAACGACGGCGGTCTCACCCTGGACGCGGCGACCAGCTCCTTCACCGGCTTCTCCGACGTCAAGAGCGGCCTGTCCACCGGCGCCACCAGGCTCTTCGTGTACGGCGTCTTCGACGCGCCGGTCACCGCGAGCGGCAAGCTGAGCGGCGGCGGTGGCGCGGACGTGACCGGCTACCTCCGCTTCAAGCCGTCGGCCGACAAGAAGGTCACGCTGCGGCTGGCGACCTCGCTGATCAGCGTCGACCAGGCGAAGGCGAACCTGGCCGCCGAGATCCCGGCGGGCTCCCGCTTCGAGCGGATCCGCGACCGCGCGCAGGACGCCTGGGACGACATCCTGGGCCGCGTCGAGGTCGAGGGCGCGAGCCACGACCAGCTGACCACCCTCTACTCCAGCCTCTACCGGCTCTACCTGTACCCCAACTCCGGGCACGAGAAGGTGAACGGGAAGACCAAGTACGCGAGCCCCTTCTCGCCGCAGACCGGACCCGACACCCCCACCCACACCGGCGCGAAGATCGTCGACGGTGAGGTGTACGTCAACAACGGCTTCTGGGACACCTACCGCACGACCTGGCCCGCGTACTCCTTCCTCACGCCGAAGAAGGCGGGGAAGCTGGTCGACGGGTTCGTGCAGCAGTACAAGGACGGCGGCTGGATCTCCCGCTGGTCCTCGCCGGGGTACGCGGACCTGATGACCGGCACCTCCTCGGACGTCGCGTTCGCCGACGCGTACGTCAAGGGCGTCGACTTCGACGCGAGCGCCGCGTACGAGGCGGCCCTGAAGAACGCCACCGTCCTGCCGCCCTTCTCCGGCGTCGGCCGCAAGGGCATGGACACCTCCCCCTTCCTCGGCTACGCCTCGACCAAGACCCACGAGGGCCTGTCCTGGTCGCTGGAGGGCTACCTCAACGACTACGGCCTGGCGAAGATGGGCGAGGCGCTCTACAAGAAGACGAAGAAGGCCCGCTACAAGGAGGAGTCGGCCTACTTCCTCAACCGGGCGCAGAACTACGTGAAGCTCTTCGACGACAAGGCCGGCTTCTTCCAGGGCCGCGACCTGGCGGGCGCCTGGCGCGTCCCCTCGGAGAAGTACGACCCGCGCGTCTGGGGCTACGACTACACCGAGACCAACGGCTGGGGCTACGCCTTCACCGCCCCGCAGGACAGCCGGGGCCTGGCCAACCTCTACGGCGGGCGCTCCGGTCTGGGGAAGAAGCTGGACACCTACTTCGCCACCCCGGAGACGGCGTCCCCCGAGTTCACCGGTTCCTACGGGAGCGTCATCCACGAGATGACCGAAGCCCGCGACGTCCGGATGGGCATGTACGGGCACTCCAACCAGGTCGCCCACCACGCCACCTACATGTACAACGCGGCCTCGCAGCCCTGGAAGACCCAGGAGAAGGTCCGCGAGGTGCTCTCCCGCCTCTACACCGGCAGTGAGATCGGCCAGGGCTACCACGGCGACGAGGACAACGGCGAGCAGTCGGCCTGGTTCCTCTTCTCCTCGCTCGGCTTCTACCCCCTCGTCATGGGCAGCGGCGAGTACGCCGTCGGCTCCCCGCTCTTCACCAAGGCGACCGTCCGCCTGGAGAACGGCCGCACCCTGACCGTGCGCGCCCCGAAGAACAGCGCGAAGAACATCTACGTCCAGTCGCTGCGGGTGAACGGGAAGCCCTGGAACTCCACCGCCCTCCCGCACGACCTCCTGGCGCGCGGCGGCACCCTGGACTTCGCGATGGGCGACCGCCCCACCGCCTGGGGCTCGGGCCGGGGCGCCGCTCCCGTCTCCATCACCCAGGACGACAGGACCCCCGCGCCGCGCACCGACGTGGCCGCCGGACAGGGCCCGCTCTTCGACAACACGTCGGCCACTCAGGCACCGCTGACGGCGGAGACGGACATCCCGGTGGCCGCCCCCACCCGCGCGATCCAGTACACCCTCACCTCCGCCGACCGCACGAAGGCCCCGCGGGGCTGGGTGCTCCAGGGCTCCGCGGACGGCAAGAAGTGGGACGTCCTGGACAGGCGGACCGGCGAGGAGTTCGCCTGGGACCACCAGACCCGCGCCTTCTCGGTACGCGCCCCGGGCAGGTACGCGCACTACCGGCTGCTCCCGGACCCGGCCGGCGGCACGGTCGCGGAGCTGGAGCTGCTGTCCTGATTACGCCCCCAAGTAATCATCAATTGCCCTGAAATGATCGTTCACGCACTTCAAATACCAATTCCCGAGAGGTAATTGCCATGTGAAGATGACGTGGATAGATCCTGCCGGAGCCGTGACGCACCCCTGAGGATGCGTCACGGCTCCTTCATGCCCCTGGAGTCATACGTGGCCGAACTCTCTGGCCGTAAGCACGGACGTTTCCTGTCCCGCGCGACCGTCGCGGCGGTGGCCGCGGCACTCGTGGCCACCACGACCGGTGCCCACGCCGCGGACAACCCGCAGCGCGACAAGGCGGCCGACGCGGCCGTCTCCGTCAAGAAGGCGGACCGTGCCGCCGCACCGCGGAAGTCGCGTGCCGCCGCACCGGCCGCCGTGGCCCCCGCGGTGGTCAAGGGCACGTTCGGGGCCACCGGCTCGGACCTGTACATGCACAAGCCGGACTTCAACGGCGGCCTGGCCGCCCGCGACTTCGTGACCGACGGCTACACCTCCACCAACTCCGCCCAGGTGGACGTCGACGGCGACGGCGCCATCGACGGCATCTGGGACTGGCTGTCCACCGGCGAGCTCTACTACACCGGTGACACCGACAGCGTCCTGGTCGGCCCGGGGTGGAACACCTACAACCGCTCCTTCTCCCCCGGTGACCTGGGCGGCGACGCGGCGTACGACCTCATCGGCCGTGACTCCACCGGCGCCCTCTGGGTCCACCAGGGCACCGCCGACGGCCGCACCACCGGCCGCACCAAGGTCGGCACCGGCTGGCAGCAGTACAACCTGATCGCCGGTCTCGGCGACATCAGCGGGGACGGCTTCGCGGACGTCGTGGCCCGGGACTCCTCGGGCACGCTCTGGCTGCACGCCGGAACGGGCGACATCGCCAAGCCCTTCAAGTACCCGACCAAGATCGGTACCGGCTGGAACCAGTACAACCTGGTCCAGGGTGCGGGCGACCTCGACATGGACGGCATCGTCGACATCGTCGCGCGGGACTCCTCGGGCACGCTGTGGCGCCACTCGGGCACCGGCAACGCCGTCGCCCCCGTCGCCGCGCGCGGCAAGGTGGGCACGGGCTACCAGCAGTACCGCCTGATGTTCTGATCCACCGTCATGAAGGAAGGGCCGCACCCCGTGGGGTGCGGCCCTTCTTCGTGGAGCTACCGGCGACCGGCCCGTACTAGCTGCGGATCAGCGAGCGCAGGACGTACTGCAGGATGCCGCCGTTGCGGTAGTAGTCCGCCTCGCCGGGGGTGTCGATGCGGAGCTTGGCGTCGAACTCGACGTCGCCCGCCTTCACCTTGAGGGTCTCCGGGATGCCGCCCTCGTTGAGGCCGGTGACGCCCGTGATGGAGAAGGTCTCCTCGCCGGTCAGGCCGAGGGACTCCGCCGAGGCGCCCTCCGGGTACTGGAGCGGGAGGACGCCCATGCCGATGAGGTTCGAGCGGTGGATGCGCTCGTAGGACTCGGCGATGACGGCCTTGACGCCCAGGAGCGCGGTGCCCTTGGCGGCCCAGTCGCGGGACGAGCCCGAGCCGTACTCCTTGCCCGCCAGGATGACCAGCGGGGTGCCGGCGGCCTGGTAGTTCTGCGAGGCGTCGTAGATGTACGAGACCGGGGCGTCGGCCTGCGTGAAGTCACGCGTGAAGCCGCCCTCGGTGCCCGGCGCGATCTGGTTGCGCAGGCGGATGTTGGCGAAGGTGCCGCGGATCATGACCTCGTGGTTGCCGCGGCGCGAGCCGTAGGAGTTGAACTCCCGGCGCTCGACACCGTGCTCGGTGAGGTACTTGCCGGCCGGGGTGTCGGCCTTGATCGCACCGGCCGGGGAGATGTGGTCGGTGGTGACCGAGTCGCCCAGCTTGGCCAGCACGCGCGCACCGGAGATGTCCTCGACCGGGGTCGTCTCCATCGTCATGCCCTCGAAGTACGGGGGCTTGCGCACGTAGGTGGACTCGTTGTCCCACTCGAAGGTGTTGCCGGTGGGGATGGAGAGGGCCTGCCACTGGGCGTCGCCCGCGAAGACGTCCTGGTAGGACTTGTTGAACATGTCCTCGCCGATGGAGTTGGCGACGACGTCGTTCACCTCGGCCTCGGTCGGCCAGATGTCGGTCAGGTAGACCGGCTTGCCGTCCTGGTCGATGCCCAGCGCGTCCTTGGTGATGTCCACCTTCATGGAGCCCGCGAGGGCGTACGCGACGACCAGCGGCGGGGAGGCCAGGTAGTTCATCTTGACGTCGGGGTTGATGCGGCCCTCGAAGTTCCGGTTGCCGGAGAGGACCGAGGTGACCGCGAGGTCGTTGTCGTTGACGGCCTTGGAGACCTCGTCGGGCAGCGGGCCCGAGTTGCCGATGCAGGTGGTGCAGCCGTAGCCGACCAGGTTGAAGCCGACCTTGTCGAGGTAGGGGGTGAGCCCGGCCTTGTCGAAGTAGTCGGTGACGACCTTGGAGCCCGGGGCGAGGGTGGTCTTGACCCACGGCTTGCGGGTCAGGCCCTTCTCGACGGCCTTCTTCGCGACGAGCGCGGCGGCGACCATCACGTACGGGTTGGAGGTGTTGGTGCAGGAGGTGATGGCCGCGACCGTCACCGCACCGTGGTCCAGCTCGTAGGTGGAGCCGTCGGGGGCGGTCACGGTGACCGGGTTCGACGGGGTGCCGTTGGCGGTGGCCGGGGCGTCGGACGCCGGGAAGGACTCCTTGCCGGCCTCCTCGTCGTCGGCGACGTAGTTGCGTACGTCCACGGCGAACTGCTGGGCGGCGTTGGCGAGGACGATGCGGTCCTGCGGGCGCTTGGGGCCGGCGATGGACGGGACGACCGTCGCGAGGTCCAGCTCCAGCTTCTCGGAGAAGTCGGGCTCGGCGGCCGGGTCGAGCCAGAGGCCCTGCTCCTTGGCGTACGCCTCGACGAGCGCGACCTGCTGGGCGTCGCGGCCGGTCAGACGCAGGTACTTCAGCGTCTCGTCGTCGATCGGGAAGATCGCCGCGGTGGAGCCGAACTCCGGCGACATGTTGCCGATGGTGGCGCGGTTGGCGAGCGAGGTGGCGGCGACGCCCTCGCCGTAGAACTCGACGAACTTGCCGACGACGCCGTGCTTGCGCAGCATCTCGGTGATCGTCAGGACGAGGTCGGTGGCGGTGGTGCCGGCCGGGAGCTCGCCGGTCAGCTTGAAGCCGACGACGCGCGGGATCAGCATGGAGACCGGCTGGCCGAGCATCGCGGCCTCGGCCTCGATGCCGCCGACGCCCCAGCCCAGCACGCCCAGGCCGTTGACCATGGTGGTGTGCGAGTCGGTGCCGACGAGGGTGTCGGGGTACGCCTGGCCGCCCCGCACCATGACCGTGCGGGCGAGGTGCTCGATGTTGACCTGGTGGACGATGCCGGTGCCCGGGGGGACGACCTTGAACTCGTCGAAGGCGGTCTGGCCCCAGCGCAGGAACTGGTAGCGCTCCTTGTTGCGGCCGTACTCCAGCTCCACGTTCTGCTGGAAGGCGCCGGCGGTGCCGAACTTGTCGGCGATGACGGAGTGGTCGATGACCAGCTCGGCCGGGGCCAGCGGGTTGATCTTCGCCGGGTCGCCGCCCAGCTCCTTGACGGCCTCACGCATCGTGGCGAGGTCCACGACGCAGGGCACGCCGGTGAAGTCCTGCATGATCACGCGGGCCGGCGTGAACTGGATCTCCTGGCTGGGCTGAGCCTGGGAGTCCCAGTTGCCGATCGCGCGGATGTGGTCGGCGGTGATGTTCGCGCCGTCCTCCGTGCGGAGCAGGTTCTCCAGCAGCACCTTCAGGCTGTAAGGGAGGCGCGCGGAGCCCTCGACCTTGTCCAGCTTGAAGATCTCGTACGACTCGTCGCCCACGCGCAGCGTGCTGCGGGCGTCGAAGCTGTTCGCCGACACGACAGTCTCCTTCTTCAAAAAAGTGCGCGTTCTACCGCAATCCTGCCGTCACACCTCCGGGCAGACCCGCTAAGGTAAGGCTTAGTTAGGTAACCCTTACCGAGAAGTGGCGACTGCGGCGCGCTGGGCAGATATCTCGATGTCGAGATAACTCTAGTACATGGCCGCTGTTCGGTCATGCCCAGGAGTCGCCGTCGGCCACGTCCGGGCCTGAGCCGTGCGTCACGCGGCCGGGCCGGAATCCGGCGATTGGGACCGGCGGACGGGGCGCCCGGCCGACCCGCCGGGGCCCGCGGCGCGGCCGACGAGGCTCGCACACCCGTCCGCGACCGTGGCACCCGGCACGGCGAAGCACGTCGGGGCACGGTGCATGCCGCGTCGCCGCGCGGGCAGCAGGGGCGGGAGTCAACCGGTGCGGCAGCGGCCCGAGTTAGGGTTTGCGATCACCCGCACCCCACCCCCGAGGAGTCGCGCCCATGTCACCCACCGCATCCCCGCCGTCCGGCCGCCCCCGTGTGCGGATCACCGAGTTCGAGGTGTCCGACGGCAAGGCGGGGCCCTACGGGGTGGCCGCCGGGCCGGACGGCGCCCTGTGGTTCACCAAGGTCCACGAGGGGAGCATCGGCCGGTTCCCCGCGGCGGGCGGCGAGGCGTCCTCGTACCCGCTCCCGCAGAGCGACGGGAACCCGACGGTGATCGCCCCGGGGCCGGACGGCGCCCTGTGGTTCACCGAGTTCCAGGGGCACCGGATCGGGCGCGTCGCCGTGGACGGCACGCTCAGCAGCTTCGCGCCGCCGACCCCCGGGTCCGGTCCCTACGGGGTCGCGGCGGGCGCGGACGGCGCGATGTGGTTCACCGAGTTCCACACCGACCGGATCGGGCGGATCGCCCCCGACGGCGAGGTGACCGAGTTCGAACTGCCGGTCACCGGCGGTTTCCCGTCGGCCCTCGTCGCGGGCCCCGGCGGCGACCGGATGTGGTTCACCCTGAACCAGGCCAATGCCGTCGGGTCGATCCGCCTGGACGGCACCGGCATCGAGATCCACCCGCTGCCGACGCCCGGCGCGGGCCCGGTCGGCATCGCGGCCGGAGCGGACGGCGCGGTCTGGTGGGTGGAGATCCTCGCCGGACAGATCGGCCGGATCGCCCCCGACGGTGCCATCGAGGAATTCCCGCTGCCCGACCGGGCGGCCCGCCCGCACGCCCTGGTGACCGGCGCGGACGGCGCGCTGTGGTTCACCGAGTGGGGCGCGGGCCGGATCGGCCGGATCGCCCTGGACGGCAGCCGCGTGGACTCCTACGACCTCCCCTCCCCCGCCTCCGAACCGCACGGCCTCACCCTGGGCCCGGACGGCGCGCTGTGGGTGGCGCTGGAGATCGGGAAGCTCGCCCGCGTCGAACTGGTGTGAGGCTCCCGGCGCGGCGCGAGGCGCCCGGCGCACGGGCCGGTCCGCGCCGCCCGGACGCCCGCCGGGAACTGACGATCCGACATGTCCCTCACCCCTCCGGCCCATCCCGGTGAGTTGTCATCTCATATCTGAGATAGCCTTCCCCCATGGCAGACGACTACCTCGTACGCATCGGCAAGCTCATCCGTGACGCGCGTCAGCACCGTGGCTGGACACAGACGCAGCTCGCGGACGCCCTGGGGACCAGCCAGAGCGCGGTGAACCGGATCGAGCGCGGCAATCAAAACATCAGCCTTGAGATGATCGCCCGAATCGGTGAAGCCCTGGACAGCGAGATCGTGTCGCTGGGGTACTCGGGTCCGATGCACCTCCGGGTGGTCGGTGGTCGCCGCCTGTCCGGTGCCATCGAGGTGAAGACCAGCAAGAACGCCTGTGTCGCCCTCCTGTGCGCCACCCTCCTCAACAAGGGCCGCACGGTGCTGCGGAAGGTCGCCCGGATCGAGGAGGTGTACCGCCTTCTGGAGGTACTGAGCTCGATCGGCGTGCGGACCCGCTGGATCAACGACGGCAAGGACCTGGAGATCGTCCCGCCGGCGGACCTGGACATGGCCGCGATGGACGCGGACGCGGCCCGCCGCACCCGCTCGATCATCATGTTCCTGGGCCCGCTGCTGCACCGCATGGACCGCTTCAAGCTGCCGTACGCGGGCGGCTGCGACCTCGGCACCCGCACCATCGAGCCGCACATGATCGCGCTGCGCCGGTTCGGTCTGGACATCACGGCGACCGAGGGCATCTACCACGCCGAGGTCGAGAAGTCGGCGGGCCCGGACCGCCCGATCGTGCTGACCGAGCGCGGCGACACGGTGACCGAGAACGCGCTGCTGGCCGCCGCCCGCCACAACGGCACGACCGTCATCCGCAACGCGTCCTCCAACTACATGGTCCAGGACCTGTGCTTCTTCCTGGAGGCGCTGGGCGTGCGGGTCGACGGCGTCGGCACCACCACCCTGACGGTCCACGGCGTCCCGGAGATCGACGTGGACGTGGACTACTCCCCCTCCGAGGACCCGGTCGAGGCGATGAGCCTGCTGGCCGCCGCGGTCGTCACGGAGTCCGAGCTGACGATCCGCCGGGTGCCGATCGAGTTCCTGGAGATCGAGCTGGCGGTCCTGGAGGAGATGGGCCTGGACCACGACCGTTCCGCCGAGTACCACGCGGACAACGGCCGCACCCGGCTCGTCGACCTCACGGTCCGCCCCTCGAAGCTCGAAGCGCCGATCGACAAGATCCACCCGATGCCCTTCCCTGGCCTCAACATCGACAACGTGCCCTTCTTCGCGGCCATCGCCGCCACCGCGCAGGGCCAGACGCTGATCCACGACTGGGTCTACGACAACCGCGCGATCTACCTCACCGACCTCAACCGCCTCGGCGGCCGTCTCCAGCTCCTGGACCCCCACCGCGTCCTGGTCGAGGGCCCGACCCGCTGGCGCGCGGCGGAGATGATGTGCCCGCCGGCCCTGCGCCCGGCCGTGGTCGTCCTCCTCGCGATGATGGCCGCCGAAGGCACCTCGGTGCTGCGGAACGTGTACGTCATCAACCGCGGCTACGAGGACCTGGCGGAGCGCCTGAACTCGGTGGGCGCGCAGATCGAGATCTTCCGCGACATCTAGGGGCGCTCCCGCCCCGCCCTCGCTTCGCGGCACACCGGCGCGCCGTGCGCCGGCCCTCCCTCCGGGGAACGGCCGGCGCACGGCGCTTTCGCGTACGGGGCGCGCCCGCGCCTGCGGTCGCGACGGCCGCCGCCCGGACGCTCAGTCCCCCGCCGCCCCGGCCTCCGGGTACACCGCCGCCAGCAGGTTCCGTGCGAAGCGGACGGGGTCGTCCAGGCCCGCGGCCGCCAGGGTGGCCGGGCCGTCCGCCAGCAGGTGGGGGATGGCGGCGTGCAGCGCCAGGGTGACCGTGGCCGCGCGCTCCCGGGTGACCGGCAGGCCGGCGGCGAGCTGGGCCGCCTCCAGGCCCGCGAAGTCGGCCGCCGCGATGGGGTCGAGGACCGCCGACAGCCACGGGCGGCGGGCCGCTTCGGCCTGGAGTTCCAGGTAGGCGAGGAGACGGCTGCGGCCCGGTCCCGCGACGTCGGCCAGCAGGGCGCCGAGCATCGCCGTCAGGGCCTCGCGGTCGGCGGGCGGCGGGCCGCCCGCCGACCGCGCCGCCAGTTCCCGGTACTGCTCCAGGCAGCGCTCGGCCACCGCGCGCAGCAGGGCGTCGCGGGTGGGGAAGTAGTTCTTGGCGGTGCCCGGCGGCACGTCGGCCCCGCTGTCGACGGCCCGGTGCGTGAGGCCCCGGCCGCCCGCTTCGGCCAGCACCGCCATGGCGGCGTCCCGCAGCCGGTCACGTCGTTCCTGATTCACCTGGCCAAGACTACCCCAGCCGTGGTACCACAGTTGTGGTAGCGAAGACGCACGGCGATGAGCGGGAGTACGTCATGGCTCGAACGGCAGTGGTCGTGGGTGCGGGGGTCGGCGGGCTGGCCACGGCGATCGGTCTGCGCCGGGCCGGCTGGAGCGTCACGGTCCTCGAACGGCGGGCCGGCCTGGAGGACTACGGGGCCGCCTTCGGCATCCACCCCGGCGCGCAGACCGCCCTGGAGCGCCTCGGGCTCGGCGAGGTGCTGCGCGACCGCGCGGTGCCGTACCGCGGCGCACGGATCCGCAATCCCGCGGGCAAGGTGCTGGCGAGCCTCCCGCTGGAGCGCATCGAGAAGAAGGCCGGCCGCCCCGAACTGCTCATCGCCCGGCCCCACTTGATCCGGGCGCTGCTCGCCGGGCTGGAGCGGTTCGGCGACGTCCCGCTGAAGTTCGGCGAGAACGTCCGGGACGCGGCGGCCGTGGACGCCCTGGTGGCCGGGCACGACCTGGTGGTCGGCGCGGACGGCATCCGCAGCGCGGTGCGGACCGCCGCGTTCGGCGCCCGCAGCGGACCCCGCGAGATCGGCACCGTCGCCTGGATCGGCATCGCCGACTTCGAGAGCGGGACGTACGGGGAGACCTGGGGCCGCGGCCGGTTCTTCGGGATGACGCCCGTAGAGCCGTGGCGCACCAACTGGTACGCCACGGTGCCCGGAGCGACCACCGCCGACGAGCTGCGCGGCCACTTCGAGGGCTGGCACGACCCGATCCCCCGGCTGCTCGCCGAGACCGACCCGGCACACTGGATCCGGTACGAGATGCGCCATCTCCACCCCGCGCTGCCCACCTTCGTCCACGGCGGCAGGATCGCCCTGGTCGGCGACGCGGCGCACGCCATGACGCCCAACCTGGGGCAGGGCGCGTGCACGGCGGTACTGGACGCGGAGGCGCTGACCCGGGCGGTCACCGAACGGCCCGACCTGCCGGGCGCGTTGCGGGCGTACGACGCGGAACGGCGCCGCAGCGCCCAGCGGGTGGCCCTCGGCTCGCGCACCCTGCACCGCTTCATGTCGACGGAGCACTCCGGGCTGCGCGACGCGCTGGTCGGGCTGCTGCCGTAGGGGCCGGGCGCGGCCGTCGGGCGGGCGCGCGCACCGGCCGCCCGGTCGGCCGGGTCCGGTCGCGAACACGCTGGTCACGCGCCCGCCGCCGCCGGGACCGTCCACTCCGGATCAAGCGGCCGGGATACCCCGGCAAATGGGGTGGAGACGGTCATCGAGCTTGCGTTCGAGGGTGGTGCGCGTGGTGGGATGCTTCGATGCGACCCCCCACACGCATGAACGCGCATTCCGCACGCCCCCACGAAGAAGACAAACCGCCCAATCCGTACGAAGAGCTCGCCCGTCTCGCTCCTCCCGAGCCCGACTACGGCGCCTACGAGCCCGATGTCGGACTCCTGGGCCTCGGCCTGAAGTCGGACGAGGACGACGAGGACGACGAGTGGCAGCCGCCGAACCACCGGGGACGCAGCCGGCTGGCAGCCGTGCCCGTCGTCCTCAAGGTGGCCGTGGCGGCAGTGGTCTGCGCGGCCTTCCTGCTGCTCGCCGACCGGTTCGCGCTGCTGTACGCGCAGAACAAGGCCGAGGACCAGCTGAAGAAGTCGATGAAACTGGCGACCAGGCCCGAGGTCGACATCCACGGCTTCCCGTTCCTCACCCAGGTCTTCGACAAGCGTCTCGACCGGGTCGACGTCGCCGTGCCCGACGTCGACGCGGACCGGGTGTCCATCGCCGAAGTACGGGCGACGGCCCGTGACATCAGCATCGTCGGCAGCCTGCCGACCTCCATCCAGGGCGCCGTCATCGGCAGCGTGGAGGGCGACGTCCTGCTGTCCTTCGACGACCTGAACCGTGAACTCGGCTCGTCCCAGGCCAAGTTCAGGAAGGACGGGCACGACAGGATCAAGGTCACCGGCGAGCTGCCGATCGCCGGCACGAAGGTACTGCTCGGCGCCGAGGCGCACATCAGGCGCGACGGCGACCAGGCGGTCTCCACCACCATCGACCACATGCGGGTGGACCTCCCCGGCCTGGTGACGTACCGGCCCGGCAAGGACCGCGCCACCTCGGGCCTGCGGCTGCACCCCCAGGCCGCGGCGGCGCTCGCCAAGCAGGCGGCACGCGTCAAGGAACTGCTGGCGGTGCCCGCCGTGGTGGAGCGGCTCGGCATACCGAAGGAGTGGGTGGACAAGGCGCTCAGCAGCGAGGCCGAACTGCACCGGCTGACCGGGTCGCCGCGGTTCGTGAAGCAGCTGATGGGGCTCAACCTCGTGGACGTGGTGATCGACCACCCGTGGCTGCTGGAGAAGGTCGGCATCGACCCGAAGATGATCGCCTCGCTGCTCGCGATGCGGCCGCCGGAGCTCTCGGAGAAGCTGTCGATGAACTTCCGGCTGCCGAAGACCCCCGGTGAGCTGCGGCTGCGCGAGATCAAGGTGGAGCCGGAGGGAATCCGGGCGGACCTGGCGGGCACCGGACTGTCGTTCGGCGACGTGGCGAACAAGGCCGGGTAGCTCCAGGCCCCGGGTCCTGCCCCGCCATGCCAAGGGGGGCGGGGCCCCGGGTCCTGCCCCTCCGCCGTACGCCCCGTCCTCGTACCGCCCCGCGCACCGCGACCCTCCGAACCCGCTGTGCCATTTCATATGTGACATCCTTGACCGGGGTCGCGCGGCCGGGGGACGATTCCCCCATGTCTACAGATCCCGTCGCCGATCCGTTCCTCGCCCTCTCCGCCCGTACCGGCCGCTTCTCCTACGGCGCCCCGCGCGCCGCCGCCTTCGCCGCCGGGGGACGGCTGCTCTGCTTCCTGCGCTCCGCCGGGCCGACGGACTCGTACGACGCCCTCTGGGCGCTCGACACCACCACCGGCGAGGAGCGGCTGCTCGCCGACCCCCGCGTGCTCGCTCCCGGAGGTGGTGAAGTCCCGCTCGTGGAGCGGCAGTTGCGGGAGCGCATCCGGCTGACGGCCGCCGGTATCGGCACCTATGCCCTGTCCGGCGACGGCCGCTTCGCCGTCTTCGCACTGTACGGCCGGCTGTTCCGCACCGGCACGGGCGCCGACGGCAAGCCGGAGGAGATCCCCACGCCGGGGCCGGTCTTCGACCCCCGGCCGAACACCGACGGCTCGCGCGTCGCCTACGTCCACCAGGACCGGCTGTACGTCGCCTACTGCGACGGGGCGGCCCCCGGCGGGGACCGCAGCGCCGTCTCCCCGCACGACGGGGCCCGCTGGGGTGTCGCCGAGTTCGCGGCGGCCGAGGAACTGGGACGCGCGCGCGGGCACTGGTGGGCCCCGGGCGGCCGGGCGCTGCTCGCCGCCCGGGTCGACGAGTCGGCGCTCCCCCGTTTCGACTACGGCGGCGACTTCGCCTATCCGAGGGTGGGCGGCCCCAACGCGGACGTACAGCTGTGGGTGCTGGACGCCGGAGCGGCGGACGCCGCGGACGGGCGGGCCGGGGGTGTCCGGCTGGAGTGGGACGCCGCGGCCCACCCCTATGTCACCGACGCGAGCTGGGAGTCGGACGGCGAGATCCTGCTGACCGTGCAGGACCGCCTCCAGCGGGAGGCCCTGCTGCTCTCCGCCGACCCGGCCACCGGGACGACGCGCCCGCTGTCGCGGACCGCGCACCCGCTGTGGGTCGATCCGCTGCCGGGCACGCCCGCGAGGCTCGCGGACGGCCGGATGCTGACGGCGGCCGACACTCCGGGGGAGAAGGCGCGCGCACTGGCCGTGGACGGCCGGCTGCTGACCGGCGACGAGGTGCAAGTGCGTGCGGTGGAGGGCGAGTTCGAGGGCTCGCTGGTCGTCACCGCGGCGTTCGACGAGCCCGCCGACCAGCATGTCGTCCTCGTCGACCCGGACACCGGTGCCCTGCGCCGGCTCACGGACGGGCCGGGTGTGCACACCGTCGCCGTGGCCGCCGGCCACCTGCTGATCACGGCCGCGCGGCCCGGGGAGGAGGCGGTGCGGCGCACCGTACGCACCCCTGGCGGGCGGGAGTGGACGCCGCGGGACCTCTCCGAGCCGCTGCCGTACCGGGTCGCGCCCCGGCTCGCCCGGGTCACCGCGTACCGGCTGCCGACCGCCGTGGTGCTGCCTCGCGGACACGCGGCGGGACAGCCGCTGCCCGTCCTGCTCGACGTGTACGGCGGGCCCGGCGCCCAGGCCGTCACGAACGACCCGCGCGCCCAGCAGCACCGGCAGTGGTGGGCCGACCGGGGCTTCGCGGTGGTGACGGTCGACAACCGGGGCACCTCCAACGTGTCGCCCGCCTTCGCGTACGCCATGTACCGGGGGTTCTCCCGGGTCACCCTGGACGACCAGGTGGCGGCGCTGCACGAACTCGCCGCGCTGCACCCGGAGCTGGACCTGACCAGGGTGGCGGTGCGCGGCTGGTCGTACGGCGGCTATCTGGCCGCGCTCGCGGTACTGCGGCGGCCCGACGTGTTCCACGCGGCCGTCGCGGGGGCCCCGCCCACCGACTTCCGCGCCTACGACACCGCCTACACCGAGCGCTATCTGGGGATTCCGGCGGACAACCCCGGGGTGTACGAGGAGGACTGCCTGGTCAAGGACGCGGCGGGGCTGAGCAGGCCGCTGCTGCTGGTCCACGGGCTGGCCGACGACAACGTCCACCCGAGCCACAGCCTGCGGCTGTCCGAGGCGTTGACGGCGGCCGGGCGGGAGCACGAGCTGCTCACCCTGCCGGGAGTCAGCCATCTGACGCCGGGCGGGGTGCGGGAGCGGCTCATGGAGAAGGAGCTCGCCTTCCTGCGGGCGGTGCTGTAGCACGCCGGACTCCCCCGCCCCCGATCGCGCGGGGCGGGGGAGTCCGGCCGGTGGGTGGTCAATACGGGAAGTGGCAGGCCACCTCCCTGGTCTCGCCCGGGGTGCCGATCCTCAGCAGCGGGCGCTCGGTGCGGCAGATGTCCGCCGCCTTCGGGCACCTCGGATGGAAGGTGCAGCCCGGTGGCGGGGCGGCCGGGCTCGGCGGGTCGCCGAGCAGGGTGATGCGTTCGCGGGCCCGTTCGGCTGCCGGGTCCGGCAGCGGCACGGCGGAGAGCAGCGCCCGGGTGTAGGGGTGCGCGGGGTTGCCGTACAGCGCGTGCTTGTCGCCGATCTCGACGATCCGGCCGAGGTACATGACGGCGACGCGGTCACAGACCCGCTTGACCACGGACAGGTCGTGCGCGATGAAGACGTACCCCAGGCCGAGTTCGCGGCGCAGCCGCTCCATCAGGTTGACCACCTGCGCCTGTACGGAGACGTCCAGGGCGGAGACGGGTTCGTCGGCGACCACCAGACGGGGGCCGGTGGCCAGCGCGCGGGCGATCCCGATGCGCTGTGCCTGGCCGCCGGAGAACTCGTGCGGATAGCGGTCGATGTGTTCGGGGATGAGGCCGACCAGGTCCATCAGCTCCGCCGCCCTGGCGCGCGCCTCGGCGGCCGGCCTGCCCTGCACCAGCAGCGGGTCGGCGATGATGCGGGCCACCGTCTGGCGGGGGTTGAGGGAGGAGTGCGGGTCCTGGAACACCATCTGGAGGTGTTTGCGGTACGGGCGCATGGCGCCGGGCGACAGACGGGTGAGGTCGGTGCCCTCGAAGGCGACCGTGCCGGAGGTCGGCTCCAGGAGGCGGACGATCGTGCGGCCGGTCGTGGACTTGCCGCAGCCGGACTCGCCGACCAGGCCGAGGGTCTCGCCGGGCGCTACGTCGAAGCTGATGCCGTCGACCGCCCTGACCGGCGGCCCCTTGCGCCCGGTACGGCCGCGGCGGCCGGGGAAGTGCACGGTCAGGTCGCGCACGGAGAGCAGCGGGGTCGTGGTGTGCTCGGTCGCCGGGGTGTCCGGTGGGGTGTGGGCCGGTGCGCTCACCGGGCGGCCTCCTGCGCTCGGGGTGCGGTCAGATGGCAGGCGGCCCGGTGCTGCGGGCCGCTCAGGGGAAGCAGGGCGGGCCGTTCGTCCACGCAGCGTGCGCGCAGTTCCGCGGGCACCGGGTCGGCGGCCCGCGCCCCGCAGCGGGGGGCGAACGCGCAGCCCACCGTGGGCGCGAGCAGCGACGGCGGTGAGCCGGGGATGGCCCGCAGGGGTTCCTCGTCGGTGTCGTCGAGGCGGGGCAGCGAGTCGAGCAGGCCGCGGGTGTAGGGGTGCGCGGGGGCGGTGAACAGGGTGTCCACCGGGGCCTGTTCGGCCGCCCGGCCGCCGTACATGACCAGGACGTCGTGGGCGACCCGGGCGACCACCCCCAGGTCGTGGGTGATCATGACGACGCCGAGGCCGCGGTCCTGCTGGAGGCGGGCGACGAGTTCGAGTATCTGCGCCTGGACGGTGACGTCGAGCGCGGTGGTCGGTTCGTCGGCGATCAGCAGGTCGGGTTCGCAGGCGAGCGCCATCGCGATCATGGCGCGCTGGCGCATTCCGCCGGAGAACTGGTGGGGGTACTCCCCCGCCCGGCGCGCGGGTTCCGGGATGCCGACCTCGCCGAGCATGTCGACGGCCCGGCGCCGGGCGGCGGCCCGGCCGGTGCGGAAGTGGACGCGGTGGTGCTCGGCGATCTGTTCGCCGACCGTGTAGTAGGGGTGCAGGCTGGACAGCGGGTCCTGGAAGATCATCGCCATCCGCCGGCCGCGCAGCCGGGACAGTTCCTTCTCCGGCAGTCCGATCAGCTCGCGTCCGGCGAGGGTGATGGAGCCCTCCACGCGGGCGGCCCGGTGCAGGCCGAGGACGGCGAGGGAGGTGACGGACTTGCCGGAGCCCGACTCGCCGACGATGCCCAGGGTGCGGCCGGCCTCGACGGTGAACCCGATGCCGTCGACGGCCCGCACGGGGCCCGCCGGGGTGGTGAACTGCACGCTCAGGTCGGTGACCGCAAGGAGCGGTGCCTCTGCCATCAGTACCTCACCCTCGGGTCGACGACGGCGTACAGGAGGTCGACGGCCAGGTTGGCGACGACGATGAAGAAGGCGGCCATCAGCGTGACGCCGAGGACCACGGGCTGGTCGGCGGTGGTGAGCGCGCCGTAGAAGAGGCGGCCCACCCCGGGGAGTCCGAAGATGGACTCGGTGATGACGGCCCCGGCGAGCAGTCCGCCGAGGTCCATGCCGAAGAGGGTCAGGATCGGGGTCATGCCGGAGCGCAGCCCGTGCTTGACGACGACGGTCCGCTCGGGCATTCCCTTGGCGCGTGCGGTGCGGATGTACGGCTCGGCCATCGCCTCGATCATGGAGCCGCGGCTCTGCCGGGCGTACATCGCGGCGTACAGCAGGGCCAGCGCGGTCCACGGCAGCAGCAGGTTGAGCGCCCAGGCCCCGGGGGACGCGGTGAAGTCGTGGTACTCGGGGTAGGGCAGGATTCCGGCGACCCGGATCACCCCGTAGATCAGCATGACCGAGGTGAAGTAGACGGGCAGCGAGGCGGCGGCGACGGCGCCGACCATCAGGGTGCGGTCGGTGAGGGTGTCCTTGCGCAGGGCGGCGACGACGCCCGCGCCGAGGCCGAGCACCAGCCACAGGGCAGCGGCGCCGACGGCCAGCGAGGCGGAGACGGGCAGCCGGTCCAGCAGCAGGTCCCAGACGGGCAGCGAGTTCTCGTAGGAGTAGCCGAGGCAGGGGAAGTCGCAGGTGAGGGCGTACTGGCCGGTGCCCAGGGTGCGGCCGGTGAAGATGCCGGTGACGAAGTCGGCGAACTGCCGCCACAGCGGGAGGTCGAGCCCGAGGTGGTGGCGTACGGCTTCCAGGCGTTCGGGGCTGCACGTCTTGCCGCACGCGGAGGCGGCGGGGTCGGCGGGCAGCACGTAGAAGATGACGAAGGTGACGGCCGCGATGGCGAGCAGCACCCCGAGGACGCCGGCCAGGCGGCGCAGCAGGTAGAGGGTCATGCGCCGCGCGCTCCCCTCGGGTCGAGGATGTCGCGCAGGGCGTCGCCGAGGAGGGTGAAGGCCAGGACGGCGAGGAAGAGGAAGGTGCTGGGGATGAGGAAGTAGGTCGGGTCGGTCTCGTAGAAGGTGACGCTCTCGGCGATCATCTGGCCCCAGGAGGCGGTCGGCGGGCGGACTCCGACGCCCAGGTAGCTGAGGGCGGCCTCGGTGCTGATCATGCCGGGGACCAGCAGGGTCGTGTAGGCGATGACGGGTCCCAGGACGCCGGGGAGGATGTCGCGGGTGAGGATGCGCCAGGGCGTGGAGCCCGCGACGCGGGCGGCGTCGACGTACTCGCGGTGTTTGACGGAGAGGGTCTGGCCGCGTACGACCCGGGCGACGCCGGGCCAGCCGAAGATGCCGATGACGGCGGTCATCAGCACGATCCGGTTGACGTCCCTGGCCACCGACATCATCGCGATCATGAAGATGAGGGACGGGAAGGACATGGTGAGGTCCATCAGCCGGCTCAGCAGCGAGTCGACGCGCCCGCCGAAGTAGCCGGCGGCGATCCCGGCGGCGGTGCCGACGAGGACGACGATGGCGGTCGCGGTGAACGCGATGAGCAGGGAGACCTGCGCCCCGTGCACGACGCGGGCGAACAGGTCGCGGCCGGTGACGGGTTCGACGCCCAGCCAGTGGTCGCCGCTGATCCCGCCGAACGGGCCGATCGGCAGGCCGCCGAGGTAGGGGTCGACGGCCGACTTGTCGAACTCGTCGGGGGACCAGCCGCCCAGGGCGCTCAGCCAGGGTGCGGTGAGTGCCATCAGGACGAACAGGACGACGACGCCGAGGCTGATCCTGACGGCGGGCCGGTGGCGCAGTTCGCGGCGCACCAGCTGCCAGGGGCTGCTGCCCGGCGGGGGGACTGCGGTTGCCTTGTGCGGGGTGCCCGGGGCGGGGGCGGGGTGTTTCCCGGTACTGCCCGGAGGTTCTTTCGCGTCCGGGGCGATGGCTGCGTTCATGGTGTGACGGACCCTCAGCCCTGGCTCTTCGACGGGTCCTTGAGACCGATCGTGGCGTAGTCGAGCTGTCCGGCCCAGATCGGGTGGCCGAAGGCGCCCGCGACATTGGTGCCGATCATGAGCGGCTTGCGCTCGATGAGCATGGGCACGGCGGGGTGCTTGGCGAGGATCTGCGCGTCGAGTTCCTGCCAGGCCCGGTCGGCGGACGCGACGTCGGTCATGGCGGCGATCTCGTCCATCCGCTTCATGGTGGCCCTGTCGCGGAACTGGCTGTTGTTGCCGGAGTTTCCGGTCTCCTTGATGTAGCGGCCGTCGAAGACGAACGGCAGGAAGGAGGAGCCGTTGGGGTAGTCGGGGCACCAGCCGCTGACGACCATGTCGGGGGCGGACTTGATCTCGCCGATGGCGTCGTTGTACGCGGCCGGGTCGACGGTGTCGATCCTCACCTTGATCCCGGCCCGGCCCAGGCCCTGCTGGATGGCCTCCGCCTTGGTCTTGTCGCCGGTGGAGACGGTGAGGGTGGCGTCCACGGAGGGCTTGCCCGCTGCCGCGAGGAGCTGCTTGGCCTTCTCCGGGTCGCCCGCCGGGGCGATCTTCAGGCTGTCGCTCTGTCTGCCGCCGGTCATGGAGGGCGGCATGTAGGCGGTGGCCGTCTCGTTGAGGGCGGGTCCGCCGCCGGAGGTGACGACGGCCTCCTTGTCGAGCGCGTACTGGACGGCCTCGCGCACCTTGGGGTCGTTGAACGGGGCGCGGGAGGTGTTGAGCTGGAGCATGTCGGTACAGCCGCTGAGCTCGGCGACCAGCCGCTGCTTGATCTCGGGCTTGGGCAGCACCTTGGGGGCGCTGGCCGGGTTCAGGTCCCACCACTGCACGGCGGAGGCGTCCGGGCCGGCGGAGGCGATGATCCGGTCGTCGATCTGGGCGCCCTTGAGGCCCATGACGACCACGAACCTGTCCGGGTAGGCCTTGCGGACCGGGTCGGTGGCCGGGTCCCACTGCGGGTTGCGGACCAGCACCAGCTTCTTGTCCCGGGCGTACGACTCGATCTTGTAGGGCCCGGAGGAGAACGGCCGCGCGTCGTACTGGGCGCCCTTCTCCTGCGCCTCGGGCACCGGCGAGAAGGTGGTGAGGGTGGCGATGGACGCGAACTCGGCGACCGGGCGGGCGAGTTCGAAGACGATGGTGTGGTCGTCGGGGGTCTTCACCGAGTCGAGGTGCTTGCCCTGGAGGGGGCCGGTGTAGCCCTTGGCGCCGGCGAGGAGGCGGGCGGCGTAGTCGGGGCCGCCGGTGAGGTCGGGGGCGAAGGAGCGCTCGACGTTGTACTTGACGTCCTGCGCCCGGATCGGTGTGCCGTCCTCGTACTTCAGGCCCTTCTTGAGGGTGAAGGTCCACGTCCGGCCGCCGTTGGAGGACTTGCCGAGGTCGGTGGCGAGGTCGGGCACCAGTTCGCTGCCGCCCTTGCCGGGTTCCGCCTTGAAGGTGACGAGGGTGCGGTAGAGCAGCCGGGTGCCGAAGTCCATGGCGGGCATGACCCAGTTGCGCGCCGGGTCGAGGTGGGCGAAGTCCTGGTTGGACAGGACGGTGAGGGTGCCGCCCTTGGCCGGGGTGCCGCCGAGGATCTTGCCCTCGTTGGCGGCGGCGGGGTTGTTCTTCGCCCGGTTCTGGCCCTGGCCCTGGCTGCCCTTGCCGCCGGTGCCGCCGCAGGCGGAGGCTCCGAGGGCGAGGGCCGCCACCAGGGTGGTGGCGAGGGCGAGACGGGTGTGCTTGGTCATGGCTACTCCACTGGTACGGGCATGCCGGGGCCCGGCCCGGCCTGACGGGCCGGGCCCCGGGGGTGAGGGTGGTGGTGCGCCGCACCGGGACGTACGGGGGTGCGGGTGGTGCGGTGGCGCCGGGTCGTGCCGTGGTGCGTCGGGGGTGCCGTGGTGCTTCGGGTGTGCGGGCGGTTTCCCGCCGGACCGCTAGCGGCGCAGGGGTCCTTCGCAGACGTAGTCCGCGGTGCCGGCCCGGCCGTCCGTCCAGACGTCGACCTTGCCGAAGGAGCAGTTCATGTCGGCGAAGTTGTTCGCGACGGGCTTGGAGCGGTCGAGGAGGTAGTAGTCGACCGTCTCGGACATGTCCTGGAACACCTTGCTCGGGTCACCGGAGTTGCTCAGGTTGGCGGTGATGCGCCCGGTGCAGACGAACCGGCCGAGTTCCTTGCCGCCGTCGTCCTTGCAGGCGGTGGGGTCCATGTACGTGGCGTTCTTGAACGCCGTCCTGACGTCGGCGGCGGCCGTGAACTTCAGGGAGGCGTTCGGGGTGTACTGGGTGTCGGGGACGAAGAGCCGGTCGACGATGGCGATCTGCTGGTCGAGGAACGCGTCGTAGCCGCGCTGGAGGTTGGCGTCGGAGCCCTGCTGGTTGCGCCAGGCGTCGTAGGCGGCGACGTCGTTGGCGCGCAGGTACCGGTACATCTCCTGGAGCTTGCCGGGGTGGTCGCGCCACAGGTACTCGAAGAAGGTTCCGGCGTAGGAGTAGAAGCGGAAGCCGTCGCCGTCGTAGGTGGCGTGCAGGAGCTGGTTGACGCTCATGCGCGGGCCGCCGCCCGAGGTGTCGTTGATGATGTCCTCGACGAGCGACTGGCGCACCGCGATGCCGTCGTCGCGGGTGGCGCCGTCGAAGAACTCGCCGGTGCCCTCGTCCATGGCGGTGGTGCGGTCGTTCTGGTACCAGGGACCCTCGCCGAAGGAGCCGTGCACGGCGAAGCGGCCGTTGAGGTAGTGCGTGTACTCGTGGCGGAAGAGCTCTTCGAGGGTGAGCGAGGAGTCCTGGGGGACGCGGCGCTGGTAGGTGTAGAAGGTGGCGCCCCGCTCGATGTAGATGCCGCCGTTGTTGGTGTCCATGCCGGTGAGCAGCGGGTGGTACGTCTCGTAGTCGGCGCGGGAGGCGTACAGGACGATGTTGAGGGTGGTGTTGGTGTCGCCCGCGAGCGGCTCGGTGGTGCCGATCACCCGGTGGAACTGGGCCTTGACCTGCTTGGACGCGTAGTAGAGCTGGTCGACGGTGGCGCGGCTGAGGCCGGTGCGCACCTTGATGGCGCCGTTGTCGTAGGTGTAGGTGTACGGGAAGATCCGCTTCTCGATGTCCTCCTTGCAGATGCCGTACTGCTTGCAGGCGCCGAAGTAGTTGAGCCAGGTGGCGACCTTGGCCCAGGGCTGGCTGCCTTCGCCGAAGTTCTGCTTGGCGGTGGTCAGCAGGGTGCCGAGGTCGGCGACGACGCCGTCCTTGAGTGCGGGGATCTCGCCGAACCGGCCGTACTCGCTGAGCGCGTCGCGCACCACCCACTCGTTGCCGGTGCCCTTGAGGTGGGTGTAGCCGGCGAAGGCCTTGAAGGCGGCGCGGTAGGCGGGGTCGGCGCTGACGGCTGCTCGGAACGCGGCGTCCTGGTTGCCGGGGTAGACGCCCAGGTAGTTGAGGGAGAGCGCGGACAGGGCGGCGCCGGCCCACCCGCGGTCCTTGTGGGTGGCGGTGTGGGCCGGGTCCATGGTGGCCAGGACCTTCTGGACCAGGCCGAGCTGGTGCTGGCGCAGGCCGGGCGCGCTGCCCGCGATGAGGGCTTCGCGGAGGGTCTCCGCGTTGGCCCCGGTGACGTCGAAGGTACGGGCGGCGGTGCCGAAGGCGGCGATGGCGCGGCGCATCGCGTCGACGGTGGGGGCGTCGGTGATGTCGATCTCGTCGCGCGAGAAGTCGTGGTAGGCGACCGCGTGGAGGTAGGTGAACATCTCCAGGAGGTGGCTGGTGTTCCTGCCGTCGTGGGAGGCGGCGAGGGTTTCGGCGCGGCGGGCGACGGCCTGGACGTGGGCGTCGGACATGACGGGGACCAGCCGGGCGTCCCAGGTCCAGATGAGGTCGCGCAGACAGCCGTCGGCGGTCACGGCGGGGTCGGCGAGGAAGTCGGCGAACTGGGTGGGGTTCAGCCGGGTGATGCCGTCGAGGGTGCAGGGGGCGACGGCGGCTCTGGCGAGCGAGGGTCTTGGCCCGCTGGTGGCCGCCTTGGTCTGTGCGCCGGGTATGCGGCCCTTGGCGGTGACGGTACGGGGAGCCGGGGCCGCTTCCCGCTTCAACTGCGGTGTGCTGGCGAGGCGTTGCACCTCGTCGAAGGGGTTGGCGGTACGGGCCTGCGGCTGCTGCCGGGCCGCCGCGGCGGAGGGCGCGGCGGTCGGGGACGGCTGGGGCGCGGCCTGGGCGGAGTTCTGGAGGACCGGCAGTGCGAGGGCGGTGGAGAGGGTTGCGGCCAGCAGGATCCTGCGCGGCATACGCGGGTGTGACACCTGAATCTCCGGATCTGTGTGGGGAGTTGAGGGGTGGGGCGGACGGTTTCCGTCGGCCCCTACGCCCGAGGTGTGACCCGTAACATAGTAATGTGAAATTGCACTGACAAGGCTTCAGACAACTCTCCTGCCCCCGGAGGCGAAAACGTGACCTCGCACCCCGCCCAGCTGCGTACCGTCAGCCACGATCTGCCGGTGTCTCCGGCGCTCGACTCCTTCATGGGCTCCCACTGGGCGCCGACTCCCGCCCCGCCGGACGAGCGGGTCCCGGGCTTCGCGCACTTCGCGCAGCGGCGGGCCCGGCTCGCCGCCCGCTTCCCGGGCGAGCGGCTCCTCGTCCCGGCGGGCGAGCTGAAGGTCCGCTCCAACGACTGCGACCACCGCTTCCGCCCGCACAGCGCGTACGCGTGGCTGACCGGACTGACCGGCGAGGACCAGCCCGGCCACGTGCTGGTGATCGAGCCCGACGGCGACAGCGTGCTGTACGTGCGCCCGCGCTCGCCGCGCGCCTCGGGCAACGGCGAGTTCTACCGGGACCGCAGGTACGGCGAGTTCTGGGTGGGCCGCAGGCCGGACCTCGCGGAGGCCGGGCGGCTGACCGGCATCCGGTGCGCGCACCTCGACGACCTCGCCCCTTCCGCGGATGCCCGCAACGCGGCCCGCGACCCCGAACTCGCCACCTGCCTCAGCGAGTTGCGCCTGGTGAAGGACGCCTGGGAGGTGGGCCAGATCCAGCTCGCGGTGGACCACACGGTCACCGGCTTCGAGGACGTCGTACGGGCGCTGCCCGCGGCCCTGCGCCATCCGCGCGGCGAGCGCTGGATCGAGGGCGTCTTCGGGCTGCGCGCCCGCGCGGAGGGCAACGGCACCGCGTACGACACGATCGCCGCCTCGGGCGCGCACGCGGGGGTGCTGCACTGGATACGCAACGACGGCCCGCTCGACCGCGACCAGCTCCTGCTGCTGGACGCGGGCGTGGAGACCGACAGCCTGTACGCCGCCGACATCACCCGCACCCTCCCGCTCTCCGGCCGCTTCTCCCCCGTCCAGCGCCAGGTGTACGACCTGGTGCTGGCCGCGCAGGACGCGGGCATCGCCGCACTGAAGCCGGGCGCCAGCTTCCGCGACTTCCACCGGGAGTGCTCGCGGGTGCTCGCCGAGGGACTGGCCGACTGGGGCGTGCTGCCGGTGTCGGCCGAGGAGTCGCTGCGGCCGGAGAGCGGGCTGCACCGGCGGTACTCGCTGTGCAGTTCGGGGCACATGCTGGGGCTGGACGTGCACGACTGCGCGCAGGCACGCGCGGAGCAGTACCTGGACGGGGTCCTGGAGGAGGGCCAGGTGCTCACCGTGGAGCCGGGGCTCTACCTCCAGCCGGACGACGAGACACTGCCGCGGGAGCTGCGCGGGATCGGCGTCCGCATCGAGGACGACCTGGTGGTGACCGCCGAGGGCGCCCGGCTGCTGTCGGGCGCCCTGCCGCGCGAGGCGTCCGCCGTCGAGGCCTGGATGGCGGACCTGCTGGGCTGAGATCCGCGGTGCCGCCGGCCCGGGACCGGCGGCACCGCGTCAGCACTTCACGCCGGTTCCCGGCCGGTGAGGTTCGATCCGGTGCGGTGCAGCCCGGCCCGGTGCGGTGCGGCCCGGTGCGGTGCGGCCCGGCCGGAGCCGCGTGGCCACGCCCGCGCCCGGGGCTAGCGCTCCGCCAGCGGGGCCGGGGCCTCCTGGAGGGTCCAGCCGTTGCCGTCCGGGTCCTTGAAGAAGGCCCAGGAGTTCCAGGTGTCGCCCCTGCCCTCGGCCCACCCCTTCTCCCCCAGGTGCATCACCGGGCTCACCTCCACCCCGCGCCGCGCCAGCTCCTCCCGGGCGGCCGTCACGTCCAGCACGCACAGCTGCCCGGCGTGCAGGGAGCCGGGCGGCGGGGTGGTGACCCATGCGGCGGGCGGCGCGGTGCCCTGGGTGAGGGCGATCGAGCACCGCGACCCCGGCGGGGTCAGCTGGACGACCCGTACCCCCTCGGCCACCTTCAGGTCGACGTCGATCTCGAAGCCGCACTTGTCCGCGTAGAAGTTCTTGGCCCGGTCCAGATCACTGACGGGCACGCTGACGATTTCCAGGGTCCACTCCATGACGGCATTCCTCCGGAGTTCCGCGACTGCCGACTGCTCGGACGGCACCATCCTGGTACGCCGCCCGGCGGGCCGCTAGCGGACGCCCAGCTTCCGTGCGGTGGGCCGCTGCTCGACCGGTTCGTCGCGGGCGCGGGCCCACAGGGAGCGCACGTGTCCCAGGTGGCGGGCCATGCACGCCTCGGCCGCCCCGGCGTCCCCGGCCAGCATCAGGTCCAGCAGTTCCAGGTGCTCCTCGGCCGAGGGCAGCAGTTCGTTGCGCGCGTCCAGCATGGTCAGCCCGTACAGCCGCGAGCGCTTGCGCAGGTCGCCGACGGTTTCCACCAGCCGGTCGTTGCCGCTGAGGCCGAGCAGGGTGAGGTGGAAGCGGCGGTCGGCCTCCAGGTAGCCGATGAGGTCGTGCTCGCGCGCGGCGGCGACGATCTCCTCGGCGACCGGACGCAGCGCCTCCAGTTGCTCCCGGGAGGCGGTGGCGGCGATCCGGCCGACCATCGGCACTTCGATGAGCGCCCGGATCTCGGCGTACTGGTCGAGGTCGCGCTCGCTGACCTCGGTGACCCTAAAGCCCTTGTTCCGTACGGGCTCGACCAGGCCCTCCCTGGCCAGGTCGAGCATCGCCTCGCGGACGGGGGTGGCGGAGACGCCGAAGTCGGCGGCCAGGCCGGGCGCCGAGTAGACGGAGCCCGGCTGGAGTTCACCCGAGATGAGGGCGGCCCGCAGGGCGTTGGCGACCTGGTCGCGGAGTCGCTCCTGCGCGGTGATGAGGTGGCGTTGCTGCTTGAGTTCGCCCATGGCGGCCCTCCGGATTGCTACGGACTGCCCAGCGTACAATGTCACGTTGCGCTGTCGGCGGCCCGGTGGAGGGAGTAGGTGCGGGTCGAGGTGTAGAAGTCCAGTGCGGTGCGGCCCTGTTCGCGCGGGCCGTGGCTGGATGCCTTCGTACCACCGAAGGGCAGGTGGAAGTCCACCCCCGTGGACGGCGCGTTGATCCGGATCATGCCGGTGTCGAGTCCGTCGAGTCCGTGCAGGGCCGCGTCGAGATCCCCGGTGTGCACGGAGGTGACCAGTCCGTAGGGGACGGCGTTGGCCGCCCGGACCGCCCGGTCGAGGTCGGGGGCGTGCAGCAGGACGGCGACCGGCCCGAAGACCTCCTCGCGCAGCAGTTCGTGTCCGGGCGGCGCCTGCTCGACGAGGGTGGGCTCGACGTACCAGCCGGGTCCCTCGCCGGCCCGGCCGCCCGCCAGTACCGGCAGGCCGCGGGTCGCGTCCAGCACCTTCTCGCGGGCCGCCGCGGAGATCACCGGACCGCACACGGTGCCGGGCGTGGCCGGATCGGCGGGGACCACGGCCCGCAGAGCCTCCGCGAGGGCGTCGCGCAGCGGGCCCAGTGCGCTGCCGACGGCGATCACCCGGCTGGTGGCGGTGCACTTCTGGCCCGCGTAACCGGCGATGGCGGCGGCGATGTGCGCGGCGGCGCGGGCCGGGTCGGCGTCGGGCAGCACGAGTGCCGCGTTGAGTCCGCCGGTCTCGGCCTGGACGGGGATGCCGCGCGCGTTGGCGGCCCGTACGACGGCGCCGCCGGTGACCGTGGATCCGGTGAACGACACCGCGTCCACGGCGGTGACCAGCGCGTTGCCCTCCGGCGCGGCACCGGGCACGACCGTGAACACCCGCTCGGGCAGCGCCTGTTGGAGCAGCTCGGCCAGCCGCAGCGCGCACGCGGTGGCCTCGGGGGCGGGCTTGAGCACGACGGTGTTCCCGGCGGCGAGCGCGGGGGCCGCCTTCCAGACGGGGATGGCGAAGGGGAAGTTCCAGGGGGTGACGAGTCCGGCGACCCCGCGCGGGCGGCGGCGGGTGAGCAGGAGACCGCTCCCGGCGGCGGGTTCGTGGACGGATCCGGTGGCGTCGTAGGGGAGTTGGGCGTAGTAGCGGAGGATGGCGACGGTGCGGGCGACCTCGGCGTGCGCCTCGGCGGCCGGTTTGCCGACCTCGCGCACGGCCAGTTCCGCCAGTTCGGCGCCCGCCTCCTCGACGGCGCGGGCGGCGGCGGTGAGGGCGGCCGAGCGGGCGGCGGCCCCGGCCGCGTACCAGGCGCGCTGGGCGTCCCTGGCCCGGTCGACGGCCTCGACGGTGGCCCAGGTGCCGGTGCTCGGCACGTCGGCGACGGTCTCCCGCGGGTCCGCGGGGTTGTGGGAGAGGGTCCTGGCCGTCGTGGCGAGGGAGGTGCCGGTCACAGGACGAAGCCTCCGGGGAAGGGGTCCGTGGGGTCGAGGAAGTACTGCGCGGTGCCGGTGATCCAGGCGCGTCCGGTGACGGTGGGCACCACCGCGGGCCGTCCGCCGACGGTGGTGGTGCCGACGAGGCGGCCGGTGAACTCCGTACCGATGAAGGACTCGTTGACGAAGTCGCGGTCCAGGGGCAGTTCGCCGCGGGCGTGCAGCTGCGCCATCCGGGCGGAGGTGCCGGTGCCGCAGGGCGAGCGGTCGAACCAGCCGGGGTGGATGGCCATCGCGTGCCGGGAGCGGACGGCGTCGGAGCCGGGGGCGGCGAAGTAGACGTGCTTGAGGCCGGCGATCCGGTCGTCCTCGGGGTGCACGGGCCGGTGGTCGGGGTCGGCGTTGACCGCGTCCATCAGGGCGAGTCCGGCGGCTAGGATGTCGTCCTTGCGGGCGCGGTCGAAGGGGATGCCGTCGGGGCCGACGGACTCCAGCGGGACGAAGGCGTAGAAGTTTCCGCCGTAGGCCAGGTCGTAGGTGAGGGTGCCGAGGCCCGGCACGTCGATCTTGCGGTCGAGGGCGACGCTGAAGGCGGGCACGTTGGTGAGGGTGACGGCGGTGGCCGCACCGTCCTTGACCTGCACGTCGACGGAGACGAGGCCCGCGGGGGTGTCGAGGCGGACGGTGGTGACGGGTTCCACGACCTCGACCATGCCGGTCTCGACGAGGACGGTGGCGACGCCGATGGTGCCGTGGCCGCACATGGGGAGGTAGCCGGAGACCTCGATAAACAGGACGCCGTAGTCGGCGTCGGGGCGGGTCGGCGGCTGGAGGACGGCGCCGCTCATGGCCGCGTGGCCGCGCGGCTCGTTCATCAGGAGGTTGCGCACCTGGTCGCGGTGGGCCGCGAAGTGCAGCCGCCGCTCGGCCATGGTGGCGCCGGGGATGGTGCCGATGCCGCCGGTGACGACCCGGGTGGGCATGCCCTCGGTGTGGGAGTCGACGGCGTGGAAGACGTGCCGGGTGCGCAACGTGGTCTCCTGACTGACGGGTGGGTGCGGGAGGGGCGGGTGTGGAACGGGGGGGGTGTACGGGTCAGTGGTGGCCGTCGGCGATGAGCTTCTCGGTGGCGGCCCGCACGGCTGCCTCGTCGGCGGCGGGCAGCGGGAAGCGCGGCGGCCTGACCGGTCCGCCGTAGTGTCCGGCCAGGTCCGTGGAGAGCTTGATGGCCTGCACGAACTCGGTCTTGGAGTCCCACCGCAGCAGCGGGTGCAGCGTGCGGTACAGGGGCAGGGCGGTGTCCAGGTCGTGCGCGACGGCGGCCCGGTAGAGGGCGACGCAGGAGTCGGGCAGCGCGTTGGGGTATCCGGCGATCCAGCCGACCGCCCCGGCGAGCGCGAGCTCCAGCAGGACGTCGTCGGCGCCGATCAGCAGGTCCAGCTCCGGGGCGAGTTCGGCGATCTCGTAGGCCCGGCGGACGTCGCCGCTGAACTCCTTGACGGCGACGATGCTGCCGTCGGCGTGCAGGGCGGCGAGCAGTTCGGGGGTGAGGTCGACCTTGGTGTCGAAGGGGTTGTTGTACGCGACGACGGGGACGCCGGCGCGCGCGACCTCGGCGTAGTGCTCGCGCACCGAGGCGGCGTCCGCGCGGAAGGCGTTGGGCGGCAGCAGCAGGACGGAACCGGCGCCCGCGTCGGCCGCCTGCTCGGCCCAGCGGCGCGACTCGGCGCTGCCGTACGCGGCGACACCGGGCATGACCCGGTCCCCGCCGGCCACCTCGACGGCGGTACGCACCACCCGGTCGCGTTCGTCGTCGGTGAGGGTCTGGTACTCGCCGAGGGACCCGTTGGGCACGACACCGTCGCAGCCTGCTTCGACGAGCCGGGCCACCTGGGCGGCGTAGGCGTCGTAGTCCACGGAGAGGTCGTCGCGGAAGGGCAGGGTGGTGGCGACCATGATGCCGTGCCAGGGGCGCGGGCGGGCGGGGGCGGGGGAAGGGGTGTGTGCGGTGTTCATACAACGACTCCTCAAGTAGTGTGTGACATTTTATTGAAGGGTGTGCGGGTCCGGCAAGGGCGCGTTCCCGTCAACTCGCTTGTACGCACAAGTCGGTTCGCGGGAGCGGTGCGGCCCCGGCCGGTGCCGCTCAGCCGTCGGCCAGTTCGCCGAGGGTGAGCGGGCAGGCGAGGGGGCGCCGGTCGGGAGCGTCGCCGGCCGTGCCGCCGCCTTCGGCGGACGCCGCGAGCCGGGCGACGGCGGGACCGCACATCCGCCCCTGGCACCAGCCCATTCCGGCCCGGGTGAGGAGTTTGACGGTACGGGTGTCGCGGGCACCGAGGTCGTCGACGGCCTCGCGGATCTGTCCGGCGGTGACCTCCTCGCACCGGCACACGTCGGTGTCGGGGCGCAGCCAGTCCCGCCAGTGCGGGCCGGGGGCGTGTGCGGCGGCCATGGCGTCGGCGAACCGCCGCAGCCGGTCGCGGCGGCGGGCCGGGAGACCGCCGGTCCGCCGCCGGGCGCCGCCGTCCCCGGCGATGTCCCCAGCGATGTCCCGGGCGGCCAGTTCCCCTTCCAGCAGGGCGAGTTCGGCCCCGCCGACGCCCGCGGTCTCGCCCGCCGTCCAGACGCCGGGGACGGTGGTGCGCTGGTACCGGTCGACGACGAGGGCGTGGCTGCCGTCCGCGGTGCGCCGGGTGGCGCAGCCCAGTCCGGTGGCCAGTTCGATCTGCGGGACGAGTCCGTGGCCGACGGCCAGCGCGTCGCAGGGGATGCGCACCCCGGGTCGTCCCGGCAGCGGGCGCCACTGGGCGTCGAGCGGCCGTACGGTCACCGCCTCGACGCGGTCGCCGCCGTGCACCGCCGTGACGGCGCTGCGGGTGCGGACGCGGATGCCGTGCCGGACGAGCGCGGCGGCGTGCACGGCGCCCTCGGCCAGCTTGCCGGGGTTGGCCGCGAGCGCGCCGGGGGTGCGGGCGTAGCCGGTGTAGCCGCTCGCCTCGACGACGACGGGCACGGTGGCACCGGCGGCGGCGAGCGATCCGGCCACCGCGAGCAGCAGCGGCCCGCTCCCGGCGACCACGATCCGCCGGCCGGGCAGCACCAGCCCCGCCTTGAGCATGGCCTGCGCCCCGCCCGCCCCGACGACACCGGGCAGCGTCCAGCCGGGGAAGGGCAGTTGGCGCTCGTACGACCCGGTGGCGAGCAGCACCTTGGCCGCCCGCACGGTCGCCTGCCGCCCGCCGCCGTCCGGCCCGCGCACCGCCCGCACCTGCCACTGGCCCGCCTCGCCGGTCACCGCCCACACGTGGTGCTCGGCGAGGTGGCGCACCCGGCCGGCCGCGATCTGCGCGGCGAGCCTGGCGGCGCGTCCCGTGTACGCGGACCACGCGTGGTGCAGCGCCTGCGGCCTGCGGGCCCGCAGGCCGGGGGCGGGATGCCGGTAGAACTGTCCGCCGGTCTGTGCGGCGGAGTCCACGAGGGCGACGCTCAGGCCGAGTTCGGCGGCGGTGACGGCGGCGGCGAGCCCGGCGGGGCCTGCGCCGACGACGGCGAGGTCGTAGCGGGTGTCGTCAGACGGCGAGGTCACCACGGCCGTTCCCTTCCTGGGTGGTCACCGCGTCGCCCGGCCGGGCCGGGACCAGGCAGGCGCGCTGGTTGGCGGTGGAGTTGACGGTCGCCAGGCAGTCGAAGCACGACCCGATCCCGCAGAACGCGCCGCGCGGCCGGTCGCCCTGGCGGGTGGTCCGCCACGACAGCACTCCGGCCGCCCACAGCGCGGCGGCGACGCTCTGTCCGGGCAGCGCCGCAATCGGCTTCCCGTCGAGGGTGATCTCGAAGGGTTCGACGGGGTCGGCCCCGGTCAGCGCCTGTGGCGTACGGGACCCACGTCGGGCACGGAACACGGGTGCACTCCTGTCGGGCGTAGGGGTGGGGGCGTTGGGCCCGGTGGGGCGTGGGCGGGGTGGGGCGAGAGCGTGGGCGGGGTGGGGCGTCGGGGGTCGGGTGTCGGGTGCTGCGGGAGCGGAGGTGCAGAGGGTCGAGTGTCGCGGGTGCGGGTGCTGGAGCGGAGGTGCGGGGTGTTGCGGGTGCGGAGGGTCGAGTGCGGCGGGAGCAGAGGTGCGGCGGGCCGGTCGGCGGCGGCCCTCCGCTCCTCACCGGGCCCCGGCCGCAGTCCCGGGGCCGGTTCCGTCTCCCCCGCCGTCGCCCGCACCGAACCGTTCCGGCCGGAACGGCCCGAGGTCGAGCGCGGCGAGGGCCGAAGCGAGGTCCGGGGACACGACCGGGGCCGGGGCCCTGACCGAAGCCGGGGCCGCTGCCGGGGTCGGGCTCCCTTCCCGGATCGGGTGCTCGACCGGCATCGGGCTCCCCTCCCGAATCCCGCGCTCGGCCGGGGCCGGAGCCCCCTCCCGAATCACGTGCTCGGCCGTTGTGCGGCGCCCGGCCGGATTCGTGGCCGGGCTCCCGCCGGGTGCAGCAGGTGCCCCCGCGTCCCCCGTTTTCCCCCACTCCCCCAGCCGTCCCACCAGTCCCGCCGCGATCAGCGCCCCCGTCACCGGGGCGAGCCCGACTCCCGCGCCCTCGTGTCCGCAGGCGTGCCAGAGTCCGGGTGCCCGTGTGTCCGGGCCGATCGCGGGGAGGTGGTCCGGCAGGTACGGCCGGAAGCCGTGGTACGTCCGCATCACCCGCACCCCCCGCAGCACGGGGAACAGCTCTCCCGCCTGTCGCGCCAGCCGCTGAAGCACCTCGACCGACAGGGAGCGGTCGAATCCGACCCGTTCGCGGCTCGCCCCGATCAGCACCGGCCCGGCGGCGGTGCCCTCCACCACCGCGGAGGTCTGGAGGGCAGCCGAGCCGCTCGCCACGTCGGCGACGTAGTCGGCCGCGTACACCTTGCGTCGGACGATGCGCGGCAGCGGCTCGGTGACCAGCACGAATCCCCTTCTGGGGAGGACGGGCAGGGTGACGGAGGCGAGTTGCGCCAACTGTCCGCCCCAGGTGCCCGCGGCGTTGACCACGGCGCCCGCGGGGATGTCGCCGTGCGGGGTGCGGACGCCGCGTACCGAACCGTCCGCGCCGCGCAGCACGCCCACCACCTCCGTGCCCAGGTGGAGCGTGGCTCCCGAGGCCTTCAGCAGGTGGGCGGCGGCCAGCGCGGGCTGGACCTGGGAGTCCTGGGGGTAGTGGATGCCGCCGGCGAGGTCCGGGGAGAGATGGGGTTCGAGGTCGGCGAGGCGGTCGGCCTCCTCGCACCGCACGCCCGCCCCGGCCTGTGCGGCGGCGAAGGCACGCAGCGCCTTGAGGCCGCTCTCCCGCGCCGCGACGACGAGTCCGCCCTTCGCCTCGTACTCGAAGGCCCCGGGGAACTCCTCGGCGAGCTCGCGCCACAGTCTCGTGGACAGCAGCGCGAGTTCGAGTTCGGGGCCCGGTTCCTTGTCGGAGACGAGCAGGTTGCCTTCGCCGGCCCCGGTGGTGCCGCCGGCCACCGGGCCCCGGTCGACCACGGCGACGGAGAGCCCGGAGCGGGCGGCGTAGAAGGCGCAGGCGGCGCCGACCATTCCGGCACCGACGACGACCACGTCAAAGAGGCGTCTCGTGAACACGGCAGTAATATGTCACACAACACATGGGCTGCCAAGGGTGCCTGGGCACCCTGATCCACAACCGTCCCTCAGAGCACGGCGATTCCGTCCAGCTCCACGAGTGCCTGGGTGTCCCACAGCCGCACCACGCCCACGACGGCCATCGCGGGGTAGTCGCGCCCCGCCAACCGGCGCCAGACGCGGCCCAGTTCGGGGGCGTGCTCGCGGTAGTCGGCGACATCGGTGGCGTACACCGTGACCCGGGCGAGGCTGTCGGGGGTGCCGCCCGCGTCGGCGAGCGCGGCGAGCAGATTGCTCAGGGCGGTCTCGAACTGCTCGGGCAGGGTCTCGCCGACCACCTTCCCGTCCCCGTCGAGGGCGGTCTGCCCGGCGAGGAAGACCAGCCGGGAGCCGGTGGCGGCGACGCTGACGGCGTGCGAGAAGCCGGTGGGCGGGGAGAGTTCCGCGGGGTTGTGGCGCTGGAGGGTCATCGGGCGTACAGCTCCTTGGCGATGATCGTGCGCTGGACCTCGGTCGCACCCTCGTAGATGCGCGGGGCACGCACCTCCCGGTAGAGGTGTTCGAGGAGGTGGCCGCGCTGGAGGGCACGGGCCCCGTGCAGCTGGACGGCCGCGTCGACGACGAACTGGGCGGTCTCGGTGGCGAAGAGTTTCGCCATGGCGGAACTCCTGGGCACCTGCGGTTCGTTCCTGTCGTACGCGGACGCCGCCGCGTAGACGAGCAGCCGGGCCGCCTCCGTGCGGGTGGCCATCTCGGCGACCTGGTGCGCCACCGACTGGAGGTCCTTCAGCGGCCCGCCGAACGCGGTCCGTGCCGAGGTGTGCTCCAGCGTCGCGTCCAGCGCGGCCTGCGCCATGCCCACGGCGAAGGCGCCCACGCTCGGGCGGAACAGGTTGAGGGTGTCCATGGCGACCCGGAAGCCCCGGTCCGGTGCGCCGATGACGTCCGCCCGCGTGACGTGCACCCCGTCGAAGGCGAGGCTGCCGAGGGGGTGCGGGGAGAGCATGTCGAGGGCGCTGCCGGTCAGCCCCGGCCGGTCCGCGGGCACCAGGAACGCGGTGATGCCGCGCGCGCCCGCGCCCTGCGTCGTACGGGCGAAGACGGTGTAGAAGTCGGCGTACGGGGCGTTGGAGATCCAGCACTTCTCGCCGCTCAGCCGCCAGCCCCCGGCGTCGCTCCGGTCGCCCGCCACGGGTTCGGCCCGTAGGGTCAGAGCAGCGGCGTCCGAACCCGCGGCCCGCTCACTGAGGGCGAATCCGGCGACGGTGCGGCCCTCCCGCACCCCGGGCAGCCAGCGGGCGCGCTGCTCCTCGGTGCCCGCGCGGGCGACCGGGGAGGCGCCGAGCCCCTGGAGCGCGAGCGCGGTCTCCGCCTCCGTACAGCCGTGCGCGAGCGACTCGCGCATCAGGCACAGATCGAGCGCCCCGGAGGTGAACAGCCTCTCCAGCAGACCGAGCCCGCCGAGTTCGGCGACCAGCGGACGGTTGAGCTGTCCGGGCTCCCCCTTCTCCGCCAGCGGCACCAGCCGCTCCCGGGCCAGGGTGCGCAGTTCCCCGCACCACGTCAGCTGTTCCGGCTCCAGTGTGAATCCGGGCAACGGTGGCCCCTCTCGTCGCGCGTGTTATCGCGGAGCGTTGACTGTCGTCACCATCACGATACGCTCGGAAGCACCGGCACTGAAGAACGAGCGCGCGAGCGCGAGCACTGAGGCACCGGCACGACAGCGCACACCGCACGGCCGGATCACCCACCCGTCAGACCGTCAGTCGCATCCCGGACTGCTCGCTGCAAGGGGGCCAACCCGACATGGCCATGGACCTGCACCCGTCGGCCCACACCGACACCTTCCCGCGCGACCATCTGCCGCCCGCCGGGCAGTGGCCCGACCTCCTCTTCGAGCTGCCGGAGCTGCGCTACCCCGCCCGGCTCAACTGCGCGGTGGAACTGCTGGACCGCACCCTCCAGGACTTCCGCGCCGACCGGCCCGCCCTGCGCACCCTCTCCGGCGAGATCTGGTCGTACGGCGAGCTGCGCGACCACGCAGACCAGATCGCGCACGTACTGACCCAGGACCTGGGGGTGGTGCCCGGAAACCGCGTCCTGCTGCGCGGCCCGGCCACACCCTGGCTGGTGGCGTGCTGGTTCGCCGTGATGAAGGCGGGCGCGGTCGCGGTGACCGTACTGGCCCAGCAGCGGCCCGCCGAGCTGGCGGTCGTCTGCGACATCGCGCGGGTGAGCCACGCCCTGTGCGACGTGCGGACCGTGGACGACCTGGTGAAGGCGGAGGTGCCGGGGCTGCGGCTGACCGCGTTCGGCGGGGACGCCCCCGACGACCTGGTGCGGCGGGCGGCCATCAAACCGACCCGGTACGAGGCGGTGGACACGGCGTGCGACGACGTCGCGCTGATCGCCTTCACCTCGGGGACGACCGGCCGCCCCAAGGGGTGCATGCACTTCCACCGGGACGTGCTGGCCATCGCCGACACCTTCTCCCGGCACGTGCTGCGACCGGAGCCGGACGACGTGTTCACGGGCAGTCCGCCGCTCGGTTTCACCTTCGGCCTCGGCGGTCTGGTGATCTTCCCGCTGCGGGTGGGCGCCTCCGCCCTGCTCCTCGAACAGGCCGGGCCCAAACAGCTGCTGCCCGCGCTGGCCGAGCACCAGGTGTCGGTGGTGTTCACCGCCCCGACCGCCTACCGGCTGATGCTCGACGAGCTGAACTCGCCGACCGCGTACGACCTGAGCGCGCTGCGCCGCTGCGTGTCCGCGGGCGAGAACCTGCCGGCCGCCACCTGGCAGGCCTGGCAGGAACGCACCGGGCTGCGCATCATCAACGGCATCGGCGCCACCGAACTCCTGCACATCTTCATCTCCGCCGCCGACGACGACATCCGTCCCGGCACCACCGGCCGCCCGGTGCCCGGCTGGCGGGCGCGCGTGGTGGACGCGGCGGGCGCCGAGGTCCCCGACGGCGAACCGGGACTGCTGGCCGTACAGGGCCCGGTGGGCTGCCGCTACCTGGCCGATCCGCGCCAGGAGGTGTACGTGCGCGACGGCTGGAACATCACCGGGGACACCTACGTGCGCGACGCGGAGGGCTACTTCCGCTACGTCGCCCGCGCGGACGACATGATCATCTCGGCCGGTTACAACATCGCGGGCCCCGAGGTCGAGGACGTCCTGCTGCACCACCCGGACGTGCTGGAGGCGGCGGTGGTGGGCCGCGACGACGAGGTCCGCGGACAGGTCGTCACCGCGTACGTGGTGCTGCGCGAGGGAGTGCCGCGGACCGAGGCGACGACGGCACTGCTGCGGGACTTCGTGAAGGCGGAGCTGGTGCCGTACAAGTGCCCGCGCGAGATCGTCTTCCTGGAGGCGCTGCCCCGCACCCCCACGGGCAAGCTCCAGCGCTTCAGGCTGCGCGGCGCACCGGAGACGGCGCCGCCGGGTGCTCCGGGTGCTCCGGGTGCTCCGGGTGCTCCGGGTGCTCCGGGTGCTCCGGGTGCTCCGGGTGCTCCGGGTGCTCCGGGTGCTCCGGGTG
>NZ_JBIAMU010000008.1:146386-363350 GCF_042874215.1 Streptomyces sp. NPDC004111
CTCCGGGTGCTCCGGGTGCTCCGGGTGCTCCGGGTGCTCCGGGTGCTCCGGGTGCTCCGGGTGCTCCGGGTGCTCCGGGTGCTCCGGGTGCTCCGGGGCAGTCTGAGGGGCGGCGGGAATTCCCCGGTCGGGGAAGCCCGGGTGATCCCGGGAACGTACAGTGATCACGTGGCTGACCTGCACACTCCTCGCTCCTTGATCATCACGCTGTACGGGGCCTACGGGCGTGGCGAGGCGGTCGGCGCACCGATGCCGATCGCCTCGCTCATCCGGCTGCTCGCCGCGGTCGGCGTGGACGCGCCGTCGGTGCGCTCGGCGGTGTCGCGGCTGAAGCGGCGCGGCCTGCTCGCCCCAGCCCGTACGGCCCGGGGCGCGGCCGGGTACACCCTGTCGGACGACGCCCGCCAGCTCCTCGACGACGGCGACCGGCGCATCTACGCACGCGCCGAGCCCCGCCTGTCGGACGGCTGGGTGCTGGCGGTGTTCTCGGTGCCGGAGGCGGAGCGCGCCAAGCGGCACGTACTGCGCTCCCGGCTCGCCCGCCTCGGCTTCGGAACGGCCGCCCCGGGGGTGTGGATCGCGCCCGGCGGTCTCCACGAGGAGACCCGGCACACCCTGGACCGGCTTCAACTGACTGAGTACGTCGACCTGTTCCGCGGCGAGCACCTGGGCTTCGCCGCGACGGCGGACGCGGTCGCCCGCTGGTGGGACCTGGGGGCGATAGCCCGGCTGCACGACGACTTCCTGAAGCGGCACGAACCGGTGCTGCGGTACTGGCAGGATCACGCCGAGGACCGGGCGGCAGCAGACACCGGCACCGAGGACCAGGCCGTGGCCGAGCGCGCCTACCGGGACTATCTCCTGACGCTGGACTCCTGGCGGCACCTCCCCTACGCCGACCCGGGCCTGCCTCCCGAACTCCTGCCCCCGGACTGGCCCGGCGCCCGCTCCGCCGAGGTCTTCGCGGAGCTGCACCGCAGGCTGCGCGATCTCGGCGCCGCATTTGTACGACCGCAGCCCGCCCCTGTGGAAAACCCTCCGCACCGTCCCCGGCCCGCCGCGCATGATGAGGCATGACCTGGACCTTCAGCGAGAACCTCGACACGTACGGGCAGGTGGCCGAGCCGTCGGTGGCCGCCCGCCCCGCGGAGAACACCCAACTGCTCACGGTCGCCGCGACCCTGCGCAGACGCGGCCCGCTGGCCTTCGGCGACCGCCCACCGCTCTTCGGCTGGTGGCACGCGGCCGACGGCACCGTGCGGGGCGCGGTGGTGTGGACCCCGCCGCATCCCCTGCTGGTGGGGACCGTCCCCGCCGAGTCCCTGGCTCCGTTGGCCCGCGCCTGCGAGAAGTTCGGCGTGAGCGCGGTCAATGCCGACCGGAGCAGCGCCGAGACGCTGGCCGCGCAATGGCCGGCCCACCGCACGGAGATGCGCCAACGCCTCTACCGCCTGGGTGAGTTGATACCCCCTTCGCCCGCCCCGGCCGGCCACGCCCGTACGGCCGGAGCAGGCGACCGTGCGCTGCTGATCGCGTGGTACGAGGCCTTCGGCCGGGACACCGGGATGCGGGCGGTGGACACCGGGGCGGCCGTGGACGACCGGCTGGCGCACGGCGGGCTGACCCTGTGGGTGGGCCCCGAGGGGGTGCCGGTCTCGATGGCCGGTGCGGGCAGGCCCGCGGCGGGCGCGGTGCGCGTGGGCCCCGTGTACACCCCTCCCGAGCAGCGGGGCCGGGGGTACGGGGGCGCGGCGACGGCAGCGGTGAGCGCGGCCGTCCGGGAGGCGGGGGCGGCGGAGGTGCTGCTCTTCACCGATCTGGCCAACCCGACCAGCAACGCCCTGTACGGGCGGATCGGGTACCGGCAGGTCGCGGACCGGGTGGTGCTCGCGGCGCCCTGACCGCACCGGTCCCGCGGGCCAGGACCGGTGCGCCCGGTGACGGCGCGGGACACCACCGCCGCTACGCGGGTCCCAGGGAGAGCCGGGGTTTGGGGCCGTCGGTGCGGCCGGTGGGCGGGCGGCGGCTGCCCGCCCGGTACGGCAGGGGCCAGGGGGCGCCGGGGCCCGCGTAGTTCTGTTCGGCGGCGGCGTGCAGGGTCCAGTGCGGGTCGTAGAGGTGGGGGCGGGCCAGGGCGCAGAGGTCGGCCCGTCCGGCGAGGAGGAGGGAGTTGACGTCGTCCCAGGAGGAGATCGCGCCCACGGCGATGACCGGGACGCCGAGGGAGTTGCGGATCCGGTCGGCGTACGGGGTCTGGTAGGAGCGGCCGAACTCGGGGGCCTCGTCGGCGACGACCTGGCCGGTGGATACGTCGATGGCGTCGGCGCCGTGGGCGGCGAAGGCGCGGGCGATCTCGACGGCGTCCTCCTCGGTGGTGCCGCCGTCGGCCCAGTCGGTGGCGGAGATGCGGACGGTCATCGGTTTGTCGTCGGGCCAGATGCCGCGGACGGCGTCGAAGACCTCAAGGGGGAAGCGGAGGCGGCGGGCGAGGGACCCGCCGTAGGCGTCGGTGCGCCGGTTGGTGAGGGGGGAGAGGAATTCGGAGAGCAGATAGCCGTGGGCGCAGTGGAGTTCGAGGAGGTCGAAGCCGCAGCGGGCGGCGCGCCAGGCGGAGGCCGCGAACTGTTCGCGGACCTCGATCAGTCCCGAGCGGTCGAGCTGGGCGGGGGTCTGGTTGACGCCGGGCCGGTAGGGCAGCGGTGAGGGGGCCACCAGTGGCCAGTTGGCGTCGTCGAGGGGTTGGTCAATGCCCTCCCACATCAGTTTGGTGGAGCCCTTGCGGCCGGAGTGGCCGAGCTGGACTCCGATGGCGGTGCCCGGGGACTGCCGGTGGACGAAGTCGGTGATCCGCCGCCAGGCGGCGGCCTGTTCGGGGGTGTAGAGGCCGGCGCAGCCGGGGGTGATGCGGCCCTCGGGGCTCACGCAGACCATCTCGGTCATGACCAGGCCGGCGCCGCCCAGGGCGCGGGCCCCGAGGTGGACGAGGTGGAAGTCGCCGGGGACGCCGTTGTCGGCGGAGTACATGTCCATGGGTGAGACGACGACACGGTTGCGCAGGGTGAGACCGCGCAGCTGGAAGGGGGTGAACATCGGGGGCGTGTCGGGCGAGGGGCAGCCGAAGTCCTTCTCGATGGCGGAGGTGAAGTCGCTGTCGCGCAGCCGCAGGTTGTCGTGGGTGACGCGGCGGCTGCGGGTGAGGAGGTTGAAGGCGAACTGGCGGGGCGGCTGGTCGAGGTAGCCGGCCAGGTCCTCGAACCAGCGGAGGCTGGCGGCGGCGGCGCGCTGGGTGGACTCGACGACCGGGCGGCGTTCGCTCTCGTAGGCGGCGAGGGCGGTGTACAGGTCGGGCTGTTCCTCGATGCAGGCGGCCAGGGCGAGGGCGTCCTCGACGGCGAGCTTGGTGCCGGAGCCGATGGAGAAGTGGGCGGTGTGGGCGGCGTCGCCGAGCAGGACGGTGTTGCCGTGCGACCAGTGGTCGTTGACGACGGTGCGGAAGGCGATCCAGGAGGAGTTGTTGCCGCGCAGGGGACGGCCGCCGAGGGCGTCGGTGAAGATCTTGGCGCAGCGTTCGGTGGACTCGGTCTCGTCGCAGGTGTCGAGGCCGGCGGCCCGCCAGACCTCCTCGCGCATCTCGACGATGACGGTGGAGGAGCCCTCCCCGGTGGCGGGGTCCTTCGCGTAGGGATAGCCGTGGAGCTGCATCACTCCGTGCTCGGTCTCGGCGATCTCGAAGCGGAAGGCGTCGAAGGCGAAGTCGGCGGCGAGCCAGATGTACCGGCAGCGGTGGGAGGTGATGCGGGGACGGAAGACGTCGGCGTGTGCCTGCCGGGTGAGGCTGTGCACTCCGTCGGCGGCGACCACCAGGTCGTGGGTGGCGGCGAGTTCGGCGGCGGCCGGGGCCTCGGTCCGCACGTGCAGGGTGACGCCGAGGGCGCGGCAGCGGGCGTGCAGGATCTCCAGGAGCCTGCGGCGGCCGAGGGCGGCGAAGCCGTGGCCGCCGGAGGTGAGGCGCCGTGCCCGGTGCACGACGTCGATGTCGTCCCAGCGGACGAACTCGGCGGTCAGCGCCCGGTAGACCTCGGGGTCGGCGTGCTCGATGCCGCCCAGGGTCTCGTCGGAGAGGACGACGCCGAAGCCGAAGGTGTCCTCGGGTGCGCCGCGCTCCCAGACGGTGACCTCGCGGTCCGGGCCGAGGCGCTTGAGCAGGGCCGCCGCGTACAGCCCGCCGGGCCCGCCGCCGATGACGGCGACGCGCAGCGGCAGGGCCGGGGACGAGGGGGTGGGGGTGGGGAGGGGTGGGTGGGAGGGGGAGGGGGGAGGGCCCCCCGGGGAGTGCGTCATGGTCAGCGCCCCCGCCACTTCGGCGGCCGCTTCTCCGTGAAGGCCGCGTGGAACTCGGCGTAGTCCTCGCCGTTCATGAGCAGGGCCTGGGTGGCGGCGTCGAGTTCGACGGAGGCGGCCAGCGGCATGTCGAGTTCGGCGGTGAGGAGGGCCTTGGTCTGGGCGTGTGCGAGGGCCGGGCCTTCGGCGAGGCGGTGGGCGAGGGCGGTGGCGCGGGCGTCGGCCTGGCCCTCGTCGGTGAGTTCGCTGAGCAGGCCGATCCGCTCGGCCTCGGGGGCGCGGACCGGTTCGCCGAGCATCAGCAGCCGGGTGGCGTGGCCGAGGCCGACGACCCGGGGCAGCAGGTAGGCGGCGCCCATGTCGCCGCCGGACAGTCCGACCTTGGTGAAGAGGAAGGCGAACCGGGCGGACGGGTCGGCGATCCGGAAGTCGGCGGCGAGCGCGAGGACCGCGCCGGCCCCGGCGGCCACCCCGTGCAGGGCCGCGATCACCGGGAAGGGGCATTCGCGCAGTGCGCGCACGACCTGTCCGGTCATCCGGTTGAAGTCGAGGAGGTCGGCGGTGTTCATGCCGAGGGTGGCGCCGATGATCTCGTCCACGTCGCCGCCGGAGCAGAAGCCGCGCCCCTCCCCCGCGAGCACCAGGGCGCGCACCGAGCGTTCCCTGGACAGTTCGGCGAGGAGGTCGCGCAGGTCCGCGTACGCGCCGAAGGTGAGGGCGTTGAGCTTCTCGGGCCGGGCCAGGGTGACGGTCGCGACGCCGTCGTCCAGGGTCAGCCGCAGGTGCCGCCATTTCTCGGTGCGCTGGGCGGAGCTGAGGAACGGGCTCATGGGGCGGCCTCCTTCGGTGGCGGTCCCTTGCGGTCCCGTCGAGGTGGTCCCGTGGGGTCCCTTCGAAGCTATCACCGGTCCGTGACTTCCGTCACGAGTGCGCGATATCTGCTGTGCCGCGGCCCGGGGAGCGGCCCGGCATCACGGGCCCCGTACGGTCTCCCCCGTACCGCCGTGCACCTGCCGGGCCCCGCGGCGCTCCCGTCCGCCGGGTTCCGTGGCGCACCTTGTGGCGCACACCACGTCCTTGGTCCCCGTGTGCTGTGTCACAAGTCCCGTGGTGTCCTGGCCTGCGGCCCTGGGGGAATGTCCCTGCGCTTCGTACGGTGGACTGCAGAACTTCTGCTGCCCGATGGGACTCCGCCGTGCACTCTGTATCCGGCCCCGCCTCCTGGCGTATCGAACTGCCGCATTCGCCGTACGCGGTGCCCTTGGCGCGCGCTCTGGTGCGTACGGCGCTGGCGGATCTGGAGGCTCCGTCGGCGGACTGCGACACGGCCGAGCTGCTGACCGCGGAGCTGGTGGCGAACGCGGTGGAGCACGCGGACAGCTCCACCCCCATCGAGCTGGTGGTGGAGCTGTTGCCGTCGGGCTGCCAGGTCGAGGTGCACGACGGTGATCCCGAGCCGCCGGGCGATCTGGAGTCCGCGGACGGGGACGAGTGTCCTGATCCGTGGCAGGAGCACGGCCGGGGTCTGCTGTTGATCCGTACGCTGAGTTCGGCCTGCGGGCACCGGTTGACGCCGACGGGCAAGGCGGTGTGGTTCACGCTTCCGGCGCGTACGGACGGCTGAGCCGCCGCGTCACCGGGTGGTGGCGCCCAGTCGGGAGTGCCGGCGGCCGTAGAGCGCGTAGACCACTGCTCCGACGACGAGGAACGCGCCGAACTGGAGCCAGGTCCGCCAGCCGGTTCCGTAGATCAGGTACAGGCAGAAGATCACGCCGAGCACCGGCAGTACGGGGAACAGGGGCACCCGGAAGGACCGCTGGAGGTCGGGGTTGCGGCGGCGCAGCGCGATGACGGCGATGTTGACGACGGCCATGATGGCGAGGGTGCCGATGGTGGTGAGGTTCATGACGACGTCGAGCGGGACGACGGCCGCGGGGATCGCGAAGAGGCAGGCGACGATCCAGGTGTTGGCGACGGGGGTCGAGGTCCGGGGCGAGATCCGTTCGAAGACGCGCGGGATGAGTCCGTCGCGGGACATCGACATGAGGATGCGGGTCTGTCCGTACATGACGGCCAGGACGACGGAGGCGATGGCGACGACCGCGCCGAAGGCGATGATGCCGCCGCCGAGGGTGGAGTCGGTGACCTGGTTGACGATCAGGGAGAGCGCGGCGGGCTTGGAGGCGACCTCGTCGGCGGACATCGCGCCGATGGCGGCGACGGCGACCAGGCAGTAGAGCAGGGTGACCACGCCGATGCAGATCATGATCGCGAGGGGGATGTTCCTGCGCGGGTTCTTGACCTCTTCGCCGGCGGTGGTGATGGCGTCGAAGCCGATGTACGAGAAGAACGCGACCGAGGCTCCGGAGGTGACGCCCATCAGGCCGTGGGCGGCGAACGGCGAGAGGTTGTCGGAGTTGAACGCGGTGAAGGCGATGGCGCAGAAGAGGATCAGTACGGCGATCTTCACCACGGCCATGACGGCGGTGGCGCGGGCGCTCTCGCGGATGCCGCGGACGAGGAGCAGTGCGGCGAGCAGCATCACGACGACGGCCGGGATGTTGACGATGCCGCCGTCGCCGGGCGGGTTGGAGAGGGCGGCGGGCAGTTGCCAGCCGATGAGGCTGCCGAGGAGTTCGTTGAGGTACTGGCCCCAGCCGACGGAGACGGCGGAGACGGAGACGCCGTACTCCAGCAGGAGGCACCAGCCGACGAGGAAGGCGATGCGTTCGCCGAGGGTGGCGTAGGCGAAGGAGTAGGAGCTGCCGGAGACGGGGATGGCGCCGCCGAGTTCCGCGAAGGAGAAGGCGGTGAAGATGCAGGTGATCGCGGCGAGCACGAAGGAGACGACGACGGCGGGTCCGGCTTCGGCGACGCTGTCGGAGAGGCCGACGAAGATGCCGGTGCCGACGATGGCGCCGACGCCGAAGCACACGAGCTGGAAGAGCCCCATGGTGCGCTTCAGGCCGTGGCCCTCGAGGTCGGCGCCGGATTCGGCGACGAGGAGGTCGGGCGACTTGATGCGCTGGAGGGTCGGCATGGGGTGGTTCTCATCTCTGGTGCATGACGTACGCAAAGCGAAGGGGGTCCGAGTCTTGGAGCTCGAACCCCCTCAAGCGGTGCCATAGTAACCACCACACTGCATATTCACCCAATTGGATGCATTGCTATGCAGCCCGGGTCGTTACGTCTGCGGTCCGGCCATCGTCGCGACGAGTACGGCCTTGATGGTGTGCAGCCGGTTCTCCGCCTCGTCGAAGACGACGGAGTGCGCGGATTCGAAGACCTCGTCGGTGACTTCGAGCGAGGTGAGTCCGTACTGCTCGTGGATCTCGCGGCCGATCCCGGTGCCGAGGTCGTGGAAGGCGGGCAGGCAGTGCAGGAACTTCACGTCCGGGTTGCCGGTGGCGCGCAGCACGTCGGTGGTCACGGCGTAGGGGGCGAGGGCCTCGATGCGCTGTGCCCAGACCTCCTTGGGCTCCCCCATGGACACCCAGACGTCGGTGACGACGAAGTCGGCGTCCCGGACGCCTTCGGGGACCTCTTCGGTGAGGGTGATGCGGGCGCCGCTGTGCTCGGCGAGCCTGCGGGCCTCGGTGACGACGCTCTCGGCGGGCCAGTAGGCGCGGGGGGCGACGATCCGGACGTCCATGCCCAGGAGGGCGCCGGTGACGAGGTAGGAGTTGCCCATGTTGAAGCGGGCGTCGCCGAGGTAGGCGAAGGCGATGCGTTCCAGGGGCTTGCCGGGGGCGTGCTCGGTCATGGTGAGCACGTCGGCGAGCATCTGGGTGGGGTGCCAGTCGTCGGTGAGTCCGTTGAGGACGGGGACTCCGGCGTGTGCGGCGAGTTCCTCGACGGTGGCCTGGGCGTCGCCGCGGTACTCGATGGCGTCGTACATGCGGCCCAGGACGCGGGCGGTGTCCTTGGCGGACTCCTTGTGGCCGAGCTGGGATCCGGAGGGGTCGAGGTAGGTGGTGGAGGCCCCCTGGTCGGCCGCGGCGACCTCGAAGGCGCAGCGGGTGCGGGTGGACGTCTTCTCGAAGATCAGCGCGATGTTCCTGCTGCGCAGCCGCTGCACCTCGGTGCCGGACTTCTTGGCGGCCTTGAGTTCGGCGGCCAGGTCGACGAGGCCGCGGAACTCCTCGGCGGTGAAGTCCAGCTCCTTGAGGAAGTGGCGGCCTGTGAGATCGGGGAGTGGTGACGTCATGGTGTTGCTCCAGGGGACGACCGGACGGCTGTGCGCCTGCACAGGTGCACCACTGCGCGCACAGTGGAATCCTATACGGGAGAGCGCATCACTATACGGGTCTCTTGGGTTTTATACGGCCTCGCGTTCGATCGGGCAGCTCATGCAGCGCGGCCCGCCCCGGCCCCTGCCCAGTTCACTGCCCCTGATCTCGATCACTTCGATGCCCTGTTTCCGCAGGTGGGTGTTGGTGGTCACATTCCTTTCGTACGCCACCACGACGCCGGGTTCGACCGCGAGCACGTTGCAGCCGTCGTCCCACTGTTCCCGTTCCGCCGCATGGACATCCTGCGTCGCGGTGAGGACGCGTACCGAATCGAGGCCGAGTGCGGCGGCGATGGCACGGTGCATGTGCTCCGGCGGGTGGTCGGTGACCTTGAGTTCGTTGCCGCCGTCGCCGGGTTCGATGGTGTACGAGCGGAGCATGCCCAGGCCCGCGTACTGGGTGAAGGTGTCGCCGTCGACCATCGTCATCACGGTGTCCAGGTGCATGAACGCCCGCCGCTTCGGCATGTCCAGCGCCACGATGGTCCGCGCCGAACCGGCCGCGAACAGCCCCCGGGCCAGCATCTCCACCGCCTGCGGGGTGGTCCGCTCGCTCATCCCGATGAGCACCGCGCCGTTCCCGATGACCAGTACGTCGCCGCCCTCGATGGTCGAGGGGTAGTCGCCCTGCCCCTTGGACCAGGTGTGGAAGGAGCCCGCCTGCGGGCCGGTGAACAGCGGGTGGTGCCGGTAGATCGCCTCGAAGTGCACGGTCTCGCGCTGCCTGGCCGGCCAGCGCATCGCGTTGATCGACACCCCGTCGTAGATCCAGGCGGAGGTGTCCCGGGTGAAGAGGTGGTTGGGCAGCGGACCGAGCAGGAAGTCGTCCGGCTCCATGACGTGGAAGCGCACCGAGGTCGGCTCCGGGTGGCGTTCCAGGTACTCGCGCTTGGTCATGCCGCCGACCAGCGCCTCGCAGAGTTCCGCGCTGGTCAGTTCGTCGAAGGCGGCGCGCAGGTGGTCGGTGGCGAGCGGCCCGTACTCCTTCTCGTCGAAGACCCGGTCCAGGACGAGGCTCCGGGCGTCGGGGAGTTCGAGTGCCTCGGTGAGCAGGTCTCCGAAGAGGTGCACCTCCACTCCCCGGTCGCGCAGTACGTCGGCGAATCCGTCGTGTTCCTGCCGGGCCCGGCGCACCCACAACACGTCGTCGAACAGGAGCGCGTCCTTGTTGCTGGGCGTGAGCCGTTTCAGTTCCAGGTCCGGGCGGTGGAGGATGACGCGGCGCAGCCGCCCGGTCTCGGAGTCGACGTGGAATCCCATGGGCCCCATCCTTCCCGAGACGGGCGGCCCGCGCCCTGCTGATGGCGAGGGCCGGTCCGGTTCGGGGCGGTGCGGCCGGCCGCGGGTGCGGCCGGTTCAGAGGGACACGGCGATCAGCACCAGCAGGGTGATGACGAGGACGGCCAGCACTCCGAACATGATCAGGACGAACTTGATCCGCCGGGCGTGGTCGTCCTCGCGGTCCCGGGTCCGGTCCCGCTCATGACGATCGCCCGCACGGCCGCCGGAGTTCCCGGCGGCGGCGGGCGTGACGGGCGCGGTGCTGGTGGGCCCGGGTTCGGTGGTGGTGGACGCGGTGGCGGGTGCGGACCGGGTGGCGCCGGACCCGACGTCGGGGGCGGGTTCGGTGGTGACGGGTGCGGGTGCGGAAGTCGCGGCAGGTACGGGTGTCACGACGGGTGGGGGTGTCCTGACGGGTGCGGTTTCGGTGGTGGGCGGCGGTTCGGCGGGTTCCGGGCGCTCCTGGTGCTGCGGGTGCTCCTGGTCCTCCTCGGTCAAGGAGGGCCGCACCGCCGCGGGAGGCGGTCCGCCCTCCGGGGGTGGTCGCCCGGGGCCGTCGGTGCGGCTGCCGCGCGGCTCGCGTCCTCTGGTCAGCACCGCCCGCCACACCTCCTCGCGCAGGCCGGGCAGTTCCCCCTCCTCCAGGATCTTGCGCACGGCGGTCCGGCCCGCCTCGTCCGGTCCGCTGCGCAGTGCGGGCAGCAGTTCCGCCAGCCGCTCGCTCGGCCCGCTCTCACGGGCCAGCGGCTTGACCGCCCACGCGTACAGGGAGACCGCGTTGGCGGCCCTGGTCTCGTCCCCGGGGTACGTTCCGGCGGCCCCCTGGCCGCGGTCCAGGAAGAGCCCGGCGTCCAGGACGGTCTCGCAGAGCTGGAGCCGGACGGCCTCGCGCCAGTGCTGCCAGCGCTCGGTGACCTGGGTGAGCAGGAGTGTGGTGGCCGTGAAGCTGAGCTTCTCGCGCAGGGCCATGAGGAGGTCCTGGTCGCCGGTCTCCGCGAGGGAGCCGGCCACGTTGCGCCGCGCCTCCTCGTCTGCGCTGTCGTCGAGCGGGCGCAGCAGGGCCAGCAGGTCCGGGAAGGTGAGCGAGTGCTTGCGGCGGCGCAGCGCGGGCAGCCACCGGGCGCCCGCGGGCACGGGCCAGTGGCCGGGGGCGAGGGCGGGCGGCTCCTGGGCCCGGGGCTCCTCCGGAGAGGGCTGCTCGGCCCGGGTGGGGTCGGGGTAGGTGGTGGGGTCGGGGTAGGTGGTGGGCTCGCCGTAGGGCGGGTCGGTGTAGGTGCTGGTGGCGTACGGGCCCTGGGTGTAGGGCGCGGCTGCCGGTGCGGGTGCCGCGGCGGCGGGGGGTGCCGCGGCGGGGGTGTCCGGATGTGCCGTCGGCTGCTGGGGCGGCCGAGGGGGCCGGGCGGGGGCCGGTTCGAGGCGCGGATCGCGCAGGGGGCCGGTCCGCGGCACCGGCGGCTGCTCGCCCCCGCGGTCCGGACTCGTGTACCGGTCGCGGTCCTGCTGCCGGTCCTGGTCGGGACGCCGGTCCGGGTCCTGGTCGGGACGCCGGTCCCGGTCTTGGTCGAGACGCCGGTCCCGGTCCGGGTCCGGGTCGCGTTCCCTCTCCCGGTCGAGGTCGCGTGCGCGCTGTGCGTCGTCCCGGGCGCGCTGGGCGTCCTGGCTGCGGTCGCGGTCCCAGCCCGCGTCGCCGCGCTCCTCGCGTTCGCGGTTGCGTTCGTACTCCTCCATGCGGGCGCGTTCGCGGCGGAGGTTGCGCTGGCGTTCCTGTTCGCGTTCCAGTTCGCGCAGCCGTTCCTGCGCCTCGGCCTGGGTCTGCGCCTGGGCCTGGTACCTGCGGTGCTCGCGTTCGCGCTCGCGGTCCAGTTCCTGCTGGCGGGCGCGTTCCCGCTGCCGGGCGTACTCCTCCTGGCGGCGCTGCTCCTCCGCCCGCTGCCGCTGTTCCTCGGCGCGCTGGCGGGCCGAGGGGACCGGTTTCAGGTCGTGCAGGGCGCGTTCGGCGGCGCGGAGCAGCTGGGGGCCGTCCAGGGGGCCCGGCCCGCTGGTGTGGCCAGCCTGGCCGAGGGCGTCGGACACCTCGTACATGAGGTCCTGTTGGCCGACCCGGGCCAGGTAGTGGCCGACGAGGTGGGTGGCGAGTTCTTCGGCGCGGTCGCCGAGCCGCTCCTCGGGGTCGACCCGGCTGCGCTGGGCGTCCTGGGTGGTGGAGCCGGGCCAGCGTCCCACGAAGGCGAACCGGATCATCTTGGACTCGGTGGTGTCCCGGGTCGCGAAGGTCCAGTAGCCGGGGAGGATGCCGCTGAAGATCCCGTACATGCCCATCAGGGTGCGGCAGGCGCTGCGTCCGCCCTCGCGGTCCAGTTGCATGAGTCCGCGCTGCGGGTGCCGCAGTATTTCCGCGACCGCGGCGATCAGCGGGCGGGCGGCCTCCGGTGGGGCGCCGTCGAAGTCGTCGACGAGGGCGGCGAGGCCGGGTACGGCGGACTCGATGAGGATCCGGGAGCCGACGGGGGCCAGTTGGCCGCGGGCCTCGCCGCCGTCGACCAGGCCCTGTGCCCAGGACCAGTTGCCCAGTCCGATGCAGGTCTCCGGGTCGAGGACGCGTGCGGGGCCGATGAGGGCGTGGCAGAGCACGCCGGGCCGGCCGCCAGGGTCGCGGCGCGGGGTGCGGCGCAGGAGCATCACTCGGCCCTGCTGCTGTTCGAGCCGGACCAGTGCGGAGGCGTCGGGTCCGTCGGTGGGGCTGAAGTTGCCGCGCAGCAGGGTCGCCACGCTGCGGAAGATCTCCTGGGCGGTCGACTGGTCGCAGGACCAGGCGACCGGGCCAAAGCCGGTGTTGCCGGAGCGGTTTCCGGCGTCCCAGCGGAAGACGATCTGCTGGACCGGTTCGTCGTCTTGCTGCCTGACCATCAGGCCCCCACCTCTTCCCGGTCAGCGCCGGGCAGCAGCCCGCACATGGCAAAGATCGACAGCAGCGGGGTCAGTACCCGCCGGGGCCGCACCCCGTTGGGGAAGGCCGAGTCCCGTTCCTGGCCTCCGGTGGCCGCCACGAAGTGCAGTGTGCAGCGCCCGCAGTCGTCGAACGGTTTCAACCAGGCCCGGCTGCCGTGGTGTTGTACGAAAGCGTAGGCGTCCCGGCTCTCCTCGCGCACCGTCGCGGCGTCGAATACTGGTTCGGCGGTGCGGTTGAGCCAGCGGTCGACGGCGGGGTCGAACCGTACGAGGTCGCTCTTGTTGACGGCGACGGCCGCTGCCGCGTCGACGTACCGGCCGTTTCTGGGGATGCGGTTGAGGACGGTGGTGAACGCCTCGTCCCCCAGGTCCCGTTGGTGCAGTCCGACACGGGCACGGACCGGGTCGAGGGTGGTGAGGTGCAGTGCGCGCAGCGGGTCGAGTACGAAGATGAACGCGCCGACCTCGCCGAGGAAGCGGGTCACCTCGTTGTCCTGGGCGAGGTCCTCGCCGGCGAGGTCGAAGAAGAGGACGGGCCGGTTCACTCCGTGGCCGGTGACGAGGAGTCCGTCGGCGAAGTCGGCGAAGGGTTCCTGGTGGGTGCCGTCGAGCATTTCGCCCTGGTGGAGGCGTTGGACCTTCTCCTGGAGGAATTCGCGGTGCCAGTCGGGGTTCAGGGGCAGGCAGGTCAGTCCGTAGGGTTCGAGGCCGCCCTGTTCGATCTCGCCGAGCATGGCGGCGAGGAGGTGGGTCTTGCCCGCGGCGGAGCTGCCGACCATGGCGACGGTGAGGGGTTCGCCGTTGGTGAGGTAGGCGACGGGCAGGTAGTGGGGGCGGTCGGCGGGGGCGTGCGGGCATTTCTGGAAGGCGTGCCGCAGGGCTTCCTTGCGGTGCATCGGCCGCTGTTCGGCCGTGAGGTCGAGGGGTTTGTACTCCTTCTTGGCGTTGCGTGCGAAGAGCCGGCCCTCGTCGTAGACGACGGGGAGCCGGCAGTGCGGGCACAGGGCGGGCCGCTGGACGACGGGCGGCGGGAGTGCCGGTTCGGGTGGTGGGGCGGGGCGGCGGGGGGTGGTGGGGGCGAACCAGTCGCGCAGCGAGCGGCGGCCGGGGCGCGCGGTGGGGTACTCGTATCCGCCGTTCCATTCCTGGCCGTCCGGGCCGGCGGCGCCGTCGGCCGCGGTGTCGAGTCCTTGGGCCTGGCGTTTGACCGCGGTGCGGGCGTCGAAGTCGGCGCGGTCCCTGGCGAGCGGGTCGCTGAGGTGGGGGGTGGTGCCGAGGGGGTCGGGGAAGCCGAGGAGGCGCAGCAGGTCGGCGGCGCCGGGGCGGTCGGCGGCGTGCGGGGCGAAGGCGCCGCCGCCCGCGAAGGGGGCGAGCTGGCGGTAGTCGGTGAGGTCGGCGGGCGGGCCCTGGCCGTTGCTCTGGCGTCCGGAGAGCAGGGTGTAGGCGAGCTGGGCGACGGCCCACACGTCGTCGCGTTCGTCCGCGGTGCCTTGTCCGGCGCGTTGTTCGGGGGATGCCCAGGGGCCGGTGCCGAAGGCTTCGCGGGGTTCTCCGGCGCGGATCACGGCGTACGGTTCGGCGAGCTGGATGCGGCTGCCGTCCCAGCGGACGGTGTGCGGGGTGAGTGCCCGGTGGACGAGTCCGGCCGCGCCCAGGAGCCGCACGGCGAGGACGAGTTGGCTGATCACCTGGCGCTGGGCCTGGATGCCGAGTGCGCCGAGCCGGTCGGCGAGGGGCTCGCCGACGGGGCGTTTGTAGAGCACGAACGGTTCGGGGGCCTCCAGGTTGAAGCCGACGAGCCGGGTGAAGATCTCGCCGTACGGTTCCGTGCCGTAGTTCCGTTCGACGGTGACGGCGGCGGCGACCTCGCGTTCCAGGGCGTCGTACGCCGTGGGGTGGGAGCGGGCGGAGAGCGGCAGCCGGTGCTGGACGACCTGCCAGCCGTCGCCGAGTTTCGCCTCGCGGGTCAGTGCCGCCGCCCGTCCGCCTGCGCGGCGGTCGTCGCCGAACCCGGCCGCGAAGCGGACGGAGTCTCCCTTGAGCAGGAAGAACTCCAGCTCCTCGGCCGGTAGCGCCTCTGTCATGCGTCATCGCCTTCCGGTTCCGGGTCGTCGTAGCTGCGCACGGTGCGGACGCCGCCCGAGCGCAGCGGCACCAGGCTCAGCACTCCGGCGTGCCGTCCGCCGGGGGTCCAGACCACGTCGTCGGCGGTGCCGTGCCAGCCGTCCGGGTCGGCGCTCTCGGCGCCGCGGCGGGCGGCCTCGGGGGCGAAGTGGACCCGTCGTTCGGCTTCGGGGTCCTTGGAGAGCATCCGCCGGTGTTCGGCGGCGCACAGCCTGAGGGCGCGCTCGGCGAAGGAGTCGGAGTCGAGCATTTCGGCGGTGCGGTCGATGGGCACGCCGAGGAGCATGGCGGCGCCGGGGCGGTTCTCGGGGTCGGGTGCGAAGGGCGGGGGTGCGGCGACCGCGTCGCGGCGCAGTGCGGTGTGTTCCTGGTCGAGGAGTTCACCGACCCGGGGGGCGAGCGGGAGCCGGGAGGCTGCGTCGGGGTCGCGTTCGACGGTGGCCCAGCAGGAGGCGAGCAGCAGGGTGACGCCGTGGGTGAGGTCGGAGACGAGGGTGGGGACGAGGGCGGTGCCGCCGTCGCCGGTCTCCCGCTCCAGCCAGGGCGGTCCTGCGGTTTCGGCCGGTTCCCATTCCTCGGCGGGGGTTTCGCGGGGGTGCGGGGGGTCGGTGCGGAAGGTGTCGGTGGGGAAGGGCGAGGTGTGGTCCGGTGCGGGGTTGCGGTCGGACGCGAAGAGGTCGTCGAGTGCGTTGCCGGCGGGTTCGGTCTCGACGGCGTCGCTCCAGCTGTCCCAGCTCCAGACCTGGGTGGCCGGGTCGGATCCGGTGTGTTCGCCGGGCTCCGGTTCGTCGTCCTCGCGCGGGGGTTCCTCGGCACCGAAGTCGTCGTGGTGCGAACTCTCGTACTCGTAGCCGACGTTGGCCCCGGTGCCGGTCGCGGGTTGCGGTGCGGGGCGGGCGGGGCGTTGCGGCGGTTGGTAGGACTCGACCTGTCCGGCGATCCGCCGGAGCAGTACGGCGATGGCGCGTGCGCCGTCGGAGCAGTGGTAGCGGGCGTCGGCGAACAGCCAGTCGTGCACGGCTGTTTCGGCGAGCAGCCGGTCGATGTCGTCCACGCACCGCGCGGCGTCCCGCACCCGCATCTCCGTCCACCAGGCGTCGACGGCCCGTGTCCAGTCGCGTGCCGACAGGGCGAAGGACAGGGCGAGAGCGAGCAGCAGTGCGCAGGCCCCCAGCCAGGGTGGCACCGAGGAGAGCTGGCCGACAAGACCGCCCGCGACGCCGCCTGCCACTCCGGCGGCGAGGCGGCCGAACCAGCCGCTCTCGCCGCCGCCGTCCAGGCGCCGGTCCGGTGAACGGCTGGGCCTGCGGCTCATCATGAGCAGGGCGGGCACGGCCATGGCGATGCCGGCGAGGGGGCCGATCAGCCAGCCGAGCGACGGCCAGAGTCCGGCGGCGAACGCGAGGACGAGGGCCACGGTGAGGTCGACGGCACGGGGCCGGTCGCCGCCCACCACGAAGGGGGCGGGGGTGGCGAGGTCGCGTGCGTAGCCGCTCGGGCAGGCCCGGTCGAGTTCGGTGAGCCGGGCGGCGCTGCCCACGGGGGCGGACTGGTCGGAGAGGCCGCCGAGGCGGGCCGCGACCGACCGCAGCGGGAGCCCCTTGGCGAGGAGTTGTTCGGTGTAGCCGCGCAGGCCGGGGCCGACGCTCTCGCGGGAGACCTCGGCGATCTCGGGCAGTTCGATGCCGCGCCGGTTGAGCCGTGAGCGCTGTTCGGGCATCAGGCGCAGGCCGTCGCCGTCGGTGAGTGCGCCGGCGATGGCTTCGCGGTAGCCGAGCAGGGCTGCGGAGAGTTCGGCCAGCGCGCCGGGGATGTCGGCCTGCCGTCGTGCGGAGGTGAGGAGTCCGGACACCGGGCGGGTCTGTTCGTAGGCCCCTTCGGCGTCGCGCAGTGCGCTCTCGCACCTGCGGTGGCGCAGTTCGGCGTCCCCGCCGTGCACCAGCCAGGCCCGGTCGCGGATGCTGCGCGGGATGCCGCCGCCGAGCAGTGGGGAAAGTTCGGAGGGGACGGCCTCCGGCGGGCCGGCGGCCGGTTCGTCGGCGTAGCCGGTGTGGTCGGCGGGCGAGGCGGCGGTGACGAGCGCGGGTGCCGGTACGTCCTGTCCGGCGAGGGTGTCGAGGGCCTGGCGCCAGATGCGGCGGCGGGCGGCCTCGGTCAGATCGTGCTCCAGGATGCGTACGCCGGGCACGGCGACGCCGTCCGTCACCTTCCCCAGCGCCTGCAGAACGGCGTCGAACACCCGTGGCTCGGAGAGCACTTCGAGCAGCGGACGCAGTACGTCGTCGTCACCCGCGGCGTCCTGCGGCGCGGCGGCCCGGGAGCCCGCGGCGGAGGCCTCGCCCGCGAGCGCATCGAGGATCCACAGCACTCCGGCGTCCGGCGGGCGCAGCGACAGCGGCCGGGCGAGCGGCCGGGTGGCGGCGGGCGGCGCGGACACCCGGCCGCGGTGGGCCGCGTGTCCGCGCGGGCCGGTGAGGCCGGTGGCGCCGCCGGGGTCGCGCGGTCCGGGGACGGGCGGGGCGGCGTGGTCCTGCCGGTCCTCCTCGGCCGGTCCGATCGCGAGGCAGACGATGCGGGCGGAGCCGTGGGCGAAGAGCTGTTCGTAGAGCAGTTGGTTCCGGTCGAGCCGGGCGGCGTGGTCGACGACGAGGAAGCGCCGCCGCGCGTCGGCCGACGACCGTACGGCGGCGAGGGCCTCGCGCACCGCGCGGGTGGCCGCACCGGGCTCGGCGCCCGGTGCGGCCACGGACCGCAGATCGAGGCAGACCGCGTGTGCGGGCAGCCCTTGTTCGATGATCACCACTGCTCCCCTTCCGAACCCTGCTCGGCGGAGGGCTTGCGGAACCGGTCGCCGTCCGGTTCCGTCCCGCCCTCGTCCGGCCCGCCGGGCTTTGGCTCGCCGCGCCCGCCCTCGCCCCGGCCGTTCCGGGCTCCGGGTACACCCCGGCTGCCCGCGTCGTCCCACTCGTCCCGGGTCCGCCGCTCCCCCCGGAAACCACCCTCGTCCCGGAAGCTCCTCTCGTCCCGGTCGTCCCGGTAGCCCCCGACGTCCGGGAATCCGCTGATGTCCCGGTCACTGCGGAACCCGTCGTCGTCCCGGACGCCACCGGCACCGCGCTCACCACGGAAACCGTCATCGCCCCGGATCCCGCTGGCGTCCCGGTCGCTGCGGAGACCCTCGTCGTCCCGAACACCACCGGCGCCCCGCTCACCACGGAAACCGTCATCGCCCCGGAACCCACTGGCGGCCCGGTCGCCCCGGGCACCACCGCCACTGCGGAACCCGTCGCCGTCCGGCGCACTGCGGAAGCCGTCGTCGTGCGGGTCGCCGCGGAACCCGTCGGTGTCCCGGAAGCCGCCGTCGGCACGCGCAGTGCCATCGGCCCGGAACCCGCCGTCGGCACGAGTCCCGCCGTCACCGCGGAACCCGCTGTCGCCCCGGTCACCTCGCGCCCCGCCCCCGCCGCGGAACCCGGCGCCGTCCGGCTCGCTGCGGAACCCGTCGTCGTCCCGGAAGCCACTGGCGGCCCGGTCGCCCCGGGTCCCGGCGTCGCTCCGGAAGTCGTCGTCGTCGCGGCTGCTCCTGCCGGCCCGCGCTCCCCAGTCGTCCCGGGGGTCCCTGGTTTCGCGGGAGTCCCTGTCGTTACGGGTGTCCCAGTCCTCCCGGGGCCCCCGGTCGTCCCTGGTGCCCCGGTCGGTACGGGGTTCCCGGCCGCTCCGCGGGTCGGCGCCCTCGTCGCGCCAGGCGAAGCCGCCCGCCGGGGCGTCCCGGTCCGGCCACTCCGGGTCGCCCCGGCCGCTGCTTCCCGGTGTGCTGCCGGGTTCCGGCTGCCGGCCGGTCCCTTCGTCCGGCCACGGCCCGCCGTCCTGGCGGTGTCCGCCGGCCGGTGGGCGGACGTCGCTGACGACCCACTCCTCGTCCCCCGCGGACTCGTCGGCCGGCCGGTGCCCGTCGCGCCGCTCCTCCGCGTACCGGCCGTCGGCGGCGCCGTAGCCGTTCACCCGGACCCGCCCGTCAGGCCCGTACCGCCCGTCGGGCCCGAACCGTTCGCCGGAATCGGGCCGCCCGCCGGGTTCGGGCCGTCCACCCGGGGCCGGCCGCTCCTCCCGGCGGTAGCGGTCGCCCGGGGCGTGGGTGGGCCGGCCCGCGCCGGGGCCGCCGGTGCGGTCGACCCCGTAACGCTGGAAGAGTGCCCGGAGGTTGGGGCGGGTGGGGCGCTGGGCGCCCGGGAAGCGGAGGTCGAGGGCGCCCTGGAGGGTGCGCTCCCAGAAACTGTGGAGCGGGACCATCCACTCCGCCTCCTCGTTCCCGTACTCCTCGGCGAGCTGCTCCAGCAGCGTGATCTGCCGGGGCGCCACGTCCTGCACCAGGATGCGGAAGAGCTTCGAGGGAGAGGTGGGAGTGGTGGTGAGGCCGTGCGGCTGGGCGGCCATCAGCTGGTCGCAGAAGTCCTCGATGATCTCGCCCTCGTCGAGCAGCGCCCACTGTTCGTACGCCCGCAGCAGGCCCGACCAGCTGGAGACGGCCTCGTCGAACGCTTCGAGGCGCAGCGTCATCGTGGCGGAGTCGCCCTCCTGGAGGCGGATCCGGATGGCCTCGGGCGAGCGGGGGTCGCCGCGGACCTCGACGCGCCCGTTCCACATGGCGCACAGGATGCGGTGCAGGATGCGCTGGCGGTCGTCCTCGGTGCTGGCCAGCCAGTCGTCGCGGTAGCCGAGCCGCTGGCGCCAGTGCAGGAAGTCGTCGGTGCCCGCGGCGTCCCGGGACTCCGCCCACAGCCGCAGCACGTGCCGGACCTCGGACACGTCGGTGAGGCTCATGCCGCTGCGGAAGAGCACGACGGTGATCGCCTGGGTGTCCACGGCCCGGGTCTCGGGCCTGCCGACCAGGTCGCGCGGGAGGTTCAGCTCCTCCTGGAGGAACTGGGCGTTGCGTTCGTTGGTCTCGCTCTGCGGATAGACGATGAGCACCTTGAGGGGGCCGTTGCCGTCGGGGGTGAAGCCGACCGGCAGCAGGCTGGCGAGCTGGGAGCGGAACTGCTCCAGCCACCGCGCGTCCACCGAGGCCTCCGCGTCCTCGTCCCCGGCCGCGGCCTGGAGCAGTACGCCCAGGGAGGGCAGCAGGGGGCGGTCGTTGAGCATGCTGGCCTCGCCGAACAGGCCCTTCACGCGCCGTTCGACGACCTGCTTGATCTCCTTGACGGCGTCGCGCGGGGAGCGCCGCACGGCGTCCAGGGCGAGCTGCCAGTCGGCGGGCTGGACCAGTTTGTCGAGGAGGCCGGCCGCGTCCTGGTTCTCGGGCAGGCCCTCGTTCTGCCGCAGCCGGTCGAAGACGTCGTCGTAGAACGCGCCGAGGGTGCCCTGCGGGGGCAGCAGGTAGGAGACGCCGGTGCGGTCGTCGCGGTAGAGCTCCTTGCGGCGGTCGCGGAAGGACTTGCGCTCGTCCTCCTCGTGGGCCTTCAGTGCCCGGCACAGGGCGGACACTTCCTTGATGGTCCTGGCCAGCGGGGCGCGCCAGCGCAGTTCGTGGTCCTTCCAGGTGCGGTGCCACAGCCGGTTGGCCCGCCACTGGTACCAGCGTTCCTGCTCCTCGACCGCGAGCTGGACGTCCGGGTCGCCCCAGCGGGCCGGGACGATGCCGCCGACGCTGCGCCTGATGCGCGGGATCTGCGGTGCGGAGGGGGTGACTCCGTCGGGCTTCTCGGGGTCGTTCTTGCGGTTGTCGAGCATCCCGGCGAAGCCGACGGCGGCGGCCCGCTGCTGGTGCTCGGGCAGTCCGAGCAGGACCCGCTCGGACCGGAACGGGCCGATCAGTCCGAGGAGTTCGCGGGCGCCGGTGCCGGGCTTGAAGTCCTCGACCATGCGCGGGATCTCGCGGTCCAGTTCGCGGTCGAGCCGGGCGAGGCCGTCCTCCATGTCGCCGACCCGGTCGCGCAGGGCCTGTCCGATGTCCTTGGTGCCCCGGGGCAGCGGGTCGGGGGCGGGGATCTCGGGTGCCTCGCGGGTCCACAGTCTGCCGATGCCGGAGCGGTCGAACATGTCGCGGACCCGGTCGGTGCCCTGTTCGTCGGCGCGCAGGGCCCGATCGCCCATGTCCCGTACGGCCTGGGCGAGGAGTCGGCTGGCGACGATCTCGGCGAGGTCGTCGACCGGCACGGTCAGCGAGGCGGCCAGGCTGGTGGACATGCCGCGGTGGCCGATGCCGGAGCGGGACGGGGTGGAGCGTTCGACGCTCTTGTTGACGAAGCTGGCGGCGAAGGACATGTAGTCGCCCTCGGAGCGCCCGTTGGCGCTGTCGTCGCCGAGTTCGGTGCCGATCAGCGACATCACCATGGCGGTCGCCGAGCGGCGCAGGTCCTCGGGCCTGATGCCGGAGGGCTTGCTGAACAGGAACGCGGTCTGCACGGTCGAGGAGCGCAGCCGCACCAGCCCCTCGCCCGGGTAGCGGACGGCGAGCGAGCCCTGCTGTTCGACGTCGCCGAAGTCGGACTGGGCGCTGGGGACGTTCTGGTCGTCGACCAGCCGGGAGAGGTCCACCAGGGCGCGCGACGCGTTGAGTTCGGCGTCCCGGCCGCCGCCCGCCTCGGGCGGGAACGCGGAGGGCATCACGACGAGGGGGTAGATCTTCACCCCGGGCACCTTGGACTTGCGGAACTCGTGCCCGATGAGGTGGATGAAGTCGTAGAAGATTCCCGCGCCGGTGCCGCCCGCCACGGAGAACGCGACGAACACGTCGCAGCCGCGGATCTGGCGTCCGCCGACGTCCCGCAGGTCGCCGGCCGAGTTGCTGATCGCGCTGATGGCGGCGCGGAGCTGGCCGAGCACCGGTTCCAGGCCGCCGCGCAGGGTGGCGAAGAGCGCGGAGCGGCCCACGGTGGGCAGTTGGCCGGCCCCGTTGTGCAGGGGCGCCACCCGGGGTTCGCGTTCCTTGGGCGGCAGCCAGCTGCGGGTCTCCTCGTGGAGGGCCACCCGCAGCATCCGGGCGACGTCCGGGGAGCTGTCGTAGTGGGCGGGCAGCAGGTCGTGGACGACCCGCGAGGTGCGGGCGTACGCGGCGGCCTCGGTGCCCTTGGCCTGGAGGTGCGGCAGCTGGTCGAGTTCGGACTCGCTGAAGTCCGCGTACACGAACTGGAGGCAGTCGGGCAGCTGGAAGCGCTTGCGCCGGTCGTCGACGGCGAGCTTGGTGCCGTCGGGGCCGCAGAGTTCGCGGCGCAGGCCGCGTTCCAGTTCGGCGCCGATGCGCCCGCCGGTTCCGCCCAGTCCGACGAAGAGCATGGGCTGGTAGATCTTCATCTGTCTCTCGTCTCCCCTTGGTGCCCTGGCTCAGAAGTTGGCGTCGTACTGGCGGCTGCCGGATCCGGAACCGGCGGCCGGGTCCCGTGGCGCGGACCGCCCGCCGTCCGGGGCGCCGCCGGAGCCGGGCCGGAACGGGCGGCGCGGGGGCCGGCCGGAGCCGCCGCTGCCGCCGGAGCCGCCGCGGGGCGGCCGGGCGGTGGTGGCCCGCCGGTTGTCGTGGACGAGCAGTTCGAGGCCGTCGTCCAGTTCGACCGTCTCGCCGGTGGCCAGGGCGCGTTCGCGTCCCCGGTGCAGTCGCAGGGCGAGCACGCCGGCGCCGGTGCGGCTGAGCCGGTGTCCGGCGGTGGAGCCGGTGACCCGCGACAGTTTGGGTGCGGAGCCGCTGGCCCGCTCCACGGTGAAGTAGTAGTTGCCGCCGTTGCTCTGCCCCGGACGGACGGTCAGGGTGTCGAGGGTGCCGCCGCGGCGCAGTTCGATCTTGACGCCGGTCAGGTCGCGCAGCCGCTTGCGTGCCCTGATCAGGACTCCGACGACGACGGCGGCCACCAGCAGGGCTGCCGCCGCTCCCACGACGGCGCCCCACCAGCGGTCCCACCAGGTGGGTTCCGGTTCGACGACGGCGTCGAGGAAGGTCTGGTCCAGGGTGCGGCCGCGGTCGTCGGTGTCGGTGACGACGACCTTGCCGCCGAGTTCGCCGAGCGGGGCGCCCGCGCCCACCGTCACGGTGAACGTGTGGTGCGAGCTTCCCGGTTCCGCGCGCACCTTGACGGGGTCGATCCTCAGCCGGGTGCCGGAGGGCTGGTCGGTGAGGCCGACGGCGAGGGTGTGCGGCACGCTGTCGTTGTTGGTGACGTCCAGGGTTCCCTGGAGGGTTCCGCCGGGGTACACGGTGCTGCGTTCGACGGTCGTGCCCGCCTTGATCTGGGCGGTGCCCTCGGCGAGCACGGTGTACAGGGGCCGGTGGTCGCCGGTCACGCCCGGTGCGGTCATCTCGCCGGTGACGGCGAGGTTGCCGGTGGCTCCGCCGGGGACGTCGAGCGTGCCGGTGAAGCGTGCGTCGGCGGCCTTCTCGTCGGGTTTGCCGCCGTCGTCCCTGAGGGTGACGGTCACCGGCCGGAAGCCCTGCCCGGTGACCTTGACGCCGACCTGGATGCCCTTGAGGAGGTTCTGGTCGGTGATGACGACGCCGCGCCGGGTCTGCATCCGCATTTCGACGACGGCCTTCTCGCCGGCGCGCGGCGAGGCGGGGTCGAGGGTGATCGCGGAGCGGAGCTGGCCCTGCCAGATGGCGCGCACCGCGACGTCCTGGCCCTGGTGGCCCTCCGGTGCGTCGACCCGTACCCGCCACTCGCCGGGCATGGGGTTCTTCACCCGCAGTGCCTCGACGGGGCCGGCCTGGCCGCTGGCCTCGAAGGTGGATCCGTCGGCCGATCCGCTGGTGGGGACCTTCTTGCCGCTCGGGTCGAAGTACGTCACGGTCACCTTGGGGTCGTGCTTGCTGACCGTGATGGAGCCGTCGGTGGCGATCGGCGGGATGGTCACCGAGAGGTTGCCCGGCGGTTTGCCCCGGCTGCCTTCGACGACCTGGGCGCAGCGGGCCGCGGCGAAGGTCTCCTGGAGGGCCTTGTCGATCTGTTCGGAGTTGTCGACGACGCGCGTCCGGGGGGTGGCGTCGGGGAGGTTGGCGCAACCGTTGCGGTAGCCGCCCTGTGCCATGGCGTCGAGTGCGCCGCGGTCGATCCGGCTGCCGAAGCCGAGCGGCCAGATCTGTACGGACTCGCGGCGTGCGCGGGCGAGTTCGTCGGTGAGCTGCTTCTCGGCGTTGGTCTTGCGGCTGGCGGCGTCGGCTCCGTACTCGGGGCTGTCGCTGACGTCGAGCTTGCCGTCGGTGAGCAGGAACACCACCTTCGGGGTGTCCGGCTTGCCGTCCTTGGTGAGCCGGTTGACGGCCTGTCGTACGGCGGCGGGGAAGTCGGTGCCGGGGCCGGTGCCGTTCTTGGCGCGGTCGCCGAGCCGCTGCACGCATTTGCTGAGGCTCTGGCGGCCCGCCGCGTCGGCCACGGTCAGTTCGCAGACCTCGCGCACCGCGGACTGTCCGGCCTTCTCGGAGCTGCCGAAGCCGATCACCGCGGCGCGGGAGCGTTCCGATATCTCGCCCTGGCTGAGCAGCGCGGCAGCCTCCACCTCGCGGGCCAGGTCCTTTTCGGACAGGCTCTTGGAGAGGTCCACGACGACGGCGAAGTCGATCGGGTCGGGGCCTTCGGCGGCCGGCGCGGACCGTTCGCGTGCCTGCGTCTGCTGTGCGGGTAACGCCGCCCCCGCCAGTGCCAGGAGTACGAGTCCCAGTCCGGCCGCGCGCGCCGCGCCGCGGCCCCGCCTGCGGGCCCGTCGTGCGGGCCGTGCGGTCACTTTCATCTGCTGTTCCATCGTCTCGTCACCACACCTGGCCGATTACGGAGAGCACCACGCCGAGGGTCAGACAGCAGACCCCCGCGCGCAGCCAGCGGTATTTGGCGGTGAGCACCGCGCCCAGCGCGGTCGCCTCGCCGAGCATCCAGCGCACGACGTCCGCCCCGGACTCGGTGAGCCGCGCGTGCAGCACCTCGGACGGGGTGCCGTCGGTGAGGTCGCGCAGGAACGTGACGTCGGCCCCTATCCGGGTGCGCGGCAGTACCACGCCGATGAGCATCAACAACCCTGCCAGCCACAGGAGTCCGCCCGCCACCACGAGGCCGAACGCGAATCCCCGCGGGGCGCCCGCGCCTTCGCCCGCCCACACCACGGCGAGGAAGGCGAGCCCGCCGGAGAGCAGGATCGCCGCCTTGGAGTCGGCGCGCCCTATGTCCTCGCGCACGGAGTCCAACAGGCGTTCGGCGACGAACCGCACATCGGCCTCGGCAGCCGCCGGGGCGGGTGCGGGGGCGGGCAGCGGGCCCGCGGGTGCGGGTGCCGTGGGCGGGGGGCCGCCGGGGCCCGGGTCCGCCGTGCGGCACGGTTCGGTGGTGGTCATTCGTCGTCCCAGTCGTCGAAGTCCGCGCTCGGCCGGGAGGCCCGTCGGCCGTTGTCACGCCGCGGACCGTCGTCGCGGTTCCAACTCCCGCCGTGGGATGCGTCGTTGTTCCATTCGTCGTCGGTTCCCCAGAGGTCGTCCGACGGCCGGGCCCGGCCCCCGCCGAGGTCGCGTTCCCGTTGCTGGTCGGCCGAGGAGTCGACGCGGGTGGGTTCGTACACCCGTCCCTGCCGGTCGGGCCCGGTCGTGGGCTCCTCCTCCCAGAACGGCCTGGCGGGCTCGCCCCGCTCCCGCCGTTCACCACCGTCGCCGCGCTCCAGTTGCCGACCATGGTCCCCATCACGTCCGGGACGGCCGTCGCGGTTCCGGTTTCCCTCAAGAGCGTTGCGGGATCCACCGGTTCGTGGCGGAAGTACGGAGTCGGTGACGCCGCCGAGCACTCCGCCGGAGTTCTCCCGCAGGTACTGGAGCACCTCGTACATGTGGTCGCCGATGTCGTGCCGTTCGAGGTTCCCGGTGTCGAGGAGCTTGTGGAACAGGCCGATGAAGTCCGCCTGTCCCTCGCGGCGTTCCTGCCGGACGGCCTGGCGGATCTCCCACTGCTTGTCGGGGTTGGTGGCCATGTAGTAGGCGATCTCGCTCTCCTCGCCCCGGCTGAGGACCTCCTGGAGTTCGGCCGCCTCGGCGCGGACCGCCGCGCGCCTGCGGGCGTCGGCGCGCCGGTTCGCCTCCGCCCTGATGTCCTCGGTCTCCATGTCGATGGTGAGGGTGTCCTTCTCCTGGACGCGGGTCATGACCTCGTCGCTGAGGTCGATGAAGACATGGACCCGGGTGGCGAGGCCGAGGTCCCGTCCGAGGTCGATGCGGCCGGCGTCCACCTCGGCCCTGACGGCGTCGTCGGCACGGTGGGACTCGGTGAGGCGGAAGCGGCGGGAGACGCTGCGCAGCCCCACGAGGAGTTCGTCGTGCAGCAGGTCGGCGACGTCGCGGACGTTGCGCCGGACCACCAGCCGGGGGTCGACGACCTCCCAGCGCACCCGGGCCGTCGCGTTGAAGAACGCGGCGTCGCCCGCGGCCGGGAGCCGCAGGTCGAAGGAGGTGAGGTGCACGCCGAGCTGTACTTCGACGATGCTGTACGGGCGGCCGACCCACGGTTTGTTGACGTCCTCGCGGTGGTCGGGCCACAGGACGCTGTGTCCGCCGTTGTTGTAGAGCATCACGGCGGCGACCTGGCTGCTGCGCCGGACGTAGGGCGGTGCGTACTCGCCGATGAGGGGGCCGTCGATCGTCTGGCCGCCGCCCCGTTCGCCGTCGCCCGCGCCTCGCCCGGCCCTGCCCTGTCCGTCCTGCCGTCCGCCCCCGGCACGCTGCGGGGGCCGGCCCTGCTGCTGCGGTTCCGGCTGCCGCTGTCGCTGCGGCTGCTGCTGCCGGTCCGCTGCCGCGCGTGCCCGCGGCATGTCGCGCCGTTCCGCCGGCTCCCTGTCCGTCATCCTTCGGCTCCTTCTCCCACGGCGTCCCACATCCGGCGGGCCGCCGCCTTGTCCAGTGCTTCGCCGGGGTCGCGCACGAGCCGGTTCAGCAGGTGCCGCAGCCGGTCGCGGTCCCGGCGGTCGACGGCGAGCAGGGCGAGGAACTCGCAGGCGGTTCCCAGCTGTTCGGAGTCGGCCGCGGCCCGGCGGAGCCAGCTGCTCAGTGCTTCCAGCGCCGCGTCGCCGGAGCGTGCCGTGGCCAGCGCGTGGCGGACCAGGTCGGCGAGTCTGCGCCGCAGTTCGGGCCGGGTCTCCAGCAGTGCGGCGATGAGCGCCTTCGACCCGTGCTGCTCCATCTCCTCGTCGTCGTGCAGCCCCCACAGGTAGGTGGCCTTGGTGTTGAGCGCCCCGATCACCGCGAGCAGGACGAGGTTGGCGAGGTCCTTGCGGTCCTCGCGCAGCCAGCCGCCGAGCCGCTCGACGACGGTGGCGGGTTCGGCCCCGGCGAGCAGCCGGGTCACGCTGAAGGAGGCGGTGGCGAGTTCGTCGAGGGTGGCCTCCTCGCGCCGTACGACCTTGGCGAGTTCGTCGAGCGAGGCGGTGACGGAGCCGGCCGCCATGCCGTAGCCGTGGGTCAGCAGGGCGGTCGTGCACAGCGCCTCGTCGCCGCTCTTCGTCCACTCCTTGAGGGTCGCCCGTGCGGCCGGGCGCACCGTGGGCTCGCGGGAGGCCTCGGCGAGCGCGGTGGCGGCGGCCATCTGGAGGGTCGGGCTGTCGGTGGCCGCCATGGGGCGGAGCAGTTCACCGGCCCCGTACACCCAGTCCCAGGAGCACAGCACCCCGGCGGCGACGGAGGCCCGCACCCACAGGTGCGGGCGGGGGTCGTCGCAGAGCGCGCGCAGCCAGCGGGTCAGCGGTCCCCGTACGTTGTGGTAGCCGTGCCACACCTCCTGGAGCACGGCGGTGGCCAGGCCGTGTCCCTGGAAGCGGACGGCGCGCATCGGCACCTTGGCGTCGCCGAGGTCGAACTCGCCGTCCTCGACGACGGCCCTGGCGAGCGCGGGCCGGTCCTCGTCGTGGACCGCGAACAGCCTTCGTCCCACGGCCTGTTCGGGGTCGAGGGTGAGGGCGAGTTCCCAGGCCAGCTGCTCGCCCGCCTCGGCGGTGAGGCTGTAGGGGGAGCCGTTGAACACCGCGACGGCGATGCGGAAGGCGGTGGCGTCCAGGACGGGCAGGGCGGCCGGGAGGGTGCCGGGGCGGTCGGCGTCGGCGAACCACGCGCGCGCCTGCGCGCGTACGAAGGCGGCGCAGCCGTCGAGGAGCTGGTCGTCCGTCAGCCGTCCGCGGGCCGTGAGGGCGAGCTGTTCGGCGAGCCGTGCGGCCTCGCGGGGGCGCAGTTCGTCCAGGCCGAGGGCGTCCTTGAGGTCCGCCCGCTCGAAGCGTCCGCGCGCCTGCACGAGGGCTTCCTCGGGGGCTTCCTTGAGGAGTACGCGCAGGTGGCGGTGGAGCACCATCTCGGTGCGCGGCGGCCGGCAGGGCAGTCCGTAGCGTCCGCGCAGGAAGTGTCCGGCGAGTTCGCCGCCGCCCGCCAGGACGACCGCGTACCCGTCGGAGGCGGCGAGCAGGCCGCTGAGCCGGTCGAGGTGCAGTTCGGTGGGGCGGTGGTTGCCGCGCGGGTGGCCGGCCCCGTTCTCCGACGGCCGGTGGTGGCCGTTGTCCCGGGCGTGCTGCCCGCGTCCGTCATCGAGGGGGAGTTCGAGCAGGTAGCCGTGTTTCTCCTGGAGGTTCGCGGCTTCGATGCCGTGCAGCGGAACGCTGGGGTCCAGCCGGTCGACCCGGTCGTCGGTGAGTTCGGAGAGGAGGGCGAGGCCGGTGGCGGTACGCCCGCTGCCGGGCTCGCCGCACAGCACGAGGAGCCTGCCCTCGCGCAGCAGGTCCTTCATCCGCTGGTAGCCGGCCGCCTCGCAGTAGACGTCCGCGAGCCGGTCCAGTTCCTCCCTGGGCACGGCTCCCGCGACCATGGGACTGCTCCGGCCGCCGGACGGTCCGTAGTGATTGATGTAGGTGGTGTTGCCGGTGTAGATCTGGCTGTCGCGGCCGATGTCGTAGCGGTCGCGGCCCGCGAAGTTCTGGCGGGCGGCGTGGGCGGTGCCGGATCCCCCTGTTCCGCCACCGCCGCCGCCCAGCGGCCCGCGCCCCACTTGATCGAAGGGGCTGGCCCCGGTCTGTTGTTCCTCACTGTCGGCGGTGGTGTCGGGCTGGCCCGCGCCCGGTTCCTTGCCGCCGCCCTTGCCGCCGGCGCCGCCCTTGTCGGGGGCCGCGTCCTGGCCCGCTCCCTGCGGGGAGTCGGGGCCCGCGCCTCCCGCGTCCTGGCCGGCGCCCTCGTCCGCGTCGCTCACGCGCCGCCCCCGCTCCCGCCGCGCCGGCCCTCGGCACGGCCGCGGCCGTGCTCGGGTTCCGACTCCGGCTGTGCGTCCGGCTCGTACGGCGGGTACGCGCCGGTTCCCGGGTCCGTGTCCCGTACGGGGTACGCGCCCGCCCCGGGGTCGGTGCCGCGTGCGCGCGGTGGTCCGGCCGGTGCCCCGTCGCGGCTGCCGGGCCGTGCGCCGCGCCACGCCTGGTCGTCCCACCCCCAGTCGAGCCCGTCGTCGAACCCGGGCTCCACCTCGGGCTCCTGCTGCCTGCCCCGTACGGGGCCGGACGTCCGGCCCCCGTAGTCCGGCGCGTCGTCGTCCCGTCCCCGGCCGGCCCCTGTCGCGGACGTTGCGGAGGTTGCGGAGGTTGCGGACCGGGAGTCGGGCGCGGACTCCCAGCCGGGCTCAGGTCCTGGGTCCCACCCCTGTTCCAGCCCCTGCTCGCGTCCCGGGTCCCGTTGCGGGTCGCGCCCGGGGCGCCACTCGGGGTCCTGTTCGGGGTGCCACTCGGGGTCCCGTTCGGGGTCCCGTTCGGCCCAGGAGCCGCGCGGGAGGCCGGGCCGGTCCCCGTACCGCGCCTGGTCGTCGTCCTGCCACTCGGACTGCGGCGCGGGCCGGGGCCGCCGCTCCCCCTCGGATCCCCGTTCGGACCCCGGCCCGCGCCCTCCCCCGGTGTTCCGCTCCGAAGTGGGCATCCGCTTCCCCTCGGACTCCCACTCCGGAACGGGCGGCCGCCGTTCCCCCGTCGGCCGCTCCTCCCCCGTCGGCCGGCGCTCCCCCGTCGGCCGCTGCGCGTCCCCGGCCCCGCGGCGCTCGTCGCGCCGCTCCGCGCGCGGTTCCTCGCGCTCCTTGCGGAAGCCCGTGAAACCGCCGTGGATGGTGTTGCCGGTGACGTTGAGACTGTCGCCCTGGACATTCAGTTCCTGTGTCAGGCCGCCGTTGCGGGTCCACGGCTCGCCTGCCTGGGGCGATGATGGGCCGCCCCCCTTCTGCGGCCCATCATCGCGTCCGGGGCCCGCGGCCGGATCCGCCGCGGCGGGTCCCCGGGATGCGTCGACCGCGCCCATCGGCGGCTCCGCGAGTCCAGGGACGTGGAACCAGGCGGTCTCGTCGGTCTCCTTGGAGCGCACCCGTCCGCTCCGGTACTGCCGGGGCTCGATGTGCCGGCCGCCCTCGGCGACCACCTCGGTGTACAGCCAGTCGGAGACGACGATCATCAGGTCCGAGTCGGCCGCAGCCGTCATGACCTGCTTCGCGGTGTCGCTGTCGCACAGCCGGCAGGTCAGGTCGACCGCCCGCCCCACCAGCCCCTTCCCGTCGTCCAGCACGGGCCCCATGTGCATACCGACCCGTACCCGCACCCGGTCCGACCTGCCGTGGTTGTGCTCGCGCAGGTTCTGGTAGAGGGTGCTCAACCAGCGTCCGACCATGAGCGACGGCGGTGCGTCGGTGGGCAGGGCGGCCAGGATCCCGTCACCGCGGTCCTCCTGGTGGAGCCTGCCGGGCGCCACCCCGACCGCCCCGAACGCCTCCCCGAAGGCCGCGTACATCGCGGCCCGCATCCGCTTCTTGGTCTCCAGCCCCATGGCCCCCGATCCACAGGCGTCCGCGAAGACCACCAGCCGGTTGACCGCTCCGGACGCACCCGCCCACGAGCCGTCCTCCGCGCCTGCCGCTCCGTACACCGATGCCTCCTGTGCCGTCGTCCGCCGGGATTACTCTCGTACCGTCCGCCACCGCGCGATGTAGTCGTTTACACATCCGGGCGAACTTTCTCGTTCGGCCCGCCGCGCGAGGGCGGCCCGGCTCTTCCCTGCGCCAGGAGGCGGAGCAGTTCCATGTCGGTGACGGTGACCCTCCGGTTGCCGGTGTGCACGACGTCCTGCTCGCGCAGCAGCCGCAGGGCCTTGGCGACCGCTTCCCGGGTGGCGCCGACGGCGGACGCCAGGTCGTGCTGCGGGAGCGGGAGTTCGACGATCACTTCGCCCTTGCCGTCCACCCGGCCGGCCCGCTGGGCGAGTTCGAGCAGCCGTACGGCCAGCCTGCGCAGCACGGTCTCCGAGGCGAGGGAGCGGCGTTCGCTGTCGGCGCTGCGCAGCCGGGCGCTGAACTGGCGCATGATCAGCGCGGTGGCGTGCGGCCGGGCGGAGAGGAACTGGCGGAACCGCTCACCGCTGATGGACGTCGCCTCGACGGATCCGAGCGCGGTCACGGTGGCGCTGCGCGGGCCCTGGTCGACGGCGGCCAGGTCGCCGATCACCTCGCCCGCGCCGCGCAGGGCGAGTATCAGGCGGGCGCCGCGCTCGGTGGAGACGGAGACCACGGACCATCCGTCGCGCACCGCGAGCACGAACGTGCTGGTGTCGCGCTCCTGGAGCATGACCTGCCCGGGTTCGTAGTGGCGCGGGGCGCCGAGCGCGAGCAGGCTGTCACGGTCCTGGCGCGAAAGTGCCTCCAAAAAGGGACGGCCTTGCCCGAAAAGACTCATCGCTCGCCCCCGATGGCGCCTCGGACGCGACGTTTTGACGATGCGTCAAGCAGAGAGAACAGGAACACTAAGCACCCGTAACACCCGAGTCAAGAACGATCAACTCCTCTTTCCCATCCCCCCAGTTGACCTCCCCCTCACGACCGCACCCGCCGTCTCCTCCACTATTACCACCACCTCCGCGCACGCCGGGGCAATACGCACGGCCCCACCCCTTCGAGCAGCACGACGGCTCCGGGCCGGCGACGCCGGGCGGGCAGGACGTCCCGGGGCGAGGCGGCTCGGGGCGGGGCGCCGGACGGGCGGGGTGGCTCGGGCAGGAGGGCAGCGGACGGGACGGGGCCGCTCGGACAGGACGGCAGCGGACAGGACAGGGTGCCGGGCGGAGCAGCACTCCCGCCCCGCCCGGCACCCCGCTCCGCTAGAGCCTCGGGTCCACCGGCTCCGACTCCAGTGCCAGCACGGCGAACACCGCCTCGTGGACCCGCCACAGCGGCTCCCCCTCGGCGAGCCTGGCCAGGCCCTCGATGCCCAGCGCGTACTCCCGCAGCGCCAGCGACCTCTTGTGCCCGAGGTGCCGCTCGCGCAGCCGCGCCAGCTGCTCCGGGCGCGTGTACTCGGGTCCGTAGATGATCCGCAGGTACTCCCGCCCGCGCACCTTGATGCCCGGCTGCACCAGCCGCCCCTTGCCGTCCCGCACCAGCGCGTCGAGCGGCTTGACGACCATGCCCTCGCCGCCCCGGCTGGTCATCTCCAGCCACCAGTCCACCCCGGAGCGCACCGAGGCCTCGTCGCCGGTGTCCACGACCAGTCGGCGAGTGGTCCGGAGCAGCCCGGTCGCGTCGTGCTCCACGAGCCGGTCCAGCCAGCCGAGCTGGCGGTCGTGCGGTACGTCCACCAGCGACCGCCCCTCCACGGCGAGCAGCTGGAACGGTGCCAGCCGCACCCCGTCCAGTCCCTCGGTCGTCCAGCAGTAGCGCCGGTACGCCTCGGTGAACAGCCCCGCGTCGGCTGCCCGTTCGCGCTGCCGGGCCAGCAGCTCGTCCGTGCCCTCGACACCGCGTCCTGCGGCGGCCTCCAGCGCGCCCAGCACGCCCGGGAACACGGCCCGCGAGGCCGCGCCCACAGCCGCGTACTGCTGCCGGAGCAGCCCGGACGCCTTGAGGGACCAGGGCATCAGCTCGGCGTCGAGCAGCAGCCAGTCGCTCTCCAGCTCGTCCCAGAGCCCGGCCTCGCCGACCGCCGTCCGCAGCCGGGCCAGCACCAGTTCGCTCAGGGCCGCGTCGTCGAAGAACGGCCGCCCGGTCCGGGTGTGCACGACGCCGGTGGGCCCGTCCGCCCCGAACCGCCGGCGTGCCGTCGCCGCGTCGCGGCACACCAGTACGACGGCCCGCGAACCCATGTGCTTCTCCTCGCACACGACCTTGGCGACGCCGTCCGCCCGGTACTGGGCGAACGCCTCGACGGGGTGTTCCAGGTACCCCTCGGTCCGGGACGTGGCGGTCGGTGCCATCGTCGGCGGCAGGTAGGTGAGCAGCTGCGGGTCGACCGCGAACCGGCTCATCACTTCGAGTGCCGCCGCCGCGTTCTCCTCGCGCACCGCGATGCGCCCGTGCTCACGGGTGTTCACGGTCCGCCGCCCCGCCACGTCGGCGAGGTCCAGCGGACGGCCGTCGTGCCCGCCCGGTACGTCGGTGACCAGCGGCTTCACCGGCTCGTACCAGACCTTCTCGGCCGGTACGTCGACGAGTTCGCGCTCCGGCCAGCGCAGCGCGGTCATCCTGCCGCCGAACACGGCGCCGGTGTCGAGGCAGAGGGTGTTGTTGATCCACGAGGTGCTGGGCACCGGGGTGTGCCCGTACACGACGGCCGCGCGCCCCCGGTACTCCTCGGCCCACGGGTAGCGCACCGGCAGCCCGAACTCGTCGGTCTCGCCGGTGGTGTCCCCGTACAGCGCGTGGGAGCGGACCCGCCCCGAGGTGCGCCCGTGGTACTTCTCGGGCAGCCCGGCGTGGCAGACGACGAGGTTCCCGCCGTCGAGGACGTAGTGGCTGACGAGACCGTCGATGAACTCCCGCACCTGTTCCTTGAAGCTGTCCTCCTCCTTCTCCAGCTGCTCGATGGTTTCCGCGAGTCCGTGGGTGTGCTGGACGTTCCTTCCCTTGAGCCAACGTCCGAGCTTGTTCTCGTGGTTCCCGGGTACGCACAGCGCGTTACCGGACTTGACCATTCCCATGACTCTGCGCAGCACTCCGGGGCTGTCGGGGCCCCGGTCGACGAGGTCGCCCACGAAGACGGCGGTCCGCCCTTCCGGGTGCGCCCCGTCCACGTAGCCCAGCTTGCCGAGGAGTGTCTCCAGCTCGGAGCGGCAGCCGTGGATGTCACCGATGATGTCGAAGGGGCCGGTGAGGTGCCGGAGGTCGTTGAAGCGCTTCTCCCGTTCCACCCGGGCGGCGTCGACCTCGGCCACGCTCCGCAGTACGTGCACCTTGCGGAAGCCCTCGCGCTCCAGGCCCTTGAGGGAGCGGCGCAGTTCGCGCCGGTGGCGCTGGATGACGCGGCGGGGCAGCCCGGCCCGGTCGGGGCGCTCGGCGTTGCGCGCCGCGCACACCTCCTCGGGCAGGTCGAGCACGATGGCGACCGGCAGCACGTCGTACTTCCTGGCCAGCTGCACGAGCTGCTTGCGGCTCTCGGACTGCACGCTGGTGGCGTCGACGACGGTCAGCCGCCCGGCCTCCAGCCGCTTGCCCGCGATGTAGTGCAGGACGTCGAAGGCGTCCCGGCTGGCGCTCTGGTCGTTCTCGTCGTCGGCGACCAGGCCGCGGCAGAAGTCCGAGGAGAGGATCTCGGTGGGCTTGAAGTGCCGTGCGGCGAAGGTGGACTTGCCGGAACCGGTGGCGCCCACCAGCACCACGAGGGACAGGTCGGGAACCGCCAGCGCGCGGGGCTCGGCAGTGCTCTCGTCGGCGCTCATGCGACCTCCCCCTCCTTCTTCTCCGCCACGGCCCCGGCCGCGCTCTCGCTCGTGTTCGTCGTGCTCTTCATGGTCTTCGTGGTCTTCGTGCTCCGGGTGTCCTGCGGGCCCTTCCTGGTGAACACCGCCATCTGCGTGGGCGGCCCCACCTCGGGGTCGTCGGGGCCCACCGGCAGGAACCCGACGCCGTACCCGTGCCGTTCGGCCACCGAGTCCGCCCAGGTCCGGAACTCCTCGCGGGTCCATTCGAAGCGGTGGTCGCCGTGCCGGACCCGCCCGGCGGGCAGGGACTCCCAGCGCACGTTGTACTCGACGTTAGGTGTGGTCACCACGACCGTGCCGGGCCGGGCCGCCCCGAAGACGGCGTACTCCAGCGCGGGCAGCCGGGGCAGGTCGAGGTGTTCGATCACCTCGCTCAGCACGGCCGCGTCGTACCCGGTCAGCCGCTTGTCGGTGTACGTCAGCGAGCCCTGCCACAGCGCGACCCGCGCGGCCTGCCGCTCGCCCATCCGCTCCAGCCCGAGCCGCCGCGAGGCGATGGCCAGTGCCCGCATCGACACGTCCACCCCGACGATCTCCCGGAACCTCACGTCCTTGAGCAGCGCCTGCACCAACTGGCCCTGCCCGCAGCCGAGGTCGAGCACCCGGCTCGCCCCGGCGTCGCGCAGCGCGGCCAGGATCGCGTCCCGGCGCTGGACGGCGAGCGGCGTCGGCCGTTCCTCGGCCTCCCCGGTCTCCTCCGCCACCGCGTTGTCGATCTCCTCGACGGTGATGTCGTCGGAGGCCGCGAGCCGCGCCAGTTCCAGCCGTTCGGTCGCCTGCCGGGTCAGCCCCCAGCGGCGTGCCAGATAGCGGCTGGTGATCAGCTTCTGCTCGGGGTGCGCGGGCAGCCAGCCCTCGCCCGCCCGCAGCAGCTTGTCCACCTCGTCGGGGGACACCCAGTAGTGCTTGGCGTCGTCGAGCACCGGCAGCAGGACGTAGAGCTGCCGCAGTGCCTCCTCCAGCCGCAGCTCCCCCTCCAGCACCAGCTGTACGTAGCGGGAGTCGCCCCACTCCGGGAACCGGGCGTCCAGCGGCACCGGCTGTGCCTGCACGCCGGTCCAGCCCAGCGGCGCGAACAGCTTCTCCACCAGCGCGGCGCCGCCGCGTGCGGGCACGGCGGGCACCTCGATGCGCAGCGGCAGCGGCTGCGCGGCCCGCTCGGGCCTGGCGTTGCACACTCCGTGCAGGGCGCTCTTGAAAACGGTGCTCAGCGCGACCGCCAGCAGCGACGACGCGGCGTACGGCCGGTCGTTCACGTACTGCGACAGCGCGGCGTCGGGGGAACCGCCCCGCCCCTTGCCCCTGCCGCGCCGCACGAGCGCCACCGGGTCCACTTCCAGAAGCAGCGCGGCGGTGCAGCGGGCGGCGGTGGCCTCGGGGTAGAAGACGTGCGCCGTGCCGTGCGAGGTGGCGAACGTCTGGCTGCGATCAGGGTGCTTGTGCAGCAGAAAACCGAGATCGGTGGCGGGACGTTCCTGGTCGCCGAAGGTACTGATCGTCAAGAACACCCCACCGAGTATTGCCCGATCCGCCCTCCCCGCCCACGGGTTTTCTCCCCTGCCGCACCACCCGGCCGCTCCCCCGGCACCAGCCCTCCCCCACCGCCTCCGCCAGACGCGGGCCCCTTTCCCCCGGCACGAGCCCACCGCCGAGCGCGACCCCCGGCACGAACTGACCGCCGGACGCGCCCCCCGGCACGAGCCCACCGCCGAGCGCGGCCCCGGCACGAGTCCCCAGCCGGGCGCGGCCCCCGGCACGAGCCCTCCGCCCGCCCCTCCGCCCGGCGCGGCCCCTCCGCTCAGCCCAGGCTGGCCGCCAGGCCGGCGATCTCCTGCGGCCCCACCCGGCAGCAGCCCCCGACCAGCCGTGCCCCGGCCGCCTGCCAGGAGCGCACCCGTCCCGCGTCGAACGTCCCGGTGCCCGTCCAGTCCCGTCCCGCGGCGTCCCACGCCTCCCCGCTGTTCGGGTAGGCGATGCCCGGCCTGCCCGTCGCCCTCGCGGCGATTTCCAGCGCCGGGTCGACGTCGCCGGGCTCGCAGCAGTTCACACCGACGGCGATCACCTGGTCGTTGCCCGCCGCCACCGCGAAGGCTTCGGTCAGCGGCTGGCCCGCCCGGGTGGTGTCCCCGGTGACGCTGTACGAGAGCCAGACGGGCAGCCCGGTGCCCTCGACCGCGCGCAGCAGTGCCTGCGCCTCGTCGACGTCCGGCACCGTCTCCAGCGCCAGCACATCGGGCCCGGCCGCGGCCAGCGCCTCGATCCGGGGCCGGTGGAACCGCTCCAGCTCCGCGACCGACAGCCCGTACCGCCCCCGGTACTCGCTGCCGTCCGCGAGCATCGCCCCGTACGGCCCGACCGAGGCCGCCACCCACACCGGAGCCTGCGCCGCCGCACCGGCCTCCCGGGCCAGCGAGACACTCCGGGCGAGCAGCCCGCTCGCCTCCTCGCGCCCGACGCCCCGCTGTGCGAACCCCTCGTAGGTGGCCTGGTAGCTGGAGGTGATCAGCACCTGGGCGCCCGCCCGCACATAGGCCGCGTGGGCCGCCCGGATCTGTCCGGGGTCGTCGGCGAGCAGCCGTGCCGACCAGAGCGAGTCGGACAGGTCGCAGCCCTGCGCCTGAAGCTGGTTGGACAGTCCGCCGTCGAGGACGACGGTCCCCTCGGCGAGTGCGGCGGCGAGCGGGCGGGTGGGCTCCACGGTGACTCCTGTACGACTACGACTACGACCGACTCGGTCCGGATCCCGCCCGGCCCGGACTCGTTCCTCCGGGCCGGGCTCCGTCCGGGCTCTGCTCGGCCGGATCCGGTTCAGTCCAGCTGGGACAACACCTGTGAGGAGATCAGATCCAGGTGGTCGAGGTCGTCGAGGTCCAGCATCTGGAGATACACCCGGGTCGAACCGATCGCCGCGAACTCACCGAGCCGGTCCACCACCTCCGCCGGCGAGCCCGCCAGCCCGTTGGCCTTGAGTTCGTCGACATCCCTTCCGATGGCCGCCGCCCTGCGGGCCACCTCCGCGTCGTCCTTGCCCACGCACGCCACCAGCGCGTTGGAGTACACCAGCTCGTCGGCCCCGCGCCCGGCCTGCTCGGCCGCCGCCCGCACCCGGCCGAACTGCCGTGCCGTGTCGTCGAGCGAGGCGAAGGGGATGTTGAACTCGTCCGCGTACTGCGCGGCCAGCCGCGGCGTGCGCACCGCGCCGTGGCCCCCGATCAGCACCGGCACCTTGGACTGCGCGGGCTTGGGCAGCGCGGGTGAGTCCGTCAGCTGGTAGTAGGTGCCGTCGTAGCTGAAGGTCCGGCCGCTCTCCGTGCCCCACAGCCCGGTGACGATGGCCAGTTGCTCCTCCAGCCGTCCGAACTTCTCCTTGGGGAAGGGAATGCCGTACGCCTTGTGCTCCTCCTCGAACCAGCCTGCCCCCAGGCCCAGTTCGACCCGTCCGCCGGACATCTGGTCGACCTGTGCGACCTGGATGGCCAGCACTCCGGGAAGCCGGAAGGTGCCCGCGGTCATCAGGGTGCCGAGCCGGATCCGCTTGGTCTCCCGGGCGAGTCCCGCCAGGGTGATCCAGGCGTCGGTCGGTCCGGGGAGTCCGTCGGCGGAGCCCATCCGCAGATAGTGGTCCGACCGGAAGAAGGCGTCAAAACCGAGGTCCTCGGTGGCCTTCGCGACGGTCAGCAGCTTGTCGTAGCTCGCCCCCTGCTGGGGCTCGGTGAAGATTCGAAGATCCATACCTCCATCCTGCACCTTCGAACTGCCGTCAACCCTGTCAGCCTCACCCGACCTCCAGTTGCCCGGTCGGGTGAATATTCGGCACCGAGGGGGTCCTCGCACTGCCGTGTCAGTGACTGGTGCCCCAGGCCCTCGTTTGCTCGGTCGGAGCCGGACAGCCCGGCCCGCGCGCCGACGAGCACAGTCGGGGCGTCGATGGCAACACCGCCCTCCCCCACCGGAAGGGCCTGGGCCGAGGAGGCCGCCATGTCCCAGGAATCCGTGCCCGAACAGGCCGAACCCGCGAACCCGGTACCGCAGTCCGTACCGGGCGGCCAGGCCGCCCCCAAGGGCCTGTTGCAGCAGATGGAGGAACTGATGGCGGCGCTGACCGCCGATCTCTCGCAGCTCGACGCCGATCTGCAGACCACGGGCGACCGTCCGCCCGTCGGCGGCGCCACGACCGGCGCCACCAGCACCTCCGGGCCCGCCGGCCCTCCCGCCGGCCACCGCGAGGGAACTCGCTCCGGCCACGGCGAAGGCCGCCACGACGGCGACCTCGGCCGGTCCTACTGACCGCGACAGGGTCATGACGGCCCCGCCGCCGAGTCCTGGGTGGCGACCTGGAGTCTGCTGCGCTCCCACACCGTGAGCCGGCGCAGCAGCCCGCGCACCCGGTCGTTCGACTCGTCGGCGGCGTCGATCGCCTCGATGGTCTGCCAGTAGAACCCGTCCTCGTCGGTGGCACAGGCCACCCCCACGAGCGCGATGCCCACCTCCCCCAGCAGGCCGCCCAGGTCCAGCAACGCGGCGCGCGCGTCCTGCACTTCGGTCAGCTGCGCGGCCCTGGGGCCGGGGTCCGGCGGCTGCCCCGCCGGGAACCCCGTGGGTTCCGGCTCACCCGGGCACGGGGCCGGCCAGTCGATGGATCCGCTCCCCCGGCCACCCGCCTCGCACAGCCCCTGCGCCTCGCCCCTCAGCTCGGGCGGCCCCTTCATGGCCAGCAGCCCGCCGATCGCCTGGGTCAGCGACTGCGCCTGCCACGCCTCCGTCAGGATCTCCCGCGACGCCTGGCTCTGAGCCAGCGCGTATCTGCTGACCCTGATGAGTCTCACCGCGTCCATCAGCCACCCCCGCTGCCGTCCCACTCACTCCGCATCCGTCTTCATGTCCACTACCCAGAGTGAGGGGAACCGCACAGGAAAGCCAGTGCTGTGCGGAAATCTGTGGATACCAAAGGAGTTGTGGATATCGCTATCACTCCGAAGAGTGACGAAGGCGGTCTGGCGAAACGCGCACCGCATCTTCCGGATCCGACGCCCGCCACCGCGCCGGCCGGGCCCCGCGCACCCGGCCCCGCCCACCGGGGCGGGGCCGGCCCCACCCCCGCGCCGAACCGCGCCGCCGGCTCCGCCGCCCCACTCCTCCGGCCGCGCGCCCTCCCCACCCCGCCCGTCCCCGAACTCAGGCCCCCGGCGCGGGGAAGCGCACCGCGTTGCGCTCGATCTTCGCGGCCAGCGCCTCCAGCGGATCGATCCCGAGCACCTCGCAGAACTGGAGGAGATAGGCCAGGACGTCGGCGACCTCGTCGGCGACCCGGTGCGCGGTGTCGGGCTCGTCCATCACGCGGGCGGACTGCTCGGGGGTCAACCACTGGAAGATCTCGACGAGTTCGGAGGCCTCGACGCTCAGGGCAGCCACCAGGTTCTTGGGCGTGTGGTACTGCCCCCAGTCCCGCTCGGCGGCGAACGCGGCCAGCCGGCGCTGGAGCACCGCCACATCGAGCCGCGCCGCCTCACCCGCGCCCACGGCCGCTCCGCCGCCCGCGGCCTTGCTCACGGCCGCACGCTCGCCCTCCTCGGCAACCGCAGGCGCAGCCGCAGCCGCCACACCCGCACCTGCGCCCACACCCGCACCCCCGCCCCGCACGTCGTCACCGCTCACCGCACCCACACCCGCACCCGCACCCGCACCCGCACCCGCACCGCCCACACCCCTCACGCCCGTCACCACCGCCGAATCGTCCGTCACGCCCCCAGGTCTACCACCGCCGCTCCCGCCGCCCCGTCCGCGTGCGCGGCGTCCCCGATCGTGCCGAGCACCCTGATGTGCCCGCGGGCGCACATCCGCCCGGCCAGTTCCGCGAGGGCGCGCGCCTGCCGCCCGTCCAGTCCCCGGTCGAACCCGTCGGCCAGCACCGTGAGCGTCCGGTGTGCGTCGGGCACCCCGATGTCCTGCTCCACGTCCAGCACCCCGGGCCCGGTCAGCAGCACCAGGGCGAGGGCCAGGTACCGCAGTTCGCCGTCGCCCAGTCTCCCGACCGGCATCGTCGCTCCGCCGCCCCGGCCGAGCAGGGCCCGTACCGTGCCGTCCGCGAGTTCCTCGGCGGTCAGGCTCTCGACTGGGCCCGCGCAGCCCTCCCGGACCGCCGCGACGAGTGCGGCGTGCCGGGTCGCGCATTCGCCGCGGGTGCGCCGCAGCACCTCGGCGAGGTTGCCGCAGTCCCGCCGGAGCAGCCCCTCACCGATCGCCACCGGCAGGCGCATCCGGTGCGGGTGCGGATCGCAGGCGTAGACCGACCGCAGGGCGACGAGCGCCTGTTCGGCGGCGGCCACGACGCGCAGTTCCCCCTCGGTCCGGCCCGACACCCGCAGCGGGAGCAGCGCCGTCGCCAGCCGGTCGTCCGGCATCGGCACACGCGTCACCCGGGTGGGGCCCGCCGTGTGCCAGGCGGCCTGGACGGTGGGCCGGTCCGGATCACGGAGGGAGGTCGTCAGGAGCACCTGCCCGTCACAACTCAAACGTTCGCCGACGATCCTGAGTTCCGGCTCCGCCTGAACGGCGAGGTCGATGCGTACGGCGCCGGCCGGGCCGTCGACCGTACAGCCGATCCGGAATCCGCGGCGGGACTGTCCGTCGGCCACCGCGCGCTCGGGAACGCAGGCCTCCGGGTCGGTGAAGACCTCTGCGGCCGTCTCGCCGGACGCGAGCCGGGCCAGTGACTCGTACGCCCGCAGGACCGTGGTCTTCCCGCTGCCGCTCGGTCCCGCGAGGAAGGTCAGCGGGCCCATCGCGAACACCGCCCCACGGTGCGCGCCGAAGGCGGAGAGCCGCAGTTCGGTGACCGTGGGGCGGTGCGGACGGACGGAAACGGAAGGGAGGGACGAAGGCGGAACGGGGACAGGGGCGGCCTCAGGTTCGGAGCCGGAACCCAGGACCGGAGCGGAAGCCGGAACCGGAGCGGGAGCGGCCCCACGTACGGGGACGGAGCCCACGACCGGGGCGCCACCCGGAACCGGAGCGGAAGCGGGGGCGGACCCCGGGGCGATGGAAACCGAAGGACGATCGGTGGAAGGTGCTGTCATGATGCGGACGCTATGCATCCGCATCGATGACGAACCGTTACCTCTGCGAACCCTCCTACGAACGAGGGATGGCCGCCGCCTCCACGCCCTCGACCTCCATGCCGACCGGTGCCAGCAGGAACACGTTCCGGTCGACCCGGTGCATCCCGCTGCCGAGGCCGAAGACCACCCCGCTGCTGAAGTCCAGGATCCGCTTGGCCACGTCGGGCTCCGCGCTGGTCAGATCGAGGAGGACCGGAATCTGCGCGATCAGGTACTCGGCGACCTCCCGCGCGTCCGAGAAGATCTGCACCCGCAAAACGATCATGCGCCGCTGTTCCGCCGCCTCGTACTCCCGCGGCATGGTGCGGTGATCGGTCCTGGACGGCCATTCGTTGCGGCTGCGCAGCGGTACGACCTGGGCGAGCCCTTCCCACTGCTCGTCGGTGACGTCATACCTGCTCACCGGACCACCCCACCCACGTGCTGTATCTGCATCCGGTAATTCTGCCGCCACTCACCCGTACGGCCTACCAGCGACACGGTACACAGCCGGATGAGCCGCACATTTCCCGGATCGGTCGGTCCGGGAAATGTGCGGCTCTCACGCACCGCGGGGCAGCGCGGGCGTGGTTCCGGGCGGCGCCGGAACCGTCAGACGCGCTCCCAGAGGGCAGGCACGTTCGAGGGCTCCCAGCCCACCTGCGCCTGGTGCCCCTGAAGGCATCGGTAGGTGGCGCCGCCGTACGTCACCTGGGCTCCCGCCGCGTAGACGGTTCCCGCGGCCCAGGTGCCGCCGGGCTCCCCCGGCTCACCCGGGCCGGGGTCGTCCGAGGTGGTCTTGAGGGTCAGCCCGTAGCCCTGGAGCAGCGGGTTGATCGGCTGGTAGTACGTGGTGCCCCCGGAGCTGCAGTTGCCGGAGCCGCCGGAGGTGACGCCCTGGGCCTGGCTGCCGGAGATGAAGGAGCCGCCGGAGTCACCGGGTTCGGCGCAGACCGAGGTGCGGGTGACGCCGGTGATGGTGCCCTCGGGGTAGGTGACGCTGGTGTTGTGCTGCTGGATGGTGCCGCAGTGCCAGCCGGTGGTGGAACCGGACCGGCAGACCGACGCGCCGACCGCCGCCTGCGTCGAGCCCGCGACCTGCACGTTTCCGCTGCTGCCCTTGACGTACGGGGTGGCGGTCCAGTTGGTGTTGGTGGCGACCCACGCGGTGTCGCGGCCGGGGAAGGTGGAGGCCTGGAAGGAGCCCTGGGCGACCTGGTTGAAGCCGGTGGTGGTCGTGCCGGGGCGCCCGCAGTGTCCGGCGGTGGCGAAGCCCTGCTGGGTTCCCTTGGTGACCGGGAAGCCGATGGAGCAGCGGCCGCTGCCGTTCATGTAGTAGGCGTCGCCGCCCCGGAGGTCGTAGAGCGGGCGCGGGCTCTGCGCCGCCTTCTCGGTGCGTACGAGCGAGGGGTCGATCCCGGCGGCCGTGACCAGCGCCTTGGCGGCGGCCGGCCGTACGGCCTGGAGGGTGACGGTGTTGGTGCGGACGTCCACGTAGCGGACGGGCACGTCCACCGCGTCGGCGGCGGCCTTGTCCAGCTTCGCGAGCGCTCCGTCCAGTTGCCGCAGGGTGTGCCGTACGACGACGGCCCGCGCCCCCGTCGCCTCGATGGCGGCCGTGTCCGAGGCGTCCGTGGTGGCCACGCTCAGCTTCCCGGAGTCGCCGCCGTGCACCCAGGCACCGGCGAAGTCGGCACCGAGCGCGTTCCGCAGCCGGCCTGCGACCGCCCCGGCGGTGGCCTCGTTCGTCAGCCGCGCCCTGGCCTGCGCCTCGGTGACGCCGAGGTCGCGCTGCATGGCTCGCAGCAGCTCGGGCGAGGACTTGGCGACGCCCAGCGTCTCGGCGGCGGTCGGCTGGACCGCTTGCGCTGTGGCGGTACCGGGCAGCCCTGCCAGCACCAGCGCGCCCGCGGCGGCGAGCGCGGCACAGGCAGCTTTGGCGTGTCTGTGGAGCATGGGGGGATCTCCTCGATCTCGGGTGGGGTACCGAAACCGTAGAAGCGTCAACTGCCCTTCGGGAGCTGCCAGTTGCCCCATCGCTCGGTGTTATGGCCCCGAACGAGCCAGGTCACGGCCGAGAGGCGTCCTTGCCACCGCCGCACGTACCGGCGCAGTACGTACGTCGTGTGCTGGGGCTCCGCCGCCAACCGGGTGGCCTCGACGACCAGCGCTCCGTACGACCTTGTCGGACCGATCAGCGGGAGCGAGCGCGGGCCGCCGTCCAATGAGCAAGGCGATCACCGCCGCCACCTGGCGCTTCGACACCCCATGGAACTGGCACCCCCTGGACGGCGAACCGCCGCCCGGCACCCAGCCGACCTGGCCCCTGGCACTGCTCTCCCGCCACGGAGCGGAGCCGACACGGGAACAGACGGCCGCCGTCGCCCTCGGTTCAGCGAGCGGCGGCCACGCGGAGGAGCTGGAACGCTGGTGCGAACTGACGGGTGCGCGGCCGGCGAAGTACGAGGGGTAGTTCCACAACAGAGAGGCAAGAGGCGACGGACCGTGCGGCGTTGGCAGACGCGCTCCGGGCGGCGGCGCGACCACGCCGCCACAACGCATCCACCTGGAGAGGACCACAACCCATCGGCCCGGATCAGACCAGCTCCTCTGCCAGCAGATCCATCAGCAGCGCGTCCTGCCAGAGGCCGGTCCGGTGGTCGCGTCCGTACGCCCGCATGATCCCCACGGGCTTGAACCCGATCTTGCTGTAGCTGCGGATCGCGGCGGTGTTCGCGGCGGCGGGGTCGATGGTCAGCCGGTGGTGGCCGCGCTCGCGCACCAGCCACCGGGCGAGGGTCCGCACGGTATCGGTGCCCAGCCCCTTCCCGTGCTGCCGTGCCGTCAGGAAGATGTCGATGCCCGCACTGAGGAACTCCGGGTCGGTCTCCTCCTCGAACTGCACCGCCCCGATGACTTCGTTCTCGAAGACGACGGCGAGCATCTCCGAGAAGTCCTCCGGGGGCGACCACCAGGCCGCTACCTCCGGCTCCCGGACGATCCTCGCCAGTACCTCCTCGTCGCCGGCCACGACGGACCGCAACACCACGGTGTCCCCACGCAGTTCCATGGCCGCCAGTATCCCGGACGGTCGCCGACCGACATCGGGCGGTGCACAACAGCCGCTTACCCGGCGCCTACGCGGAAGGACCGCCCAGTCCTGCCGACTGGGCGGTCCGGGCCGGCGCGTACGCACGGTTGTCGCGCGAGCTCGCCCGACGGCCGGAGCGGCGGAGGCGGCAGTCGCCGTCGCGCCCGCCCCGTGCTGCCGGTCAGGAGGCGAAGCGGTGGTTGCCGGTGAGCGACCACACGGCGGAGATCCGGCCGTCCGTGACGGCGAACATGTCGATGCCGCTCTTCACGACGACGTCCTCGCCGCTGGTCTGGGTCTCCCGCCACCGGCAGGCGAGTTCGCCGCGCTCGGTGTCGACGAGCGGTGCGGCCTCGGCGGCGAACGTGAGGCCGGTGAGGGCGTGGTTGTTGGCGGAGATGAACGCCGTCAGCTCGTCCCGGCCGAAGGTGTGGGCGGAGCCGGTGCCGTCGAAGTCGTCCGCGAAGTACAGCCGGAAGCCGGGGGCGAGGATCTGCTCGGCGAGGGCGATGTCTCCGTTCCAGAGCGCCGCCCAGCTCTCCACCAGCCAGTTGCCGGCGTCCCGGGTCAGCGTTGCGGAGTCAGTGATGGTGGTCGTCGTCGCAGACATGGGTGCCTTCCGTGGTCGGTGCGTGGTCACCCAGCCTCCGGGCCGACTGCGACAACCCCCTGTCGGTGTTTAGCCCTCCCGGCGGCGGCTCAAGCGAAGCTGTAGAGCGTGTCGAGCGGGACTGGATCACGCCCCCAGGCACGCAGTTCGGAAAGCCCGACCGAACGCGACTCGGCCGTCTCCTCCAGCGCTCGCGCCTCGCTGATCCGGTCGAGCAGGAAGCCCCGTACGGCGGAGTCTCGTCGGCACCAGCCGACGAAGTACCAGTGGTCACCGCCGAGGAACCCGAGCGGCTCCACCGTGCGCACCGTGACCTCCCCCTCCTCCTCGGCGTACCGCAACTCCACCAGCCGACGGGCCGCGAGAGCCTCGCAGAGGGTGTGCGGAAGGGCGGTCGCCGGTACGGGGCCGGCGGCGAGCCACACCCGCGCGGCGAACTCGCGCGCCGCCTGCCGCTCGCGCTGCGGCATGACGGCGAACACCTTGTACAACGCCGTACGGGCGTCCTCCGCGAACGGCGTCCCGGCCAGCCCGTGCAACCCCACAGCCAGTGCCGCCGCCTCCGCGGGAGTGACGGTCAGCGGCGGCAGCGTGTGGTCCTTGTCCACCACGTACCCACCACTGCGCCCCGGCTCGGCGTACAACGGCACCCCGGACTGCTGCAACGCGCTGAGGTCCCGCTCGATGGTCCGCGTACTCACCCCGAACCGCCCGGCCAGCCACCGGGCACTGCGCGGCCGGGGCGAGACCGCACGCAACTCCTCGACTAATGCGTACAAACGCTCGGTACGGTTCACAGCCATGGACGGTAGCCGATGCCCGGCCCCGGCACCGGCGATGGCGTCAAACCCGCAGGTCAGGCACCCTTGTCGGCGGACTCAAAGGGCGTTGCGCACTCCACGTGATGCGTCATCGAAATCACGTCGGCGCAGGCAGAGTCGCGAATACTTGCAGGTCAGGCGGGTTCTATCGACTCGTCCGCAGGTTTCCGGAGCAGCCGGAGCAGCCGGAGCAGCCGGAGCGTCAAACGAGCGTCACGGTCGGCGCGAACCCGCTGCCAACGGCCCGAGGTCAAGGCACGAGCGCGTCGAGATCGATGTAGAGCGGGAAGGGGACGGAGACCTTCAACCGGCCTCGGTGGATGCCGGTGGGAACGTAAGAACTGGTCATGGTGTCGAGTTCGTCCGTGTGGACGGTGGGGGATCCTCTCTCGTCCTCGGGCGCGAACCAGGTGCGATCCGGGTCGTACGTGGCGGTGGTGACCAGGACGTCAGGTTCGGGACGGCTCTTCTTGTCGAGTCGGACGGTCATCTCCCGCGCGGCCTCAAACCCCAAGGGGCCGCCTGTCGCAGAGCGAAGGTGGAGTTTCTCCACGAGCCGGGAGTGCCAGGACCTCTGCGGCAACAACCTGAAGATCAACGCTCCGTCGATGAGTTCGGTGTGCAGCGGCGCTTGGGGGAGGTTGTCGAGGTCGTCCGACTCCCAGCCGCTCGGCCTGGGCGGGATCAGCCAGTCGGGGAGTTCGGCGGTGACGGCTTCCTCCAGGCACCTTCGGGGGACGGGTCACGGGCCTCGGTCCTGCGGGGGTGGACACGGCCGCACAGACGGTGCCAGGGTAGTTGATGCCTTCTCCTGGAGAGCCGGACCTGAGGCAACGCCCGGGGTGGCGGCCTCGGCCCGACGGTCCGGGCGAACCGCAAAGCACGCTGCCGGGAATGCGTACGTCACCTCGCCGACCAAGGCCCAGCGGATGGCTCGGAGTGCTCTTGCGGCGAACGCTGTCAGCCCTCCCCCGCTCCGTTCGCGCTGTGGGGTCTTTCCTCGGACATCTGGCCCGCGTCCGGTCCCGCTCTGCCAGACTCGTCGCGATGCCGAAAGGCCGTGGCCCCCTGTGCTGCTCACCGAGCGCGGCCTGGAGAAGCCGTGGCTCGTTCCCGTCGTAGCCGCAGTCGACGTGCACGTACCCGCCTTCCGCTGGCCCCCGCCCCGCAGGATCCGGACGTACAGGCAGGATGAAGTAGTGGAACAGGAAATAGTGGAACAGAACTTCTCCCCCATGGCTCCCGCCCAGATCGACAGACTGGTGGTACGGAGCGGAGACCTCAAGGGCGAGCTGGTGGCGTTCGCGCAGGGGCCGCGCTACGCCAGGCGCCTGGAAGCCCGGCTCGACGAGGCCGCGGACCGGCTCGGCCACCTCGACGAGGCGACCGTCGTCGAGACGATCGACCACTTCGCCCTGCAGTACCGACTGGCGGACGGCTCCACGGTGGTTGAGCGGTTCGTGGCGCAACGCCGGCCGCCGTTGTCCGAGGAGGAGCGGGCGATGCTGCTCGGCTGGCGTGACGTGGTCGAGGGGGTCTTCGAGGTGAAGCACGTCGACCGCAGCGCCGCGACCCTGCACAACCTGGTCGACGACCTCGTCTACCGGGTCCACTCCAACATGGGGTGGCGTGCCCTGAGGAAACTCCGCACGGGGATGTTCGCCGCCGCCCGCATCGTGCCTCTCCACCCCGACACCGACGCCTGGCTGATCACCGGCAACCTCTCCACCTACCCGCGCGGCTACGGCGCGGAGTTGGCGCAGGCCGCCGTCCAGACCCTCACGGCCCATCCGCAACTGCTGCGCCGCAACCCCGAACTGCTGCGCAAGGGCTGGGAGATGCAGGCCGAGGCGCGCGCCGACTTCATCGACCTGTTCGGCACCGACCTGCTGATCCTCACCCCCGGCGAGGCACAGGACCGACTGCGGGAGTACCACCGTCACCGGCAGGAAAAGATCCTCGCCGACCTCGACGACACAGCAGCCGCGAAGGTCCGGCGCGACGGCCCTTCCCTCGACGAGCTGAGCGCCCTGCCCGAGGATCTCCTCGACGCGGACACCATCGGCCTGGTCTGCGACGAGATCGAAGGGTTCTGCTACTACGCCGACTTCGGCCGCCTCGACGCACTGTTCACCGATCCGGCCCTGGTCCGTGACCGCGCATCCCTGACACAGCTCAGGGAGTACCTGAACGACGACTCCGTCTCCCCCAGGGTCATCCGCCGCCTCGTCCAGCGGCACCCCGAGAACGCCGACACCGTATTCCGCGCGCTCCTGCGCAAGCAGTCGTTCACCTGGGAGCAGGACGGCGAGGAACTTCTGCGCCGCCGCAAGAAAAGCCACTACGACCACGAGCCTCTGCCCGGCATCACCCCGGTCGGCACGCGCCTCGCCGAACTCCTGCGCGCACGATGAGACCCACCGCCGCGGAACTCGACGCCATGGTCGAGGAGGCGCTCGTCGACGCCTACGACGAACCCGAACAGCTCGCCGCCTTCCGTGCGGTCATCGAGGACCGCCTCACCCTGCCGTTCGACACGACCGTACTCGGTGTCACGGTGACGGTGATCGCCGTCCAGGATCGGCCAGGTTGCGGCATCATCGCTCTGTGCCGACGCGGGCCACACCTCCAGGCGATCGGCATTCTCGACTTGCCGCCGCCCGAACCCGCCCCCGAGGGGTGGGCCTGGGTAGAGACATACCGGCACTGGACGTCCTGAGCGCTGAGCAGGCGGCCTGGGAAGCCCGCGTGCTGCCCAGTTGTCCAAGCGACGCGGAGACTGCCGCCTATCGCGGAAGCCCTCCTGTGGAGGGTGCCACACACGTAGCCAGCGGCCGCCTGGCCAGCAACGCCACGCTCCTGACACCACGTCAGAACGAGTGTCAGGAGCGTGATTTCAGCGTCAAGATATAGCCCGTAACGCCCACACCGCACATAATACGCACGGGCAAAACCGCAGTTCAGGCGCCCTTCGCGACGGGCTCAAGAATCGCCACACACTCCACATGATGCGTCATCGGAAACAGATCGAACACCCGCAGCGTCCGCACCTTGTACCCGCCCTCCGCGAAGTACGCCAGGTCGCGGGCCAGGGCCGCCGGGTCGCAGGCGACGTAGGCGATCCTCCTCGCTCCCAGGGTGGACAGGTGCTTGACCGTCTGCTTTCCGGCGCCCGCGCGGGGAGGGTCGAGGACGATCAGGTCGGTTTCGGTGATGCCCGTGCGCGGGAGGACGGATTCGACCTTGCCCTGTTCGATGCGGACGTTGGGCATCGGGGCGAGGTTGTGGCGGGCGTCCTCGACGGCGCGCTTGCCGGATTCGATGCCGAGGACCGCGCCCTGGTCTCCGACGCGTTCGGCGATCGAGCCGGCGAAGAGGCCGACGCCGCAGTAGAGGTCGAGGGCGGTTTCGCCCTTGCGGGGCATCAGGCCCTGCATGACCGCGCGCATCAGGGTGTCGGCGGCCTGGGGGTGGACCTGCCAGAAGCCGCCCATGCCGACGCGGTAGGTGCGGCCGTCGGCGCGCTCGCGGACGAAGGCGCGGCCGTGGACCTTGTGGACGCTGCCGTCCTTCTCGTGGACGCGCAGGACGGAGACCGGCTTGTCGAGTTCGACGAGGGGGAGACGGCCGCCGGGGGTCGGGGTGAGGATGACCTGGCGGTCGTTCGAGCCGGTGGCCGCGATGGCCTCGACGGAGGCCATGCCGGGCCAGGTGCGCTTCTCGATGCCCAGTTCCGAGACGCCGGGGGCGGCGATCAGGCAGTGGTCGACCGGCTGCACGTCGTGGGAGCGGTGCTTGCGGAGGCCGACGGTGCCCTCGGCGTCGATGGCGTACTGGACGCGGGTGCGCCACTGCGGGACCTGGCCGGCGGGCAGCTTGTCGCCCTCGGCGGGCATGACCGTGCCGTCCCAGCCGGCGTCCTCGGGGGTGAGGCCGGCGAGGCGGAGGAGCTGTTCGGCGACGACGTCGCCCTTGAGGCGCCGCTGGGCGCCGGGCTTGGCGTGCTGCCAGTCGCAGCCGCCGCACTTGCCGGGGCCGGAGAAGGGGCAGGGGGCTTCGACGCGGTCCTTGGAGGCGGAGAGGATCGTCACGGCGTCCGCGCGCAGGAAGCGGGCGCCCTCCTCGCCGTCGGTGACGCGGGCGACCACCTTCTCGCCGGGGAGCGTGTGGCGTACGAAGAGGACCTGGCCCTCGGCGGTACGGGCGATGCAGTGGCCGCCGTGCGCGACCGGGCCGACCTCGACCTCGTACTCCGTGCCGACCAGCGAGACGCGTGCGTTCTCGGTTCCCTCTGACGCCTTGGACGGGGACTGCATGGTGGGTGCTCCAGGGTTCAAAGGGGTGGGACGGGGCCGGTGCGCGGGACGGTACGGGCCGGTGCGCGAAACGGCCGGACAACAGCCCACCAGTCTACGTGGGTGTCGCCCGGCCGCTCGACCAAGGCAAGCCTGACCGGTGGGGCCGGTGGGCGGTGTCGACGGGGCCGGCCCGTGTGCCCGCTCCCCCGGATCCGCCCGGCCCCGGAGGGTCAGCTCTTCGAGGTCTCCTTGGGGCGCCGGTCCACCGGTCCCCGGCGTACCGCTCCCGGCGCGTTCCAGTCCGCGCGGCGCTTGGCGCGCTTCTTGGCCGCTTCGGAGGATTCGAGCTGGTACGGGACGGAGGTGACCATCACGCCCGGGGTGAACAGGAGGCGGCCCTTGAGGCGCAGGGCGGACTGGTTGTGCAGCAGGTGCTCGTACCAGTGGCCCACGACGTACTCGGGGATGTAGACGGAGACGACGTCGCGCGGGCTCTCCCGGCGCAGGCCCTTCACGTACTCGATGATCGGGCGGGTGATCTCGCGGTACGGGGAGTCGAGGATCTTGAGGGGGACGTTGATGCCGCGGCGTTCCCACTCGTCGCGCAGGGCCTTCGTCTCGGCCGGGTCGACGCTGATGGAGAGGGCTTCGAGGCGGTCGGAGCGCATCAGCTTGGCGTACGCGAGGGCGCGCAGCGTCGGCTTGTGGACCTTGGAGACCAGGACGATGGAGTGCACCCGGGAGGGGCGCAGGCTGTCGTCGGAGGGGCCTTCGGCGGCGGAGATCTCGTCGGCGACCCGGTCGTAGTGCTTCCGGATCGCGGTCATCGTGCCGTAGAAGATCACCATGCCGAGCAGGGCGACCCACGCGCCGTGGGTGAACTTGGTGGCCAGGACGACGACCAGGACGAGCCCGGTGAAGAAGGCACCGAAGGTGTTGATGGCCCGCGAGCGGATCATGCGGCGGCGCTTGGCCTGGTCCTTGGTGGTCTTCAGGTGGCGGTTCCAGTGCCGGACCATGCCGATCTGGCTCAGGGTGAAGGAGACGAAGACGCCGACGATGTAGAGCTGGATGAGCTTGGTCGAGTCCGCGCCGTAGATCACCACGAGCAGGACGGCGGCGCCCGCGAGGAGCACGATGCCGTTGGAGAAGGCGAGCCGGTCGCCGCGGGTGTGCAGCTGGCGGGGCAGGTAGCGGTCCTGGGCGAGGATCGAGCCGAGGAGCGGGAAGCCGTTGTACGCCGTGTTGGCGGCCAGGAAGAGGACCAGGGCGGTCGCGGCGGCGATCAGCACGAAGAAGAAGGTGCCCTCGCCGAAGACGGCGGCGGCGACCTGGGAGATCACCGGGTTCTGTACGTAGCCGTCGCCGACCGGGACGCCGTCGCGGATCAGGTCGACGGCCGGCTTCTCGGCCATCTTGACGCCGGTGCTCATGGCGAGCGCGATGATGCCGCAGAACATGACGACGGCCAGGGTGCCCATCATGGCGAGCGTCGTGGCGGCGTTCTTCGACTTCGGCTTGCGGAAGGCGGGGACCCCGTTGGAGATCGCCTCGACGCCGGTGAGGGCGGCACAGCCGGAGGAGAACGCGCGCAGCAGCAGGAAGACCAGGGCGAAACCGGCCAGGCCGGGGTGCTCGGGCTTGATCTCCAGGTCCGAGGTGGGGGCGGTCATGGTGTCGCCGGTCAGTGACCGGAAGGCGCCCCAGGCGAGCATGATGAACACGCCGACCACGAAGACGTACGTGGGGATCGCGAAGAGCTTCCCGGACTCCTTCATGCCGCGCAGGTTGAGCAGCGTCAGCAGCACGATCACGCCGACCGCGCAGAGCAGCTTGTGCTCGACGACGAAGGGGACGGCGGAGCCGAGGTTCTCGATGCCGGAGGAGATCGACACGGCGACGGTCAGGACGTAGTCGACCAGCAGGGCGCTGGCGACGGTCAGTCCGGCCTTCGGGCCGAGGTTGGTGTTGGCGACCTCGTAGTCGCCGCCGCCGCTCGGGTAGGCGTGCACGTTCTGCCGGTAGGACGCGACGACCGTGAACATCAGGACGACGACCGCGACCGCGATCCACGGGCTGAAGTGGTACGCCGAGACGCCCGCGATGGACAGTACGAGGAGTACCTCTCCGGGCGCGTACGCGACGGAGGAGAGCGGGTCGGAGGCGAAGACGGGAAGTGCGATGCGCTTGGGGAGGAGCGTTTCTCCCAGCTTGTCGCTGCGCAGGGCCCGGCCGATCAGGATCCGTTTGGGCACGTCGGTCAGTTTGGACACGCTGAGGATCGTAAGCGGTCGAACGGGCGTGGCCCATCCACCACCCCAGGCCGTCACGGAATCTCCCGGCGGTCGGCCGAGGGGGCGGCGGGGCGGGCGAGGACGTCTCTGACCGGGGCTCCCCGCGGGCCACCGCGCGTGTGTAGCTTTGTCGGCTGTCTGCGACTCTTGGGAGTCCGACGAAAAGTCAACGAAAACTATTGATGGACTCTTAACGGCCGGAAGGACGGACGTGCACGTCGTCATCATGGGCTGCGGGCGAGTGGGAGCCGCTCTCGCGCAGACTCTGGAGCAGCAGGGGCACACGGTCGCGGTGATCGACCAGGACCCCACGGCCTTCCGCCGACTGGGATCCGGGTTCGGCGGCCGCAGGGTCACCGGGGTCGGTTTCGACCAGGACACCCTCCGCGAGGCGGGCATCGAGGAGGCCGGGGCGTTCGCCGCCGTCAGCAGCGGGGACAACTCCAACATCATCGCGGCCCGGGTGGCCCGCGAGATGTTCGGCATCGAGCACGTGGCCGCCCGTATCTACGACCCGCGCCGGGCCGAGGTGTACCAGCGCCTGGGCATCCCGACGGTCGCCACGGTGCGCTGGACCGCCGACCAGATGCTGCGCCGGCTGCTGCCCTCGGGCGCGGAGCCGCTGTGGCGGGACCCGAGCGGGGGTGTGCAGCTCGCCGAGGTGCACATCGCGCCGTCCTGGATCGGCCACAAGATCAGTAAGTTGCAGGAGGAGACGGGCGTGCGTGTCGCATTTCTCACCCGGCTGGGCGAGGCGGTCCTGCCGTCCTCCCAGACGGTGCTGCAGGAGGGCGACCTCGTGCACGTGATGATGCACACGCACGAGATCGCGAAGGTCGAGGCGGCCTGTTCGCTGGGTCCCGAGGAAGGTCACTGATGAGGGTCGCGATTGCCGGTGCCGGTGCGGTGGGGCGTTCCATCGCGGGCGAGCTCCTGGAGAACGGGCACGAGGTGCTCCTGATCGACAAGGCGCCGACCGCCATCTCGGTGGAGCGGGTGCCGACGGCGGAGTGGCTGCTGGCGGACGCCTGCGAGATCACCTCGCTGGACGAGGCGGCGCTCCAGCGCTGCAACGTGGTGATCGCCGCGACCGGTGACGACAAGGTCAACCTGGTCGTCTCGCTGCTCGCCAAGACCGAGTACGGGGTGCCGAGGGTGGTCGCCCGGGTGAACAACCCGAAGAACGAGTGGCTGTTCAACGAGTCCTGGGGCGTCGATGTCGCGGTGTCCACGCCGCGGCTGATGTCGGCGCTGGTCGAGGAGGCGGTGAGCGTCGGCGATCTCGTACGGCTGATGCGCTTCAGCCACGGCGACGCCAACCTGGTCGAGCTGACCCTGCCGCCGGAGTCGGCGCTCGCGGGCACGCAGATCTCGGAGGTGGAGTGGCCGGTGGACACCTCGCTGGTCACCATCATCCGCGGTACGCGGGTGCTGACGCCGACCCCGGAGGAGACCCTGGAGCCGGGCGACGAGCTGCTGTTCGTGGCGGCGCAGGCGCGCGAGGAGCAGCTGGAGGACCTGCTGTCGGTGCGCCGCGAGGACGTGCCGAAGAGCTGAGCCGGGACGGTACGCAGCACGGGAGGGGCCCCGCACCGATTCGGTGCGGGGCCCCTCCCGTGTGCGGCCGAGGACCGGGTGGCCGACGCGTGTGCGGCCGGGGGTCAGGTGGCCGTCGCGTGTGCTGCCGAGGGCTGGGTGGCCGTCCCGTGCCCGGCCTGGGGCCAGGTGCCCGGGAGGGCCGTGCTCAGGCCTCGTGGCGCGGGGCCGCCGCGGCTGCCTTGCGCTCCTTCTCTGCCTTCTCCTCGGCCTCCATCTCCGCGAACACGTCGATGGGCGCGGGCGCCTTGGCGAGGAAGACCCAGGTCAGCCAGACCGCGAGCAGGAACGGCGGGATCTTCAGCGCGACCACCACCCAGCCGAACTTGGTGGTGTCGGCCCACCAGTACAGCGGGAAGAGGATCGCGCACTTGGTGAAGAGGATCACGCCCCAGGCGTAACTCGCCTTCGTGTACGCCTTCTTGCGGCCCGGGTTGCGGGTGCGCCAGGAGAGGTTCTCCTTGAAGACCGGGCCGAGGATCAGCCCGATCAGCGGCACTCCGGCCGCCGCGCTGATCAGGTAGGCGAGGGAGAGGCCGAGGGTGTAGAGCATCCCCGGCAGCATGAAGTCCTTCGCGTTGCCGGTCATCATCGCGAAGACCACGCCGAAGGCCACTCCGAAGACGCCGCTGAAGGCGTGCTTCATGGTGTCCTTGCGGAGCAGCCGGACGAGGACCAGCAGCAGCGAGACCCCGAGGGCCGCGATCGCCGAGACCTGGAGGTTCTTGTTGATCGTGAAGATGGTCACGAAGAGCAGGCCCGGCAGCACGGTCTCCACCATGCCGCGCACGCCGCCGAACGCGTCGAAGAGCGCGGCCTCGGTGACTGCCTTGGCGGCGGCGTCCTGCGGCGGCGCGCCTTCGGGGACCACGTACGGCGGGGCGCTCTCGCCCTCCTGCCGGGGGCCCTGGTGGGGGGTGGCGGTCGGCTTGTCGTAAGACGTCACCGGCTACTCCTGTCCGAGCGGTCGGAGTTCGTATTTGGGGTTGAAGAGCACCCGTCGGCCGTGGCTCATGGAGATCCGGCCGGTGGCGATGAGCTTGCGGCCCGGCTCGATGCCCACGATGGAGCGGCGGCCAAGCCAGACGACGTCCAGGGGTGCCGTGCCGTCGAACAGCTCGGCCTCCAGCGCCGGCACTCCGGCGCGGGGCCGCAGGGTGACGGTGCGCAACGTACCGGTCACCTTGACGATCTGCCGGTCGTCGCAGGCAGATATGGGGGTGCAGCCGACGGACTGGGTGTCCTCCTGGAGCTCTGCGGAGTGCAGGTCCTCCTGTGAGCTGGACAGGCGGTCGAGCATCCGGCGGAATCGCCCGGTCGGCTTGTCGGGTCGAGGTACGGCACTCATACCGGAAGCGTACCGGGGAGTGGCCCCGCGGGGTCACCCGCCGTAGTCACGACCTCGGTACGGTACGGGGCCGTTGCCCGGCCGGGGCCGCCCCGTCCGCTCCGCCGCCGGTGGCCTTCCGGCCCGCCCCGTGCCGCCGCGGCCTGCGGCGCCGCCCGCTCAGCGCTCGAAGCGGTAGCCCATGCCGGGTTCGGTGATGAAGTGCCTCGGGTGGGCCGGGTCCGTCTCCAGCTTGCGCCGCAGCTGCGCCATGTAGACCCGAAGGTAGTTGGTCTCGGTGCCGTACGAGGGCCCCCACACCTCCTGGAGCAGCTGCTTCTGGCTGACCAGCCGGCCGGTGTTGCGGACCAGCACCTCCAGCAGGTGCCACTCGGTGGGGGTGAGGCGGACGTCGCGGCCCTCCCGGTGCACCTTCTTGGCCGCGAGGTCCACGGCGAAGCCCTCGGTCTCGACGAGTACGTCGCCCTCCTCTGCCCCGCCGACGGGTTCGGCCCGGCGGACGGCGGCGCGCAGCCGGGCGAGGAGCTCGTCCATGCCGAACGGCTTGGTGACGTAGTCGTCGGCACCCGCGTCGAGCGCCTCGACCTTCTCGTCGGAGGTGTGGCGGGCGGACAGCACCAGGATCGGGACCCGGGTCCAGCCGCGCAGTCCCTTGATGACGTCGACGCCGTCCATGTCGGGCAGGCCGAGGTCGAGCACCACCACGTCGGGGTGGCGGGCCGCGGCGAGCTGGAGTGCGGAGGCGCCGTCGGCCGCCGCGTCCACCTCGTACTTGCGCGCCTTCAGGTTGATCACGAGGGCGCGCACGATCTGCGGCTCGTCGTCGACCACGAGCACCCGGGTCATGGGGACCTTCCTCACTGCTGTCGGTGTTGTCGTTGTGCCGGTGGGGCGGGGCCGGGGGCTCATGAGAGCACCTGGGCCGAGAAGTCGGCGGTCACCGGGGTCTGGCCCGGTGCCACCTTGAGGGTGACGACCATGGTCATGCCGCCGCCGGGGGTGTCCTCGGCGGTGAGCGTGCCGCCCATCGACTCGACGAACCCGCGGGCGACCGCGAGGCCGAGGCCGACCCCGGCGCCGCGCGGGACGTCCCCGTAGCGCTGGAACGGTTCGAAGATGCGTTCCTTGTTGTCGTCGGGGACGCCGGGGCCGCGGTCGGTTATGCGTACCTCGACGCGGTCTCCGAGCGCGCTCGCGGAGACGGTCACGGGGAGGTGTTCGGGGCTGTACTTGACGGCGTTCTCGACGAGGTTGGCGGCGGCCCGCTCCAGCAGGCCGCGGTCGACGGCGACCATCGGCAGGGTTTCCGGGATGTCCAGGTCCACGCTGTCGTCGGGGACGCCGACGAGTGCCATCGGGATGACCTCGTCGAGGTCGGTCTCGCGGATCAGCGGGGTGACGGTGCCGGTCTGCAGGCGGGACATGTCGAGGAGGTTGCCGACGAGGTGGTCGAGCCGGTCGGCGCCCTCCTCGATCCCTTCCAGGAGTTCGGCCTCGTCCGCCTCGGACCAGGACACGTCGTCGGAGCGCAGCGAGGTGACGGCCGCCTTGATGGAGGCGAGGGGGGTGCGCAGGTCGTGGCTGACGGCGGCCAGCAGGGAGGTGCGGATCTTGTTGCCCTCGGCCAGTCTGCGGGCCTCCTCGGCCTGCCCGACCAGGCGCTGGCGGTCCAGTACGACGGCGGCCTGGGCGGCGAACGCGGCGAGCACCCGGCGGTCCTCGGCGGGCAGTACGCGGCCGGACAGGGCGAGCGCCATGTGGTCGCCGACGGGCATGTCCACCTCGGCGTCCTCGGGGCGCTCGGCGGGCCGGGGGCCGACGCTGCCGGCGCACGTCCAGGGGTCGACGTCGCTGGTGCGCTCCAGGAGGGCGACGGACTCCATGGCGAAGGTCTCGCGGACCCGCTCCAGCAGGGCGTCGAGGCTGGTCTCGCCGCGCAGCACACTGCCCGCGAGGAAGGACAGGATCTCCGACTCGGCGCGCAGCCGGGCCGCCTGGTGGGTGCGGCGGGCCGCCAGGTCCACGACGGAGGCGACGGAGACGCCGACCGCGAAGAAGATCACGATGGCGACGATGTTCTTGGGGTCGTCGACGGTGAGCGTGCGGGTGGGCGGGGTGAAGAAGAAGTTCAGCAGCATGGAGCCCGCCGCGGCGGCGGCCAGGGCCGGCCAGAGGCCGCCGAGCAGGGCCGCGAGGACCGTCAGGAAGAGGTAGAGCAGGACGTCGTTGGCGAGGCCGGGGCCGTTGTTGATGCTGAGCAGCAGCAGGGTCAGCAGGACCGGGCCGAAGACGCCGACGAGCCAGCCCGCCAGGATGCGGGAGGCGCCGAGCCTGGCGCCGCGGGCGACCGGCAGGCCGCGGCCCTTGGCGACCTCGTCGTGGGTGACGATGTGGACGTCGAGGTCGGGCCCGGAGTCGCGGGCGACGGTCTGTCCCACGCCGGGGCCGAAGACGTACTGCCAGGTCTTGCGGCGGCTGGAGCCGAGCACGATCTGGGTGGCGTTGACCCCGCGGGCGAACTCCAGCAGGGAGCTGGGGACGTCGTCCCCTATGACGTGGTGGAAGGTGCCGCCGAGGTCCTCCACCAGGGTGCGCTGGACGGCCAGCTCCTTGGGGGAGGCGGAGGTCAGGCCGTCGCTGCGGGCGACGTACACGGCGAGGATCTCGCTGCCGGAGCCCTTGGCGGCCATCCGGGAGGCGCGTCTTATGAGGGTGCGGCCCTCGGGGCCGCCGGTGAGGCCGACGGCGATGCGCTCGCGGGCCTGCCAGGTGGAGCGGATGTTGTGCTCGCCGCGGTACTGCTGGAGGTACTCGTCGACCCGGTCGGCGACCCACAGGAGGGCGAGTTCGCGCAGGGCGGTGAGGTTTCCGGGGCGGAAGTAGTTCGAGAGCGAGGCGTCGATCTTGTCCGGCTGGTAGATGTTGCCGTGTGCCATGCGGCGGCGCAGCGCCTGCGGCGACATGTCGACCAGTTCGATCTGGTCGGCGCGGCGCACGACCTCGTCGGGCACCGTCTCGCGCTGGCGCACCCCGGTTATCGACTCGACGACGTCGCCGAGGGACTCCAGGTGCTGGATGTTGACCGTGGATATGACGTCGATGCCCGCCTGGAGCAGCAGCTCCACGTCCTGCCAGCGCTTGGCGTGCCGGGAGCCGGGGACGTTGGTGTGCGGGAGCTCGTCGACGAGGGCGACGGCGGGGGCGCGCTCCAGGACGGCGTCCACGTCCATCTCGGTGAAGGTGGTGCCCCGGTAGGCGATCTCGCGGCGCGGCACCTCTTCGAGGCCGTGCAGCATGACCTCGGTGCGCGGCCTGCCGTGGTGCTCGACGAACGCGACCACGCAGTCGGTGCCGCGCTCCACCCTGCGGTGGGCCTCGGAGAGCATCGCGTACGTCTTGCCGACGCCCGGTGCCGCACCGAGGTAGATCCGGAGTGTTCCTCGTGTCCCGCGTCCCATGGCCTCATTGTCTTTCAGGTGGACACAGGCGGCCTGTGTGCGCTGCTGCCGACCTTACGTCCAGCGATCGGGACAATGCGGACAGGGTGTGGGCGTGCGGAGGGGCCTTGACGCGATTCTGATGCGCCGCGCGGGCAGGCCCCCCCGGCGGCTCAGCCGGTCGCCGCTCCCCCGGCTGCCGCTTCCCCGCTCGCTCCGTCCGCCGCCGCTCCTGCCGCCGCGTCGCTCTCGACGATCCGGCCGTCCCTCAGCTCCAGCACCCGGTCCGCCAGGCCGAGCAGCTGGGCGTCGTGCGTCGCGACCAGGGCGGTCACTCCTTCGCTGCGGACCACCGCCCGCAGCAGTTCCATCACCGCGAGCCCGGTCTCCGCGTCGAGCTGTCCGGTCGGCTCGTCGGCGATGAGCAGGGCGGGCCGGTTGGCCAGCGCGCGGGCGATGGCCACCCGCTGCTGCTGTCCGCCGGAGAGCTCGCCGGGGCGCTGCTGGGCGTGGTCGGCGAGCCCGACGAGGCCGAGCAGCAGGGCGACCCGCTCCTCCCGCTCCTTGGGCTCGGTCCTGCGCAGCCGCAGCGGCACCTCGACGTTCTCGGCGGCGCTGAGGATCGGTATCAGTCCGAAGGACTGGAAGACGAATCCGACGCGGTCCCTGCGCAGCTCCAGCAGGCCCCTCTCGTCGAGTGCGCCGATGGCGGTGCCGTCGACGGTGACGCTGCCGCCGTCCGGCCGGTCGAGGCCGCCGACCAGGTTGAGCAGGGTGGTCTTGCCCGATCCGGACCGCCCCTTGAGCGCGACGAGTTCCCCGCGCCCCACGGTGAGGGAGACCCCGCGCAGCGCGTGCACGGCCGCCGCGCCGCTGCCGAAGGAGCGGTGCAGGTCGTGGACCTCCACCATGGGGGCGTCCCCCGGCACCGTGGCGGTGCCCCCGCCCGTGGCCGCCGCCGTACCCGTGCTGTCGGTCATTGCCCGCTCCCCCGCTCGTACCGCTGGTGCTGTCCCTGTGCCCAGTGTTGCCCATGCCTGTGACAACGGGCATCAGCCTGCCGGACGATCGTCCGTCCCGGCCGGGGTGCCGTCCGCCCACACCCCGACGTGGTCGTGCTCGGCGGTGAGCCGCACCCGGCCGCGCAGCCCGTACCGCTCGATGTGCTCGCGCGGCAGTTGCAGCCGCCCGACCCGGTCAAGTACGGCGAACTCCTCGCCGCCCGGGTCCCCCTCGGCGCGCAGCGTCTCGGTCGCGGTGCGGCCGTCCCTGATCCGTACGGTGCGGCCGACCTGCTCGGAGACCAGGGGGTCGTGGGTGACCACGAGGACGGTGGTGCCCAGTTCCTCGTTGGCGCGGCGCAGGGCGGCGAAGACGTCGGCGCCGCTGGCGGTGTCGAGTTCGCCGGTCGGCTCGTCGGCGAACAGCACGCGCGGGCCGTTCGCGCTCGCCACGGCGACGGCGACGCGCTGCTGTTCGCCGCCCGACATCTGCTGCGGGCGGCGGTCGCGGCAGTACCCGACGCCGAGCGCGTCCAGCAGTTCCCCGGCGCGCGCGGTCCTGGTGCGGCGGGGGACGCGGGCGTACTTCATCGGCAGGGCGACGTTCTCCAGGGCGGTCAGGTAGGGCAGCAGGTTGCGGCCGGTCTGTTGCCAGACGAAGCCGACGGTGCGGCGGCGGTAGCCGAGCCGTTCGCGGCGCCCCATGGACAGCAGGTCGTGCCCGGCGACCCTGGCCCGTCCCGCGGTCGGCAGGTCGAGGCCGGAGAGGATCGACAGGAGGGTGGACTTGCCGGACCCGGAGGCGCCCACCAGGGCCGTGCACTCGCCCTCCTCGACGACCAGGTCGAGCCCCTGGAGCGCCTGTACCTCGACGTCCTGGGTGCGGTAGACCCGTACCAGGTTGTCGCAGAGGATCAGTCCCTCGTCGGCCGCGGGCCTCGCCGCCGCCCTGGCGCGGGCCTCCAGTACGTCGAGCCCGGTGACGTCCGTTCCGGTCATCCGTGTTCCCCCAGTCGCAGTACGGCGGTGAGTTTGCGGCGTCGGGCCAGCACCGTCTCCACCGCGACGGCGGCGGCGACCAGCAGCAGGAATCCGGCGCCCAGTGCCGCGGTGGTGCCGTGGTCGGCGCGCACGGCGGGGGCGACCGGTCCGCCGGTGAAGCCGTGCAGGTCGAGGGCGGGTCCCAGCAGCGCGGGCAGGAACAGTCCGAGGACGGTCCCGCCGACCGCCGCCGCGAGCACCATCGGGACCAGTTGCACCAGGTGCAGCGCGCCGGTGGCCCGGTCGCCCAGTCCCATGGTCCGCAGCCGGGCGGCGGTGCGGCCCCGTTCGGGCGCGGCCAGCAGCAGGTCCAGGACGAGGGCGACGAGCGCCAGCAGCACGGTGAACGCGGTGCACAGCCGGAACGCCGAGGTCAGCGCCGCCAGTACGCCGTCGCGGCCGGCCGCGTCCAGTTCTTCGGTGAGCACCCGCAGCCGGCCCACGGTGGAGTCGGGCGCGGCCCGGGGCACCAGTGCGCGCAGTGCGGGCCGGTCGATGCGGGGCCCGTACAGCAGCAGGGCCGAGGCGCGCGGGGCGACGGCGCCGAGCCCCTTGAGCAGCGCGCGGTCCGTGAGCAGGAGCGGCACGTCGGACCCGTCGCGCACCGGTCCGAGCGTGCGGTCGCGGTACGTGCCGGGCGGCAGCGGGCCCACCACCTTGACGCGTACGACGGTGCCGCGGACCCGGGCCGCGTAGACGGCGCCCTCGCGCAGTCCGGGGCCCGCCAGTACGGGGATGTCGCCGCCGTCCGCCCGCAGGCCGGCCAGTGCGCGGCCGACGGCGGAGCCGGGGACGGCGGCGCGCAGGGCGGCGGAGTCGAGGGAGACCAGGTCGACGGTGCCGTGGTTGGCGCCGTCGCGCGCGTCGTTGAGGTCGGCGGTGCGCCGGTCGGTGGTGAGGCTGTGCTCGATGCCGGGGGTCAGGGCGATCTGCCGTACCGTGCGGGCGTCGAGGCGGTCGGCCGCGTAGGAGGCGTCGGCGCCGGTCTGCCAGCGGGCGGTGTCCTCGCGGCCCTCGACGAGGCTCTGGCCGACGATGCCCGCGAAGACCGCGGTGGCCAGGGTGGTGACCAGGACCAGCAGGGCCAGGGCGCGGGCCGGGGCGTCCTGCGCCGCCCGGGACAGCGCGACCATCGGTACGGTGCCCCGACCCCGGGCGGCCCAGCGGGCAGCGGCCCGTACCGGCGTCGGGTAGCAGCGCACCAGCAGGACGACGGCCGCGACGCCCAGCAGGGCGGGTACGGCGGCCATCTGGAGGTCGGGCTCCGCGACCGCGCCGCGCGCGTGCAGGGTGTACACGCCGGCCGCGGCGAGCAGCAGCAGCGACACCTCCAGGGTCAGCCTGCGCAGCGCGGCCCTGCGGGTGCGGCCCGTGCGGGTGCGTACGGGCGCGTGCAGGGCGCCGTCGCGCAGCAGGTACCAGGTGACGGCGGGCAGCATCAGCCAGCCGGCGGCGGTGACCGTCACCGCGGGCAGCAGGGCGGGCGGCGAGGTGCCCGGCGGGGCGAGCCGCAGTGCGGCGAGCACGCCGGCGGCGCCGCCGAGGAGCACCAGGGGTGCGGTGCGCAGGGCGGCGGCTCCGGCGAGCCGGGTCGCGGAGGCGCCGCGGGCGCGGCGCAGCCGGTCGTCGGGGAGCCGGCGGCGCAGGGCGAGCAGGGCGGTTGCCGCGCAGGCGGCGAGGCCCACGCAGAACAGCGAGACCGGGGCGAAGGCGATCATCACCCGGGCCCGTGCCCAGTCCCGGTCGAAGTCGTCGAGGATCCGCGGGAGCGTGCCCAGGTCCTGCAGCTCCTTGGCGGGGTGCTCGCCGAGCCGGCAGTCGTAGCCGCCCAGGCCGAAGCTGGGGATGCCGCAGTACAGCTGGGACGCGTCGTCGAGGTACCGGGGGACGGCGCGGCGCAGTGCGGCGCGCCCCTCGCCCGTGACGAGCGTGGTGGCGGTGGGAACGTCGAGGTGCAGCCGCAGCCGCCAGACCGCGATCATCGGCAGGGTCGCGTCCTCCTGGAGCTGTTCGGCGGCTGCCGCGCCGATGACCGCCGCCGCCTGCCAGGCGGCGGACTGCCCTCCGGGCGCGGTCAGGGGGGTGGCGAGCAGCGGGGTCTCGCGGAGCAGGGGGCTGTCGGCGGGGCGGAAGAAGCCGACCACCCGGGCCCTGCCCGCGACCTCCTTGGTGTTGGGCGCGGGGACGAGGTCGAGGCGGTCGCCCAGCCGCAGTCGCAGCGCGTCGCGGGTGCGGGTGGAGACGGCGATCTCCAGTGCGCCCTCGGTGGTGGACGGGGGCCGCCCCTGGACGTAGTCGCCGGGCTTCGGGCCGTCGTCGGCCAGGTGCAGGGTGAAGGAGGCGGCACCGCCGGGGGTGCGGGCGGCGCCCGCGGCGATCTCGATGCGGACCGATTCGGGGGTCACCCGGCCCTCCAGCGGCGGCGGGGCGGCGGATTCGAGGAGGGAGCGGTTGGCCCTGAGGTCGTCGAGGAGTTCGCCGGTGACGGGCCGGCCGTCGCCCACCTCGCGGAAGAGCGCCTCGAAGCGGATCGCGGGGGCGGTGCGCTGGGCATGTTCGACGCGGGCGGCGAGCGCGCGCCCGGCCAGCGCGTCGACGACGGCGGGTCCGGCCGCCGCGGCCAGGGAGAGCAGCCCGACGAGCACGGCGAGGCAGCACGTCAGGGGCAGCTCGGCCCGAACCCGCCGCAACAGCGACCCCCGGCCAGGCCCCCGACCGCCCGGCGCACCCCGGGATTCCGGGGCTGCTCCCCGCCCCCCGGACGCACCCCCGGAGCCGGCCGCCGCTCCCTGGCCCTCGGCCGCACCCTCGGCGCCCGGCACCGCTCCCTGGCCCTCGGCCGCACCTCCCGAGCCAGCCACCGCCCCCTGGCCCTCGGCCACACCTCCCGAGCCAGCCACCGCCCCCTGGCCCTCGGCCGCACCTCCCGAGCCAGCCACCGCCCCCTGGCCCTCGGCCACACCTCCCGAGCCAGCCACCGCCCCCTGGCCCTCGGCCACACCTCCCGAGCCAGCCACCGCTCCCCGGCCCTCGGCCGCACCTCCCGAGCCGGCCGCCGCTCCCCGCCCCTCGGGAGCAACCCCCGATTCCGGCGCCGCTCCCCTGCTCATCGAAGCCATCCCGGGCTCCCGGTCCGGCGCCGGTTCCCGGGCGTCCCCGGCCGTCCCCGTCATCGGTCCTCCCCCGCCCGCGTCATCGGTCCTCCCCCGCCCTCAGAACCCGTGCCAGGTCGGTGCGGGCCAGGAACCGTGCGGCCACCGTCACCACCGCGCAGATCAGTGCGGTCGTGGCGGCGACGGTGACGGCGACCCGGCCCCAGGGGATCTCCGTCAGCAGCCACGGGAAGACCGGGTTGCCCGCATCGTCGACGGTGACCAGCGGCATGATCAGGGAGGCGAGGACCGTGCCCAGGGCGGTGCCGAGCACGGCGGCCACCGCCGCGATGCACAGCTGTTCGGTCCACAGGTAGGCGGCGAGCTGTCCGCGCCGCAGGCCGAGTGCCCGCAGCAGGGCGAACTCGCGCTGTCTGGCACGGGCGGACAGGGCGGTGTGCAGGGTGAACGCCACGACCGCGAAGGCGGGTGCGAGGACCAGGCACAGGGTGAGTGCCCCGCGCGCGCCCTCGCGCAGCGGGTCTGCGGCAAGTTCCCGCCGCTGGTGGGCGACGTCGACGGCCTCCCCGTACCTGTACTGCCGTACGGCGTCCAGCGCGGCGGCGGAGTCGCCGCCGCGCACCGACACCCACCAGGACTCCTCGCGCTCCAGCAGCTGGCCGTTGGGCACGAGGCGGGCGGCGAGCGCCCGGGAGTCGGCCAGCAGCCGGGGGACGTCGCGGGACGCGCCGGGCACCGCGGCGATCCGGGCGGTGATCCGGACGTCGACGGTCCGCACGCCGCGCAGGGAGACCTCGACGGTGCTGCCGACCTTGCTGTCGGTCGCCTTCAGGAAGGCGTCGGAGGCCAGGACCGGCAGGGCCCCGGTACGTTCGGCGTCCGGGACCAGGGTGAGCTGCCGCTTCGGGTACGGGGCGGGCAGCATCGGACCGCGCAGCGCCCCGTCCAGCAGGGTCCCCGGCCGTGCGGTGTCGGAGCACAGGACGGGGTCCGGCGGGCCGTCGGGGCCCGGCGCGGCGGGCGGACGGCCGGGGCAGCCCGCCCGGCCGGCGACGACCTTGCTGCCCCGCTCGGAGTCGAGCCAGACGGGGCGGGCGGTGAGCCCCGGCACCTGGTCGACGGTCAGCCGGTAGGTGCGCTGCACGCTCTCGCCGTCCATGCGCACGGCGAGCTGGACGAGCCGCAGCGGTCTTCCTTCGGCCGGCCGGACGGGGAGCGGCAGCGAGACGGTCTGCGGCCGTCCGCCGTTGACCGGGAGGGGCACCGTGCTGCGGTGCGCCAGGCCGTCGGCGTCCTGAAGGACGACGGTCAGTCCCAGCGGCACCGCCCTGCCGGGTCCGTCGGCCGACAGCCGCACCCGCATCGGCAGCCGGCCCCCGTACGGGCGCAGCGCCTTCGTGTCGAGCACCGCCCCGTGCCCGGGGACGTCCCGTCCGAGGGGGGCGAGGAGTTCGCCGATCGGCCGCCGCGCCAGGTCGGGGCGGAGCGCGGGGACGACGCCGGCGGCGGTGTTGAGCGAGGTGACGGCAATGGTCTCCTGGCCGAAGCCGCCCTCGGTCTCGAAGACCGGTGTCAGAGCGCTCGCCCGGGGCAGCGCGGCGTACTTCGCCCGCCGCTCGCCGGACGGCGGCCCGTCGCTGTGGTCCGGCACGATGCGCAGGTCGGAGCCGGTCGCGAAGGCGGCCTGGTCGTGGTCGCCCCGGTCCAGGATGGCCAGCGAGGTGCCGCTGAGCGCGCCGACGGCCAGGGCGAGCGCCACCACCAGCAGGGGCCCCGCGTGCCCGGAGACCCGCCGGCCCACCTGCCGTCCGCCGAGCGACGGGACGAGGCCCCGGGCGCGCCGGGCGAGGGGCTCCGCGAGCCGGGCGGCGACGGGCAGCAGCCGCAGGGTCAGCAGCGCGGCGGCGCAGGTCATGGTGACGGGTGCGAGGACCAGTACGGGGTCGACCCCGGCACCGTCGCCCACCGGGCTGCGGTACTGGCGCAGCTGGAGCCAGCCCAGAACGGCGACGGCGGCGAGGGCCAGGTCGGTGCCCGCCCGCTGCGCCCCGGACAGCCTGCCGGGCCTGCGCCGCAGTTTCCCGACGGCGGCCCGGTCGGCGGCGGTCCGCAGGGCGGGCGTCAGCATCGCCGCACCGTGCACCAGCACGGCCAGCAGGGCGAACGCCCAGCCGACCGGCAGCAGCGCCGACCCGGGCAGCCGGCCGGGGACCAGTCCGGCCCGGCCGAGACCGGACAGCAGCGGTCCGGCCAGGAAGGGCGCGGCGAGCCCGGTGGGCAGGGCGACGGCGGCCCAGTGGGTCACGCCGGATCCGGCGATCCGGGGCGTGCCCGCACCGCGTGCGGCGAGCAGGGCCAGTTCGGGGCGCCGGTGCTCGGCGAGCTGCCTGGCGGTGAGGACGAGCGCGGCGGCGGCCAGTGCGGCGAGCAGGCTCGCCGGGATGTAGAGACCGGCCCGGGAGACCAGGATCGGTGTTTCCAGCCGGCCCAGCGCGATCGGCAGGGTGCCTTCGACGGTGAGTGCGACGCCGTCGGGTGCTCGGCTGCCGAGGAAGACGGAGAGCCCGGTGTCGCTGCCGACGAAGGTGCGCAGCCGCTCGCGCAGCGGCTCGATCCCGCCGAGCCTCAGTCCCTCGGACCGGGGCACCGCGAGCCACAGGTCCTTGGCGTTCGAGGCGAACCGGGGTTCGGCGAGGAACGCCGCGCGCGGTACGAGCACCAGCCGGTCCGGGCTCCCGAAGGAGCCGGCGAGTCCGCGCCACAGGGCCGGGTTGCCCGGCCGGTTGTCGTACGTCCCGGTCATCCGCGCCTGGACGCGCCGCCCCTCGGCGACGACCAGCCCGAAGGTGCCGCCGGGCCGCACCCGCAGCCGCCCCGCGAGGTCCACCGGCAACGCGGCCTCCACCGGTCCCCCGGCCACCCCCGGCCACCGCCCCTCAACAAGCCGCGCGTCCCCGCCCCCAACCCCTGCGGCGCCCCCGCCCCCACCGCGCGCGGCCACTCCGCCCGAGGCCGTTCCAGTTCCCTGCCCTCCGGCCCCGGCAGCTCCGGAATTCCGCCCTCCGGCCCCGCCCCCACCGCTCACGGCCACTCCGCCCGAGGCCGTTCCGCCTTCCTGCGCCCCGGCCTCGCCCCCGCCCCCTGCGGCACCCCCGCCCCCTCGCCGCGCGTCCGTGCCGACGCCCTCCAGGGAGACCACCGCGGCCGTCAGGTCGTCCCGTTCCCGGCCGGACCCGTCGACCACGCCGAACTCCGTCGCGAACGAGCGGGGTGCCCGCAGGGCCGCCGCGGTCCGGTGCGGTACGGGTCCGAAGTTGCGGCGGACCGCCTCGCGCACCGCGGGGTCCGTCCGTGCGTGGCGGGTCGTCGCGCCGTCGCGCTCGGGGACGTGGTCGCCCACGACGGTGAGCACCGCTCCCGGGTCGGCGGCCAGGCGCCGCTGGGCACCGCCCTCGACGGCGGTCTCGGTCAGCGAGGCGAGTGCCGCGAGCACCGTCGCGGCGAGCAGCACCGCGAGCGCCGCCGCGCAGAGCACCAGGGCGTGGTGCCGCGCCCAGCGCACCACGACGGGCGCCCTCCCGCGCCGTCGCCAGCTCACAGACCGATTCCTCCCCCGAGTGATCCGCCACAGTATGGGAGGCCTCCCACGCACCACGCAACGGCCCGGAGCACACCAACTTCCCTGCACAGGAGGGGAATTGCCGCCTCCGCCGGGGCGGCCGGAGACGGACCGCCGGAGACGGGCCGCCGGAGACCGGGCGGCGAAACGGCCGGTGGCCCGCACCCCCGAGGGGTACGGGCCACCGGCCGCGTACGACAGCCGGAGAGAACCCCGGCCGGGAAAGGACTTCAGCGCACCTCGGTGATCTCCGGGCCGCGCTGCAACTGCCCCATGCCGCCGGAGAAGCGGGACTCCGCCTGCTCCTCCTGCTGGACGCCTTCGGCGACCATCTGCGCGTCGTCGGGCAGCTTGAGGACGATCGGGTCGCGCGGCGCCATCGGCCCCTCGCCCCGGACGACCACGGTGTCGAGGAAGATCTGCTCCAGGACTCCGGCGGCCTGCGGCTGTACCGCGCCCTGACCGGAGATCACTCCGCGCAGGAACCAGCGGGGCCCGTCCACTCCGACGAAACGCACCAGCTGCACACCGCTGTTGCCGTCCGGCAGCTGTACGGGGACCTGGGCGCGCAGCTCCCAGCCGAGCGGTCCCTCGACCTCGTCGATGACACCGCCCTGCGAGGTGATGCCGGTGGCGATCTCCTCGCGGACCTCGCCCCAGATGCCTTCCTTCTTCGGCGCGGCGAAGGCCTGCAGCTGGATGGCGCTGTCGCTCAGGACCACGGTGGCGGCGACGATCGCGTCGCCCGCGACCTCCACCCGCAGCTCCATGCCCTCGACCCCGGGCACGAAGATGCCGCCCAGGTCGACCCGGTCCTTGCCGGGCTCGGAGACCTCGGAGACGTCCCACGGGCCGTCGGGCCGGGGCGCCGGCGGCAGGTTCACCCGGTGCGCCTCGCCGTCCGTGTCCTCGAAGGCCCCGCCGGTCTGTGCCTCGTCGGCGACCTGCTCGGTCACGCCCGCCTGGTCCTCGGCGGATTCGCTCTTCTTGCGACGTCCGAACACGTCACTGTCCTTCCCGGTCGGTAACGACCGAAGCGTATGAGTTCCCACCCGTTGAGTCATCCGGGCCATCCACCGAGCCGTCCGCCGGAGCGCCCGCGGGGACGCCCACCGCGGCGTGGCCGCCGGTGGACCCGAAGCCCCCCTCGGCCCGTGCCGAGCCGGGAAGTTCCGCGACCTCGTGGAAGCGCACCTTCTCGACCTGCTGGACGACCAGTTGGGCAATCCGGTCGAAACGCTCGAACCGCACGCTCTCGCGCGGGTCCAGATTGACCACGATCACCTTGATCTCCCCACGGTACCCGGCATCCACCGTCCCCGGGGCATTCACGAGGGCCAGACCGCAGCGGGCGGCAAGACCCGAACGCGGGTGCACGAAGGCGGCGTAACCGTCCGGCAGCGCGATCGAGACGCCGGTCGGCAGCACCGTCCGCTCGCCGGGGGCGAGTTCGCAGGCCTCGGTGGTGACCAGGTCGGCCCCGGCGTCACCGGGGTGGCCGTACGACGGAAGCGGTACGCCGGGATCGACCCGGCGGATGAGTACGTCGACGGGGTTGCGGCTCATGGGTTCACCTCGAAGGCGCGGGCGCGCCTGGCCTGATCGGGGTCGGCCATCGCCGCCCGGATCTCCTCCGGGCGGCCGTTGTCGATGAAGTGGTCGACCTTGACTTCGATGAAGAGGGCGTCCGCGCGGACCGCGACGGGCCCCTGGGGGCCGCCGATCCGTCCGGTCGCCGTGGAGTAGATCTTGCGCCCGTGCACGGCGGTGACCTCGGCGTCGAGGTGCAGCACGGTGCCGACGGGCACCGGGCGGACGAAGTCGGTCTCCAGCCGTCCGGTCACCGCGATCACCCGCAGCAGCCAGTTCAGCGAGCCGAGCGTCTCGTCCAGCGCCGTCGCCAGTACGCCGCCGTGGGCGAGCCCGGGAGCCCCCTGGTGGGCCGCCTGGACGGTGAACTCGGCACTGACGCACACGCCCTCGCCGGCCCGCGCCTGGAGGTGCAGACCGTGCGGCTGTCCGTCGCCGCAGCCGAAACAGTGCTCGTAGTGCGCGCCGAGAAGCTCTCCCGGGGCCGGGGCGTCGGGGTGCCGGACCGGGGCTATGGCCTCGGCCGGGGGCGTCAGGGCCGTGGAGCCGGCCGGGCGTCCGGGAGTCGCCTCCCGGGGGTTCTCAGTACTCACAGGCGCAGACCTTACTTCGGTTTGCGCCGGGGAAGTCATTCGGTCCCCGCCCGGCGGCCCGCCGGTCCGTCCGGGGGTCCGGCGCTCCGCCCCCGGGCGGGCGCGGCCCCGCGTGGCCGGGCGCGGGCCGCGCCGTGCCAAGCTGGACGGCATGCAGTCCTACGAAGAACGCCTGACCGCGCCCCGTTCGTGGTGGTTGATCGCCGTACTGGTGGGCATCGCGTGCGGGCTGATCCTGCTGCCCGTCGGCCCGCTGCCGATGCTGGGCGGGGTGATCGGCGGCATCGCCCTGTCGGCCGTCGCGGTGAGCACGTACGGCTCGGTGCGGATCAGGGTGGTGGCCGGCGCGCTGGTCGCGGGCGACGCCCGGATCCCGGTGTCGGCGCTCGGCGAGGCCGAGGTGCTGGACGCCGAGGAGGCCCGCGCCTGGCGCACCCACAAGGCCGACCCGCGTGCGTTCATGCTGCTGCGCGCGTACATCCCGACCGCGCTGCGGGTGCGCATCACGGACCCGTCGGACCCGACCCCGTACGCGTACCTCTCGACCCGTCACCCGCAGGCCCTCGCGGACACGCTGGCGGCGGCCCGCACGAAGGCGGCCGAGCCCTCCGAGGGCTGAGCGCCGGGCGTCCCGGACCCGGGGGCCCAGAGTCAGGGGTCAGGGGGCGGAGATCAGCTTCCCAGCGCCTTGGGGCCGCTGCCGGCCTCCAGCTCCCGCAGCTCCTTCGCGTGGTCCAGCTCGGGCAGCGCGGGGAGCGCGTCCCACGGGATCTGCCTGCGGCGCAGGTCTTCGCGAATGCGGTCGGCGAGCTTCCTGGTGTCGCGGCGGTTCATCACCGCGCCCACGGCGGCGCCGACCATGAACGGCATCAGGTTCGGCAGGTTGCGCACCATGCGCTTCATGATCTGCTGGCGCAGCTCGCGCTTGACCTGCCCGCCGAGGGCCAGGTTCAGGGTGGTCGGCTTGCTGATGTCGATGCCGCGCTCCTCGGCCCAGGAGCCGAGGTAGGCGAGGGTGCGCTGCTTGAGGTTGCCCGGCGGACGCTGCCCGTAGACCTCGTGCAGCTCCGCGATGAGCTTGAGCTCTATCGCGGCGACGCCGGTGATCTCGGCGGCCATCTCGGCCGGCATGGCCAGCGGTACGGGCATCATCGCGGCCGCGCCGACGCCCGCGCCCACCGTGGACGTGCCGTTGGCGGCGCCGGCCACGAGCTTGTCCGCCAGCTGCTCCGGGGTCAGGCCCGGGAACTGCCGGCGCAGGGTCGCGAGGTCGCGCACGGGAACGCGCGGGGCGTTCTCGATGATGCGGTCGGCGAGGTGGCCGAGGCCCGCCCGGACGCTCTCGCTGCCCTTGCGCACCCCTGCTCTGGCGCTCTCGCCGCCCTTGCGGACGCCCGCTCTGGCGCTTTCGCCGCCTTTGCGCACGCCCTGTCCGAGGGCCGCCAGACGCCGGGTCCCGGTCACGGACCCCTTCGCTGCGCCGAGCCGGGCCACCAGGCCCCGCTCGCCGTCACGTGCGCCGGCGGCTTCACTCGGATCGCCGTCCGCCCGCCCGGTGGAGATCCCGGAACCGGTGGACGAGTGGGACGGCGGGTGGGCGGCGGACTCGTCGGGCGCCTGTGCGGCGTCCTCGGGGCCCGTACCGCCCTGTGTTGACTCCTGTGGTTCCTGTGGTGCCTCCGACGCGTTCCTGCGCCGGAAAGGCCGCTTCCTGAACGGTGTCGCGCCAGTCACGGCCGACCCCGTCCTAGTCGCAGTCGCGGCAGATCGGCTGGCCGTTCTTCTCGCGGGCCAGCTGGCTGCGGTGGTGGACCAGGAAGCAGCTCATGCAGGTGAACTCGTCGGCCTGTCGGGGCAGCACACGGACGGACAGTTCCTCGTTGGAAAGGTCCGCGCCGGGCAGCTCCAGGCCTTCAGCCTGCTCGAACTCGTCGACGTCGACGGTCGTGTTCGACTTGTCGTTCCGCCTCGCCTTGAGTTCTTCGATGCTGTCCTCGTTGAGGTCGTCATCGGTCTTACGTGGGGTGTCGTAATCCGTTGCCATGTCGCTCTCCCCCTCTGGGTGGTTGCGGTGTCTCAGGCGCACTAACGCGTGAGAGGCCGGACTTGTGCCCGACCTGAGGCGGAGATTTTGCCTCACATCAAGGTCTGTTACTCAATCGACACCTCAGACGCACTCCGGGGAGTGATCGTCCTGGATGGCGATCGGGACCGTACACGGTCCGCATGTCGCACTGCCCGAGCGCCACCCCGTGTACTTCCCGTGATCCCACCCCCCGGAAACCCGGACTTTTCCCGGTTTTACGGAGGGTTGTTGATCACTGAGAGTAGGTGGCCGGAAAGTGCGCTCTGTGATCGATCACACACGGAGCCGCCGGGTTGTCGTCCCGAAAATTCCGCTTAAAGCGAACACATCGGCGACTTCACCGAGGCGTCCTTCCGTGCCTCACACCGGCAGCGTGACGCGCATGACGAGACCGCCGCCCTCGCGAGGCTCCGCGATGATACGGCCTCCGTGAGCCCTCGCAACGCTGCGTGCGATCGACAGCCCCAGGCCCACGCCCTTGTCACTGCCGGTCCGCTCGGTCCGCAGCCGTCTGAACGGCTCGAAGAGGTTGTCGATCTCGTACGCGGGAACCACGGGACCCGTGTTCGAAACCACCAGCACCGCCTGTCCGTGCTCGATGTCGGTGGTCACTTCGACCCAGCCGCTCTCCTGTCGCCCACCACCCTTGCCCGAACCCGCCGCACCCGCATCCTGGGGCGCCACGTTGTACCGCACCGCGTTCTGGACAAGGTTCAGCGCGATCCGCTCCAGCAGGACGCCGTTGCCCTGGACCACCGCGGGCTTCTGCTCGCCCCGCAGCTCCACGCCCTTCTCCTGGGCCTCGCCGCGGGCCTGGTCCAGGGCGCGGGTGGCGACCTCGGCCATGTCCACGGGTTTGCGCTCGACGATCTGGTTGTCGCTGCGGGCCAGCAGCAGCAGGCCCTCCACCAGCTGCTCGCTGCGCTCGTTGGTGGCCAGCAGGGTCTTGCCGAGCTGCTGGAGCTCCACCGGGGCACCGGGGTCCGAGAGGTGGACCTCCAGGAGGGTCCGGTTGATCGCGAGCGGCGTGCGCAGCTCGTGCGAGGCGTTGGCGACGAAGCGCTGCTGGGCGGTGAAGGCGCGCTCCAGCCGGTCCAGCATCTCGTCGAAGGTGTCCGCCAGCTCCTTCAGCTCGTCGTCCGGGCCGTCCATCTCGATGCGCCGGGTCAGGTCCGTGCCCGCCACCCGGCGGGCGGTGCGGGTGATCCGGCCCAGCGGCGACAGGACGCGCCCGGCCATCGCGTACCCGAAGGCGAAGGCGATGACGCTGAGGCCGACCAGCGCCAGCAGCGAGCGGTTCAGCAGGTCGTTGAGGGCCTGCTGGCGCGTCTCGCTGAGGCAGGAGCGCAGGATCGCGTTGAGCTCCTCGTTGTTGGTGGCGTTCGCGAGGCTGGGGCACGCCTGGCTGGACAGGTGGACCTGCTGGCCCACCACCTTGAAGTCGAGCTGCTGGGCGTCGCGCAGCGCCTGCGCGGTCAGCAGGTAGATGATCGACAGCAGCAGGATGCCCGCGATCAGGAACATGCCGCCGTAGAGCAGCGTGAGGCGTATGCGGATCGTCGAGCGGATCCACGGGAAGGCCGGTTCCGGCTGCCGGGGGTCCCAGGACGGTTTGGGCGGTGCTGCTGGTGGGGCGGGTGCGCTCTTCACCGCCGCCTCAGATCCGGTAGCCGGAGCCGGGCACGGTGACGATCACCGGGGGCTCGCCCAGCTTGCGGCGCAGGGTCATCACGGTCACCCGTACGACGTTGGTGAACGGGTCGGTGTTCTCGTCCCACGCCTTCTCCAGCAGCTGCTCGGCGGAGACCACGGCGCCCTCGCTGCGCATGAGCACCTCCAGCACCGCGAACTCCTTCGGTGCGAGCTGGATCTCCCGGCCGTCGCGGAAGACCTCGCGCCGGTTGGGGTCGAGCTTGATGCCGGAGCGCTCCAGCACGGGCGGCAGCGCGACGGTGGTACGCCGTCCCAGCGCACGCACCCGGGCGGTCAGCTCGGTGAACGCGAACGGCTTGGGCAGGTAGTCGTCCGCCCCGATCTCCAGGCCCTCCACGCGGTCGCTGACGTCGCCGGACGCGGTGAGCATCAGGACGCGGGTGGGCATGCCCAGCTCGACGATCTTGCGGCAGACGTCGTCGCCGTGCACGAGCGGGAGGTCGCGGTCGAGGACGACGACGTCGTAGTCGTTGACCCCGATCCGCTCCAGGGCGGCGGCGCCGTCGTACACGACGTCGACGGCCATGGCCTCCCGGCGCAGTCCGGTGGCCACCGCATCGGCGAGCAGCTGCTCGTCCTCGACGACGAGTACGCGCACGTCGTTTTCCTTCCTCTGGTGCCGTGAGGCAGTCATGGTGTTCGAAGAGACGCGGGGATGTCCCCGCAGGGTTTTCCTACCTGCACCATCCTGCCCGTTTCAGCCGTAAACCGGCTGTAAGACGGCCTGCGGGGGCTTCGGCGGAGCCGTCCGGGCGGGCCTGCGGGGCGCGACTTCCATGATTCCCGGGGCAGTTGAGGTTTCCCTGAGGTGCGGCGTGGGGAGGACGACAGAACACCCGCGATCACGCCCTGTATGTGGCACGCCACAGCCCGCTCTGTCCCCCAGAGGGAAGGTGTGCGTGATCGAAACACCCTCGGCACACCCCCGTGCCACCGACCCATGACGAGGGGGCGCACATGGACGCTTTCACCACCAGTCTCCTGAGCCGCATAAAGGACGCCCAGACCGACCTGTCCAGGGCCCGGGAAGCGGGCGACGACTTCCTGGTCGACGTCGAGCAGGAGGAACTCAACGACCTGCACCGGATCGCCGCGGAGCACGGTGTGCAGATCGACGCGGCGGCCGCCTGACCGCCCCGCGCCACGACGAAGGCCCGCTCCCCGTGCAGGGAGCGGGCCTTCGCCCTGTCCGCGCCCCACGGCCGTGCGCAGGCCCTGCGCGCCGGGGGCTCCGTACGCCGGGCGCGCGCTAGTCGTGCCAGGCGCCCAGTTCCTCCAGCAGCTCCTGGAGCGGGCCGAAGACCCCCGGCGACGCCGCGACCGTCAGCTCGCCCGAGAGCGGCTGTCCCGGGCGTCCCCCGGTCAGTGCGCCCGCCTCCCGTGCGATCAGGTCGCCCGCCGCGAAGTCCCACGGGTTGAGCCCCCGCTCGTAGTACCCGTCGAGACGGCCGCCGGCCACGTCGCAGAGGTCGATCGCCGCCGACCCGCCGCGCCGGATGTCCCGGAAGCCGGGGATCAGCCGGCCCGCGATCCGCGCCTGCCGGGCCCGCCGCTCGGCCAGGTACCCGAAACCGGTCCCGATCAGGGCCCGCTCCAGCGGCGGCGACGGCCGGACCGCCAGCTTCCGCCCGGTCTCCGAGGGGCCGTCGCAGTACGCCCCACGTCCCAGCACCGCCCGGTAGGTCTCCCTCCGCAGCGGTGCCTCGACGACGCCGACCAGCGTCTCGCCCCGGTACTCGGCGGCGACGGACACCGCCCAGGAGGGCAGCCCGTACAGGTAGTTGACGGTGCCGTCGAGCGGGTCGACGATCCAGCGGACCCCGCTGGAGCCCTCGGTGGCGGCGCCCTCCTCCCCGAGGACGCCGTCGTCCGGCCGGTGCTCGGCGAGGTGGGCGGTGATCAGTTTCTCGGCGGCGATGTCCATCTCGGTGACCACGTCGACGGAGCTGGTCTTGGTGGCGGCCACCCCGAGGTCGTCGGGCCGGCCGTCCCGCAGCAGCTCACCGGCCCTGCGGGCGGCCTCCAGGGCGACGGCCAGGAGTTCGGACCTGAGCGCTTCGCTTGCGTCTGACACGGCTCTCCTAGGCGTAGGGGCTGTCGGCGCCCGCGGCGGCGGGCTTCGGGGCGCGCGAGGGGCAGCAGCCGACCGGGCACACGTCGTGGCTGGGGCCGAGCAGGCCGAGCGCGCACGGCCGGACCGCGAGACCGCGCTCGTGGGCGGCCCGCTCCAGGACCAGTTCCCGTACGGCCGCGGCGAACCTCGCGTCCGCGCCGACCGTCGCCGACCTGGCCACCGGCAGCCCCAGCTCGGCCGCCTTCGCGGTGGCCTCGGTGTCCAGGTCGTACAGCACCTCCATGTGGTCGGAGACGAAGCCGATCGGGACCATGACCACGGCCGGGGCGCCCGCGTCGTGCAGCGCCTCCAGGTGGTCGCAGATGTCGGGCTCCAGCCACGGGATGTGCGGGGCGCCGGAGCGCGACTGGTAGACCAGCTCCCAGGGGCGGTCCGCGACACCGGTCGCCTCCCGCACCTCCTCGGCGATCAGAGCGGCGACGTCCAGGTGCTGGGCGACGTACGCCCCGCCCGCGCCGTGCCCCTCGGCCGGCCCCGAGGTGTCGGCGGCGGCCGTCGGGATCGAGTGCGTGGTGAACGCGAGGTGGGCGCCCGCGCGCACCTCCTCGGGGAGCTCCGCCAGGGACCTCAGGACGCCCTCGGCCATCGGGCGTACGAAGCCGGGGTGGTTGAAGTAGTGCCGCAGCTTGTCCACGCGCGGCGGACGCAGTCCCTCCGCCTCCAGTGCGGCGAGCGACTCGGCGAGGTTCTCCCGGTACTGCCGGCAGCCGGAGTACGACGCGTACGCGCTGGTCGCGAGCACCGCGACGCGGCGGTGGCCGTCCCGGGTGATCTCGCGCAGGGCGTCGGTCAGGTACGGGGCCCAGTTGCGGTTGCCCCAGTAGACCGGCAGGCCCTCCAGGCCGTGCTCGGCGAAGTCCTTGCGCAGGGCGTCCAGCAGGCGGCGGTTCTGCTCGTTGATCGGGCTGATGCCGTCGAACAGGAAGTAGTGCTGCCCCACCTCCTTCAGCCGCGCCTCGGGGATGCCCCGGCCGCGCGTCACGTTCTGCAGGAACGGGAGCACGTCGTCGGGACCCTCGGGGCCGCCGAAGGAGAGCAGCAGCAAAGCGTCGTACGGGGCCGCGTCGGGCGTCGCGGCGGCGTCGCGGGACGTGCCGGCGGCGGGGCCGGTCTCCGCCTCGGACGCGTGGTCGGGGACTGCATCGAGCTGATCAGGCATGTACCGATCCTGCCACCCGCCTCCGTCGATCCGGCGTCCGGCACCCGGGCTCGGCGGGCCGCGCCGCGACCGGGCTCTCCGGCGCACCACGCGCTCCCGGCACGCTGTTTCCTTACGTAACCTGTACACACCATCTACACGTATGACCGGCGCCGGTCCCCACCCGCGCCTGATCGGCGGAAACCCAGTTGCCCAGTCCCTACCGCGCCCTGTTCGCCACCCCCGGCACCAAGGCGTTCTCCGCGGCCGGCCTGCTCGGCCGGATGCCCCTGTCGATGATGGGCATCGGCATCGTCACCATGATTTCCCAGCTCACCGGCCGGTACGGGCTGGCCGGCGCGCTGTCGGCCACGCTCGCCATGTCGGCGGCGGTCTTCGGCCCGCAGATCTCCCGGCTGGTCGACCGGCACGGCCAGCGCCGGGTGCTGCGCCCGGCCACCCTGGTCTCCGCCGTCGCCGTCGCGGGGCTGCTGGTCTGCGCCCAGCAGGGCGCCCCGGACTGGACGCTGTTCGTCTTCGCGGCGGGCGCGGGCACGGTGCCCAGCGTCGGCTCGATGGTCCGGGCCCGCTGGGCGGCGATCCACCGGGGCTCCCCGCGCCAGTTGCACACGGCGTACGCCTGGGAGTCGATCGCCGACGAGGTGTGCTTCATCTTCGGGCCGATCGTCTCCATCGGCCTGTCGACCGCGTGGTTCCCGGAGGCCGGACCGCTGATCGCGGGCGGGTTCCTGCTCGTCGGGGTCTTCTGGCTGACCGCCCAGCGGGCCACCGAACCGGCTCCGCACCCGCGGCAGCAGGACGGCCGGGGGTCGGCGATGCGCTCCAGGGGCCTCCAGGTGCTGGTGGCCACCTTCGTCGCCACCGGCGCGATCTTCGGTTCGATAGACGTGGTGACCGTGGCGTTCGCCGAGGACCAGGGCCGCAAGGCGATGGCCAGCCTGGTGCTCGCCGCGTACGCCCTGGGGTCGTGCCTGGCCGGAGCGGTGTTCGGGCTGCTGCACCTCAAGGGGCCGCTGCCCAAACGGTGGCTGCTGGGTGTCTGTGCGATGGCCGTGAGTATGATCCCCCTCCAACTGGCCGGGAACCTTCCGTTTCTGGCCGTGGCGCTCTTTGTCGCGGGCCTGGCCGTCGCACCGACGATGGTGACCACGATGGCCCTCGTCGAACAGCACGTACCCCGCACCCAACTGACCGAGGGCATGACCTGGACCAGTACCGGGCTCGCCGTCGGCATCTCGATCGGCTCGTCCGCGGCAGGCTGGGCGGTCGACGGGATGGGGGCGGACGCGGCGTACGTGGTGCCCGTCCTGTCGGGGGCTCTCGCGGCCGCGGTGGCGTTCCTGGGGTACCGCCGGCTGGGCAGGCCGGCACCGACTCGGGGAGGGCACGAGACCGATGAGCGACAGCACGAAGACGGGCAACGCGTGGCATAACTGGGCGGGCAACGTCACCGCCCGCCCGGCACGGGCGGTGTCCCCCTCCTCCGTCGAGGAACTGGCCGACGCCGTACGGACGGCCGCCGCCGAGGGCCGGAAGCTCAAGCCCGTCGGCACCGGCCACTCCTTCACCGCGATAGCCGCCACCGACGGCACCCACGTCCGTCCCGATCTCCTCACCGGCATCCGCGACATCGACCGCGAGGCGGGCACGGTCACCGTGGAGGCGGGCACTCCGCTCAAGCGCCTCAACCTCGCCCTGGCCCGCGAGGGACTGTCGCTGACCAACATGGGCGACATCATGGAGCAGACGGTGGCCGGCGCCACCAGCACCGGGACGCACGGCACCGGCCGCACCTCCGCCTCGCTCGCCGCCCAGATCAGGGCGCTGGAGCTGATCACCGCCGACGGCCGGGTGCTGACCTGTTCGGAGAAGGAGAACCCGGACGTCTTCGCGGTCGCCCGGATCGGCCTGGGCGCGCTCGGCGTCATCACCGCGATCACCTTCGCCGTGGAGCCGATCTTCTTCCTGACCGCCCGCGAGGAGCCGATGGCCTTCGGCAGGGTCCTCTCCGACTTCGAGGAGCTCGTCGCCGAGAACGAGCACTTCGAGTTCTACTGGTTCCCGCACACCGACAACTGCAACACCAAGCGCAACAACCGCAGCCTGGGCCCGGCCGCCCCGCCCGGCAGGATCGCCGGCTGGGTCGAGGACGAGCTGATGTCCAACGGGCTCTTCCAGGTGGTCAATTCCCTGGGCCGGGCGATTCCGCGCACCATCCCCGCCATCGCCCAGGTCTCCAGCCGCGCCCTGTCCGCGCGCACCTACACGGACATCCCGTACAAGGTCTACACGAGCCCGCGCCGGGTGCGCTTCGTGGAGATGGAGTACGCGGTGCCGCGCGAGGCCACCGTCGAGGTCCTGCGCGAGGTCCGCGCGATGATCGAGCGCTCGCCGCTGAGGATCAGCTTCCCGGTGGAGGTGCGGACCGCCCCCGCGGACGACATCCCGCTCTCCACCGCGTCCGGCCGGGACTCCACGTACGTCGCGGTCCACATGTACAAGGGCACGCCGTTCCAGGGGTACTTCACCGCCGTGGAGCGCATCATGACCGCGCACGGCGGGCGACCGCACTGGGGGAAGATGCACACCCGCGACGCCGAGTACCTGGCGGCGGCCTACCCGCGCTTCGGGGAGTTCACGGCGCTGCGCGACCGGCTCGACCCGGACCGCCTGTTCGGCAACGACTACCTGCGGCGCGTCCTGGGCGACTGACCGGGCGCGGTCCCCGCCGGCCGCCCCGCGCGGCCTGCCCACGGCCCTCGCGCGGGCCCGGCCGGGCCCCGCGCGGCATCGCCCGACGGCCTCGTACGGCAGCCCGGTCGGTCCCGCGCGGCGTCCCCGTCGGCCCCCGCACGGCCCGGCCGTGGAACGTGTGGGGGCCGCCCGGTTCTCCCGGGCGGCCCCCACAGGGTCCTGCTGCCCTCTCTGCGGGCCTCGCGGGCCGAGCCCGACCCGACGGGCCCCGCGCGCCCTACGGGGCGGCGGTGGCGCCGGAGCGCGGCGGGGCCGACTGGGCGCCCGCGCCGTCCTTGTCGCCACCCGCACCGTTCGCACCGTCCGCGCCGCCCCCGCCCGCGGGCGTCTCCTCGGCGGGCGGCGTGGGACGGCCGCTCGCGCCGCCGCCGGAACCGTCGCCGCCGGTGGCTCCGTCGCCCTTGCCCGGGTCGGGCGTGGTGGTGGCACCGGGGCCGGGCGTCCTGTCACCGCCGGACCCCTCACCGGTCTCCTTGCCGGTCCCGGTGTCCGGGCTCTGCCCGCCGGTCCCGGGGTCGGGGCTCCGCCCGCCGCCCGAGCCGGAGCCGTCGGGGGTGGTGGTGGCGGGCGGCTGCTCGGCGGGCGGGTCCTTCTTCTCGCCGCCCCGCACGAAGTTGCCGATGCTGGTTCCCTTGCCGCCGCTGACGTCCTTCTGCGCGATCAGCTCGTACGTGGTGATCCCTCCCATCGCCACCGCGAACACCACCGCTGCCGCGAGCGCCGAGCGCTTCCAGCCGCGCACCCGGGTGCCGTGCACGGTGGCCTCGCCGAACTCGCCCTCCCCCGGCAGCTGCCCGGCGGCCAGGTCGGTGGGCACCTCGACCTGGCGCAGCACCCGCGTCCCGTTGTCACCGTAGGGCCGGTTCTCCTTCGGTCTGGCGTGCACCGTGACCTCGCGCAGCTGCTCCCCGGTGCGTTTGAAGAGGTGCTGGAAGATCGATCCGCCGCTGGTGGCGACGATGCTGACGACTCCGGCACCGATGACCGTGCCGTACACCCCGAGCTGGGAGGCCAGCACGGCCGCGACCACGGCGGCCAGGGCGCTGCCCGCGACCTGCGGCACGCTCAGATCGATGCGGCGTTTCGCCGTCTCTTCACCGGTATCCGACTTCTTGTCCATCTCCAGCCTCTGCTTGCCCTTCTGCGCCACCTTGCTACAGAAGAGACATTTGGGAGGAGTGGAAAGTTCCGCTTCTGATCTTTCTGTGAATCAGGACACCCGGCGGCGTTGCGGGCCGTCTGGCGGGGCAGGAGGGGGCTCATGAGGTTGACCCTCCGGGGGGACCCGACAACTCCCGCGGTCGGGGAGAAGTTGGGTGGCGCGCCGGTCCACCCATGTGGCCCGAATGGAGTACTGTGGCGAGCCCTGGATCCGGTCTCCCCCATGGGCGTCCGGACCCTTCGGGAGGGGGCCGAACGGCACTCGCACCGGCGGCGCCACGGCATCGAACGGGTACCTGCTACACAGGGTGACCAATGGTTACTTTGCGTCGACAACAGGTCACCGTGCCATAACGGCGAACCAGGGCGCAACGCCCGACACGCCGGGCAACACGGCAAGGTAGTGGCAGGCTGCACCCGGGCAGGCCACACTCGACTAGCGGAAGCAGCGACGCACGTGACGTCGGCAGGCACCACCCGGGAGGTCCCCATGCCCGAACTGCGTGTCGTGGCCGTCAGCAACGACGGCACACGGCTGGTTTTGAAGGCTGCGGACAGCACGGAGTACACGCTTCCGATCGACGAGCGACTGCGTGCCGCCGTCCGCAACGACCGCGCCCGACTCGGCCAGATCGAGATCGAGGTGGAGAGTCACCTCCGTCCTCGGGACATCCAGGCGCGGATACGAGCAGGAGCATCGGCCGAAGAGGTCGCCCAGATGGCCGGGATCCCGGTCGACCGGGTGCGCCGCTTCGAGGGCCCGGTGCTCGCCGAGCGCGCCTTCATGGCCGAGCGCGCCAGGAAGACCCCGGTCCGCCGCCCCGGCGAGAACGCCGGACCCCAGCTCGGCGAGGCCGTGCAGGAGCGGCTGCTGCTGCGCGGCGCCGACAAGGAGACCGTGCTGTGGGACTCCTGGCGGCGTGACGACGGCACCTGGGAAGTACTCCTCGTCTACCGGGTCGCGGGCGAGCCGCACTCGGCGAGCTGGACCTACGACCCGCCGCGCCGGCTGGTCGCGGCCGTGGACGAGGAGGCGCGCTCGCTGATCGGCGAGAGCGACGACATCCCCGCCGCGCCGGAGCCCAGCTTCCCCTTCGTACCCAGGATCGCCAGGCTGCCGCGCGACCGGCCGCTGGACCGGGCCCTCGACCGTTCGCTGGAGCGGCCGCTGGACCGGGCACTGGACCGTCAGCTGGAGAGGCCGCTGGAGCGGCCCGCCCCGCCGCCCGCGATGGAGGCGGACGACGGCGGCGAGCGTGATTCGCTGACCAGCCTGCTGGAGGCGGTACCGAGCTTCCGCGGCGACATGGTGGTGCCGGAGCGGCCCGCTCCGCCCGCCCCGCCGGAGCCCCCGGCCGCACTCGACGTGGACGAGCAGGACGCCGTGGCCGAGGAGCCGCCCGCGGCGGCCGGTGCGGGCGCGGCGTACGCGGACGTGCTGATGCCGCGTGCCGTGGCCGGGCACCGGGACCGGCTGGTCGGCACGACGGACCGGCAGGCGGAGGCGGACGGAGTACGTCCGGGCCGTCGGGCCGCCGTACCGAGCTGGGACGAGATCGTCTTCGGCACCCGCAGGAAGAAGCAGGAGTAGACGTTTCTCCGCCGGAGCGGACGGCTTCCTCCGGTTCGCTCCACCGATGTGGCCAGGGGCCCGTACGCACGGCGTACGGGCCCCTGGGTGTGCGGTCGGCTACTGCGGGTCGGGGCCCGTGGCGACCGGTCGGGACTCGTCCGAGGACCACTCGGACCACGAGCCGGCGTACAGCGCGGCCGGCACGCCCGCGATCTCCAGCGCGAGCACCTGATGGGCGCCGGACACGCCGGAGCCGCAGTACACGCCGACCGCGGTGGCCTCGGCCGCGCCCAGGGCGCCGAAGCGCTCGGCCAGCTCGGCGGCGGGCCTGAAGAGGCCGTCCGCGCCGACGTTCTCGCTGGTCGGGGCGGAGACCGCACCCGGAATATGGCCGCCGACCCGGTCGATGGGCTCGACATCGCCCCGGTAGCGCTCGGCGGCACGGGCGTCCAGCAGCAGCCCCTTGCGCGCGAGATCGGCCGCCCCGTCCGCGTCCAGCAGGCCCGCACCGCCCTCGACTGGCCGGAAATCCCCTTCCGCCGGGGCGGACGGCTCGGTCGTCAGCGGGCCTTCCCAGGCCGCGAGCCCGCCGTCCAGCACCCGTACGTCCCGGTGCCCGGTCCGGCGCAGCAGCCACCAGGCGCGGGCCGCCGCCCAGCCGAGCCCGCCGTCGTACACGACCACCGGCGTCCCCGCCGAGACACCGGCCCGCCGCATCACGGCGCCGAACTCCTCCGGGTCGGGCAGCGGGTGCCGGCCGCCCGCACCCGGCGGACCTGCGAGTTCCGCGTCGAGGTCGACGAACACGGCGCCCGGCAGGTGCCCGGCCTCGTACTCGGGACGGAGATTCGGGCCGCCGAGCTGCCAGCGGACGTCGAGCAGGACGGGCGGCCGGGGACCGGCCGACTCGCTGAGCAGATCTGCTGCGGAGATGATGGGATCCATGCGTGCCATCCTCGCGCAACGCGCGGCCCACCCGTGGCGCCCTCGCGGCCCGGCCTTCCCGTAACGAGGTCGAAACGGGACGCGCGGCGCGGCCGGGGCGCGCCGCGCGCCGGGGGGTGCAAGCATCTGCACGGGGCACGAATCCGTACCGCACAACGGCGTGCACGCCCCGTGATCCTGTACGGCCACCACGAATGGTCCGAGGAGAAGAGACGATGACCGAGGCTGCCGCTCGGCACATGCCCGGCACCCCCTGCTGGGTGAGTCTGATGGTGCATCAGCTGCCCACCACCCAGGAGTTCTACGGAGCGCTGTTCGGCTGGGAGTTCCGCCCCGGCCCGCAGCAGCTCGGCCCGTACGTCCGGGCCCTGCTCGACGGACGCGAGGTGGCCGGCATCGGCCAGCTGCCCCCCGACCGGCACCTGCCCACCGCCTGGACCCCGTACCTGGCCACCGACGACGCCGGGGCGAGCGCCCAGGCCATCACCAGCCACGGCGGCACCGTCGCGGTCGGCCCGCTGGACGCGGGCGAGGCGGGCCGGATGGCCATCGCCGCCGACCCCTCGGGCGCGGTCTTCGGTCTCTGGCAGGCGGCGGCCCACCTGGGCGCCACCACCCCCGGGGCGCCCGGCACCCCGGTGTGGAACGAGCTGGTGACCCGCGAGACGTCGGGCATCGTGAAGTTCTACCAGGCGCTGTTCGGCTACGACGCGGAGGCGGTGGTCTCCGCCGACTTCGACTACACCACCCTGCTCCTCGACAAGAAGCCGGTCGCCTCGGTGCACGGCGTGGGCCACTCCCTGCCCCGGAACCGCGGAGCCCGCTGGATGACGTACTTCGAGGTCACGGACACCGACGAGGCGGCCCGTCTGGTCACCGACCTGGGCGGCCACGTCCTCCAGGCCCCGCGGGAGGGCGCGAACGGGCGGGCGGCGGTGGTGTCGGACCCGGAGGGGGCGGTGTTCACGATCGTGACGTCGCAGCGCTGAGCCCGTCCGGCGCCGCCCGCCGCCGGACCGGGTGCGGAGCGCGCCCGAGGACACCGGCCGCCCTGCGGCGAAGGGCCCCGCCCCGGAGCATCTCCGGGGCGGGGCCCTTCGCCGTCACTAGTGGCGGCGGGGTACCGCGCAGGCGACGGCGACGATCGCCATCAGCACGTACCCCAGGGTGCGCACCTCGTCGGGCGCCCAGTTGTTGCCGAGAGCGGTGAGCAGAACGGTGAGCACGACATACGGCCAGCCCGGCCCCGAGGGGCGAAAGGGCTCGGTACGGGTCGACTGAGCAGGCATCATGGTCTCCTTGGGGGAACCCCCGGTGCAGGGGTGTACGGGTGTTGCCAACCACCCTCCGGCCCAACCGAGTTGGCCGGTGTTGTCCGGGGGTAGGCCGGGGACACCGGTACGTTGTCCGGTCCGACGGGAGCGGGAGAGAGGGGCCGCGGGGTGGCGGACTCAAGGGGTGGTCGCCCCAAGAACCCGGTGCGGGCGGCCACGGTGGAGGCCAAGGAACTCGCCCACTTCCTGCGCGAGCGGGTGCGGCTCAGCGGCATGACGTACCGCACGCTGTCCGGGACGATCTTCGTCTCGCGCACCCAGATCTCGGAGTGCCTCGGGGGGCGGGTGCCGTCCGAGGAGTTCGTGCGCGCGCTCGTGAAGGCCACGGCGGCGGACGCGGAGGCGCGGGAACGGGACGAGAAGCGGGCGTTGGAGCTGTTGATGGAGGCCCGGCGCTCGTTGGGGCGCCCGGTGGGCGGGCCCGTTCCCGGGGCGGACTCCACGGTGGACTTCGCCGTGGTGCCGCCCGGCCCCGCACCGCACACCGCCCCGTACCCGGTGCCGCCGCCCGCACCGCACACCGCCCCGTACCCCGTGCCGCCGCCCGCACCGCACACCTCCGCGCACCCGGTGCCACCGCCCGCGGCACCCTCACCCGCGGCTCCGGCGCCCGGCCTGCCGGGGGACGAACTCCTGCGCCTCGTGCAGCGCCGGACCGAACTGGAGCGCGCGGTCGCCGCGTTGAAGGGCGAGCGGCAGCGGCTCAAGCGCGAGAAGCGGCACACCCGCGAGCTGAACCAGGTCCACGAGGCGCTGGAGCGGACCAGGGCGGAACGGGACCGGGCCGAGGCCGAGGCCCGCCAGGCCCTCGAACGGCAGCTGGCCGCCGAGAAGTCGGCCGCGCAGGAGCGCGGACGGGCGCTGCGGCTGACGCAGCAGCTCGATCTGCTGGGGTTGTCCGGGGTTGTCCTGGACAACCCCGCCCACCTCACGGACAACCAGGACAACCCCGGGGGCCCGGACAACCCCGCCGACCGGGGCACCGGTGCCGAGCACCCGCCGTCGACCGCCGGCCCGGCCCCGGGCGGCGGGACAACGACGTACGGTGCGGCCGGGGGCGACACAGCCGGGGGCGGCGGGGACGGGGACGAGGAGGCCGGGGACGATCCGAACGGATCGATGAACTCCGGGGCCGGGCCGCACACCGTGCAGGCAGACCTGTCGTCCTCCCCCTTCGCCGGCGGCTCCCGCCCCGCGGGACCGCCGCCGGGCCCCGGCGCCACCCGTGTCTCCGAGGACCGCGCCACGGCGCGGCAGCCCGCCCCGGGTGCGGACGACCTCGACGACATGTGGACCGAGGCGACGGCCGCGGCCGAGGCCTACCGGGCCACCGAGGCCGTGCGCCACTACGCCGAACTCGTCGTGGCCCAGCAGCAGCACGCGGGAGCCGACCACCCCGACACCCTGACCGCCCGGCACAACCTGGCCGCCTGGCGCGGCGAGGCGGGCGACGCCCCCGGCGCGGTGGCCGCGTTCCGGACCCTGCTCCCCCGCCGCGAGCGGGTGCTGGGCCCCGACCACCACGAGGTGCTCGCCACCCGGCAGAACCTCGCGCACTGGCAGGGCGTCGCCGGTCACACGCAGAACGCCGTCACCGGGTTCGCCGCGCTGCTGCCGGACGTCCTGCGGGTGCTGGGCGCGGACCACCCCGACACCCTGGCGGTACGGCGCGGGCTCGCCGTCTGGCGGGGCGAGTGCGGCGACGCGTCGGGGGCCGCGAGCGCGCTGGGCGAACTGCTGCTGCGCATGGAGTCCGTACTGGGCGACGACCATCCCGACACCCTCGCCACCCGCAGCGACCTGGCGCAGTGGCAGGGCGTCTCGGGCGATGTCGCGGGCGCCGTGGCGGGGTTCGCCGCGCTGCTGCCGGACGCCGTGCGGGTGCTGGGCCAAGACCACATGTACACCTTGATCGTCCGGCACAACCTGGCCGCCTGGCAGGGGGTCTCCGGCAACACCGCCGACGCGGCCGCCCATCTGTCGGCGCTGCTGCGGGACACGCTGCGCGCGCTGGGCCGCCGCCATCCGCACACCCAGGTCATCCGCCGCAATCTCACGTTCTGGCAGGAGAGGGCACAGCCATGATCCCGGACGACGCCAAGAGCGCGGACGACGCCAAGAGCCCGGACGAGCCGCACACCACGGTTCCCGAGGACGCCCGGGTCGCTCCCGCTCCGGACACCTCGGCGACCCGGTACCTGCGCGCCCGCTCGGTGGTCGCGGGCCGCTACCGCCTGCTGGAGGAGCTCGGCCGCGGCGGCATGGGGCGGGTCTGGCGGGCCCACGACGGCGACCTCGTCCGGGAGGTGGCCGTGAAGGAGGTGGACCTGCGCGACCACCAGGACCCCGGCCAGCGGCACTTCGCCTACGCACGCGCGCGCCGCGAGGCGCAGGCCGCCGCACGCATCGACCATCCGAACGTGGTGCGCATCTACGACGTGGTGGACCACGCCGAGCGGCTGTGGATCGTGATGGAGCTCGTCACGGGCCGCACCCTGTCCCAGGTCGTGCGGGAGAAGGGGCCGCTCGGCGTCGACGAGACGGTACGGATCGGGCTGAGTCTCGCCTCCGCGCTGGGGGCCGTGCACGAGGCCGGGGTGGTGCACCGGGACGTCAAGCCCGCCAACGTGCAGCTCGAACCCAAGGGGCGGGTGGTGCTGATGGACTTCGGCATCGCCGCGATCGTGGACCTGGACACCGCCCTCACCCAGACGGGGGTGCTGGTGGGCACCGTCGGGTACATGGCTCCGGAGCGGCTGCGCAACGAGCCCCAGCATCCGGCGTCCGACCTGTGGTCGCTGGGGGCGACGCTGTTCCACGCGATAACCGGCCGTGCGCCGTTCGCCCGCACGGAACTCATCGCGACCCTGGCGGCCGTCCTGCACGAGGAGGCCGACGTGCCCGCCTCCGCGGGTCCGATCGGCCCGCTGCTGGCCGCCCTGCTCGACCGGGACCCGGACCGGCGGCCCACCGCGGGCGAGACGGTCCGCGAACTGACCGCCTACCTCCAGTCCGAGGACCCGACCCGCGCCCTGCCGCCGCGGCGCCGGGGGCCGTCGCCGTCCGGTCCGGTCGGCCGGCGCACGGGAGTGCCCGACCGGGAGACGCGCGCACTGCTCGGCCCGCCGGAGCCGGGCCGCCCGCAGCCGGTGCAGCCGTCGACCGGGCTGGAGCTGAACCTGGCGGCCGGTGGCGAACAGCCGCACTGGGTGCCCGTGGACGACGGGCCGCGGCGGGAGTCCGTACCCGCCCCTCCCGAGGCTCCGCGGGACCCGGCCGGCGGTCCGGCCGTGCCCGAGGACCGGGCCCCCACGCCCGAGGACCGGGTTCCCCTCCCCCAGGACCGGATTCCCGGGCCCGCCGAGGCTGCCGCGGAGCCGCGCCGGGAGCCGCCGCGCGCCCGCAGCTACATTCCGCGCAAGCCCGCCACGGCGTTCGCCCCGCAGCCGACGCACCGCGACGGCGACCCGGGCGGCTGACGGCACGGGCGCCGCCGGGGGCGTCAGCCCGCGGCCACCGGCAGTACGTCCGGCGACAGTGCGCCCGCCTGCGAGGACGCGCTCGTCATGCGCCTGCGGTGGTGGCGCCTGCACAGCACCTCGTAGCCGACCTCCACCGCCGGGCGGGCCACGTCGCCGACCACGACCTGCTCGCCCTCGACGACCATCTCGCCGCCGACGGTGCGGGCGTTGTGGGTGGCCCGTGCACCGCACCAGCACATCGCCTCGACCTGGAGGGTCTCCAGCCGGTCGGCGAGTTCGATGAGGCGCTGGGAGCCGGGGAAGAGGCGGGTGCGGAAGTCGGTGGTGATGCCGAAGGCGAAGACGTCCAGTTCGAGGTCGTCGACGACGCGGGCGAGCTGGTCGATCTGTTCCGGGGCGAGGAACTGGGCCTCGTCCACGATCACGTAGTCGACCCGGTCGCCCCGGGACAGCTGCTCGACGACGTATCCGTACAGCTCCATGCCCTCGGACGCCTCGACCGCCTCGGTGACCAGGCCCAGCCGGGAGGAGAGCTTGCCCTCGCCCGCCCGGTCGTCCCGGGTGAAGATCAGTCCCCGCAGCCCGCGCGCGGAGCGGTTGTGGACGATCTGCAGTGCCAGGGTCGACTTCCCGCAGTCCATCGTTCCGGAGAAGAAGACCAGCTCGGACATGAGGAGTTGAGCCTTTCGGGCCGTGGGGAGGGGAAGGGGACGGGGGGGTTACGAGCGTACTTCGAGGAGCGGGACGTGCTGCTCCACCGGGGTCATCGAGCCGTGCATGCCGACCATCGAGGACTCGCCCGGCTCGTTGCGCGAGGCGGTGATCACCACGTCGGCGTGGGCGGCGGCGACCACGTCGCCGATCCGGTCGCGCACCCGGTCCTCGACGTGCGGGCCGAACCAGCCCGCCCCGATCGCCTCGTCGCGGCTCGCGACCCAGAACTGCTCGCCGAGCACCTCGCGCCAGACCGCCAGGACGTCGGCGGCGGCGCCCGGGACCGCGTACACGTGCCGGGCCCGGCCCTCGCCGCCGAGCAGGGCGACGCCCGCGCTCAGCTCCCAGTCCTCGTCGAAGTCGATGCGCGACTCCTCGTCGAAGGGGATGTCGATCATGCCGTGGTCGGCGGTGACGTAGAGGGCGCTGCGCGGCGGGAGTTGTTCCGCGAGGCGCTGGGCGAGGCGGTCGACGTACATCAGCTGGCCGCGCCAGGCGTCGGAGTCCACGCCGAAGCGGTGGCCCTTGCCGTCGACCTCGCTGTAGTACGTGTAGACCAGCGAGCGGTCGCCGGCGGCCAGGTGCTGGGCGGCGAGGTCCATCCGGTCCTCGCCGGTGAGCCGGCCCTGGAAGGTCCCGCCGCTCAGCGCGACCTTGGTGAGCGGGGTGTGCTGGAAGTCCGGGGACGACACCTGTGCGGTGTGCACGCCCGCCGCGTCCGCGAGCTGGAAGACGGTGGGGTGCGGCTGCCAGTGGTACGGGTCGGTCCAGGGGCGCCAACGCAGCTGGTTCATCAGGGCGTTGGTGGCCGGGTCGCGGACCGTGTAGCCGGCCAGGCCGTGGCCGCCGGGGGTGAGGCCGGTGCCCACGGAGGCGAGCGAGGTCGCGGTGGTGGACGGGAAACCGGCGGTGAGCGGCCGGCCGGTGCCGCCGCGCGAGGTGGCGAGCAGCGAGTGCAGGTACGGGGCTTCGTCGGGGTGCGCCCTGATCTGCTCCCAGCCGAGGCCGTCGATCAGGAACACGCAGTTCCGGTCGGCCGGGGTCAACTCGCCGAGGGTGGCGTGCGTTCCGGGGACGTCCATGCCCGCGGCCAGGGTGGGCAGCAGGTCCGCGAGCGAGCCGGAGCCGTACTCCGGGACCGGTGCGGTGTCGAGCGCGAGCGGGACGGGGTCCTGCCAGGCGGCGGGAATCGCCATCAGCGGGCGGCGGAGCCGGTCGCGGCGGTCGCCTCGGACAGCGCCTGCGCGAAGACCAGGGTCTGCTTCACCGTGTCGGGGCCGTCCCCGGCCTCGCTGACGCGCAGGCTCAGGTCGTCGGCGGTGGAGTTGCCGGTGTAGCCGTGGTCGGCGTCGCAGTTGGGGTCGCCGCAGGCGGCGGGCTCCAGGTCCAGACGGGCGACGGCGCCCCAGCCGATGGTCAGGACGACCTCGCGCGGCAGGGTGCCCGGAACGTACTTCTCCGGATTGGCGACGACCCGGCTGACCACGACGGACGAGATCCGGCCGAGCTTCACGGACTCGGTGGAGGTGGTGGCGTACGGCGTCGGGGAGCTGGTGTCGGCGTTCTGCTCGTCGGTGTGGCTGACGATGAAACGGGTGCCGGTGAGGACGAGGACCGTGACGTGCCGGCGGACCTCGTTCGAATCGAACGTGGTCTCCTGATGCACGAGGTAGGACGCGACGGGCTCCGAGCCGACAGCGGCCTCCACCGCTTCGGCCACAAGAGCCGGGTAGTAGCCGCTGCGCTCGATCGCCGCGCGCAGCCCCTGGGTCGTCGTACCGGTCTTCGCCATGCCTTCCATCCTACGGGGCCCGGGAGGGCGGATGTCCCTTGAGCCGTCGGGCGCTCGGAGGGAGGTCAGTAGCTCGGGAGGCTGCGGGGGCCGAGGTCGTTGCGCACGGCGGGCGGCGCGAGGCGGACGGTGGCGCCCAGGACGGAGAGGCCGTCCGGTGCCACGACCACGGGTTCCAGCGCCACGCCGACCACCTCGGGGTGGTCGTCGACCAGCCGGGAGACCCGCAGCAGCAGTTCCTCCAGCGCGCGGGTGTCCACCGGTGCCGAACCGCGCCAGCCGAACAGCAGCGGGGCCGTCCTGATCGACCTGATCAGCTCGGCCGCGTCCCGGTCGGTGGCCGGTACGAGCCGGTGCCCGATGTCCCCGAGCAGTTCGGAAGCGGCCCCGGCCAGACCGAACGACAGCACCGCGCCGGCCGCCGCGTCGATGCTCGCCCGTACGACGGTGTCGACGCCGCGCGGTGCCATGGCCTGCACGACCGGCGACAGTTCCTCGGGCTTGCCGAGCGCCTCGGTCAGCTCCGCGTACGCCCTGCGCAGGTCCTCCTCGTCGGCGAGGTCCAGCCGTACGCCGCCGAGGTCGGGGCGGTGGCGCAGGTGCGGGGCGGTGGTCTTGAGCGCGACCGGGTAGCCGAGGCGGGCGGCGGCGGCCACGGCGGCGTCCGGGCCGGGGGCGGGCAGTGCGGCGCGGACGGCGATCCCGTACCGGCCGAGCAGTTCGCGTGCGGAGTCCGCGTCGAGCGGCAGCCCGCGCGGGTCGCCGCCGGTGCCCAGCAGGGCGTCGATCTGCGCGGCGGCCCCGCTCTCGTCGATGTCGTCGTACTCGGGGACCTTGCCCGGCTCGGCGGCCTCGCGCCGCCAGCGGGCGTACCGCACGGCCTCGGCCAGCGCGCGCACGGCCCGCTCGGCGGCCGGGTACGCCGGAATCCGCCGAACGGGCGCCGCTGCGTCCGCCGCTGCGTCCGGTGGGCCCCCGGGCGGCCCGGGGGCCGGAGCGGGCGGGCCCGCGGCGGCCTCCCGCGGAACCGCACCCGGCTCCCCGGCCGGGCCCCGCCCCCCGGCCGCGCCCTCCTTCCCCGGCCCGGTGCCCGCCGCCACCGCCAGCGCCTCCGCCAGTTCCCCCATCTCCACGTGCACCACCGCCACCGGTTTCGCCGGGGACGTGGCGGCGGCCTCCCGCAGTGCCGCGGCCAGGACCTCGCCGTCGCCGGACTCGGTGGCCCCGTCGTCCCCCACCCACGGGATCGCCGTGACCACCACCGCGTCGCACCCGGGGTCCGCCAGCGCGGCGGACAGCGCCTCGCGGAAGTCGGCCGGACGCGCGGCGGTGGTGAGGTCGAGGGGCGGCTGCGGACGCAGTCCTTCCGCGAGGCAGGCGTCGTAGGTGATCAGCCCGAGGGACTCGGAGTTGCCGAGGATCGCGGTGCGCGGGCCGCGCGGCAGGGGCTGTTCGGTCAGCATCAGACCGGCGTCGACGAGTTCGGTGACGGTGTCGACGCGGATCACTCCGGCCTGCCGGAACAGTGCCGAGACCGTGGCGTCGGGAATGCGTGCCGTGGGCACCGCGTGTCCCGGCGGCGTGCTTCCGCTGTGCCGGGCGCCCTTGACGACCACGATCGGCTTCACGGCGGCGGTGCGGCGGGCGAGGCGGGTGAACTTCCGCGGGTTGCCGATGGATTCGAGGTAGAGCAGGACGGTGTCGGTGTCGGTGTCCTCGTAGCAGTACTGGAGGAAGTCGTTCCCGGAGACGTCCGCGCGGTTTCCGGCGGAGATGAAGGCGGAGACGCCCGCTCCGCGCCGGTTCAGCCCGGAGAGCAGGGCGATGCCGATGGCGCCGGACTGGGTGAAGAGCCCGATCCGGCCGCGGGTGGGCAGCCGGGGCGCGAGCGAGGCGTTGAGGTCCACGGGGCCGGAGGTGTTGATGATGCCGAAGGCGTTCGGGCCGATGATCCGCATCCCGTACGAACGGGCCAGCCGCACCAACTCCCGCTGCCGCTGCCGTCCTTCGGCGCCGCCCTCGGCGTACCCGGCGCTCAGTACGACCAGCCCGCGCACCCCGCTCTCGCCGCAGTCGGTGACCACGTCCAGGACCCGTGCCGCGGGTACGGCGACGACGGCCAGGTCCACCGGCTCGCCGATCTCCGCGACGGAGCGGTGGGCCGGTACGCCGTCCAGGGCGGTGGTCTCCGGCGGCAGGGCCGCGTTCACGGCGTACGTACGGCCCGTGAAGCCGGCGGCGACGAGGTTGCGCAGCACCGTGCGGCCCACTCCGCCGGGCTGCCGGCCGGCGCCGACGACCGCGACGGAGCCGGGCGTCAGCAGCCGTTGCAGGGAGCGCGCCTCGGCGCGGTGCTCGCGGGCGCGCTGGACGGCCACCGAGCGGTCGGTGGGCTCCAGATCGAACTCCAGGCGGACCACACCGTCCTCGAAGGAGCGTTTCTGCTGATACCCGGCGTCCGTGAAGACCTTGATCATCTTTGAGTTGGCGGGCAGCACCTCGGCGACGAAGCGCCGGATGCCGCGTTCGCGGGCGACGGCGCCGATGTGTTCGAGGAGGGCGGAGGCCACGCCGCGCCCCTGGTGGGCGTCCTGCACCAGGAAGGCGACCTCGGCCTGGTCGGCACCGGGGCCCGAGGCGGGCATGCCGTCGGCGTTGATGCGGTCGTAGCGGACGGTGGCGATGAACTCGCCGCCCACGGTGGCCGCGAGGCCGACCCGGTCCACGTAGTCGTGGTGGGTGAAGCGGTGCACGTCCTTGGCGGAGAGCCGGGGGTAGGGCGCGAAGAAGCGGTAGTACTTCGACTCGTCGGAGACCTGCTCGTAGAAGCTGACCAGCCGCTCGGCGTCCTCGGTGGTGATGGGCCGGATGCGCGCGGTGCCGCCGTCGCGCAGCACCACGTCGGCCTCCCAGTGGTCGGGGTACACGTGCTCGGGGCGACCGGGCGCCCCCGGGCGCACGCCGTCGGGGTCCCGCTCCGCCTGATCCGCATCGTCCGCAGCCATGCCCATGGAGGCAGCCTACGACTCGCGGGCCCGGGGAGGGCGGGGCACTCTGGTGCTGCTCCCGGTGCCGCCGCGGGGCCGCGGGCAGGTGCCGGTCCCGGGTTGTCCGACGGGACTTCCGGCGGGACTTTCGTCGGGCAGAGCAGCCCGCACCACATGAGAGACTGGTCTAGACAACCAAGCATGAACACGAAGGGCAACACCATGGTTGAGCGCCGCGTCACCGTCGGCTGGGCCGAAGGCCTGCACGCCCGCCCCGCCTCCATCTTCGTCCGCGCCGTCACGGCCACCGGCGTCCCCGTCACCATCGCCAAGGCGGGCGGCAACCCGGTCAACGCCGCTTCGATGCTGGCGCTGCTGGGCCTGGGCGCACAGGGCGGCGAGGAGATCGTGCTGGCGTCCGAGGCCGAGGGCGCGGACACCGCCCTGGACCGTCTGGCGAAGCTGGTCGCCGAGGGCCTGGACGAGCTCCCCGAGACCGTCTGACCCGTACGGCCCCGAAAGGTCGCGCCCGTACGGGCGAATCTTCGCGCGGAAGCCGCGGTCCCGAGAACGGGACCGCGGCTTCCGTCGTTCCGCGGGGCGCGCGGAAATTACCCGGTGAATTTCTTCCCGGGAATTCCTGGCGGGCGCAATCCCGAATAGGGCCGCCCCTGCCACTGCTTTTTATACGGACCCCGTGTTAATTCCGGCCGCTCGCCAGGTTTACGGCATGTTGCGGAATCCTCATGCGGTACGAGGCCGCCGCCCGCTCCGCGTGCCGGGCGGTCAGCGTCCTGGCCCGCTCCGCGTCGCGCCGGGCCACCGCGTCCACGATCGCGCCGTGCTCCGCCCACCGCTCGGCGGGGCGGACGGACCGCTCCGAGACGTACATCCAGGTGGTCTTGTGCCGCAGCTGGGTGAGCAGGGTGATCAGTCCGGGGCTGGCGGAGGCCTGGGCGAGCGTCTCGTGGAACCAGCCGCCGAGCGCGGCGAGATCGTCGCCCTCCGGCTGCCCGGCCCGCTCCTGCCCCAGCCTGACCAGCCCGCGCAGCACCTTGAGGTGCGCCTCGCTGCGCCGCACGGCCGCCCGAGCCGCTCCCAGGGGCTCCAGCAGCGTCCGCACCTCCAGCAGGTCGGCGGCCTCCTGCGCGGTGGGCTCGGCGACGCAGGCGCCCACGTTCCTGCGGCGGGTGACGAAGCCCTCGGACTCCAGCGTGCGCAGCGCCTCGCGGACCGGGACCCGCGAGACCCCGTACCGGCCGGCCAGCAGTTCCTCGGTCAGCCGGCTGCCGCGCGGCAGGGCCCCCGACACGATGTCGTCGCGGATCGCCGTACACACCGAATGCGCGGGAATGCGCATGCCCGTCCCTCCGTCCGTTCTGCAACCGCCTTTCCGGAACTCTATTGCAGCGGGCCCGAACTGCCGACGGGCGGCGGAAATTCATGGCCGAAATTTGGCCGCGGCGGCCGGTGGGCCGCAAGAATTGCCGGAAAAGCGCGGGAACGCCGAAGGCCCCGGCTCACGAGGAGCCGGGGCCTTCGGGGAAACGACGGGAGGTACGGGGCCGCGCGCGGGATTCGGTCAGACGCGGACGCCGTGGCCGCGCAGGTAGGCGACCGGGTCGATGTCCGAACCGTAGTCGGGGGAGGTGCGGGCCTCGAAGTGCAGGTGCGGGCCGGAGGAGTTGCCGGTGGAGCCGGAGAGGCCTATCTGCTCGCCGGGGGTGACGGACTGCCCGACCGAGACACCGATCGAGGAGAGGTGGCCGTACTGGGTGTACGAACCGTCGTTCATCCGGATCACGATGTTGTTGCCGTACGCGCCGCCCCAGCCGGCCTCGACGACCGTGCCCGAGCCGACGGCGACGACGGAGCTGCCGGAGGAGGCGTGGAAGTCGACGCCGGAGTGGCTGCCGGAGGACCACATGGCTCCGCCGGTCTGGTAGCCGGTGGAGACGTAGGAGCCGGCGACCGGCAGCCGGAAGGAGTTGAGGCGCTTGCGCTCGGCCTCGCGGGCGGCGCGCTCGCGCTCCTCGCGCTCCTTCTTGATCTTCGCCTCGGCCTTGCGCTTGGCCTCCGCCCGGCGGGCCTCCTCGGCCTTGCGCTCGGCCTCGGCCTTCTCGTAGGCGTGCTTCTGGGCGGCGGCCTGGGCCTCGACCTTCTCGGCGAGGTTGTCCGTCACGGTGTCCTCCAGGACGACCGCGCGGATGGCGCCGGTGTCCTCGGCGGTCAGGTCCTGCTCGGCGGCGAGGGCCTGCGGGGCCAGCGTCCCGATGACGCCCGTCGTGGTGAGGGCGGCAACTCCGGCGATGTTCGCGCTCCTGCGCGACAGCACGGAGGGACGACGGTGCTTCCCGGCGGCACGGGTGAACGCCATGAAGAGGCTGTTTCCTTTCCTTCCTTCTCGCCTACCGGGTTAGCTGACGGGTTCGGAGCAGGAAGGTCTCCTACGGGCCCCACCGGCCCGTGAAGGGCGATGGCGTCCGATTCACCCCAGGGACGTAAGTGGGTCCCCGGCTCCCCAGGCTCGCGCCTGACGGGGACTCGGCGATGACTGTCCGGTGCCGCGGTTGCGGCGCACTCTGACGGACAGCCGGACCGACGCTAAGCGGCCCCTGTTTCAATCACCAAACAGAGACGGGGTTTTGTAACGCAGCCCACACGGCAGACACGCAACCTCCACAACAAACCGGACATACAGGAGGACCCCGACAACTCATCAGTCATCGGGGCCCTCCTTGTCCTGATTTGTCAGCCGGTGACGACGGAAACCTCACCGATGCCGAGCGCCCGCACCGGCTCGGCGATCCGCGCGGCGTCGCCGACCAGGACGGTGACGAGCCGGTCCACCGGGAAGGCGTTCACGACGGCCGCGGTGGCCTCCACGGTGCCGGTCTGCGCGAGCCTGGCGTACAGCTGGGCCTGGAAGTCGTCGGGCAGGTGCTGCTCGACCTGGTCGGCCAGGGTGCCCGCGACGGCGGACGCCGTCTCGTACTTGAGCGGGGCGACGCCCACCAGGTTCTGCACGGCCACGTCGCGCTCGGCGTCGGTGAGCCCCTCGGCCGCCAGCGTCCGCAGGACCTTCCAGAGGTCCTCCAGGGCGGGCCCGGTCGACTCGGTGTCCACGGAGCCGCTGATGGCCAGCATGGCGGCGCCGGTGCCGTCCTCGGCGGAGCGCAGCACCTGGCCGAAGGCGCGTACTCCGTACGTGTAGCCCTTCTCCTCGCGCAGGACGCGGTCCAGCCGGGAGGTGAGGGTGCCGCCCAGGCAGTACGTGCCCAGCACCTGGGCGGGCCAGACGCGGTCGTGCCGGTCGGCGCCGATACGGCCGATCAGCAGCTGCGTCTGGACGGCGCCCGGACGGTCCACGACGACGACCCGTCCGGTGTCGTCGGCCGTGACGGGCGTCATCGGGCGCGGCTCGGCGGTGTTGCCGGTCCACTCCCCCAGGGTGTCGGCCAGCACGGCGTCCAGGTCGGTGCCGTCCAGGTCGCCGACGACGACCGCGGTGGCGGTGGCCGGGCGGACGTGCGCCTCGTAGAAGGCGCGCACGGCCGCGGAGTCGATGCTCTTCACCGTCTCCTCGGTGCCCTGCCGGGGGCGCGACATCCGCAGCGACGCCGGGAAGAGCTCCTTGGAGAGCTGTTTGGCGGCCCGCCGCGAGGGGTTGGCCGCCTCGTGCGGGATCTCGTCGAGCCGGTTGCGCACCAGCCGCTCGATCTCGCCGTCCGCGAACGCGGGCGCGCGCAGGGCGTCCGCGAGCAGCCCGAGCGCCTTCGGCAGCCGGGAGACCGGGACTTCGAGGGAGACCCGGACGCCCGGGTGGTCGGCGAACGCGTCGAGGGTGGCGCCGCAGCGCTCCAGCTCGGCGGCGAACTCCTCGGCGGAGTGCTTGTCGGTGCCCTCGGTGAAGGCGCGCGACATGATGGTGGCCACTCCGTCGAGGCCCGCGGGCTCGGCCTCCAGCGGGGCGGCGAGGAAGACCTCGACGGCCACCAGCCGCTGGCCGGGGCGGTGGCAGCGCAGCACGGTCAGCCCGTTGGGCAGCGCGCCGCGCTCGGGGGCCGGGAAGGCCCACGGTGTCGCCGGGCCGGCCTGCGGCTGCGGGTGGAACTGCATGTCGCTGGTCACGGCTGCTGCGGTCTCCGTCACTTGTCCGCCCCTTCCTGCGTGTCTTCCTGCACGGCGCCGTCCTGCCCGGCGTCGTCGGACCCGGCTGCCGCGAGCGGCTCGTACACCAGGACCGCCCGGTTGTCGGGGCGCAGCCGTGCCTTGGCCACCGCCTGGACCTCCTCGGCGGTGATGTCGAGGACGCGTCCGACGGCGGTCAGGGCGAGCTGCGGGTCGCCGAACAGCACGGCGTACCGGCACAGTTCGTCGGCGCGGCCGGCCACCGTGCCGAGCCGGTCCAGCCACTCGCGCTCCAGCTGGGCCTGGGCGCGCTCCATCTCCTCGGCCGTCGGGCCCTCCTCGGCGAACCGGGCGAGCTCCTCGTCGACGGCCGCCTCGATCCGCGGAACCTCCACGCCGCTGGACGTCTTGACGTCCAGCCAGCCGAGGGAGGGCGCGCCGGACAGCCGCAGCAGGCCGAATCCGGCGGCGACGGCGGTCTGGTCGCGGCGCACGAGGCGGTTGTGCAGCCGGGAGGACTCGCCGCCGCCGAGGACGGTGAGCGCCAGGTCGGCGGCGTCCGCCTCGCGGGTGCCGTCGCTGGGCAGCCGGTAGGCGGCCATCAGCGCACGCGACGGGACCTCCTCCTCGACGACCTCGCGCAGTTCGCCGCCGATGACGTCGGGCAGCGAGCCGTCGCGCGGCGGCTGCTTGCCGTCGTGGCCGGGGATCGAGCCGAAGTACTTCTCCACCCAGGCCAGGGTCTGCTCGGGGTCGATGTCGCCGACCACGGACAGCACCGCGTTGTTGGGCGCGTAGTACGTGCGGAAGAAGGCGCGGGCGTCCTCCAGCGTCGCGGCGTCCAGGTCGGCCATGGAGCCGATCGGGGTGTGGTGGTAGGGGTGGCCCTCGGGGTACATGAGGGCGGTGAGCTTCTCGAACGCGGTGCCGTAGGGCACGTTGTCGTACCGCTGGCGGCGCTCGTTCTTGACGACGTCGCGCTGGTTCTCCATGGACTCGTCGTCGAGCGCGGTGAGCAGCGAGCCCATCCGGTCGGCCTCCAGCCAGAGCGCCAGCTCCAGCTGGTGCGCGGGCATGGTCTCGAAGTAGTTGGTGCGCTCGAAGCTGGTGGTGCCGTTGAGCGAACCGCCGGCGCCCTGCACCAGTTCGAAGTGCCCGTTGCCGTGCACCTGGGCGGAGCCCTGGAACATCAGGTGCTCGAAGAGGTGGGCAAGGCCCGTACGGCCCTTGACCTCGTGGCGCGAGCCGACGTCGTACCAGAGGCAGACCGCGGCGACCGGGGTCAGGTGGTCCTCGGAGAGAATCACCCGCAGACCGTTCGCAAGCCGGTGCTCGGTCGCTGTCAGGCCGCCTGAGCCGGCCTGCGCCGTGGCCGTGTGACCCATGGGCATGTACGTCCCTTCGCTCGCGTATGAGACAAGTCCTGCGATTAAGTCCTGCCACTGTATGCAAGCGCACCGACAGTCCGCGAAGTTCCCGGTTCGCACACCCTTCTTGGGGACCTCGTCAAAGAGGCGTCCGGGCCGGTACGGACGGGTCGAGGTCGGCGTTGTCGGTGGGGCGGTCCACAATGGTCGGCGTCAGAACCCCCGATCCACCTCCGCGCCAACCCGAGCGTCACCCCCGCGCACCACCCAGCGATCCGCAACCGTCCGTTGCAAGAGTGAGAAGGAGCCGCAGCCGCGATGGCCCGCCGCAGCACGAAGACCCCGCAGCCGGACGAGGCGTTCGAGGAGAAGATCCTCGACGTCGACGTCGTCGACGAGATGCAGGGCTCCTTCCTCGAGTACGCGTACTCGGTGATCTACTCGCGCGCCCTGCCGGACGCGCGGGACGGCATGAAGCCGGTGCACCGCCGCATCGTCTACCAGATGAACGAGATGGGCCTGCGTCCCGACCGCGGCTACGTCAAGTGCGCCCGCGTCGTCGGCGAGGTGATGGGCAAGCTGCACCCGCACGGCGACGCGTCGATCTACGACGCGCTGGTCCGGATGGCCCAGCCGTTCTCGATGCGGCTGCCGCTGGTCGACGGCCACGGCAACTTCGGTTCGCTCGGCAACGACGACCCGCCGGCCGCGATGCGTTACACCGAGTGCCGGATGGCCGATGCCACCTCGCTCATGACGGAGTCGATCGACGAGGACACCGTCGACTTCAACCCGAACTACGACGGCAAGGAGCGCGAGCCCGTCGCGCTGCCGGCCGCCTACCCGAACCTGCTGGTCAACGGCACCACAGGCATCGCGGTGGGCATGGCCACCAACATGCCGCCGCACAACCTGGGCGAGGTCGTCGCCGCCGCCCGCCACCTGATCAAGCACCCGGGCGCCGACCTGGAGACGCTGATGCGTTTCGTGCCCGGCCCCGACCTGCCGACCGGCGGCCGGATCGTCGGCCTGGCCGGCATCAAGGACGCGTACGAGAAGGGCCGCGGCACCTTCAAGATCCGCGCCACGGCCGCGGTGGAGAACGTGACCGCGCGCCGCAAGGGCCTGGTCGTCACCGAACTGCCCTTCACGGTCGGTCCGGAGAAGGTGATCGCCAAGATCAAGGACCTGGTCGGCGCGAAGAAGATCCAGGGCATCGCCGACGTCAAGGACCTCACCGACCGCTCGCACGGCCTGCGCCTGGTCATCGAGATCAAGAACGGCTTCGTGCCCGAGGCCGTCCTGGAGCAGCTCTACAAGCTGACGCCGATGGAGGAGTCCTTCGGCATCAACAACGTGGCCCTGGTGGACGGCCAGCCCCTCACGCTCGGCCTCAAGGAGCTCCTGGAGGTCTACCTCGACCACCGCTTCGAGGTCGTGCGGCGCCGCAGCGAGTTCCGCCGCACCAAGCGCCGCGACCGGCTGCACCTGGTCGAGGGCCTGCTCGTCGCGCTGATCGACATCGACGAGGTCATCCGCCTCATCCGCTCCAGCGAGAACTCGGCACAGGCCAAGGAGCGCCTGATCGAGCGCTTCGGCCTGAGCGAGATCCAGACGCAGTACATCCTGGACACCCCGCTGCGCCGGCTCACCAAGTTCGACCGGATCGAGCTGGAGTCGGAGCGCGACCGGCTCAACGGCGAGATCGACGAGCTGACCGGAATCCTGGAGTCCGACGCGGAGCTGCGCAAGCTGGTCTCCGCCGAACTGGCCGCGGTGGCGAAGAAGTTCGGCACCGAGCGCCGTACGGTCCTGCTGGAGTCGGGCGCCTCCGCGGTCGCCGCCGTCCCGCTGGAGGTCCCGGACGACCCGTGCCGCGTCCTGCTGTCCTCCACCGGTCTGCTGGCCCGTACGCCCAACGGCGAGCCGCTCGCCCTGGACGACGCGCGGCGCACCAAGCACGACGTGATCGTCTCGGCGGTGCCCGCCACGGCCCGTGGCGACGTCGGCGCGGTGACCTCGGCGGGACGCCTGCTGCGCCTCGCCGTCATCGACCTGCCGCAGCTCCCGGACACCGCGTCCGCGCCCAACCTCTCCGGCGGCGCCCCGGTCTCCGAGTTCCTCTCCCTGGAGGGCGACGAGACCCTGATCTGCCTGACCACCCTCGACGAGTCGTCGCCGGGCCTGGCGATCGGCACCGAGCAGGGCGTCGTCAAGCGGGTGGTACCGGACTACCCCTCGAACAAGGACGAGTTGGAGGTCATCTCCCTCAAGGACGGCGACCGCATCGTCGGCGCGGCCGAGCTGCGCACCGGTGAGGAGGACCTCGTCTTCATCACCGACGACGCCCAGCTGCTGCGCTACCAGGCCGCGCAGGTACGTCCGCAGGGCCGCCCGGCCGGCGGCATGGCGGGCATCAAGCTGGCCGCGGGCGCCAAGGTGATCTCCTTCACGGCGGTGGACCCGGCGGCGGACGCGGTGGTGTTCACCGTGGCGGGCTCGAAGGGCACCCTGATGGGCGACGCGGAGTCCTCCGCCAAGCTCACGCCGTTCGACCAGTACCCGCGCAAGGGACGGGCCACCGGTGGCGTCCGCTGTCAGCGGTTCCTGCGCGGCGAGGACACGCTGATGCTGGCCTGGGCGGGCGCCGCTCCGGCCAGGGCCGCCCAGAAGAACGGCACCCCTGCCGACCTGCCGGACCTCGACCCGCGCCGCGACGGCTCGGGCACCCCACTGGCGAAGCCGGTGGCCGCGCTGGCGGGCGCGGTGTAGGTCCCGCACCGGGGACGACCGGGGGCGCGACCGTCTTGCGGCGGTCGCGCCCCCGCGTGCCCGCACCCCCGCGTGGCCGGCGACGGCCCGGCCGTCGAGTGCGCGACGGAAGGGGCGAGCTTCGGCCTCCACGAGCGTCGCGCCACCGCGCCCCTCGCGACCTCCCGGCCACTCCTCGCGCGCCCCGGGACCGGCCGGCTCCGGCCCCCCTACGCCGGACCGTTCCACTCCCGGTGCGCCGATCGCGGACCACCCAGCTCCGGATCGCCGGCCCATTCCGGACCGCCCGAATCGGGATCGTCCGATTCCGGATCGCCCGATTCCGGATCGTCCGGCTGCTGTACGTAGCGCAGTACGCCCCACATGGCGCGCTCGCTCCGCTCGTCCTGGACCGCGTCCTCGTCCGCCCGGCAGTCCGTCAGCCGTGTGCGCAGCGCGGCCCCGTCCGTGCCCGAGCCGATCAGCACGAGCTGGGTGAGCCGCTCCTCGTCGCTCCCCCACGGCTCCGGACTGAACCGCAGGAACCGGCCCACCGCGTGCACCTCGTACCGGTTGCGCGCGTCCGCCGCACCGAAGTCGACGTACCCCTTGATCCGGTAGAGCCCCTCGGGCCGTTCGTCGAGGAACCGCATCAGCCGCCCGGGGTCCATCGGCCGGTGCGAGGTGAAATCGACGCTCTCGTACGAGGCGTGCAGGTGGGCGGCGTGGTCGTGCCCGCAGTCCGCCGCCCCGCACCCGGCCTCGGCGCCGTCCGGCGCGTCCTCGTCCAGGCCCTCCGCCTCCGCGCGCAGGTCCTCGAAGCTCAGCTGCCAGCCGTCCGCGCGGTGTTCCGCGTCGGTCCGGCGCTCGAAGAGCACGTCCGGGTCGATCCGCCCGTACCGCACCGGCAGCACCGCGCCGCCGCCGAGCGCGGCGAGTTCGGCCCGCAGCGCGTCCAGCTCGTGCTCCGGCACCCGGTCCGCCTTGTTCAGGACCACCAGGTCGGCGACGGTGAGGTGCCGGACGATCTCCGGGTGCCGTTCGCGGGTCGCCGTGAACTCGGCGGCGTCCACGACCTCGACGAGCCCGCCGTACACGACCCGCGGATTCTCACTGGCGAGCAGCATCTTCACCAGCTCCTGCGGCTCGGCCAGCCCGCTCGCCTCGATCACGACGACGTCCATCCCGGCGGCCGGATCGGCGAGCTTGTCGAGGTAGAGGTCCAGCTCACTGGCGTCCACCGCACAGCACAGACAGCCGTTGCCCAGCGACACCGTCGAGTCCCCGAGCTGCCCGGCCACCGCCATGGCGTCGATCTCGATGGACCCGAAGTCGTTGACGATCGCCCCGATACGGGTGCCTCGGCTGCGCCGCAGGAGGTGGTTGAGCAGCGTCGTCTTGCCGGCCCCCAGGAACCCCGCGAGGACGACGACCGGAATCTGTTGCCTGGACATGGTGCTGATCGTAGAGGCGCCCGCGGGCCCGCCGGGAACCCCGGCCCGCGGACGCCGCGTCCGTCGAACGATTGTTGCCCCCGCTTACCGGGAAGACACTCAGCACGGCGCGCAGGGCGACGACACGTGCCTCCGTGCGCCTCTTCTCCGCCTCCCGCCGATCGGAGCCGCTCGGCAACCTGGGATGCGGCAAACGCAGTCAACGACCGCCCGCCGGCCCGCGCGCCATGTCCGTTTCACCGGTGTCTGGTTGACGGTCGCCTGTGATTCGGGGGTGGGTGCATGACAGGGCAGGAACGCCGACGCCTGCGCGACGTCGCCGCGGGCATTCTGTTCAGTGCGGCGGTCACCGCACTGCTGGCGCAACAGAGACAGAACCACCACCGGCTGCTGCTGATGGAGAAGCACCATCTCCACTCGGAGCTGCTCTACAAGGCCATGGACGACCCGCAGCTCGCGGAGGTGCTGAACACCTACGAGACGGAGGTGCCTCCGGAGCGGCAGCGCCAGTTCCTCTACGCGAACATCGTCTACGGCAACGTCCTGCACTACTGCCGCATCGGCGTCATGGACACCGAGGAGGCGCTGGGCCACCTGCGCGGCATCTGCCAGAGCCGCGCCTTCCGGGACTTCTGGGACGCCACCCAGCACCACCGGGAGAGCCTGCCCGGCGACTCCCCCGAGGCGGTGCTGGGCCGCCAGGTCGATCTGATCGTCACGCGCGCCAGCGAGGAGAGGGACAACTGGTGGGTGGCGTGAGCGGAAGCGGAAGGAGGCGAACCGGCCCGCCCGGGGTGGCGGTACCGGGCGCGCGGGCCGCGGTACCGGGCGTACGGACCGGGGCGTGCCACGGGCGGTACGACGAAGCTACGCGTCCGGAATCTCGGCCTTGGCCCTGATGAGGGTCTCCCTGCTGATCACGACGATCCGCTCGTAGTCGGCGCGCCCCGCGTCCGCCGGCAGTTCGTCGTCGAGCACCGCCGTCGACTCCGTACCGATGACGGCAAAGTTGCCGTCACTGAGTTCGAAGATGTCCGGACAGGTCTGCCCCGAGGCGCTGCCCCGCTCCTTGGGCGACGCGCCGATCCTGCGGACGATGCTCACGTTCTTCAATGGGTATCCCGTTGGTGCTGTGCCCTGGCAGCGCGCAGGGCAGGGGTGTCTGACGTTGATGAGCCGTGAGCACGATCACGGGGTGACGCGTTCCGATGCGCACGGGGACCTCCCGCACTGGAACACGTGAGGACCCGCCTCGTGACGTTCCGAGCGGGACACCTCCGACGAACGGGTGGCGCGGGTCACATTACCCGCTTCACGTCATGGTTGGCGTGCACCCGAAAGGCCGCTCGAAACCCCGGAAGGCCCGTGCGCGCCCCGGGCCCGCCCGCCGTCCGGCGGGGGCGGCGCACTCGCTGCCGGGGCCCGCCGCGCACGGGCGGACCGCGCCCTCCGCCCCTCCGCGCACACCCTGCTCTCGCCCCGGCGCACGCCTGCCCCTACGGTTCGCCCCATGCGCATCAACTGGCCGCAGCGCGTCGTCTCCCGTTTCCTGCTGATGCAGCTGGTGATCGCCACGGGCGTCACCGTGCTGGCCACCGGCCTCTTCCTCGCCCCGCTGGGCGCGCAGCTCGACGACCAGGCGATGCGGCGTGCGCTGTCCATCGCGCAGGTCACGGCGGACCCCCGGCTCGCGGCGACGCTGCTGGCGTCGCCCGCCACGCCCGGCGGTCCGGTGCAGGCCGAGGCCGAACGGATCCGGCGGGCCACCGGCGCGGAGTACGTGGTGATCATGGACCGGCGCGGCATCCGCTGGTCGCACACCTCGCTCGCGCAGATCGGCCGGACCGTCTCCACCGATCCCAGCGACGCGCTCGCGGGTGCCGAGGTCATGGAGATCGACAGCGGCACGCTCGGCCGCTCGGCCCGGGGCAAGGTCCCGCTGCGCGACCTGCGCGGACGTATCGTCGGGGCCGTCTCGGTCGGCATCGAGTACGACACCGTGCGCGGGCGGCTGCTCGCGGCCATTCCGGGGCTGCTCGCTTACGCGGGCGGGGCGCTCGCTCTCGGTGCGCTGGCCGCGTACCTGATCTCCCGCAGGCTCCAGCGGCAGGTCCACGACCTGGCCTTCTCCGATCTCGCGGGGCTGCTCGCGGAGCGCGAGGCGATGCTGCACGGCATCCGGGAGGGGGTCGTGGCCCTCGACGCGCGCGGCCGGGTACGGCTGATCAACGACGAGGCACAACGGCTGCTGGGCGTCGGCGAGGAGGCCGCCGGGCGGCTGCTGGACGAGGTGCTGGGCCCGGGGCGCACCGCCGACGTGCTGCTGGGCCGGGTGTCCGGCGAGGACCTGCTGACCGTCCGCGGGCCCCGGGTGCTGGTCGCCAACCGGATGCCCACCGACGACGGCGGGGCCGTGGCCACCCTCCGCGACCGCACCGAACTGGAACAGCTGGGCCGCGAGCTCGACTCCACCCGCGGGCTGATCGACGCGCTGCGCGCCCAGGACCACGAGCACGCCAACCGGATGCACACCCTGCTGGGGCTGCTGGAGCTGGAGATGTACGAGGAGGCCGCGGAGTTCGTCACCGAGGTCGCCGGGGTGCACCGGGCCACCGCCGAGCAGTTCTCCGAGCGCGTCCACGATCCGCTGCTCGCGGCCCTGCTGGTCGGCAAGGCGACCGTAGCCGCGGAACACGCGGTGGTGCTGCGCCTCGCGGAGGGCACCCTGCTGCCGGACAGGCTGGTGGACCCGCGGGGGCTGGTGACGGTGGTCGGCAATCTGGTGGACAACGCGCTGGACGCCTCGGCCGGGTCGGCCGGTGCGTCCGTGGAGGTGGCCCTGTTCGCGCGGGGCCGCGAGGTGGAGCTGCGGGTGACGGACAGCGGGCCCGGGGTGCCCGAGGAGCAGCGGGAGCTGATCTTCACGGAGGGCTGGTCGACGAAGGAACTGCCCGCGCACGGCAGACGCGGGCTGGGGCTCGCGCTGGTACGGCGGCTCGCGGAGCGGCAGGGCGGGTCGGCGCGGGTCGCCGAAGGGGCCGGCGGGGGTGCGGAGTTCACGGTCGTACTGCCGGAAGCCCTGGCTGGTAGGGCTGCGGCAGTACGACCGTGAGCGGTGCGCGGGACCGTGCTCAGGCCGCCCCGGCTCCGGTGAGGGAGCGGACCTCGGTCTCCGCGTGCTTGGCCTCGTCCGGTGGCTCGGGCGAGGTGACGGTGCCCAGCCAGCCCGCGAGGAAGCCCAGCGGGATCGAGACGAGGCCGGGGTTCTGGAGCGGGAAGAACTGGAAGTCGGCGGCCGGGAACAGCGATTCGGGGCTGCCGGAGACGACCGGGGAGACCACCACGAGCAGTACCGCCGGGACCAGCCCGCCGTACACGGACCAGACGGCCCCGCGGGTGGTGAAGCCGCGCCAGAACAGCGAGTAGAGCAGCACGGGGAGGTTGGCGGAGGCCGCGACGGCGAAGGCGAGGCCGACCAGGAACGCCACGTTCAGGTCGCGGGCGAGCAGGCCGAGGGCGATGGCCACCACTCCGATGCCACCCGCGGCGACCCTGGCGACGGCGACCTCGCTGTACTGCTTCGCGCGCCGGCTGCGGCTGCGCAGGGAGGCGTACAGGTCGTGGGCGACGGAGGCGGAGGAGGCGAGCGTGATGCCCGCGACGACGGCGAGGATGGTCGCGAAGGCGATGGCCGCGACCACCGCAAAGAGAACCGTTCCTCCTGTGGAGCCGTCGCCGCCGCCCAGATCGGCGGCGAGCAGCGGGACGGCCGTGTTGCCCGCCGCGTTGGACGCCCGCACCCGGTCCGAGCCGAGGATCGCGGCGGCGCCGAAGCCCAGCACGATCGTCATCAGGTAGAAACTGCCGATCAGCCCGATCGACCAGACCACCGACCGGCGCGCGGCGCGGGCGGTGGGCACGGTGTAGAAGCGCGACAGGATGTGCGGCAGGCCGGCCGTGCCCAGGACCAGGGCGAGTCCGAGGCTGATGAAGTCGAACCGGGCGACCCAGTCCCCGCCGTACCTGAGGCCCGGGGCCAGGAAGTCCTTGCCGTGCCCGCTGCGTTCGGCCGCGGTGGTCAGCAGCTGGTTGAAGTCCCCGTGGAACCGCACCAGGACGAGGACGCTGAGCGTGAGGGTGCCGGCCATCAGCAGGACGGCCTTGACGATCTGGATCCAGGTGGTGGCCCGCATCCCGCCCAGCGTCACGTAGATCACCATGAGGGCGCCGACGCCGATGACCGTCCAGGTCTGGGCGGCCCCGCTGCTGCCGCCGAGCAGCAGACCGACGAGCGAGCCCGCGCCGACCATCTGGGCGACCAGGTAGAGGACGGAGACGGTGACCGAGGAGGTGCCCGCGGCGATCCGCACGGGCCGCTCGCTCATCCGGGCGGCGACCACGTCGGCGAGGGTGAACCGGCCGCAGTTCCTGACCAGTTCGGCCACCAGGAACAGGACGACGAGCCAGGCCACCAGGAATCCGACAGAGTAGAGCATGCCGTCGTAGCCGTAGAGGGCGATGAGGCCGGAGATGCCGAGGAAGGAGGCGGCGGACATGTAGTCGCCCGCGATGGCGAAACCGTTCTCCATGGGCGAGAAGAGCCGGCCGCCGACGTAGAACTCCTCGGCCGAGCCGTGCCGGTTGCGGCTCACCCAGGTGGTGATCGCGAGGGTGGTCGCGACGAACGCGCTGAACAGCAGCAGGGCCAGGGTCTGGTGACCGTGGTTCACCGGACGTCCCCCTTGGTGAGCCTCGCCAGTTCCTGGGTGTCCCAGCGCAGTTCCAGGGCGGCCCGGTCCCGGCGCAGCCTGGCGTGCCGGGTGTACGCCCAGGTCAGCAGGAAGGTGGTGAGGAACTGTCCGAGTCCCGCGACCATGGCCACATTGACCGCACCGGCCACCGGCCGGGCCATCAGCTCCGGAGCGGCGGTGGCGGCGACGACGTACGCGAAGTACCAGGCGAGGAATCCGAGGGTCGCGGGGAAGACGAACCGCCGGTACCGGCTGCGCACCTGCCGGAACGCCGCGCTGCGCTGCACTTCCAGGTAGATGTCGGCCGCACTGTGTTCGCGCTCCGTGGCGGTGCGCGCGGGCGGCACGAGATGCGCCGGGGTGCCCGTACCGTCCAGTTCGCCCCACCCGGAGGCGAGCGCGTCGTACCACGGGTCGTCGAACCGCATCGCTGCGGCATCACGCCCTTCGTGCTTGTCCACCGAACAACTCTCCTTGTCCACGGCCGGATTGGTCCGCGTGCCCCAGGATGGGCAGACCGGAAAGATCGTCGGTTCGGCAATCCCCTCTCTTCACCCCATTAGGTGACGTCTCCACTGATGGCATGGTCCCAGGGCACAGTCCCCGCTCCTGCCCGCCGCTCCTGGTCATGTCCGCACCGGACGCGAACCAGAGCCCCGGCCGCCGCGTCCGGCGATCGGCCACCGCTTGCGGCACCCGGTCGCTGAGTGCGGCACCCGATCGCTGAGTCCCGCGCTCGATCGCTGAGTCCGGCGGAGCCCGCCGGACGCCCCTAGAGCGTGCTGCGGCCTCCTCGCCCGCCCGCCGCGGGCGGCCGGGCGAGGCCCTCCCGGTAGGCGTACCGCACGGCCTGCGCCCGGTCGCGCACCCCGGTCTTGGCGAAGAGGTTGTTGATGTGGGTCTTCACCGTGGCCGGTCCGATGCGGAGCTCCCGGGCGATCTCCGCGTTGGGCTTGCCCTCCGCGATCAGCACCAGCACCTCGGCCTCGCGCGGGGTGAGCCCGTCCGGCAGCTCCTCGGGACCCGGCGCGGCGGGCTCGGGTGCGGTGACCTGTTCGAGGAGTCGGCGCTGCACTCCGGGCGAGAGTCCGGCCTGCCCGGACACCACGTCCCGCACCGCCCGCGCGATCTCCGAGCCGTCCGCGTCCTTGGTGAGGTACCCCCGGGCGCCCGCCCGCAGCGCCGGGAACAGCCACTCGTCGTCCGCGTACGTCGTCAGCACCACGACCTGGGTGGACGGGTGCCGGTCCCGGATTCTGCGAGTCGCCTCCACCCCGTCGCAGCGCGGCATCCGCAGGTCCATCAGGACCACGTCGGGCCCGTGCTCCGCCACCAGCGCGACGGCCTCCTCACCGTCCCCCGCCGAGCCGACCACCTCGATACCTGGCAGCAGCCCCAGCAGGAGCACGATGCCCTCGCGCACCATCGCCTGGTCGTCGACGACCAACACCCGGATCCCACCGCCCTCGACGGCACCGCCCGCACCGACGGCTCCCCCATGAGCGCCGACTCCGCGCGCATCCCCCTCACCTGAGGCTCCCCCGTTCGCGCCGGCTCCGCGGGCCTCTCCCTCGTTGGCGGCTCCCGCGTGAGCATCGGCTCCGCGGGCATCCCCCTCACTGACGGCTCCCCCATGAGCGCCGGCTCCGCGGGCATCGCCCTCACCAGAGGCTCCCCCGTGCGCGCCGACTCCGCGGGCCTCTCCCTCGTTGACGGCTCCCGCGTGAACGTCAGCTCCGCGGGCATCCCCGTCACCAGCGGCTCCCCCGCGAGCGTCAGCTCCGCGGGCGTCCCCCGTACCAGCGGTTCCCCCGCGCGGCTCGCCCCCGCCGGGGCCCCACGCCTCCGCGTATCTCATACCGGCATCCGCAGCCTCACCGCGAACCCCTTCCCCTCCGGGCCGGCCTCCAGCGTGCCCCCGAGCAGTTCCGCCCGCTCCCGCATTCCCAGCAGACCGTACCCGGCGCCCGTAGCCGACAGTTCTCCTCGCGCGCCGGACCCGCCCGAGTCCCGTACCTCCAGGCCGACTTCGTCCGGGCCGTACGTCAGCACCAGCCGCACCGCCGCTCCCGGCGCGTGCTTGCGCACATTGGTCAGCGCCTCCTGTGCCACCCGCCGCACCGCCTGCGAAGCCTCGGCCTTCAGCTGTCGTGGTTCCCCGACCACTTGGACCTCGGACCGGTCGGCGGTCGCCAGCTCCCGCAGATAGTCCTCCACGGGCGCCATGTCCCCGCGCAGCGCGGAGAGCGCCTGACGGGTCTCCGCGAGGCCTTCCCGGGCCATTCCCCGGGCCGCGACGACCCTCTCCAGCACGCTGTCCCTGAACGGTCCCTGCGGCTCGCGCTCGATCAGCAGCCGCGCCGCCTCCAGGTGCACCATCTGCGCCGAGAGGCTGTGGGCCAGGACATCGTGTATCTCCCGGGCTATTCGGGCCCGTTCGGCCAGTGCCGCCGTCTCGGCCTCCGCGACCCGCGCGGCCCGCTCCTGCGCGAGGAGCCGGAAGCCGGACCCCCTGGCCTGCGCGTCCAGCCGCAGCATGTACCCGATGCCGACGACACCGAAGCCCACCACGGCCATCTCCCGGACGGTCACCAGACCGATGGCCGCGTGCAGGCCCATGATCAGCCCGCTCAGCGGGAGCCCCACCGACAACGGCAGCCGCTGTATGGCCTGCACCGCACAGACGATCAGCAGAATCGCCCCGGGAGTGCCGGCCCCCACCGCGTACGACCCCACTGCCAGCAGGGTCACCGCGCCCAGCACCCCGATCGCGGGCAGCAGCCGGTGGCGCAGGGTGTACCGGTCGTACAGCCCGGCGGCGCCGATGACCGCCGCCAGCGAGAGCGGCGGAACCATCACGGCCACACCGCCGAAGACCTGGGAGTCGTACGCCTCCCAGAGGATCCAGAAGCCCACTCCCAGCCAGGTGACCACGTCGATGGCGATCCGGATCCGGGGCACCCCGAGCCGGGACAGCGCCTCCGGCGCAGGCCAGGCGGTGAACCCGCCGCTCGACTGCTTCGTCTCCGATCCCATGCCGTCGACATTACGGATCAGGCGTCCGCAGCGGATCGGAGCGTGGGTGGAGCTTTTCGCTCCACCCACGGGTTGAGATCGCAAGGCGCCACGGGTGGCGGCACACCTGTCGCGGCCAGTGGCGGATCCGGTCAGGCGTCGATGCGCGACCTGTCCAGGGTGGCCGCCGCGCTGGTGATGAACTCCTTGCGCGGCGCGACCTCGTTGCCCATGAGGAGGTCGAAGACCTGCTCGGCGGAATCCAGGTCACCGATGTTGATCCGGCGCAGCGTCCGGAAGCGCGGGTCCAGCGTGGTCTCCGCCAGCTGGTCCGCGTCCATCTCGCCGAGGCCCTTGTAGCGCTGGATGTCGTCCTTGTACCGGACGTTCTTGCGCTGGAACTCCAGCAGCGTCTGCCGCAGCTCGTTGTCGGAGTACGTGTAGACGTACTTGTCCTGGCCCTTCTTGGGCTGGACCAGCTCGATCCGGTGCAGCGGCGGTACGGCCGCGAAGACCCGTCCCGCCTCGACCATCGGCCGCATGTACCGCTGGAAGAGCGTGAGCAGCAGAATGCGGATGTGCGCGCCGTCGACGTCCGCGTCGACGAGGAGCACGATCTTGCCGTACCTCGCCGCGTCGATGTCGAAGGTCCGGCCGGACCCGGCTCCTATGACCTGGATGATCGCGCCGCACTCGGCGTTCTTCAGCATGTCCGAGACGGACGCCTTCTGAACGTTGAGGATCTTGCCCCGGATCGGCAGCAGCGCCTGGAACTCGGAGTTCCGGGCCAGCTTCGCCGTACCGAGCGCGGAGTCTCCCTCGACGATGAAGAGCTCGCTGCGCTCCACGTCGTCGCTGCGGCAGTCGGCCAGCTTGGCCGGCAGCGAGGACGACTCCAGCGCGGTCTTTCGGCGCTGTGCGTCCTTGTGCTGGCGGGCCGCGATCCGGGTGCGGGCGGCGGCGACGATCTTCTCCATCACCGTGCGCGCCTGCGCCTTGGCATCGCGCTTGGTGGAGGTCAGGAACGCCTTCAGCTCCTTGGCGACCACGGCCGCGACGATGCGGTTGGCGGCCGAGGTGCCGAGCACCTCCTTGGTCTGGCCCTCGAACTGCGGCTCCGCGAGCCGCACGGTGACCACCGCGGTGAGGCCCTCCATGGCGTCGTCCTTGACGACGTCGTCCTCGGCGACGCGCAGCAGCTTGGCGGAGCGGAGCGCCTCGTTCACCGTCTTGGTGAGGGAGCGCTCGAAGCCGGAGACATGGGTGCCGCCCTTGGGGGTGGCGATGATGTTGACGAAGGACTTGACCGTGCTGTCGTACCCGGTGCCCCAGCGCAGCGCGATGTCCACGCCGAGTTCGCGGGTGACCTCGGTGGGCGTCATGTGGCCGCGCTCGTCGAGGACCGGGACGGTCTCCTTGAAGGTGCCCTGCCCGCTGAGCCGCATGACGTCGCAGATCGCCCTGTCCTGCGCCAGGTACTCGCAGAACTCGCTGATGCCGCCGTCGAAGCGGAACGTCTCTTCGCTCTTGCCGACGCCCTCCAGGTCCCGCTCGTCGCGCACGACGATGGTCAGGCCGGGGACCAGGAACGCCGTCTGGCGGGCGCGCTGGTAGAGGTTCTCCAGGGAGAGCTTGGCGTCCTTGAGGAAGATCTGCCGGTCCGCCCAGTACCGCACCCGGGTACCGGTGCGGCCCTTGGGCACCCGCTTGCCCTTGCGCAGCCCGTTGCCCGGGTCGAAGGGGGCGTCCGGTCCCGACTCGGTGAAGATGCCCGGGACACCGCGGCGGAAGCTGATCGAGTGCGTGACACTGCGGTCGACCTCGACGTCCAGGCGGGCCGAGAGCGCGTTCACCACGGATGCGCCCACGCCGTGCAGACCGCCGGAGGCGGCGTAGGAGCCACCGCCGAACTTGCCGCCGGCGTGCAGCTTGGTCATGACGACCTCGACGCCGGACAGGCCCGTCTTGGGCTCGACGTCGACGGGGATGCCGCGGCCGTTGTCCTGCACCTCGACGGAGCCGTCCTCGTGGAGGATGACCTCGATGCGGTCGCAGTGGCCGCCGAGCGCCTCGTCGACGGAGTTGTCGATGATCTCCCACAGGCAGTGCATCAGACCGCGGCTGTCGGTGGAGCCGATGTACATGCCGGGTCGCTTGCGGACCGCCTCAAGACCTTCGAGGACGAGCAGGTGCCGCGCGGTGTAATTGGAACCGTCACGGTCGGCACCGCTCAGCAGTGCGGCGGACGGGACGGTCGTATCGGCGGTCACGCGGTTCGCTCCTCGCTGAATTTCAAATGGGCCCCGATGGGGTACGGGGTCGGCGTCGTTCGCCGCTCAGAGGGTAACGGGGCCTGGTAGAGCGGGTGTAACGCCACCCTAGGCAATTCTCATGCTAGTCCAGACGCGTACACGTGTTCGATCCCTCGTTGGAGTGAAGCACATGTCACGTTCCCTTCCGGGCATGAACCATTTAGGCTCCGGGCACGTCCTCATGAACAACCCGGCAATCCGGCCGGGCGGACGCAACCCCCTGACAAACCAGAGACAAGCCAGCAACGCGAAACCGTAAAGCGACGCAATACGGCTCATTCGCCGCCAACCGGCAACAGACAACCACTCCGGACGACCTCCGGAAGAAGTTTCAAGGAAAAGCCACGAGCGGGAACGTTTTCGGCCTGGTTGGATGTTGACCCTGGTACGACAGCTCGTCGAGCTAGAGAAGAGGCGACGTGACTACTGTTCTGACCCCCGCGAGCCCCCTGACGGCCGCTGACCGATGCGACCGCTGCGGCGCACAGGCCTACCTGCGCGTTCTCCTGGCCAGCGGCGGCGAACTGCTCTTCTGCGCCCACCACGGTCGCAAGTTCGAGCCCGAGCTCAAGAAGATCGCCGCGGAAATACAGGACGAGACCGACCGGCTGACGGTCACGCCCTCGTCCGCAGAGGACGACGAACGCTGACGCCCTGAGAGCGTCCACGACGAGCCAAGGGCCGGTCACGACCGGTCGACGGGCGGCCCACCCCGGGTGTGCGGGGCAGGCCGCCCGTTCTCGTACCCTCACGGGCCCCGGAGCCCTACGAGGCCCCCTGGGCGCGGGCCTGCCGCCCGGCCCATAGAGGCCCGCTGAGCGCGACCGAGCGCGTACGGAGAACCACCACGCGGGCACGGAGCGACCGTCGAGCATGTCGAGCGCGTACGGGGTGGATTCACCCGCGTACGGAGCGAAGCCACCCGCGCACGGAACGGGGCAACCGCCCCCGCCGCACTCCGATGACGCCGTCACAGCGGGACCCCGGGCAGGCACGCTGCGTGCCTGCCCGGGGTCCCGCTCACTTGCCGTACGGGCGGATCCGTCCCGCTCGCCCCGCGGTACGGGCGGGCCCGTCGCGCTCAGCCCTGCTCGTTCACCGCCCCGGCCACCGCCGAGATCCGCGTGTACACCCCAGGGCTCTCCGCCTGCCCGCAGCCGCTCCCCCAGGACACCAACCCGATCAGCCGTCCCCGGGCCACCAATGGCCCCCCGCTGTCCCCCTGGCAGGCGTCGTGGCCCCCTTCCGGGTCCCCGGCGCAGAGCATGGTGGCCGGCTCGTACGTTCCGTCCAGGTTTCCGGGGTAGGCCCGCTCGCACGCGGCGTCCGGCAGGACCCGCACCCGGGCCGCCCGCAACGACGACGCGTAGGAACCGTCGCCCGTGGTGTCGCCCCAGCCGTAGACCACGGCCTCCGTGCCCGGCTCGGCCGCGGCGCTGTGCGGGCCCGCCATCCGGATCGCGTAGCGCTCCGGCAGCGCGGCGGACAGGGTCAGCACGGCCACGTCGCCCGCGTTCGAGAGCGGGTCGTACGAGGGGTTGACCCAGGTCCCGCGCACCGCGATCTCCCGGCCGCCCTGCCCGCGCAGCTCCCCGCGGCCCGCGATGACCTTCAGGTCGTGCACCTCGCTCAGCGGCACGCCCAGCACGTCCCGCCCCAGGCAGTGGGCCGCCGTCACCACCTTGGTCGGCGCGACCACCACTCCCCCGCAGAACTGACCCGCCCTCGTACCCCCGAACCGGTCACGACTGGACACCGCCACCACCCACGGACTGTCCGACACCCGGACCGGCTGCCCCCCTATGACCACTCCGTCGGCGACGGCGGAACCTGGTGCGACCAGTGGTGACACGGCTGCGGCGGCGGTCAGGGCGAGGGCCCCGGTCAGCGATCGGATGATGGGTCGGCGCATGCGTCCTCCTGACTCAGGGGTGAACTCGGCACACCCAGAGTCATCCAGCCCCCATCGCACCGCACCCGCGCACGCCACGGGCCCGGACCTCCGTACGGCGTTCACCGCGAGCGGGGCGCGCGGCGCCCTACCGGAAGGACCGGGCCCGCTTCGGGCCGGACACCGGCCGGTCAGTCGAGGTAGTCGCGCAGGACCTGCGAGCGCGAGGGGTGACGCAGTTTGGACATGGTCTTGGACTCGATCTGGCGGATGCGCTCGCGCGTCACGCCGTAGACCTTGCCGATCTCGTCCAGCGTCTTGGGCTGGCCGTCCGTGAGGCCGAAGCGCATCGAGACGACGCCCGCCTCGCGCTCGGAGAGGGTGTCCAGCACCGAGTGCAGCTGCTCCTGGAGCAGGGTGAAACTGACCGCGTCGGCCGGAACGACGGCCTCCGAGTCCTCGATGAGGTCACCGAACTCGCTGTCCCCGTCCTCACCGAGCGGGGTGTGCAGGGAGATCGGCTCGCGGCCGTACTTCTGGACCTCGACGACCTTCTCGGGGGTCATGTCGAGTTCCTTGGCCAGCTCCTCCGGGGTGGGCTCGCGGCCCAGGTCCTGGAGCATCTGGCGCTGGACGCGGGCCAGCTTGTTGATGACCTCGACCATGTGGACGGGGATGCGAATGGTGCGGGCCTGGTCGGCCATGGCGCGGGTGATCGCCTGGCGGATCCACCAGGTCGCGTACGTCGAGAACTTGTAGCCCTTGGTGTAGTCGAACTTCTCGACCGCACGGATCAGGCCCAGGTTGCCCTCCTGGATCAGGTCCAGGAAGAGCATGCCGCGGCCGGTGTAGCGCTTGGCGAGGGAGACGACGAGGCGGAGGTTGGCCTCCAGGAGGTGGTTCTTGGCGCGCCCGCCGTCCTGAGAGATGATCTCCAGTTCGCGTTTGAGCTTCGGCGCGAGCTTGTCGGAGTTCGCCAACTTGTCCTCGGCGAACAGTCCCGCCTCGATGCGCTTGGCGAGCTCCACCTCCTGCTCGGCGTTGAGGAGGGGAACCTTGCCGATCTGCTTGAGGTAGTCCTTGACCGGGTCCGCGGTGGCGCCCGCGACCGCGACCTGCTGCGCGGGCGCGTCGTCCTCGTCCTCGTCGGAGAGCACGAAGCCCTTGCCCTCGCCGCTCTCCTCCTCCTCGCCCGGCTTCGCCGGAGTCTCCTCGTCCGGTTCGTCGGGACCGCCCGGCGCGTCCTTCTTCGCCGTGGCCTTCTTGGCCGTCTTCTTCGTGGCGGCCTTCTTCGCCGTGGCCTTCCTGGCGGTCGTCTTCTTGGCGGCGGCCTTCTTGGCGGTGCCCGCCTCGTCCTCGCCGACCGCCGCGTCGACGCTCTCCGCCGCGGGGGCCGCGGCCGCCGCAACCGTCCTGGGAACGGCCGTACTTGCCGCCACGGTCCGGGGGACGGCCCGTTTGGCCGGGGTCTTCGCTGCGACGCTCTTGCGGGCGCTCCTGGGCGGCTCCGCGGCAGTGACCATCAGCGTCACACCCTCTTCCTCAAGGATCTGATTGAGGCTGCGCAGGACGTTCTTCCACTGGGTCGGCGGAATCCGGTCGGCATCGAACGCCCGACGCACATCGTCGCCGGCGATCTGCCCATCAGCCTTCCCCCGCTCGATGAGCGCCAACACGGACTCGGACTCGGCGATCTCCGGCGGGAGCGTACGGGATGTGCTGGCCGACACGAACAACCTCTCGGAACGATGGAAATGGCGTCCGACCCCGCCCGCGAGGGCCTGAGCCGACGACCACCGGCTGGGCATGCACCGGCGGACCGGGCGAAGACCGGAATCGGGCGGCGGGACCGCGAGCGGCTCCGCTTTCCCTCCTCGGCTGTCACCTCTTTGGTCATCGCGGGATACCGAGGAGCGTTACGCCCAATCTTTCGTGGCCCGAGTCACAACGGATTCGGAGGAAAGCCACAGATGGGATAAATGCCTACATTCGTGTCGCCGAACCCGAAGCGGGCCCGGCGACACGAGGAGCAACCGCCCGTACGGGGCGGGACTTTCGGGGACTGATGTGCCGTCAGTGCTCACGCGGCGCGGGAACGACGCGCTCCACTTCCGGGTGCACCGTGAGGAGTTGACGCATCGCCGACTCCGCACCCGAACCGTCGCCCGCAGCGAGCGCGTCGGCGATCCGTGCGTGGTGGGAGAGCGAGGCGTCGGTGGGACGGTCGCAGCCGATGATCGGCCCGCCGGACACCTGAAGAGCGGCCGAGACGATGCCGGACAGGTGCTCCAGCATGCGGTTGCCCGCGAGCTGGATGAGCAGGGAGTGGAATTCGGCGTCGGCCCGGGAGAAGGTGAGGGAGTCGCCCTGGGCGAGTGCGTGCCCCATGATCTCGACCATGTCGCCGAGCCGCTGCTGCACGTCCTCGCGCCCGTGACCGGCGGCGAGCCTGGCCGCGAGCGGCTCGATCGTCCAGCGCAGCTCGGCCAGTTCACGTCGCTGGTCGTCGCGCTGGGGACCGAAGGCGCGCCACTCGATGATGTCGGGGTCGAGCAGATTCCAGTCGCTGACCGGGCGGACACGGGTACCCACATTGGGACGGGCGCTGACCAGGCCCTTGGCCTCCAGGACGCGCAGCGATTCACGGACGACGGTGCGGGAGACCTCGAACCGCTGGCCGATCTCCTCGGGTACGAGCGGACGGTCCGCGCCGAGGTCGCCGGAGACGATCATCTGCCCGAGCTGCTGGACGAGTTGGCCGTGCAGTCCGCGGCCGCGGTTGCCTGCCGCGCGGCGGCCGACCCGGCCCAGGTCGGATTCCGGACTGTCCCAGCCGAGCGGGCCGACGCGGTCGGTGCCGGGCGACTCCGCGTAGGGGTAGCGGTCGAGTTCACCAGGCCCGGCAAGACCTGAGTCGACGGGGCGGGCGGCGGTCATCATGGTGTGCGCAAGGGTACTCACGGATCAGTTGTCGGCTTGAGTTCCCTGCCCCTTGAGGTCTTTGGTGAAAAGCACACGAAAGGGTGATCACCGCCCACTGCCTAATTGACGCCTTATCGGAAAGAAACGGGCATCCACGGGAGAGTTGCGGGCATTTCGTCGGCTCCGCGTCAGGTTGTGATCACCAACGCGCCTTGCGGCGAAGGCTGGTGAGCAGATACGCGCAGAGGAGTGCAGGGAGCGACAACACCAGCGCCACGCCGACAGGTTGGGCAAGGACCCGCATCGCCGAGAGCAGCCACTGGTCCGTCTCACCGGGCAACTTCAGCCACACCAGCTCCCGCAGCCTGCCCGGAATTCCGGCCATCGAACGCGCGGCCGGTCCGGTGAGCAGGTGCTGAACCGCCGGTGCCACGGCGACGGGTACGGCGAGCACGGCCGCCAGGCCGGCGGTGGTGACGCGGAAGACTCCGGCGCCGAGCAGGCCCGCCCAGGCGCAGCCCACGCAGAGCGCGGCCCAACTCACCGCCTTGGCCGTGCTGTCCGGGAAGAGGTGGACCGACTGCGCCCCGTAGAGGAAGCGCAGCAGCAGGAAGTTGACGACGGCGGTCACGGCCGCGAGGACCAGCGCGAGCCCCGCGGACACGGCGAGCTTGGCCAGCAGCAGGCCGAGTTTCCGGGGCGAGGTGCCCCGGGACGCCGCGAGTGCCGGGTAGCGGAACTCGTCACCGAAGGCGTACGCACCGAGCAGGCCCGCGCCGAAGGCGGCGGGCGGCAGCGGAAGCAGGTCGGGCCAGGCGGCCAGGGCGACGGGCAGGGGGGTGGCGCCGCCGCGCGCGAGGAGGGCGGCGAGGGCGGCGGAGACACCGAGGACGACGGCGACCGCCACCAGAGTGGTTCGGGTTCCGAACGTCCGGCTCAGCTCGTACCGCAGAGGCCGCAGCGGGCTGCGGAGGGGGCGCGGACGGACGGGCGGAACGGGTGCGGCGGCACGGGCATGGCCGGCGGCGGACCGGGACTCGGAAGTGGCGGCGGCCGTGGCCCTGGCCGCGCCGGCCACGGAGGTCGCGGCGGCGGCGGGGGTTGTGGTGGCGGCTGAGGACGCGGGGGCGGCTGGAGAGATGGTTTCGGTGGCGGCTGGGGTGGCGGTCGTGATGGCCGCCGGGATCGGGAGTGCGGTGGCGGGCGACGGGGCGGGCTCGGGTGCGGGGTCCGGTTCGGCGTTGGCCTGCGGCTCCTGGGCGCCCGACGTGGCAGGCTGCGGGGCGGGGGTGAGGCCGGAGACGGGGGCGGGGACGGAGGTGGCCCGGGGGCCCATGTCGCCGATCTCGTCGGCGAGTTGGTGCAGCAGGACGCCGTGCCGGAAGGCGGTGTCGCCTACCTCCGCGCAGGTACTGCCGTAGACGGAGAGCCGGTTGCCGCCCTCCGGTACGACCTCCACGGAGCGGCGGCCCGCCCTGGCCTCCTTGCCGAGCAGCGAGCCCAGGCGGAGTGCCTGCGGGGTGCGTACGGCGACGCGGGGGCGCAGCCGGGTGCGGGCGAAGTCGGCTGCGGCCTGGTCGGCGACGAGTCGGCCGCCTTCGAGGGTGACGACGCGGTCCGCCGTGCGGGCGGCCTCCTTGGGGTCGCCCGTGGTGTAGAGCACGGTGCCGCCGTGGGCGGCGTGGGCCCGCAGGAGTCCGAACAGCCAGCTGTTGTCGCGCGGGGAGAGTCCGGTGGCGGGCTCGTCGAGCAGCAGGGTGTGCGGGTCGGCGAGCAGGGCGGAGGCTAGGCCGAGCCTGCGGTCCATGCCCAGCGAGAGCGTGCCGAGCCGCTGCTGCCCGAGGCCGGTCAGACCGACGACGTCGAGCAGTTCGTCGGCGCGGGAGGCGGGAACCCCCGAGGCGGCACACAGCATGCGCAACTGCCCGCGCGCGGTGCGGGAGGGGTTGCCCGGTACGTCACCGAGGAGGGCGCCCACTTCGCGTGCGGGGTGGGCGATGCGGTTCAGGGGGCGCCCTCGGAAGTAGGTGACGCCTCGGCCCTGTTCGAGGGAGAGCATCAGGCGCAGTGCGGTGGTCCTGCCGGAACCGGGGTCGCCGAGGAGGGCGGTGACATGCCCCGGCCTCGCCTCGAAGGTCAGGTCGTCCACGGCGGGCGGACGGGTCCTGCGCCGGTTGCTGGTGAGTCCGATGGCCTGGAGCATCGCTTCCCTCGCGTCTCTTGCGTCTCCCGCATCTCCCGTCTCTCCTGCGGGAGGTGGGAACGCTCGGCGGCTGGGACGGGTACCGCAGCAAGATAACGCGACATTTCGGTCTTTTTGCGCAGCGGGAAGAAGTGCGGGTGTCAGACCCCTCGCTCAGACCTCGGGACGCAGCATCGGCGGATTGAGCACGGTCGCCCCGCCCGCCCTGAACAGCTGTGCGGGACGGCCGCCCTGACGGGTCGTCGTTCCGCCGGAGGGGACGAGGAAACCGGGCGTTCCCGTCACCTTGCGGTGGAAGTTGCGGGGGTCCAGGACGACGCCCCACACGGCCTCGTAGACCCGGCGCAGCTCGCCGACGGTGAACTCCGGCGGGCAGAAGGCGGTGGCGAGCGACGAGTACTCGATCTTCGAGCGGGCCCGTTCCACACCGTCGGCGAGGATCCGCGCGTGGTCGAAGGCGAGCGGAGCCGCCTGTTCGCCCTCCCGGCCAAAGCCGTCGTCGCGTCCGAGCAGGTCCTCCACCGGGGCCCACCGGGCGCTGTTCGCGTCGCCGCCCGCACGGGGCGCGGGCAGGTCGGGGGCGAGCGCGAGATGGGCGACGCTCACCACTCTCATCCGCGGGTCGCGTCCGGGATCGCCGTAGGTGGCCAGTTGTTCCAGATGGGCACCGTTGCCGAGGGCGGTGGCCGAGGTGTCGTGCGTCGTGGGCCCCGACAGCGCGGTCGGCGCCGACAGCGCGATCAGTCCCGTCTCCTCGGCCAGTTCCCGAGCTGCGGCCGCCGCGAGGTCCTCGTCCGCGCGGACGAAGCCGCCGGGCAGTGCCCAGCGCCCCTGGAACGGCGACTCCCCGCGGCGTACGACCAGGGCGCAGAGCGCGTGGCGACGCACGGTGAGCACGGCCAGATCCACGGTGACGGCGAAGGGCGGAAAGGCCGACGGATCGTAGGGCGACATGCCGCGATCATAGTCGTCTTCCTGACGATAAACAGTCCCCGTGCTCCTCTCCCCGCCTCTCTCCTCGCATCTCGTGGCACCCTTGTCCGCTTCCGCACCGCCCGTCGGCGGCTCGCCCCGCGTCACGTCGTCACACCCCCAGTTGGAGTCCGTCCGCGGCCTCCTCGATCATGCCGAGCCCGAGCCTGCTGACCCGTACGGCGAACGGCTCCGCCGCGACCCGCAGCCCGGACAGCCGCAGGGCACCGAGAGGCGCGCTGCTGAGCGGTGCCAGCCGTACCGTGCCCGCCGGGGCGTCCGGACGGATGCCCACCAGGGTGGAGAGGAGGTGGATTCCCGCGGCGGCCGACACCGCGGCGGGCCGGCACGCCGCCGGGTGCGGCAGCGGAAGGCTTCCCGCGGTGCGCTGCTCCCCCGCGTACATCTCGGGCAGCCGGTGGTCGAAGGCCTCCGCGGCGTCCAGCAGGCCACGCAGCAGGGAGCCCGCCTCCTTCTCGTACCCGGCGGCAGCGAGGCCGGAGACCGCGACGGCGGTCTCGTGCACCCGTACGGCGCCGCTGCGGTGGCCGAACGGGTTGTGCGCGGCCTCCTTGGCGCCGAGTCCGCGCAGTCCCCATCCCGAGTCCATGGACGGGCCGCCGAGCAGCCTGGCCAGTTGCTCGGTCTGTACCCGGTCCAGCAGGCCCGGGGCGAGCTGTCCGGCACCGAGCAGGCCGGTGTCCAGCAGGTGTACGGCTCCGGCACCGAGGTGCGGCACCGGCCGCCCCTCCGGCGTCCTCGCGGCAGCCGGACGGCCGCCCGCCCGGTCCTCGATCCAGAAGTCCTGCCGGAAGGCGCGGCGCAGGGCCGTCGCCCGTTCGCGCCAGCCGTCGGCTCCGGGCCGGCCGCAGGCCTCCAGCAGGTCGGCGCCGAGCAGTGCCGCCCGGTGGGCGTGGGCCTGTGTCTCGGCCCGGCACAGTCCGCCGGGGCCGGGGTCGCGCAGGTACGGCCCGTCCCCCAGGGCGGTGTGCAGCCAGCGCAGGCAGCGCTCGGCCGCGGGCAGCAGTTCCGCCAGGTCCTGTTCGGGGAGCCCCCAGCGCCTGGCCTCGGCCAGCACGACGGGAAAGGCGAGGGTCGCCTCCACTCCGGTGCACCCCGGGGGCAGGTGCGGGCCCGCGTCCCGGAACGGCCCCGGCACGCGCCCGTCCCCGTCCGCCTGGGAACGCGCGAGGGTGCGCAGCGTGGCCGCCGCCAGCCGGGTGCCGAGCGGGAGCGCCATACGGACGGCCCACAGGGCCTCGGCCGGGGCTAGGCCGCAGCGCCAGGGGATCCCGGCCGCCGGGAAGACGTCCGAGGGGTGGGCGGGGTCTCGCATCAGCAGGGACCGCAGATCCTCGACGCCGGCCCGGAGCAGGTCGCGCACCCTGGGGTCGTCGCCCTCGGCGTCGGCCTCGGGCAGCGGGCAGCTTCCGGACCTGCCCGCCGGGCGGACCGCCCGGTCGGTCCGCACCCGCAGTTCGAGGGTGCGTGATCCGCCGGGCGGCAGCTCCATGTTCCAGCGCAGCAGACCGGCGGAGGCGAGGGCGTCGTCGGGCGGCGGGTCCGCCGTCACCAGGGCCAGGGCACGGGCCGTCGCCCAGCGCATGCCGGAGTCGTGGACACTGGCGGGCAGTTCGGGCCCGGGACGGCCGGCTCCGATGGCGCCCAGGTCCGCGAGGTCGGTGCCCAGGGAGATCTCCACCGGGACCCGCAGCGGGCGGGGCACCGAGTTGCGCAGGGTGATCCGCTCGGTGCCGCCGGCGGTCCTGATCCGCTCGACCACCACCCCGGGGTCGGGTCCTCCGTCGCCGGGCGTGCGGACCACCGCCACGAACCTGGCGCGGTCGGCACCGGTCAACCTGCCCTGCACGGCGACGGGTTCGCGGTCGGCCACCCGCAGGACACAGCGCGAGAGCAGCCTGCGGCCGGCCTGGTAGAAGCCTTCGAGCCCGCTTCCGGTGAGCTGGCCGTGCTCGGCGGAGATGGCGAGGGACGGCAGGTCTGCGCAGACGATCATCGTGTGCACGGAGGGCAGGGCGGGAGGCGGACCGGCTGCGGGGGTGCCGCCCCGGCCGGGGGCCCCGGCGGCGGGGCGGCGGGGCCCCTGGGGCGTGCCGCGGGCTGCGGACGACGGCGGGACGGTGAGTGCCATGCGGTGCCTTCTCTGCGCTCCGAAGGACGGCGAGGGACGTGACGACGAGGTGCGTGGGGCGCCGCCACAGGAGTGAACGTCGGCGCGGGCGGCTGGGTCACGGCCGACGGGAGCGGGGAATGCGGCAGGCCGTGGGTGGTGCCGTGCTTCCGTCCGCCCCCGGTGCGCCCGTCGGTACTCGCTCATCGCCCGCTCCGGGCCCCGCGCCGGGCCCGGAGCGGAGTCTCCCGGCGTCGTGCACCTGCGGGCACCGCCGGGTGGCCGGGCCGGGCCGCTCCGCGTGGGCCCCTGGGCCGGCCGGCCGCGCCGCCCTGCCGGACAGCACGGACCGGCTTTCCGCCCCGGCCCGCCGCCCGCGCGCTCCGGACCTGCGGTTTCCCGGCCTCCTTGAGGGCCCGGCGGGCCGCTGCGGTCGCGGCTGCGGTGGTGGTCCGCCCCGTGCGGGAGGACCGGTTGCGGCGCAGGCAGGCGCGCAGCCGTTCCGGATCGAGGCCTTCGTTGCAGGCCTGGTGGAGCAGTTGGGCGAAGACGTACTCGGCGTCGGCGCGAAGGGCGAGGCCCAGGGCGGCGCGGGCCTCCGGTTCGTCGCCGCCCGACCAGGCGACCCAGCCCGCGAGGGCCAGCGGCGGTGCCGCGTAGGTGTCGTAGGGGCTGACGCACCGCCTGGCCAGGGCGCGCCAGAGCCGCAGGGCGGGGGCCGCCTCGGGACCCTCCATCCACGCCGCCGCGTGGTCCCTGGTGTCCCGGTCCTGGAGTCCCACGATGACGGTGGCGGCCTCCTCGTCGCTGATCAGGGCGTCGTCGGAGCGGTCGGCGGCAGCCCAGGAGCCGCGGGGCGGCGGAGCCTGGCCCAGGCGCTTCATCAGGACCCGGGCGAGGTCGAGGGTCTCCCCGGCGACCTCTGCGCGGCCGGTCTCGCCGAGGATCCGGGGGACCACCGCACCGCCCGTGGCGTCCAGCGCCCGTACCTGCGCGCGACGGGAGTCGGGGTCGGACGGATGGGGCGTGAGCCGGTCCTCCATCTCGCGGAGGGTTCCTCGTACCTGGATACCGGCGTACGCGGCCGCTGCCGCCATGACCGACGTACCGGGCAGGGCCAGCCCGGTGCCCTCGGGCGGGCAGCAGCGGGCGTCGGGGCAGCAGTAGGACCAGAACCGGCCGCCGGAGATGCACAGGGCCTCCAGCACGGGGACGTCCAGGGTTCCGCAGGCCACGCGCAGCCGCTGGGCGAAGGCGCGCAGCCGCTCCATCACCTGCCTGCCGCTCTCGCCCTCGGCCGGGTCCTGGCAGAGGAAGAGGACGATGCCGTCCGGGCGGCCGCTGCGCCGCTCGCTGTTGGCGACGAGGGACTCGGCGAGATGTCCGGCCAGGGGTGCCCACTCCTGCGGGGATTTCGGAATGCCGAGCCTGAGCCGGCCGCCGAACCTGCCCCGGTCGCCGTGCAGGGCCACCATGACCACCGAGTCGCTGGGGAAGTAGCCCATCAAATACGGCAGGGCATCGGCCAGTTGGGCCGGACCCCGCAGGGTGATCTGCTGCTCGTCGGCCGATTCGGCGGTGTCACGCGGACCGTAATGCTCACTGTTCGTGTTCATGCCGCTACGTTGCATCACCCGGCGGACACCCCGCCACCCCTGTGGATAACGTTATCCACAGGTGGCGGGGGTACGTTCGCGCGATGTCGGTGCCATCGGGTTGCATGGGGGCATGACCAACGCAGATCTCAGGGCATCGGCCGACTCCGTACTCGCCCGCCTCGTCGGGGACCCCAGCGGCACGGCCCGGCTGCGCGAGGACCAGTGGCGGGCCATCGAGGCGCTCGTCGCGGACAAGCGCAGGGCGCTGGTCGTGCAGCGGACCGGCTGGGGCAAGTCGGCCGTGTACTTCGTGGCGACCTCGCTGCTGCGCGCCCAGGGCAACGGCCCCACCGTGATCGTCTCCCCGCTGCTCGCGCTGATGCGCAACCAGGTGGAGGCCGCGGCCCGCGCCGGTATCCGCGCGCGCACCATCAACTCGTCCAACCCGGAGGAGTGGGACAGCGTCCAGGCCGAGGTCGCCGCGGGCGAGGTCGACGTCCTGCTCGTCTCGCCGGAACGACTGAACAACCCGGACTTCCGCGACAACGTCCTGCCCAAGCTGTCCGCCGCCACCGGGCTGCTCGTGGTGGACGAGGCGCACTGCATCTCCGACTGGGGACACGACTTCCGCCCCGACTACCGGCGGCTGCGCACCATGCTCGCCGAGCTGCCGCCGGGGGTTCCGGTGCTGGCCACCACCGCCACGGCCAACTCCCGGGTGACCGCCGACGTCGCCGAGCAGCTCGGTACGGGGGCGGGCACCGACGCGCTGGTGCTGCGCGGGCCGCTGGACCGGGAGAGCCTCAGCCTGGGCGTCCTCTCCCTTCCCGACGCGGCGAGCCGCCTGGCCTGGCTCGCCGACCACCTGAACGAGCTGCCGGGCTCCGGCATCATCTACACGCTGACCGTGGCGGCCGCCGAGGAGGTCACCGCGTACCTGCGCCAGTGCGGGCACACCGTCTCCTCGTACACCGGCCGCACGGAGAACGCGGACCGTATGCAGGCGGAGGACGACCTGCTCGCCAACCGGGTCAAGGCCCTGGTGGCGACCTCGGCACTCGGGATGGGATTCGACAAGCCCGACCTGGGCTTCGTGGTGCACCTTGGCTCGCCCTCGTCCCCGATCGCCTACTACCAGCAGGTGGGCCGTGCGGGCCGCGGGGTGGAGCACGCGGAGGTGCTGCTGCTGCCCGGCAAGGAGGACGAGGCGATCTGGCGTTACTTCGCCTCGGTCTCCTTCCCGCCGGAGGAACTGGTACGGCGGACCCTCGACGCCCTCGCGCAGTCCCCGAAGCCGCTCTCGCTGCCCGCCCTGGAACCGATGGTGGACCTGCGGCGCACCCGCCTCGAAGCGATGCTCAAGGTCCTCGACGTGGACGGCGCGGTGCACCGGGAGAAGGGCGGCTGGACCGCCACGGGACAGCCCTGGATGTACGACACCGAGCGGTACGCGTGGGTGGCCGGGCAGCGCAGCGCAGAACAGCAGGCGATGCGGGAGTACGCGGCGACGACTGGCTGCCGCATGGAGTTCCTGCGCCGTCAGCTGGACGACGAGGAGGCCGCGCCGTGCGGCCGGTGCGACAACTGCGCGGGTCCCCGGTTCGACGCCGAGGTGTCGGGCGCCGCGCTGGACGCGGCGCGGGGCGAGCTGGGACGCCCCGGCGTCGAGGTGGAGCCGCGGAAGATGTGGCCGACCGGTCTGCCCGCGGTGGGCCTCGATCTGAAGGGCCGCATCCCGCAGGGCGAGATCGCCTTCCCGGGCCGCGGTCTCGGCCGGCTCTCCGACATCGGCTGGGGGAACCGGCTGCGCCCGATGCTGGCGGCACAGGCCCCGGACGGCCCTGTTCCGGACGATGTGTTCCAGGCGGTGGTGACCGTGCTGGCCGACTGGGCGAAGGGGCCCGGCGGCTGGGCATCCGGAGAGGCGGACGCACCGCCGCGCCCCGTGGGCGTGGTCACCGTGCCCTCGTACCGCAGGCCGGGGCTGGTCTCCTTGCTGGGCGGGCGGGTCGCCGAAGTGGGGCGGATGCCGTTCCTCGGCTCGCTGGAGTACGCGCCGGAATCGGCCGGGACTCCGCTCCCGCAGGCCAACAGCGCCCAGCGGGTCCGCTCGCTGCACCAGGTACTCACCGTTCCGCCGCAGTTGGCGGAGGCGCTCGCCGCGGCGGGCGGGCCCGTACTCCTGGTGGACGATCTCTCCGACACGGGCTGGACGCTCGCCATCTCGGCGCGGCTGCTGCGCCGGGCCGGAGCGGAAGGGGTGTTTCCGCTGGTCCTCGCCGTTCAGGGGTGACGGGAGGTATCGGGGGCGGTTCGACTGGGCAGAGATATCAGTGTCATATCCACAGAATCCGGCCGGCCGCCCCATTTGCTCGTTGCCGCATTCCCTCGCGCCAGGAAGAATTGGGAGGGCTCCCCGCACGGCTTCTGTGGTCGAAGGGCTGTGCCGTGGCGCGCCCCCACTCGACCTTGCCCGCAGCTGTGGGCGCGTATGCGAAGGGAGGACCGTGACCTTCGGATTCGCTCCGTCGCCGAGTTCGCTGAGCCCGTCGTCCGCCGATGCGGCCAGTCGGCTGGGTCGAACGCTGGAGCCCGCCGAGTGGGCTTCGGCGGGAATTCCCCTGCTGCGCAACCCGCGTGAGGTCGTCAGCGGCCTGCACGCCCGCCATCGGCCCGCGCTCGCGACCGCAGTGGTCGCGGTGCTGGACACCGAGGAGCGGCTGATCGCCAGCGCCTCGTTCGCCCGCCGCTCCTCCCCCGCCGACGGCTGGGAACTGCGCAACTCGCTCCTCGCCCACCTGCGCAGGGTGATCCCGCACGACCTCCGTCGCCGTACGCCCGTCAGGACGGCCGTACTGCTCTACTGCCGGGACGGCGACGAGCGTTGGACGGAGGAGGACGGGGCGTGGATGTGGGGCCTGCGTGACGCGTGCACACTGCACGGGCTGCGCTGCGGGGCGTACATCACGCTGACGCGCGGCGGCTGGCAGGTGCTCGGCGAGGGACGCGGCGGCCGTCGCCCCAGTGCGGGGTCGCGGCCCACCGGCCTCGCGGACTCGCTGGCCGAGCCCGATCCGGCGCTGCAGAGCACCGGCGGCGGATCGGCCGCTGCCCTGCGCAGGGCAGCGGCCCGCTGATCCGGGATCCGGCGGCTCCGGCAGTTCGGTTCACGGGTCCTGATTCCCGGGAACCGGACCCCGGGGCCTGATCCCCGGGGTCCGGACGCCGTGCTTCAGACTCCGGCGCCGAGCCCGGCGTTGATCCGCTCCGGGTCGCCGCAGACGATCAGCAGCAGTCCGGCACGTTCGCGGGCCAGCGGCAGCGACCGGGCCAGGGTGTCCCCGGCTTCGTCGTTGACCGCGACGACGACCACCGGACGGGCGGCGGCGCGCTCCGCGGCACTGATGTCCGCGTAGAAGACGTCGTCACGGGCGTCGTGCTGCGCCCAGTAGGACGCCTCGCCGAACGACAGTTCATGGGCGGCCCACGGGTGTTGCTCGCCCGTGGTCAGCACCAGTACGTCGCCCGGCGCGCGGCCGGAGTCGAGCAGCAGGTCCACCGTCTCCCCCGCGGCGTCGAGCGCGCCGTTCACGGGAGCGGGGATCAGCTGGATCTGGGGCCCGTCCGCGGACGGGCCGGCAGCGTCGACCGGGGAGGCCTTCGGCGCGGAACGATTCTCCGCAAGGGGGGCCTGGGGCCGGTCGGCCGAGGGGCGGATCCGCTGCGCCGGCGGGCCGGGACGGGCGGCGGGACCGGGGCGCGGCACCGCCGCGGGACGCGGTCCGGGAACGGGGCGAGGGGTCGGCGCGGTCCGGCCGGCGGCCGGCGTGGTGCGGGGACCCTGGGCGCTCTCGTGAATCTGAGGCTCCTGAGGAATGAGAGGCATGAGTGGAAATCTGTCAGACGCCGGTACGGCAGGCACCGGCGGGGGTGCGTCGGATGGTGCTGTGGTGCTCGGTGATGCTGCGTAATGCTCGTTGGTGCTGCGTGGTGCTCGGTGGTGTGCCGTCCGGCGTATCGGATGGTGCATCGGTCGATCCGTCGGACGGCACACCGAGCGCCACGTCGCTCCGACGCGCGGACGTGCCGCGCGTCCGGCAGAGCTGTGCCGCACGGTGAACGGTCAGAATTCGAAGCCGAGTTGGCCCCCGCTTTCCAGTGCCGCGGCCTCTGCCGAGATCCGGTGTTTCTTGAGGTGCCGCCACTGCGGAAGCCCGTCGAGATAGGACCACGAGAGGCGGTGGTGCGCGGTCGGCCCGAGTTCCTCAAGGGCCGCCTTGTGCACGGGCGACGGATATCCGGCGTTGGCCGCGAACGCGTAGGGCGCACAACCCCCCGCCTCCCCGTCCAGTTCGGCCATCATCGCGTCCCTGCGCACCTTGGCGATCACCGAGGCGGCCGCGACCGCGATGCAGGACTGGTCGCCCTTGATCACCGTACGGACCTTCCAGGGTGCGCCGAGGTAGTCGTGCTTCCCGTCGAGGATGACCGCATCGGGCCGTACCGGCAAGGCATTTAGCGCACGTTCGGCGGCGAGCCGCAGTGCCGCCGTCATGCCGAGTTCGTCGATCTCCTCGGGAGTGGAGTGGCCGAGCGCGTACGACGTCACCCACTCCTCCAGCAGCAGCACCAGTTCGTCGCGGCGCCTGGGGCTGAGGAGCTTGGAGTCGGTGAGTCCGGCGGGTGGGCGGCGCAGTCCGGTGACGGCGGCACACACGGTGACGGGTCCGGCCCACGCTCCCCGCCCGACCTCGTCGACTCCGGCAACGATCTTGGCACCGGTGGTGGCGCGCAGGGAGCGCTCGACGGTGTGAGTGGGAGGTTCGTACGGCATGGCGCCAGCCAGGGTACGCCGCCGGGGGCGGGCCGCGACACCCGCCCCGCCCGGTTGACGTCCTCGCGGAACTCCGGGGCGGTCCGGGGTGCCCGGCCCGTGCGCCACGGGCCGCGCTGCCCCTGCGAGCCCTAGCGTCCGTACTCGCCGCTGTCGCCCGAGTCGAGCCCCCGGCAGTTGTTCACCGAAGGGTCGAGCGGGCGGTTCTCCACGATGTCGAGGGCACGCTGCTGACCGAGGCTGGTGGCGTACCACGGGCTCTCCTCAAGGCCGCTCATGATGCCGCGCAGCGCACAGGTCCGCTGTGGTTCGGGGAGGGTGTCGAGAGCGGGCACGGCGTCCGCCGAGAGGCCCCGGAAGTACTCGACGTCGATCACCTGCTGGTGCTTGAAGCGCGCGACGTTGCGCTCGGCGACCAGGGCGTCGGGAGAGGCGAGGCCGAAGGCCAGGACGGCGGCCGCAGCGCTGCCCGCGACGGCCCTGGGCAGCCAGCGGGCGCCGAACACCCCGGCGGCCATGATCAGTACGATCACCACGCCGAGCCAGAGCTCCATCGCCGTGACCGAGACACGCAGCCGGGTCAGCCCGTACGCGTCGACGTACAGGTCCATCCTGCGCAGCGCGGAGGCGACCACCACCAGGGTGAGCAGGCACAGCACGCCGAGCACCGAACGCACCAGGGTGGCGTCGCCGGGCCGCGAGCGCGGCGCCCAGCGCTTGGCCAGGGCGATCACGACGAGGGTCAGCAGGGTGGCCCAGAGCAGTTGCCAGAAGCCCTGCCTGGCGTACTGGGCGTACGTCAGTCCGGTCTCCTTGAGGACCTTCTCGTAACCGCCGAACAGGACGGTGAGCTGGACCGCGATGAAGGCCGCGAAGAGCAGGTTCAGCACGATGAGCGGAAGTGCCCATTCCATCCGGCCGCGTGCGCGCGCCGGGGCGATCCTGGCCTTGTCCCACTGGTGCGGTGCGGCGGCGGTGCGGGCGGCGGCCAGGGCGCCGACCAGGCCCAGCGCGAACAGCAGGATCCGCCAGGGGCCGTCGGAGACCGACGCGTCCGGCATGAGGTTGCCGAGCAGTTCGGCGAAGGCGGCGTCCGCGCTGACGAAGAGCGCGCCGAACACCACGAGCAGGACCGCGGCGATGACGACGGTGCGCACCACGGGACCCCAGCGGTCCCGGGAGCCCTCGGCCCGTTCGCGCAGGCCCTGCCAGCCCCACCGGATGCCCGGGACCACGGAGCCGACGATGCCCAGCGAGCCGATCAGGATGCCGAGCCAGGTCCGGCTGCCGTGCAGGGCCAGTGAGCCGAGCGCGAGCGCGGAGACGACGGCGAGGAAGGTCGGCCAGCCCGCGTCCCGCAGCACCGGTATCGCGAGGAGGGCGAGCCCGGCGATGCCCCAGAGCAGTGTCCAGGGGCGGATGCGGCGGCCGGCCGCCTGAGCCGCGAAGAACGCGGCGAGGGTGGCCGGGACGGCGACGATCAACAGGTTCGCACCGAGCCCGTCGCCGAGGAACAGACCGCTCAGCACCGCGGTGGCCAGCGCGGCGAACAGCGAGGCGGCACGCACTCGGGCGGGCGGCCCGGGGCGCACGCCGGCACGCCAGGCGGGCGGCTGCGCGGCCTTCCGCTGCCGTGCCTGCTGCCACTGCTGGTGGGCCTGCCACTGCTGCCACTGCTGCTGTTGGCTCAGTTGCTGTGCGGTCTGCGGCTGCGTCTGCGCGTACGCGGGCCGCGGAACGCCGTCCTGCGCCCCGGCGACGGCGCGCGCTCCCGCTCCGGCCTGCGCCGCGGGCGGTACGGCCGCGGCCGGTACGCCGGCCGCCGGTGCTGCCGCCGCCTCGGACGGCGCGGTGGCCGCCTCCGGCGGTGTGGCTTCGGACGGCGTGGACGGCACTGCATCGTCAGGCACGGGACCCCCTCCCGACCAGGCGCTTCGCGTCTCGCGCAAGGCGTGGCGGGGAGGGCCCGGTGTCGCTTCGGTGCACGCCCGTGATGATCAACGGGCCTGCGTGGCCGTCAGACTAGCCCGACTGTCGGACACTCGTTCCCCCCGCACCGTGGATGCGGACACAACCGTGACAGGAGCAGGGCCATGAAGCCCGCTGCGGCCCGTTTCGAAGCCCGGTGCACACGCAGTGTGCGGGGCCCCGGCAGACGTGCGGGGCCCCGACCGGTCAGCGCGACGCGGCGGGCACCCACTCGGGCAGTGCCTCGGTACGCTCCAGCCAGGCGTCCGGCGGGCTGCCCGCCGCGGCCGCCGCGAGCACTCCGCCGACGATCGCGCAGTTGGTGTCGACGTCCCCGCCGACCTGCGCGGTGGTCCAGAAGGCACCCTCGAAGTCGCCGAGTCCCCGGGCCGCGGACCAGAGCGCGAACGGCACCGTGTCGTGGGCGCTGGTGCGTCGGCCGCAGCCGAGCACGGCGGCGACGGTGGTGGCGTCGTCGTAGTCGAGCATGTTGCGGGCCCGGCGCAGTCCGGCGGCGACCGCGCTGCGCGGGACGAGGGCGATCACGCCGTCGAGCAGTCCGGCGGGGGTGGGCGGTCCGGCCGGCCCGGCCGCCAGCGCGGCCGCGGCGGCGACCGCCATCGCGCCCATGACGGCTTCCCTGTGCTGGTGGGTGACGTACGCGGAGATCTCGGCCTGGTGGGTGGCCTGTTCCGGGTCGTCGGCGTACCAGGCACCGAGCGGGGCGATCCGCATGGCGGCGCCGTTGCCCCAGGAGCCGCGCCCGTCGAACAGGGCCGAGGCCAGCTCGCGCCAGTCGCCGCCCTCGCGGACCAGTCGCAGCATGCGGTTGACGGCGGGGCCGTAGCCGCGGTCGAAGTCGTGGTGGTCGGCGAAGGAGCGCGCGAGCGCGTCCTGGTCGATCCGGCCGTGCCCGGCGAGTACGGCCAGCACGGAGGCGGCCATCTCGGTGTCGTCGGTCCACTGCCAGTCGCCGTCGGGCAGTGCGCGTCGCTTGAGCAGGGGGTAGTTGGCGGGTACGAAGAACTGGGAGCCCAGGGCGTCTCCCACGGACAGCCCTCGCAGGCTGGCCCGTGCGCGCGCGTAGCGCGGGTCGGAAGCGGAGTCAGCGGTCATCGTTCTGCACTCTAACCGGTGATCGTGGACCTCTCCCCGGTGATTCCGTACGGTTCGGGGGCCCGCCAGCGCTCGAACGGCCGGTCCAGCGTGTACCTTCCGTCCTCGCCCAGCTCCAGCACCCGGGTCTCCGCGTTGCCCGGGTTGGACAGCGCCTCGAACTCGGCGACCTGCCAGTGGAACCAGCGCATGCAGAACAGCCGCATGGTCAGACCGTGGGTGACGATCAGGACGTTCTCCGGGTGGTCGGCCGCCTCGAAGCTACGGTAGAGGCTCTCCAGGAAGGCGCCCACCCGGTCGTACACGTCCGCCCCGGACTCGCCCTGGGCGAAGCGGTAGAAGAAGTGCCCGTAGGCGTCGCGGTACGCCTTCTGCAGCCGTACGTCGTCCCTGTCCTGCCAGTTCCCCCAGTCCTGCTCGCGCAGTCGCGGCTCCTCCCTGACCCGCACCTGCGCCGGGTCGAGGTCGAAGGCGCGGAAGGTCTCGTGGGTGCGCCGGTAGGGGGAGACGTACACGCTGATCCCCTCGTCGCCGAACAGTTCCCTCAGTCGCTCCCCCGCCTGCCGGGCCTGCTGCCAGCCCTTGTCGGTGAGCCTCAGCGCGTGGTCGGGCTCACGTTCGTACACGGTGTCATCGGCGTTGCCCTCGGATTCGCCGTGCCGGACGAGGACGATGCGTCGCGGTCGTGCCATGCCGAAACCCTAGTTCGAGTCGATGGAAAGGGCTCAACCGGCCAGCCTCCCCGCCTCCATCCGGCGTATCTCCCCGGTGAAACGGCGCCGCAGCAGCCGGTCGTGGGAGACCACGACCAGTGCTCCGCTCCAGCGTGCGAGGGCCTCCTCCAGCTCTTCCACCAGGGCGAGCGCCAGATGGTTGGCCGGTTCGTCCAGGAGCAGCAGGTCGGCGGGCCTGGCCAGCAGCCGGGCCAGCGCGAGCCTGCGCCGCTGTCCTGCGGACAGTGCGCCGACCGGCACCCGCAGGTCGCGGGGGCGGAAGAGGCCGAACGACAGCAGCAGTTCCTCCTGCTCCTCCTCGGTGAGCGCCAGCCCCCGCCCGAAGGCTGTGAGCACGCGCTCCGCGGGACGGTGCACGGGAATCTCCTGGGCGAGGTAGCCGATGCGCCCGCGCCGGGCGACCGTCCCCGCGTCCGGCCGCACGACGCCCGCCATGAGGCGCAGCAGGGTGCTCTTGCCCGCCCCGTTGCCGCCGTGGACCAGCAGCCGCTGCCCGGCGTCGACGGTCAGCCCGTCCACGGTGAGCCGGTCCGCGACCCGCACGCCGTCGAGTGCGACCAGGGTTCCCTCGGCCGCTCCCGCCACCGGCGCGGCCCGGAACCGTATCGGCTCCGGCGGCCGGGGCACCGGTTCCTCGTCGAGTCTGCGCAGCCGCTCCTGTGCGTTGCGCACCCGGGAGGAGACCGATGCCTGGACGCGGTTTCCCGCCCTGCCGTACGCCATCTTGTTGCGGTCCTGCATGGCGCGGCCCTGGGCGACGGCGTGGGCCGTGGTGCCCGTGTACTCCTCCAGCCGCTCCCGCTCCTCGCACCACTGGGCGTACGCCTGCTCCCAGCGGGTGCGGGCCGCCGCCTGTTCGGCGCGGAACCCGGCGTACCCGCCGCCGTACCGGACGACGGTGCGCCGGTCGGCGTCGACCTCCAGCACCGAGGTGGCGACGCGCTCCAGGAAGAGCCGGTCGTGGGAGACGGCGACGACCGTCCCGCGGTGGGCGAGCAGGGCGCCCTCCAGCCAGTCGAGGGCGGATTCGTCCAGGTGGTTGGTGGGCTCGTCGAGCAGCATCACCTCGGGCGCCGCGGCGACGAGACAGGCGATCCCGAGCCGCGCCTGTTCACCGCCGGAGAGGCTGCCGAGCGTCCGCTCCCGTCCGACGTGGGCCAGCCCGAGGCCGTGCAGGGCCTTGTCGACCCGGGCGTCCGCCTCGTACCCGCCGCGCAGTTCGAAGACGGTGAGCAGGTCCCCGTACTCGGCGAGCAGCGACGCGTCGGCGGAGCCCAGGTCCGCCTCCAGATTCCGCAACCGCTCCTCGACGGCCCGCAGTTCGGCGAGGGCGGCGTCCACCGCGTCGCCGACCGTGCGGTCCGGGGGCAGCTGCGGCGTCTGGGCGAGGAGGCCCGCACCGTGCTCGGCGCGCGTCACGACCTCGCCCTCGTCGGGCTGTTCGAGACCGGCGAGCAGTCTCAGCAGGGTGGACTTGCCCGCGCCGTTCTCCCCGACGATGCCCACGCGTTCGCCGGGGCGGACGGTAAGCGAGACGTCGTCGAGCAGCAGGCGGTCCCCGCGGGACACGGTCACGCCGCGCAGCGAGATCTGAGTTCGAGCCGGCAAACAGGCCTCCCCAAAGGGCACGCCGGCCGGGCACGACCGACGGCCATCATCTAATGCCACCGAAGTTGCGTTACGATCAGCATGACACGACCCGCCCCCTAATGCAACCGGAGTAGCAATTGAATGCCGAGGCCGCCCCTGCCGCCACACCGGGCACCCGCCGCCCCGGCGGCCGGACCGCCCGCACCCGCGCCGCCGTCCGCGACGCCGTCCTCACCGGCCTCGCCGAGCACGGCTACCCGGGCATCACCGTCGAGTACGTGGCCGAGCACTCCGGGGTGCACAAGACGACCCTCTACCGCCGCTGGGGCGGCCTCGAAGGCATGGTCGCCGACGCCCTGGACATGGCAGGCGAGGACGACTGGACCCCGCCCGACACCGGCACCCTCGCCGGTGACCTGCGCGCCCTGGCCCGGCACACGGTCGACTCCTTCGCGGACCCGGTCCGCGCGGCGGCCCCCACCGCGTTCGTCGCCGCCGCGTTCCAGTCGGCGCAGGCGGCCGAAGCGCTCCGCACCTTCTACACGGTGCGGTTCTCCCGCTGCGAGAGCATCGTCGACCGCGCCGTCGCCCGGGGCGAGGCCGCACCGGACACCGACGCGGGCGCCGTCGTCCGGGCGCTGTCCGCGCCGCTCTTCCTCCGTCTGTTCATCACCCGCGAACCGGTCGACGAGGCACTCGCCGACCAGACCGCCGCCGCGACGCACGCCGCCGTCGGCTCGGGGGCCTACCGCAGGCCGGCACCGACCACGGCCTGAGGCGTCGCGCGGCACGCGCCCCTCACACCGTCCAGGCCGGCTCCAGCTCGACCACGTCGCCCGCCAGCGCCGCCACGTCCGCCTCGACCTGGGCCCGCAGCGACAGCCGCTCCACCCGCTCCACCCGGTACTTGCCGCGCTCGGCGGCGGACTGCCACATGGACAGCACCAGGAACTCGTTCCCGGGCGCCTCCCCGAACAGCCCCCGAAGCATCCCCGGCGAACCCGCCATGGCCGGGTTCCACACCTTCTGCTGCATCAGCGCGAAGTGCTCGACCCGGTCCTCGCGCACCTTGCAGTGCGCGATCCGCACCACGTCGGCGTCCGTGAACCGCGGCTCGAAGCCCGTCTTGATGTCGAAGCGGTAGTCGAACAGCTTGACCTGGATGTCCTTGAACGTGCCCGACTGCGCCGCCGCGAGCCGGTCGTGCGAGCGCGCCATGAAGGAGTCGTAGAAGGCGCGGCTCTCCCAGAAGGAGAAGACATGGGCCACTCCGTCCCGCCCTCGGCTCCAACCGCCGCTCTGGCCCCTGAATCCGGGTTCACCGAGCAGTCCCGCCCATTTCCGCTGCCCCCGCTCAAAGCCTCGACGATCGATCACGGTGCAGCGAATCCACTTGACCAGCACCGCGCCATCGTACGGCCGAAAGGGTGGCACGGGTCACCCCGCGACGGGCCGTGCCAGGAGCCGAAGCACCCCCTCCCGACTGCCAGTTCGACCACAATGGCCGCATGACGGCACTGCACTCCCACCCCCTCTTCGAACGGCTGGAATCCGCCGGGCGCGTCCTGGTCGCCGGAGCGGGCGGCGGCTTCGACATCTACGCCGGACTCCCCCTCGCGCTCTCCCTGCTCCACCAGGGCAAGGAGGTCCACCTCGCGAACCTCAGCTTCGCCGCGATCGAGGGCCTCCCGCTGGAGGACTGGCTCGCCCCCGACGTCGCCGCCGTCACCCCGCGGTCCGCCCCGCACCAGACGTACTTCCCCGAACGCACCCTCGCCCAGTGGCTGGAGCTCCACGGCTGTCCGAGCACCGTGCACGCGCTCGCGCGGACCGGGGTGCAGCCGCTGCGGGCCGCGTACCGCGCCCTGGTCGAGCGGTACGACATCGACGCGATCGTCCTGGTGGACGGCGGTACGGACATCCTGATGCGCGGCGACGAAGCCGGGCTCGGCACCCCGGAGGAGGACCTGACCAGCGTCGCGGCCCTGGCCGCACTCGGCGACCGGGTGGCCGAACTCCTGGTGGTGTCGGTCGGGTTCGGCGTCGACGCGTACCACGGCGTCAGTCACGGCCTCGTCCTGGAGAACATCGCCGCCCTGGAACGCGCGGGCGCCTACCTCGGCGCCTTCTCCCTCTCCCGTACGACCCGGGAGGGCGCCCTCTACCTGGACGCGGTCGCGCACGCCCAGGAGCGGACCCCCGACCACCCCAGCATCGTCAACGGCTCCATCGCCGCCGCCGTCCGGGGCGACTTCGGGGACGTGCGGTTCACCTCCCGCACCCGCGGCAGCGAACTGTTCGTCAGCCCCCTGATGTCCCTCTGCTTCACCTTCGAACTCCAGGGCGTCGCCGACCACTGCCTCTACCTCGACCGCATCGAGAACACCCAGCTCATCCGCCAGGTCAGCAGCGCCATCGAGGAGTTCCGCGAGGAGGTGCGCACGCGCCCGCCCCGCCGCATTCCGCACTGACCCACCGGCGCGACTTGTCCGGCTCCGGTGCGCCCTGTGAGGATCGACGCACAACAGGAAGCGGAGGAAAGCACGTTGAGCAGCTTCAACAAGGGGATCACCAAGGTCGTGGTCACCCTGAAGTGGGACCCCAGCCCGATCGGCACGGCGGCCAGTGACCTCGACATCGTCGCCGCGACCTACCGGACGGGCGACCCGTACGGCAGCCCCGCCTATCTGGTGCACTTCGGCAGCCGGTCGCCGGACGGCACCATCACTCTCAACCGGGACAGCAAGACCGGCCAGGGCTTCGGCACGGACGAGGAGATGACGCTCGAACTCGACCGTCTCTCCGAGGAGTACGCGCGCGTGGTGCTGGGCGTGGCGATTCAGCAGCGCGACGGCAGAAAGGAATTCGGCGACATACAGAGCACCCTGGTCCGGATTCTCGAAGGCCACACCGAGCTCCTCAGCAATGACTTCGCCACCCTGTCCCGGGCGACCGCCGCGACCGTCGGCGAATTCGTCCGCGACACGGACGGGACGTGGGAACTGCGCGAGACGGTCCGGGGATTCGACGCCGAGCCCGCCGAGTTCGCCCAGCTGATGGGCGTCCGCCAGGACTGACACGCACCGCTTCCGGCACCCGCACGCGCGCGCGGGCGGTCACGCACAAAAGGGCGGCGACCCCCTTCCGGGGATCGCCGCCCTGTTCGCTCACGCCCTGGGGGGCGCTTCAGCCGATGTCAGCTGCAACCGCTGGTCGAGCCGCAGCCCTCGCAGATGTAGCAGCTGCCCGCGCGCTGCATCTTCGTACCGCAGGAGAAGCACAGCGGGGCGTCGGCGCTGACGCCGAGCTGCATCTCGACGAGCTCCGCCGAGTTGTGCGCCTGCTTGGGGGCCGGAACAGCAGCCTCCGCCTTGGGGGCGACGACGGTCTTCACGACCTCCGCGAGCGGCGCGGACTGCGACAGTCCCTCCACGTCCAGCTCGTCCTCCTCCAGGACCGGCTCGTAGGAACCGGTGTCGAGGTGGCGCTGACGCTCCTCGGCGGAGTGGATGCCGAGCGCGGACCGCGTCTCGAAGGGCAGGAAGTCCAGCGCCAGGCGGCGGAAGATGTAGTCGACGATCGACTGCGCCATCCGCACGTCCGGGTCGTCCGTCATGCCGGCCGGCTCGAAGCGCATGTTGGTGAACTTCGAGACGTACGTCTCCAGCGGGACGCCGTACTGCAGGCCCACGGACACCGCGATGGAGAAGGCGTCCATCATGCCCGCGAGGGTCGAGCCCTGCTTGGACATCTTGAGGAAGACCTCGCCGAGACCGTCGTCCGGGTAGGAGTTGGCGGTCATGTAGCCCTCGGCGCCACCGACCGTGAAGGAGGTGGTGATCCCCGGACGGCCCTTGGGCAGACGCTTGCGGACCGGGCGGTACTCGATGACCTTCTCGACGGCCTTGCGGAGCTCGGCCTCGGCCTTCTCGGTGACCTCGGTCTTCTCCTGCTCCTTCTTCTTCGCGGAGAGGGGCTGGCCGACCTTGCAGTTGTCGCGGTAGATCGCGAGCGCCTTGACGCCGAGCTTCCAGGCCTCGAAGTAGACCTCCTCGACGTCCTCGACGGTCGCCGTCTCCGGCAGGTTGACCGTCTTGGACAGCGCGCCGGAGATCCAGGGCTGGATGGCGGCCATCATGCGGACGTGGCCCATCGCGGAGATGGAGCGCTCGCCCATGGCGCAGTCGAAGACCTCGTAGTGCTCGGTCTTCAGACCGGGGGCGTCGATCACATTGCCGTGCTCGGCGATGTGGGCGACGATCGCCTCGATCTGCTCCTCCTGGTAGCCCAGGCGGCGCAGGGCCTGCGGGACGGTGCCGTTGACGATCTGCATCGAGCCGCCGCCGACCAGCTTCTTGAACTTGACCAGCGCGAGGTCGGGCTCAAGGCCGGTGGTGTCGCAGGACATCGCGAGACCGATGGTGCCGGTGGGGGCGATGACCGAGGCCTGCGAGTTACGGAAACCGTTCTTCGCACCGAGGCGCAGGACGTCCTGCCAGGCCTCCGTGGCGGCGGCCCAGACCGGGTTGTCCAGGTCGTCCATGTGCACGGCGGCGGCGTTGGCGTCGGCGTGCTGCTTCATGACGGCCTGGTGCGGCTGCGCGTTGCGGGCGTAGCCGTCGTACGGGCCGACGACCGCGGCCAGCTCGGCGCTGCGCTTGTACGAGGTGCCGGTCATCAGCGAGGTGATGGCGCCGGCGAGGGCGCGGCCGCCGTCGGAGTCGTAGGCGTGGCCGGTCGCCATCAGGAGGGCGCCCAGGTTGGCGTAGCCGATGCCCAGCTGGCGGAAGGCGCGGGTGTTCTCACCGATCTTCTCGGTGGGGAAGTCCGCGAAGCAGATGGAGATGTCCATCGCGGTGATGACCAGCTCGACGACCTTGGCGAAGCGCTCGGACTCGAAGGACTGGTTGCCCTTGCCGTCGTCCTTGAGGAACTTCATGAGGTTGAGCGAGGCGAGGTTGCACGAGGTGTTGTCCAGGTGCATGTACTCGCTGCACGGGTTCGAGCCGTTGATGCGGCCGGACTCCGGGCAGGTGTGCCACTTGTTGATGGTGTCGTCGTACTGGATGCCCGGGTCGGCGCAGGCCCAGGCGGCCTCCGCCATCTTGCGGAAGAGGGACTTGGCCTCGACCTCTTCGATGACGTCGCCGGTCATGCGGGCGCGCAGGCCGAACTTGCCGCCGTTCTCGACGGCCTTCATGAACTCGTCGTTCACGCGGACCGAGTTGTTGGCGTTCTGGTACTGGACGGACGTGATGTCGTCGCCGCCCAGGTCCATGTCGAAGCCCGCGTCGCGCAGGGCGCGGATCTTCTCCTCCTCCTTCACCTTGGTCTCGATGAAGTTCTCGATGTCGGGGTGGTCGACGTCGAGGATGACCATCTTGGCCGCGCGGCGGGTGGCGCCGCCGGACTTGATGGTTCCGGCGGAGGCGTCGGCACCGCGCATGAAGGAGACCGGGCCCGACGCGTTGCCGCCGGAGGACAGGAGCTCCTTGGAGGAACGGATGCGGGAGAGGTTCAGGCCGGCTCCGGAGCCGCCCTTGAAGATCATTCCCTCTTCCTTGTACCAGTCGAGGATCGACTCCATGGAGTCGTCGACGGCCAGGATGAAGCAGGCGGAGACCTGCTGCGGCTGGGGCGTGCCGACGTTGAACCACACCGGGGAGTTGAAGCTGAAGATCTGGTGCAGGAGGGCGTACGCCAGCTCGTGCTCGAAGATCTCGGCGTCCGCCGGGGAGGCGAAGTAGCTGTAGTCCTCGCCCGCCTTGCGGTAGGTCTTCACGATCCGGTCGATCAGCTGCTTGAGACCGGTCTCGCGCTGCGGGGTGCCCACCGCGCCGCGGAAGTACTTGCTGGTGACGATGTTGACCGCGTTCACCGACCAGAAGTCGGGGAACTCGACGCCACGCTGCTCGAAGTTGATCGAGCCGTCGCGCCAGTTGGTCATGACGACGTCACGATGCTCCCAGACCACCTCGTCGTACGGGTGCACGCCCGGAGTGGTGTGGATGCGCTCGATACGCAGACCCTTGGTGGCCTTGGATCCCTTGCTGCGGGAACCTCGTGCCGGGCCGCTCGTCGTCTCGGTCATGCCGCCTCCCATATCGGGCTAAAACGCCCAGAAGTGCCCAGTTCTTCCCAAGGCACGGTGTGTGTCTGATGTCCCGGACGCCGCGCGCAGCGCTTCGCCCGTGACGGGTTCTCTGATGCCGCCGGCCCGGAGTCCGGCGACTGACCGGCAGGAGGGCCGATCTGCTCGGTGGCCGCTATTCGGCGGCCGCGGCGGGCACGGGCACGCCGGGGGGCGTGCCGGGTCCGCGCTCCTGAGCGGGCGGCCGCTGGTCACGGAGTTCCGTGATGGCGGCCTCGAAGTCCTCAAGCGAATCGAACGCCCGGTAGACGGACGCGAAGCGCAGGTACGCGACGACGTCGAGCTCCTGGAGCGGTCCGAGGATGGCCAGACCCACGTCGTGGGTGGTCAGCTCGGCGCTGCCGGTGGCCCGCACCGCCTCCTCGACCTGCTGGCCGAGCTTGGCGAGGGCGTCCTCGGTGACCGGACGGCCCTGGCACGCCTTGCGCACGCCGGAGATGACCTTCGTACGGCTGAAGGGCTCGGTCACCCCGCTGCGCTTGACCACCATCAGCGAGGCCGTCTCCACCGTCGTGAAACGGCGGGAGCAGTCGGGGCACTGACGCCGCCTGCGGATCGACGTCCCGTCGTCCGTGGTACGACTGTCGACCACGCGACTGTCGGGGTGCCTGCAGAAGGGGCAGTGCATGGTTCCAAGGCCTCCTTCGCGGCACGACTGAACAGCTCCAACAGGTCGCGGAACGGACCTTCGAAGCAGCACCCAGCATAGGCGATGACCGGGCCCTCGCGGACCGCGGACCACAACTTGTGGGCAGCTGTGGAGATTCAACCACTAGATCTGGGGTTTGGCCGGGCCATCACCCCTACGCGCGTGTCGCGGCGGAAAGGGGGTGGGGGCGGGCCGTCCACGAGGGTACGGGACGCGGGGAGGGAACCGGGATTCCGGTCCCCCGGACGGCGCATTCCGCGGCGGCCGAGGCGCGCTGGGGCTCGGCCGGACCGCTCCGGGGAACCCCGGACAGCCACCCACGGACCCCCGCGAAGCCCCTCACGGACTCACGGAAAGCCTCCCGCGGAGAACGCGGACGAACCCCGGGAGAACTCCCGGGGAGACCCGGAGAGTCCCGCGGAGCGAATTCGAGCGACTTTCGACCCGACGGAGAAGGTTACCGTAATGAGCCGAATTGCCGTTCGGGAGATCCTGCGCCGAAGAGGCCGGACCCCTCGCCCATACACCCATCCGTACGAATAAGGCAGCCACTCTGCAGTTTTTCACTCGAACGTGTGTTTGGCGCAACCTTTCGAAAGCTACTACCGTTATGCGGTCAGGGAGACCATTCGAGAGGGGCCGACCATGACGACCACCGCAGACAGCGCGACGATCGCAGCCCAGGACCGCTCCCTGGGCCGACTTGAGCCGGGGCATGCCATGAACGACACCACGAACGCCGACGGCGCCAAGCCCGCGCGCTCGCTGCCCGGCCGGCCCCCCGGCATCAGGGCGGACAGCTCGGGCCTCACGGACCGGCAGCGGCGGGTCATCGAGGTCATCCGGGACTCCGTGCAGCGACGGGGATACCCGCCGTCCATGCGCGAGATCGGTCAGGCGGTCGGCCTCTCCAGCACGTCCTCCGTCGCCCACCAGCTGATGGCGCTGGAGCGCAAGGGCTTCCTGCGCCGCGACCCGCACCGCCCCCGCGCGTACGAGGTGCGCGGCTCCGACCAGCCCAGCACCCAGACGACCGACACCGCGGGCAAGCCCGCCGCGTCGTACGTGCCGCTGGTGGGCCGGATCGCGGCCGGTGGCCCGATCCTCGCCGAGGAGTCCGTCGAGGACGTCTTCCCGCTCCCCCGCCAGCTGGTGGGCGACGGCGAACTGTTCGTGCTCAAGGTGGTCGGCGACTCGATGATCGAGGCCGCGATCTGTGACGGCGACTGGGTCACCGTCCGCCGCCAGCCGGTGGCGGAGAACGGCGACATCGTGGCCGCGATGCTGGACGGCGAGGCCACGGTGAAGCGGTTCAAGCGCGAGGACCACCACATCTGGCTGCTGCCGCACAACGCCGCGTACCAGCCGATCCCCGGTGACGACGCGACCATCCTCGGCAAGGTCGTCGCGGTGCTGCGGCGGGTCTGACGATGCCCGCCGGTCGGGGCCGGGCTCCGGAACACGCTCGCTGAGCCCGTTCCGGGGTCCGGCCTCTCTGCTGCCCGCCCCGCTCAGCCCTTCTCTGTTTCGCCGGCCTTCGCGGCGGCGTCGATCGCGGCGAGCGAGCGGCGGACCTGGTTGCGGTCCGTGGTGAACCAGAAGTCGGGCATCGAAGCCTTGAGATAGCTGCCGTAGCGGGCCGTGGCGAGGCGCTGGTCCAGGACCGCGACGACGCCCTTGTCCCCCGTGGCACGCACCAGACGGCCCGCCCCCTGCGCCATCAGCAGGGCCGCGTGCGTCGCGGCGACGGCCATGAAGCCGTTCCCGCCGTTCTCCTCCACGGCCTTCTGCCGGGCGCTCATCAACGGATCGTCGGGCCTGGGGAACGGGATCTTGTCCATCACCACGAGCTGACAGCTCGGTCCCGGTACGTCGACGCCCTGCCACAGCGACAGCGTGCCGAACAGGCACGTCCCCGGGTCGGCGGCGAAGTTCTTGATCAGCTCGCCGAGGGTGTCCTCGCCCTGGAGCAGGATCGGCATGTCCAGCCTGCCCCTGAGGGTCTCCGCGGCGGTCTGGGCCGCCTTCATCGAGGAGAACAGGCCCAGCGTGCGGCCTCCCGCGGCCTCGATCAGCTCGGCGAGTTCGTCGAGCATGTCCTCGCGGCCGGAGTCCCGGGTCGGCTTGGACAGGTGCTTGGCGACGTAGAGGATTCCCTGCCGGGGGTAGTCGAAGGGCGAGCCGACGTCCAGGCCCTTCCAGACCGGCAGGTCCTCGCCCTGGGTGCCTTCGGGGGCCAGCCCCAGCGAGGCACCGACACCGTTGAAGTCACCGCCGAGCTTGAGGGTGGCGGAGGTGAGGACCACGGACCGCTCGTTGAAGAGCTTCTCCCGCAGCAGACCGGACACCGACAGCGGGGCGACCCGCAGGGAGGCCCCGTAACGGTCGTGCCGCTCGTACCAGACGACGTCGTACTCGGAGCCGTTGGCGATGCGCTCGGCGACGCCGTGGATGTTCTCGATGGCGGCCAGTGCCTGCTTGCGTACGGCGTCCTCGTCGGTGACGGACTTGTCGCGGGTGGAGCCCAGGGCGGAGACCACCGTGCGCGAGGCGTCGCGGAGCGCCATCAGCGCGTATCCGAGGTCCTCCGGGATCTCCTCCAGGCGGCCGGGCAGGGCCAGCTCCATCAGCCGCTCGAAGGTGTCGGCGGCGGTCTGGAGCGCGTCCGCCGCCTTCTCGTTGACGATCTTCGCGGCGCGCTTGACGGCCCGGTTGACCTGCCCGGGAGTGAGCTCGCCGGTCGCGACACCGGTCACCCGGGACACCAGCTCGTGCGCCTCGTCGACGATCAGCACCTCGTGCGAGGGAAGCACCGGGGCGCCCTCGATCGCGTCGATGGCGAGCAGCGCGTGGTTGGTGACCACCACGTCGGCCAGCTTGGCGCGCTCGCGCGCCGCCTCCGCGAAGCACTCCGCGCCGTACGCGCACTTGCTGGCGCCCAGGCATTCGCGCGAGGAGACCGAGACCTGCCCCCACGCCTTGTCGGAGACGCCGGGGGTGAGGTCGTCGCGGTCGCCCGTCTCCGTCTCGTCGGCCCAGTCGCGCATGCGCAGCAGGTCCTTGCCGAGCTTGCTGCTGGGCGCGGACGCGTCGAGCTGCTCGAACTGGTTGAACAGGCCCTCGTCCTCGTCCTGCGGGGCGCCCTCGTGGAGCCGGTGCAGGCACAGGTAGTTGGACCGGCCCTTGAGCATGGCGAACTGCGGGGTGCGGCGCAGCAGCGGCTTCAGCGCCTCCACCGTGCGCGGCAGATCGCGCTCCACGAGCTGGCGCTGGAGCGCCAGCGTCGCCGTGGCGACCACGACGCGCTCGCCGTGGGCCAGCGCCGGCACCAGATAGCCCAGGGACTTTCCGGTGCCGGTGCCCGCCTGGACGAGCAGGTGGGAGTTGTCGTCGACCGCTTCGGCGACGGCCTCGGCCATGGTGACCTGGCCTGGCCGTTCCACGCCGCCGACGGAGGCGACGGCGGCGTGGAGGAGCTCGGGGAGTGAGGGCTTCGTCATAGCCCGACCACCCTACGACGCACCACTGACATCGGCGGTCACGGCCGGTGCAGTGGGTTGGGCACGGTGCCGTGCACGGCGGCGTGCGGGCGGTGCGGGCGGTCGCGGTACCCGTCGGTGTGCAGCCGGTTGCGGTTGAGACAGAGCCGCTCCAGCCGGGGCACCAGCAGGTCGAAGGTCTCGAAACGGTCCTTCAGCTCCGGGAAGCGTGCGTGGTGGCGGAGGATCTCGGCCCGGACGAGTGACCAGAACTCCGCCTCCGGTACGCCCAGTTGGGACTCGCACAGCGGTGCGAGGTAGCGGAACACCCCGATGAAGAGGCCGGACTGGATGAACTGGGTCAGGAAGGAGGGGGGCTCGGTGAGCAGGATCCGGCGGACGTCGTCGGGCATGTCGTCGTGCTCCGGCAGCGGCTCGGCGCTGATGTTGACGTCGTCGACGAAGTCCTTGATCGCGAGGCGGAGCGGGACGTCGTTCTCGTCGTAGATCACGATGGCGTTCTCGCCGTGCGGGGAGAACACGGTTCCGTACCGGTAGAGGAAGTGCAGCAGGGGCGGCAGTAACGCCCCGAAGAGGCGGCGGAGCCAGGCGGCCGGGGCCAGCCCGGAGCGGGCGACCAGCTCGGCGGTGAAGGCCCTGCCGTGCGGGTCGGTGTGCAGCAGGGCGGCCAGGGTGCGGGCGTGCTCGCCCGGTTCGAGGCGGCCTTCGAGGGGCTCGCGCCAGATCGCGCCGAGGAGTTCCTTGTACTGGTAGGGGACCTCGGGCAGGTGGTCGTAGACGGGGTGTTCGACGGCCACCGAGGCGACTTCGCCGAGCAGGACGACACGGCATTCGTCCCTGAGGAACGGGTCCTGCTCGTACAGCCCCTGGACCCAGGCGGTGACGGCCGGGGCGGCCACCGTGCGCTCGGTGGGCAGGCCGCGCCAGACGAGGGTGTTCAGGACGGACAGCGGGAGCTTGACGGTGAGCCGCTCGGGGCGGCTGACGTTGAGGAACGTGCGGATGGACTGCTGGGGCAGCCGCAGGTCGCCGTCGGCGGGCAGCAGCACGATCTCGTCGCGGGCCACCGCGGGCGCGAAGAGCGGCAGGATCGACTCGTCCCACTGCCAGGGGTGGACGGGCAGGTAGAGGTACGAGGCCGGGTCGAGGCCGCGCCCGCGCAGGGCGGAGTCGAAGCACGCGCGCGTGGCGCTGTCGAGTTCGCGGTCGTAGAGCTGCTGCGGTGCCGCCAGGGAGGGGACGCCCTGGTAGCGGGCGAGGGCGGTGCTGACCGCGATCCAGGGGAGCCTGGCGGGGGTGCGGGCCTCGGGGGCCCAGACGGCGGCGTCCCGGGCGGAGAACCCGACGCGTCCCTTGTTGAGGACGAGCCAGGGATGGCCGGTCTGGTGGCCTTCGAGCTCCGCGTAACCGAGTTCGGCGAGCCGGTCCGCGGGGAGTGCTTCGCGGTCGAGGCGGACGTCGGCGGCGAGGGTGGCGGTGAGTTCGCGGACGAGGTGGCCGAGGGTGGCGCCGTCCAGGCCGAGCAGCCGCCGGGCGAGCACCAGGAACTCCACGGGGTCGGCGAACGCGCGGCTGCGGCCGTGCCGGTCGCGGAGTCCGATGCTGTCCGGCACCACCTGCCAACTGCCGTAGGAGCCGCGGCGGGCGCGGAAGGAGACCTCCTCGGCTTCGTCGAGGCTCAGGGTGTACGGGGCTTCGCCGGCGCGGCCGCCGGAGCCGGGCTGCGGGGCGGCGTCCGCCGCGGGCACCGGCTCGACGATCTCCTCGTAGGCGAACTCGGCGAGCAGCTTGGCGAGCAGCCGGCGGCCCGCCCGCTCCCAGCCGTCCGCGGTGAGTTCGGGCGGATCGACCAGGGGCGGCGGATCGGGCAGCCGGTCCTGGGCCGGGGCGGGCGGGGACGGTTGTGCCGGTACGGGAGCGGAGGCGGCGGGGTCGGGAACGGGGGCGGGTGCGGGTGCGGTGGCCGGCTTCGACACGGTGACTCCTCGGGGTGGGACCGATGCGGAACGAGCTGGTGTGGTGGAAGCAGCAGGGTCAAAAGGGCGAGGCGGTTCGGGAGGGGTGGTCCGGCGGTGGCCCGGTGCCGGTGCTCTACAGGTGGTGGCGGTGGGCGCGGTCGCGCATCATCAACGCGGCGCGTTTGGTCGGAAGTTCGATCTCGGCGCCGAAGCGGAACCCGGCTCCGAGGAAGGCGGCGACGGACGGGGTGTTGCGCAGGTCGGGTTCGGCGACGACCCGCGCGCACGAGGGGCGGTGGTCGAGCACGAGGTCTCCGACGGCCCGCAGGAGCGTGGTGCCGAGGCCGCGTCCGCGGTCGGCGACGCCGCCGAGCAGGAGGTGGATGCCGGTGTCGTGCGGGCGGGCCGGGTAGTGGCGGGCCAGCGGGTCGAGGTCGGCGCGGTAGATCTCCCAGTAGCTCATGGGGGTGCCGTCGAGGACGCCCATGCAGGGGACGCTGCGCCCGTCGCCTTCGAGTTGGGGTCGCAGATGGGCCGCGGTGACCTCTTCGTCGCCCGGAAGTTCCCAGAAGGCGGCGACGGCGGGATCGTTCATCCACCGGCTGATGAGCACGAGGTCGCGGGCCGGTTCCACGGGGACGAGCCGGAACTCGCCGGCCGGCGTGGCGGCGGGGCCCCAGTCCGCGACGGAGTCCAGCAGGTCCTCGCCCTTCGGCGTGGTCCGGGGCCCGTCGCTGCCGGGCCGGAAACGCGCGACGAACTCGTCCGGCAGCAGGAGTTCGAGGGTCTCCTCGCTGCCGGACGCGGTGAAGGCGTCAGCCACGGCGACGGTGGTCGTCCCGGTGGCGGCGGCCGTCCCGGCGACGGTGGTCGTCCCGGTGTCGGCGGCCGTCCCGGTGACGGCATCGGCCCCGGTGACGGCGGCCCTTCCGGTGACGGCATCGGCCCCGGTGCTGGCATCGGTGGAAGGCACGGCGGGCGCTCTCCTCTCAGCAGTTCGGTCGACCTGGTCGGCCGGGGGGAACTTCCGGGTAAGGCGGGGACGTTCGGAGAGAAACGGGACGTGGATCGAGGGGCCGGGGCCGTGGGGACGGGGCGTCAGGTGCGGAGGGGGTTGGCGATGGTGACGTAGACGGACTGGGTGTCGACCGGGCCCACCAGTTCGTCCAGACCGTGCAGCCGGGTCAGCAGGTTGGCCTTGCAGCGGAGGGTCGGGGTGTCGAGGAGCTGGGCGGGCAGGGCGGATCCGAGGGCGTCGGCCTTGCCGAGGAACTGGCGCAGCGCGGCGATCAGGATCCGTTCGTCGGCGAGCCGTTGGGCGCCGAACGCGCCGATCAGACCGAGGATGTTGTTGATGCCGAGGTAGTACGCGAAGCGTTCGTCGGTGACGCCGTCGGCCACGAAGGTGTCGCTGCGGGTGCCGATGCCGGGCAGCCGTGCTTCGAGCGCGCCGCGGTGGGACTCGCGGAAGTAGTAGCCCTGGTTGTCGCGGTAGCGCCCGCCGACGGGCCAGCCGTCGTCGTCGAGCAGGACCAGAGTGTTCTGCTGGTGCGCCTCCAGTGCGATGCCGGCCCGGCCGTCGAGCCAGAGCACGGGCCGTACGACCTGGTCGAGATAGCGCAGGAACCACTCGGCCGCGACGGCTCCGGCGGGCCTGCCGGTGCGGGCGGAGAGCCGGGCCACCAGGTCGGCGAGCCGGGAGTGCATTCCGGTCCGCCCCGGCCAGGGGCGGGGCGCGGTGAGGCCCGCGATGCAGACGGCGTCGTCGCCGGGTCCGAAGGGGTTGTGCCGCAGGATGACGTCCAGGCCGGTCACGGGTGCGCCGTCCGGGGTGTCGACGGCGAGCCAGGCGGGGTCGCGCACGATGTCGAAGTCCGGGTGCTCCGCGTGCCACTCCTCGGCGAGTCCGCCGCGCAGCAGCCGGTGCACCTCTACGCCCCGGTGGAGTTCCTTGCGGAGGTTCTCCCGGCGGGAGTTGGTGATGCGTACGCCGAGGGAGAGCTTGAGCATGGCGGCGGCGCCCGGCCGGTGGACGGTGCGCACGGAGGAGGTGGGGAACCAGGGATCGCCGGACGGGCCGAGGTCGTGCAGGAGCCCGCCGTCGAGGAGCGCGGTCACTCCGGGCCGCAGCACCGACTCGCGCGCCTGCCAGGGGTGCAGCGGCAGGGCCACCGTGCCTTCGGGGAGCCGCAGGTCGCCGGCCAGCCGGGAGACGACCTGTTCCGCCTTGACCGTGCGGCCCCGCTCCGTCCAGGCGGACTCCTGCGCCAGTACGGAACGGTCGACGGCCATCCAGTGCAGCGGGAAGCTGCCCCGCAGCTCGGGCGAGTAGCGGCGCGCCTCGGCCTCGGAGAGCCCTTCCCTGCTCTTGGGCGTGGGGTGGGTGGGGTGTCCGAGCAGGAGGGACTGCTCGGCGGTGAGGAAGAGGTCGGACCCGGTGGCCGGTTCGGGGCGGTCACGGCGCTCGGCGATGAAGTCGGCGGTCCTGCGCACCGAGTCGGCCACCCTGCCGACCAGGTCGGCGCCCTCCCCGCGGCCGGGCTCGCCGCCCGTCGTACCGGTCTGATCGGCTCCGGCGGAGGACGCCGGTCCGGCCGTGTCGTCGGCGGGGTGGGGACGGCCGCCGGACTCCCTGCCGATGAGGGAGGCGACGGTGACCGCGTCCACGGTCGGGGCCAGTCGGGGGCCGCTCTCCAGCACCGGCATCCCGAAGCGGTGCCATCCGCAGGCCGACCAGTAGCGGACCGGTACGAGAAGGGCGGTGCCGCTGTTGTCGAGCGGGATGCGCAGGGTGGGCCCGGCGGGCCGGGGCAGGTCGTTCTCGCGTACCCAGCAGCGCAGCAGGTTCTCCACCCCGGCCGCGTCCGCCGCGGTCTGCGGATCGGGGTGGTCGAGCGGGTCCGGCAGATCCCGGAACGTGCCGCTCTCCGGGGCCGGCCACCCTCCGCGGACGGGTGACTTCTGTCGGGGCAGTGTCACCGGCTCGGTCACTTCCGCCGGTACGTCGGTCCGGACGTTGGCGGCGTTCGCCGCGGGTGCGCCACCAGTCCCTGCGGCCGGTGCGCCGCCCGTCCCGGCGGCGGCCCCGTCCCCGGAGCCGACTGTCTCGACGGCCGTCTCCACTGCGCTGTCCTGGTACGTGTGGGGTGCGGGTGTGGGGTTCACGGAGGGCTTCCTTGTGAGGTTGTTCCGGTGCCGGACTGGCTCAGCACGGCGTCCCGGTCGGTTCCTTGCGGTGCTGGTCCTGTGGGGGCGGACCCGCCCGGTGCTGCTCGTCGCGGTACGGCGACCGCTCGGCGGCCTCCAGCGCGTCGGCGAAGCGGTCGAGGACCGCGTCCGCCTGTTCGTCGGTGAGGGTGAGCGGCGGCAGCAGACGCACGACGGCGGAGTGCCTTCCGCCGACCTCGACGATGAGCCCGCGCCGCAGGCACTCCTGCTGGACGGCCGCGGCGAGCGCCGGGGACGCCGGGGCCGGAGTCGTCCCTGCGGATTCGCCTGCCGGGACGGTCCTCGCCGGGGCCGGGTCCCGCTCGGGATCGACGAGTTCGATGCCGATCATGAGGCCGCGCCCGCGGACGTCCCCGATCACCGGGTGTCCGGCGGCCAGTTGACGGAGCTTGCCGAGCATCCGCGCGCCGAGCGTCCCGGCCCGCTGCGCCAGCCCGTTCTCCCGGACGTACGCCATGGTCGCCGCGCCCGCCGCCATGGCGAGCTGGTTGCCGCGGAACGTCCCGGCGTGGGCGCCCGGCCGCCAGGCGTCCAGGTCCGCCCGGTAGACGATCACGGCGAGGGGCAGGCTGCCGCCGATGGCCTTGGACATGACCATCACGTCGGGCACCGTCCCGCTGTGCTCGACGGCCCAGAAGGCGCCGGTACGGCCGACTCCGGTCTGCACCTCGTCCACGATCAGCGGGATCGACCGGGCGGCGGTGATCTCCCGCATGCCGCGCAGCCAGCCGTCCGGAGCCGGGATCACCCCGCCCTCCCCCTGCACGGGTTCGAGGATCATGCCCGCGGGCTGCGGCACTCCCCCCTTGGGGTCGTCCAGCAGGTTCGCGGTCCACCGGGCGGACAGTTCCGCGCCCAGCTCCCCGCCGGTCCCGAACGGGCAGCGGTAGTCGTACGGGTACGGCAGCCGGGTCACCCGGACGTCAGGGGCGCCGCCGGAGGCGTCCATCGCCCCGCTGGTCATGCCGTGGTAAGCGCCGGTGAACGCCAGCAGTCCACTGCGGCCGGTGGCCGTGCGGACCAGTTTCAGCGCGGCCTCGACGGCGTCGGTCCCCGCCGGGCCGCAGAACTGCACCCGGGCGTTGTCGGCGAGTTCGCGCGGCAGGGTCTCGAACAGCTCGGTGGTGAAGGCGTCCTTGACCGGTGTCGCCAGGTCGAGGACGTGCAGCGGGGCGCCGGAGTCGATGACCTTCTTGATCGCTTCGAGGACCACCGGGTGGTTGTGGCCCAGTGCCAGCGTCCCCGCGCCCGACAGGCAGTCGAGGTAGCGCCGCCCGTCGGCGCCCTCGATGGTCAGCCCTCGCGCGCGTACGGGCACGATCGGCAGCGAGCGCGCGTACGTTCTCGCCGCGGACTCGCGCAGCGACTGCCTGCGCAGAATGCCCTCGTGCGCGACGGTCGGCTGTGCCGCGGGCACCACCGCCGGAGCAGGTTCGGTCACTGCCACGTCTCTTGGTCCTCCCCCTGATTCCCGTACATACATGCGCGTTTCCCCCACAGGGCTGAACGGCGTACCGACATCCCTCGTACGTACCAACGACGGTGACCCCGAAGGATCACGGGCAATCAGAAGATCCTTCCGGAGACGGAACCGCGGCCCTGCCGTTCGCCGTCCCCATCGGCACCGGCATAGTGGAGGGCCGCGCGTCGGCCGCAGCGGTGTCCGCGTACCGCGACAGCCGTCACTGCCCGACCCGTCCGACCCGTCACGTTCGAAGTCCCAGGGGGATCAAGACATGCGACCCACACGCCCGACCCGCACCGCGACCCGTAGGAGGAGCGGACGTCGCAGAAGCGCACCCCTGCTGTCCGTCGTCGGGCTCACGGCCGCGCTCGCCCTGACGGTGACCGCCTGCGGGCCCACCGAGGACGGGGCCGCGGGCACCCCCTCGGCCCCGGCGGCCGACTCCGCGGGCACCTCGGGCGGCTCCGGCGACGGCAAGATCACGATTCCGGACGATCTCAAGGACCGGCTCAAGGAGCACGGGATCGACCTGGACAAGTGGAAGGGCGGCGAGTGGAAGAACTGGAACAAGGACGACTGGCTGCGCGAGGCCGAGGACTTCGTCAACCCGATCATCGCGGGCCTGTGGGACCCGGACCGGATGAAGGACGCGGACAAGCCGCCGAAGCAGCCCGTCGACAATGACATCTCGGGCGACAAGGGAGTCACCGACCCGACCCCCGCCCGGCTGCCCGCACGGGCCGCCAAGACCCCGTACCACTCCAGCGCACCGGCGTCCGGCCGCCTCCTCTTCGACTCCCCCGAGGGTTCGATGGCGTGCTCGGCCACGGTGGTGAAGGACCCGGCGCACCCGGGCAAGTCCAACCTGGTGTGGACCGCGGGCCACTGCGTACACGCGGGCAAGAAGGGCGGTTGGTACCGCAACATCACCTTCGTCCCCTCGTACAACGACCAGGCCAAGTCGCCCGCGTCGAAGCCCACCCGCGAGGAGCTCGCCCCCTACGGCCTGTGGTGGGCCAGGAGCGCGCACACGTCCGACCAGTGGATCGCACAGGGCGGTCCGACCGGCGGCGAGGGCGCCCCGTACGACTTCGCGGTGCTGAGCGTCACGCCGGAGACCAACACCGGCAAGTCGCTGGAGGAGACGGTCGGCACCGCGCTGCCGGTCGAGTTCAACGCACCGGCCGTGCCGAAGATCGCGAGCATGCAGGCGACCGGATACCCGGCGGCTCCGCCGTTCGACGGTGAGCGCATGTTCCAGTGCACGGACAAGCCGGGTCGGCTCTCGGTGAAGCCCGCGCAGCCGACCATGTACCGCATCGGCTGCACCATGACCGGCGGTTCGTCCGGCGGCGGCTGGGTGGCGCAGGGCCAGGACGGCAAGCCCGCGCTGGTCTCCAACACCTCGATCGGCCCGGTCACGGCCGGCTGGCTGGCCGGGCCGCGGCTCGGCCCCGAGGCGAAGGCCATCTACGACAAGGCCGGCGCGCGCTAGCGAACGGCCCGGTGGGGGGCCTTCGGCGCAGGTACCCGAGGCCCCCCTCTGCTACGTTCCCCACTGCGGATTCGCGCGGGCACCCGCCCACGTCCGACATGACACGCGCATGACACATCCGCACGACGAACCCGCACGAACGACGCACGAGATCGACACATCTGAATGAAAGCACCCAGGGGGACACTTTCCATGCGATCCATACGTCCGCTGCTGGCCGCCACCGGCCTCGCCGCGGCCCTCGCGCTGACGGCCACGGCCTGCGGCCCCACCGAGGACAAGGCGACCGACAAACCGACGGCCGCCGCCTCCGACGCCGCGAAGCCCGCGGGCGACCAGGGCAACGGGGACATCGCACTTCCCAAGGACATCGCCGACAAGCTCAAGGAGCACGGCGTCGACCCGGAGAAGTGGAAGAACGGCGAATGGCAGAACTGGGACAAGGACAAGTGGCTGCGGGAGGCGAAGGACTTCGTCAACCCGGTCATCGCCGGCCTGTGGAAGCCGGAGCGGATGCGCACCGCGTCCGACCCGGCCAAGACGATGGCGGCCGGTGACCTCTCCGGCGGCCAGGGCCTCTCCGACCCGGACCCGCGCCCCGTCCGCGCGGTGCCAGAGAAGACTCCGTACACCCGCCACGGCGCCCCGGTGGGCAAGCTGTTCTTCGACAGCCCCAAGGGCCACATGGTCTGCTCCGGCACCGTCATCAAGGACGTGAACAACCCGGGCAAGTCCAACCTCGTGTGGACCGCCGGGCACTGTGTGCACGCGGGCGCGGCGGGCGGCTGGTACCGCAACCTCACCTTCGTCCCCGCGTACAACAACAACGGCAAGTCCCCGGCCGCTCTCCAGAACGCCCCGTACGAGGAGCACGCACCGTACGGCGCCTTCTGGGCGGACTGGGCGTCGACCTCCGGCGAGTGGATCCGCGACGGCGGCCCGACCGGCGGCACCGGCGCACCGTACGACTACGCCGTGCTGCACGTGAAGCCCGAGAACGGCAGCGGCAAGTCGCTGGAGGAGACGGTCGGCGCGGCCATCGCGGTCGACTTCCAGGCTCCCGACACCCGGCGGATCGGCTCCATGGGCGCCTGGGGCTACCCGCAGGGCCCGCCCTACAACGGCGTGATCATGCACAAGTGCATCGACCGTCCGAACCGTCTGTCGATCAGCTCGACCACGCCGACGATGCACCGCATCGGCTGCACCATGACCGGCGGTTCCTCCGGCGGCGGCTGGTTCATGGCGAAGCCGAACGGGCAGCTGGCGCTGGTTTCCAACACCTCGATCGGCCCGGTCACCCACGAGTGGCTGGCCGGCCCCCGGCTCGGGCCGGGCGCACAGCAGATCTACACGATGATGAGCAAGAAGTACGGCAGCAGGTAACCGCCGCCGCATGACCGAAGGCCCGTACCTCCGAGGTGGAGGTACGGGCCTTCGGCCGTTGTCAGTGTCGCCCGGTCAGTGCGCGGCCGGGACGAACGGCTCGAACTCCGCCGCCAGTTCCGGATGCACCCGTGCCTTGAGCAGCGTGCCCTCGGCGGTGTGCTCCTCGGAGAGCACCTCACCCTCGGCGTGCACCCGGGAGATCAGCCCGCCCTGGGTGTACGGCACGAGCGCGTCGATCTCCACCGCGGGGCGCGGCAGTTCGCGGTCGATGAGTTCGAGGAGTTCCTCGATGCCCTGGCCGGAACGGGCCGAGACCGCGATGGCACGCTTCTCGATGCGCAGCAGCCGCTGGAGCACGACCGGGTCGGCCGCGTCCGCCTTGTTGATCACGACGATCTCCGGCACGTCGAGCGCGCCGACGTCCCGGATCACCTCGCGCACGGCGGCCAGCTGCTCCTCGGGCGCCGGGTGCGAGCCGTCCACGACGTGCAGGATGAGGTCGGAGTCGCCGACCTCCTCCATCGTGGAGCGGAACGCCTCGACGATGTGGTGCGGCAGGTGCCGGACGAATCCGACGGTGTCCGCCAGCGTGTAGAGGCGCCCGCTGGGCGTCTCGGCACGGCGCACGGTCGGGTCGAGGGTGGCGAACAGCGCGTTCTCCACCAGTACGCCCGCGCCGGTGAGGCGGTTGAGCAGCGAGGACTTGCCCGCGTTGGTGTACCCGGCGATGGCGACCGAGGGCACCTTGTTGCGCCTGCGCTCCTGGCGCTTGATCTCGCGGCCGGTCTTCATCTCCGCGATCTCCCGGCGCATCTTCGCCATCTTCTCGCGGATCCGACGGCGGTCCGTCTCGATCTTGGTCTCACCGGGACCACGGGTGGCCATGCCGCCACCGCCGCCGCCACCCATCTGCCGGGACAGCGACTGACCCCAGCCGCGCAGTCGCGGCAGCATGTACTGCATCTGCGCGAGTGCGACCTGCGCCTTGCCCTCACGGGACTTGGCGTGCTGGGCGAAGATGTCGAGGATCAGGGCCGTCCGGTCGACCACCTTGACCTTGACGACGTCCTCCAGGTGGATGAGCTGGCCGGGGCTGAGCTCACCGTCGCAGACGACGGTGTCGGCGCCGGTCTCCAGGACGATGTCCCGCAGCTCCTGCGCCTTGCCCGAGCCGATGTACGTCGCCGGGTCCGGCTTGTCGCGCCGCTGGACGACACCGTCGAGCACCAGGGCTCCGGCCGTCTCGGCGAGCGCCGCCAGCTCCGCGAGGGAGTTGTCCGCGTCCTGCGCGGTCCCCGAGGTCCACACACCGACCAGCACGACGCGCTCCAGGCGCAGCTGCCGGTACTCGACTTCGGTGACGTCCTCGAGCTCGGTGGAGAGGCCGGCCACGCGTCGCAGCGCGGCACGCTCGGAGCGGTCGAACTGGTCGCCGTCCCGCTCTCCGTCGATCTCGTGGCTCCAGGCGACGTCCTCTTCCATCAGGGCATCGGCCCGCAGGCTGTCTGTGATGTTGTCGTTCGTGGAAGGGGAAGAAGTGGAGGGGGTCATTGGATCCTTACGTCGTCGTGTCGGTGTGAGGAGGCCCGGAAAAAGCCTCCGTCGACAGTCACAACGCGTAACGGTCCCGGATGATTCCCGAAGGTTCCCGGTAAATGATTCCCGTCCGGCAGCGCCGTCGACCCGTTGATGGTCGCACGGCACAGCCCTGTCGTCACACGGGTTTATCGGCCTTCGGCCCGGTGTCCGCGACGCGCCGACTCAGTGGTTCGCAGGCCTGCCGGGGCCGTCCGCCGTCGCGCTGCGCCAGTCCGGGTGCCCCGGCATCGGCGGCGTCCGCTCGCCGTAGAGCCACTGCTCGAAGAACGGGGCGAGGTCGCGTCCCGCGACCTCGGAGGCCAAGGTCACGAAGTCCTTGGTGGTGGCCACCGAGTCGCGGTGCCCGCTCACCCAGCGTCGCTCGATCGTCGCGAACGCGGCCTCGCCGACCTCCTGGCGCAGGGCGTAGAGCACCAGTGCGCTGCCGTCGTACACCACGGGGCGGAAGATGCTGATCTTCTGGCCGGGTTCGGAGGGCCTGGGCGCGGCCGGCGGGCCGCCCGCGCGCCGCCATCCGTCGGACTGTCCGTACGCCGCCTTCATCCGCGCCTCCAGCGGGCGGTGCTTGTCCGCGTAGAGCGCCTCGTACCAGGTGGCGTGTCCTTCGTTGAGCCACAGGTCGGACCAGGAGCGGGGCGAGACGCTGTTGCCGAACCAGTGGTGGGCCAGCTCGTGGACCATGATCGAGTCGACGTACCACTCGGGGAAGCCGGTGCCGGTGAACAGTCCGCGCTCGAAGAGCGACAGGGTCTGGGTCTCCAGCTCGAACCCGGTGGTGGCCTGCGCGACGAGCACGCCGTAGGTCTCGAACGGGTAGCGACCGACCCGCTCCTCCATCCAGCGGAGGTGTTCCGGGGTCTTCCTCAGCCAGGGTTCCAGCAGTTCGGTGTCGGCGGCGGGCACCACGTCGCGCACGGGCAGTCCGTGCGGGCCGGTCCGGTGCAGTACCGCGGAGTCGCCGATGGACACCTGGGCGAGTTCGGTGGCCATGGGGTGGCGGGTGCGGTAGGTCCAGGACACCCCGTCCTTGGCTCCCTTGAGGCCCTTCAGCGTGCGCGGCGCTGCGGCGGGCAGTCCGTTGGCGACGACCGTCCTGCCCTTGGGGGCGGTCACCCGGAAGGTGAAGTACGCCTTGTCGGAGGGGTGGTCGTTGCAGGGGAAGACGCGGTGCGCGGCGTCCGCCTGGTTGGCCATGGCGAGCCCGTCGGCGGTGCGCACCCAGCCGCCGTCGGCGCTGTTCGCGGCGGGGTTGCTGGTGTGCTTGACGGTGATGACCGTGCGGCGGCCCTCACGGACGGCCTTCGCGGGGGTGATCACCAGGTCCTCGCCGGTGGTGGTGAACCCGGCGCGTGTGCCGTTCACGTCGACGGACTGGACGGTGCCGTGCGCGAAGTCGAGGTTGAGGTGCTCCAGCCGCTGCGTCGCACGCGCCCGGATCGTGGTGACGGCGGCCAGCGGCTTGCTGTTGTCGCCGCCGTAGGTCAGGTCGATGTCGTACGAGAGGACGTCGTACCCGGGGTTGCCCAGGTTCGGGAAGAGCGGGTCGCCGATGCCGAGGGGGCCGGGGGCGGGCAGGCCGGCTCCGAGGAGGGCGACGGAGGCGGCGGCCAGCAGTGCGGCACGCAGGCGCGGTGGGGTGAGCTGCATGGACCACCGCTACCAGCGTGCACGGCCGCACCGGGGGACGGGCGCGCGGGCACCACCCGAACGAGCGGCGCCGGGATCTGTTTGACCACCGCAGGGCATGGCCACGCGCGCGTGCCGCCGGGCGGGAGGGCGGGGCGCCGGTCGCGGGGCCGGACACCCGGCGTGCGGCCTGGTCAGGCGGTCGCCGTGTTCTGCGTACGGCTGACGTCGTACACCCCGGCCACTTCGCGCATCGCGCGCATCAGCGCGGGCAGGCCCGTGGCGTCGGGGAGTTGGAGGGTGTAGGTGTGCCGCACCCGCTGCTCCGACGGCGGCTCGACGGTCGCCGACACCACCTCGGCGCCGGCGGTGGCGATGGCTTCGGTGAGGTCGGCGAGCAGATGCGGGCGGCCAAACGATTCGGCGATCAGGGTGACCCGGCAGTCCGCCGTGTCCTGCCAGCGCACTCCGACGGGCTCGCGCCCGAGCGCCCGCATCCGGGCCACCGCGGCGCACCCCTCGCGGTGGACGGTGACGACCCCGCCGCGCACGGCGAAGCCCAGCACCCGGTCGGGCGGTACGGGTGTACAGCACCCGGCCATCCGCACGCTGGCGTCCGGCAGGTCGGTCACCGCGTTCTCCACGGCTGCGACGGCCGCCGCGGGCTGCCGTGCGGGGCCCTCAGGGGCCGTCTGGGCGCCGGGGAGCACCGGGCCGGACTCCGGGGGCGTCGTGTCCCCGGAGGGCCCGGAGTCGGCGCTGTCGGCCTTCGGCGGGGCCGCGTCGTGCGTGGTGTCCGCGTCGGCGAGCCAGCCGGCGATGGCGATGCGGGCGGCCGGGGTGCGGGCGTGGTCGAGCCAGTCCGGGGAGGGCCCGGAGGCCGCGTCCTGGGCCAGCAGCAGTTGCACGCTGTCGCCGTCGCGCAGCACCGTACTGAGCGTCGCCAGACGCCCGTTGACGCGCGCGCCGATGCAGGCGTGGGCCGCCTCGCCGTACTGCGCGTACGCGGCGTCGACGCAGCTGGCGCCCGCGGGCAGGCCGAGGGTGCCGCCGTCGGAGCGGAAGACGGTGATCTCCCGGTCCTGGGCGAGGTCCGCCCGCAGCGAGCTCCAGAAGGCGTCCGGGTCGGGGGTGGCCTCCTGCCACTCCAGCAGCCGGGAGAGCCAGCCGGGCCGGGTGGGGTCGACCCGTTCGCCGTCCTGGGCGGCCTCCGCGGTGTCGGGCTGGGCGTACGGGTTGCCGAGCGCGACGACGCCCGCCTCGGCGACCTTGTGCATCTGGTGGGTGCGGATGAGGATCTCGGCGACCGCACCGTCGCCGCCCGCCACCGCGGTGTGCAGCGACTGGTACAGGTTGAACTTGGGCGAGGCGATGAAGTCCTTGAACTCGGAGATCACCGGGGTGAAGCAGGTGTGCAGTTCACCGAGGACCGCGTAGCAGTCGGCGTCCTCCCCCACCAGGACGAGCAGCCTCCCGAAGTCGGTGCCGCGCAGTTCGCCCCGCTTGTCGGACACGCGGTGCACGGAGACGGAGTGCCGGGGCCGGACGACCACCTCGGCGGTGATGCCTGCCTCCTTGAGGACGCCGCGGACGCTGTCGGCGATCGGGGCGAGCGGGTCGCCGTGGGCGGCGTTCGCCTCGATCAGCGCGCGCGTGGCCGCGTTCGCCTCGGGCTGGAGGATCGCGAAGACCAGGTCCTCCAGCTCGGTCTTGAGCGCCTGCACGCCGAGCCGTTCGGCGAGCGGGATGAGGACGTCGTGGGTGACCTTGGCGATGCGGACCTGTTTCTCGGGGCGCATCACGCCGAGGGTGCGCATGTTGTGCAGCCGGTCGGCGAGCTTGATCGACATGACGCGTACGTCGTTGCCGGTGGCGACGAGCATCTTGCGGAAGGTCTCGGGCTCGGCGGCGGCCCCGTAGTCGACCTTCTCCAGCTTGGTGACGCCGTCGACGAGGAAGCACACCTCGTCGCCGAACTGCTCCCGCACCTGATCGAGGGTCACGTCGGTGTCCTCGACGGTGTCGTGGAGCAGGGACGCGGTCAGGGTGGTGGTCTCGGCGCCCAGCTCGGCGAGGATCAGCGTGACGGCCAGCGGGTGGGTGATGTACGGCTCGCCGCTCTTGCGCATCTGACCGCGGTGCGACGACTCGGCCAGTACGTACGCCCTGCTGAGGATCGTGAGGTCGGCGTCCGGATGGTGGGCGCGATGGGCCTCGGCCACGTGGGCGATCGCGTCGGGGGTCCGGCCGCGGGCGGCGGAGCCGAGCAGGGCGGCCCGGCCGAGCCTGCGCAGGTCGATCCTGGGACGACCGCGCCTGCGGCTCTGCGCGGTCCGCTGGAGTGCCGCCGGCTGGGCGGGCGGGCGGACCTCCGGGGACACACCGTTGGGATTGGTGGCCTCTGCACTCATGGGCACCTCCGGCAGCCTCGACCGGCGGTGGGCGGGTGGTGGCTCCCCCTGCCTTCGTCGGGAGTGTCCCGTCCGGGCCGGTGCTTGATGCTATCGAGCCCACCGTGCGGTACTGACCGGGTCCCGCCAGGCGTGAAGCGGATCACCCATTCGAGCGAAGCGCTATGCGCCGCCGCTTTCGAGGGATTCCAGCCACGACGGGTCGATCCGTCCCTCGGCGACGATCACCGCGGGCCCGGTCATCTCGATCGAGCCGTCGGGCAGCTCGGTGATCACCAGACGTCCGCCGAGGACGTCCACGGTGTACGTGACCGGGGTGCCGGTGACGCCCGGGTCCTGCCCGTCGCGGCGGGCCGCGGCCACGGCCACCGCGCACGCGCCGGTGCCGCAGGAGCGGGTCTCGGCGGCGCCGCGCTCGTGCACGCGCATGGCGACGTGCCCCGGGCCCCGGTCGACGACGAACTCGACGTTCACCCCGTCCGGGTAGGCGGTGGCGGGGCTGAACGGCGGCGCGGTGTAGAGGTTCCCGGCGTGCGCCAGGTCCTCGACGAAGGCGACGGCGTGCGGGTTGCCCATGTTGACGTTGCGGGCGGGCCAGGAGCGCTCGCCGACGGAGACGGTGACCTCGCCCCCGGGCAGCACGGCGCGGCCCATGGAGACGGTGATGCCGCCGTCCTTGTCGAGGTGGACGCGCTTGACGCCGCCCCGGGTGGCGATGTCGAGGTCGCCGCCGTCGGTCAGCCCCGCGTGCTGGAGGTAGCGGGCGAAGACGCGTACGCCGTTGCCGCACATCTCGGCGACGGATCCGTCCGCGTTGCGGTAGTCCATGAACCACTCGGTCCGGTCCGCCATCGCGTGCGCGTCGGGGTGCGCGGCGGACCGCACGACGTGCAGCAGCCCGTCGCCGCCGATTCCGGCCCGGCGGTCGCAGAGCCGGGCGACGACGGAGGCGGGCAGCTCAAGGGCGTTCTCCGGGTCGGGAACGATCACGAAGTCGTTCTCGGTGCCGTGGCCCTTGAGGAAGGCGATCGGTGCGGGGGCGGCGGGTGCGGTGGTCACGCGATCCATCGTAAAGGGCGGGTCCGACAGCCGGTCCCCGGCGTCAGCGGAGCCGGGCGACGCGCCAGACGGCCAGGGCGACGAGCGTCACGCACACGGCCGCGTACAGGACGGCCACCCGCCAGTCGGCGCGCCCGCCGGAGCCCCGGGCGGGCAGGCCGGGCCAGGTGTAGCCGACGCGGCGGGCCGCCATCATTCCCCAGCCTGCGGCGCAGCCGCTGATCAGCAGACCGAGCATGGCCACGACCGCGCCCCCGTCGCCGATCTCGAAGGCCAGCGGGAAGGCGAACATCAGCGAGCCGACGGCGGCCAGGGACACGATCGGCGCCAGCTGCCAGATCCGCAGCCTGCGCTGCGGACGCAGCTCGACCTCGACCTCGGCCTCGGCGTCGGGAAGTCCGGGGACCTCGGACTCGGGGCCGTCGGGAATCTCTCCCGGAGGGATGTCCCCCGGTCTCATGGGCTGCTCTCCGGGCCCGTCAGGACTCAACCGCTCCGGTTCTTCCTGTGCTGTGTCGCGAGGGCCGGCCTCCATCGCCACGCGCCCTCCCCACTCGGACTCCAACAGTCGATCGAAGCTCGATGATGGCACGCGCGCGGACGCCCGAATGACGGCCTGAGCGTCCCGATGCCATCACGTGATCAGGCTGTGACCGCCCGTTCGAGCAACGCCAGCGCCTGGTGCGGGAGTTCCGCACGGTGCTCGGCGGCGCCGCTCAGCCAGTGGACGCGGGGGTCGCGGCGGAACCAGGAGTCCTGGCGGCGGGCGAACCTCTTGGTGGCGCGCACGGTCTCGGCGCGCGCCTGGTCGTCGGTGCAGTCACCGGCGAGCGCGGCCAGTACCTGCTGGTATCCCAGGGCCCTGGAGGCGGTGAGGCCCTCGCGCAGCCCCTGCTCCTCCAGCGTGCGGACCTCCTCCACCAGCCCCGCGTCCCACATGCGGTCCACGCGCGCGGAGATGCGTTCGTCGAGCTCAGGGCGGGCCACGTCGACGCCGATCTGCACGGTGTCGTAGACCGACTCGTGGCCGGGCAGGCTGGCGGTGAAAGGACGTCCGGTGATCTCGATCACTTCGAGGGCGCGGACGATGCGGCGGCCGTTGCTGGGGAGGATCGCGCTGCCCGCGGCGGGGTCGGCCCCGGCCAGCCTCTGGTGGAGCGCGCCGGGGCCCCGCTCGGCGAGCTCGGCCTCCAGCCGGGCGCGCACCTCGGGGTCGGTACCGGGGAACTCCATGGCGTCGATGGCGCCCTTGACGTAGAGGCCGGAGCCGCCGACGAGGACGGGGGTGCGGCCCTCGGCGAGCAGCCGGTCGATCTCCTTGCGGGCGAGGCGCTGGTACTCGGCGACGTTGGCCGTGACGGTGACGTCCCAGATGTCGAGGAGGTGGTGCGGGACGCCTCCGCGTTCCTCGGTCGTCAGTTTGGCGGTCCCGATGTCCATCCCCCGGTAGAGCTGCATGGAGTCGGCGTTGACAACCTCGCCGCCGAAGTGCTGGGCCAGGGCGACGCCCAGATCGGACTTTCCGGCCGCGGTGGGACCGACGACGGCGATGACCCGCGGTGCGGGAGCTGCAGTTCTCACTGCCCCAGTCTCGCAAACCCCGGGACATGTCCCCGAACGAGCGACGTGACGGCGTACGGGCGGGGTCGTTGCCTGTTGCGAGGTTCCGCACGCCGGTTCACGGGCCGGTTGTCTCCGGGCGGCGCAATGGGACGCACCGGACGACGCGGAATTTCGCCCACACGAGTACCGTATGGAGTAGATATGGGCGTTTTTGCACTGTTTCGCCGGAAGTCCAAGGACGCCGCCGAGGTGTCGGCCGAGAAGGAGCAGACCGATGCTCCGGCGGCCGAAGCCGTGGAGGAGGTTGCCGTTGCCGAGGAGCCGGAGACCGCCGGCAGCGGGTCGGTGACCGCCGAGGAGGCCACGTCCGACGCGGCTGCGGCCGAGTCCGCCGCGGACGTCCCGGCGGCCACGACGGAGGAGCAGAAGGACGCCGAGCCGGCCGCCACGGACGCGCTGGAGATCCCCAAGCAGCAGTCCGCCGACGTGGCAGCGGACAATCAGGTAGGCGAAACCGCCCACAAATAGAGAGTTCCGGCCACCGGCCGGAACCGAACGCTCCTCACGAGGGAAGGTGACCCATGGGTTTCCTGGACAATTTGAAGGCCAAACTGGCCCCTGCGAAGGAAAAGGCCGCGGACCTCGCGCAACAGCACGGGGGCAAGATCGAGCAGGGCCTCGACAAGGCCGCCCAGGCCGTCGACTCCAAGACCAAGGGCAAGTACAGCAACCAGATCCAGTCGGGAACGGGCAAGGCGAAGGACGCCCTGGACCGCCTCTCCACGAAGGACGACGGCGGCACTCCGCCGACTCCGCCGCCGGCCTCCTGAGGCCGCCGGGTACGAGTGAAGAACAACGGGAACGGCCGTGGAACCTTTTCGGTTCCGCGGCCGTTCCCGTATCAGAACAGGCACCTTGGAAATTCAACAAGGCAGTCGAAAGCGACGGGGGAACGGCGGGCCGGGAAAGGGATTCCGGTGGTTCGGCAACCGCGGGGATTTCCGGATGGCCGAGGCTCTAGGACCAGGCCGCGACGAAGTACCCCACGCCGTACGGAGCGTCCTCGTACAGCAGCTGACCGCCCAGGCCCGCCCCGTCCGCGGCGCCCGCGAGCACCTGCCAGGGGGCACGCCCCGACACCTTGAGGGCACGGGCCAGCTCCTCGTCCGTCGCGAGCAGGGCGGCGGTGTCGGCGGCGCCCAGTGCCCGCGCGGCGTCGGCGTCGAAGCCCTCGGCGCGCTCGTCCAGGTACCCGGGCGCCTTCAGGGTGCGGCAGGCGCTGCCGTCGCCCATCACCAGCAGGGCCACCCGGTCGGCCCGCCCCGCGAGCCGCCGCCCCTCCTCGGCACAGCGCGCGGCGGCCGACTCCTCCCCGACGCCCAGTCCCGCCACGGGGGCGTACGCCCAGCCCGTACGGTCCAGGAGCCAGGAGGCCACCGCGAGGGAGGGCGGCAGCACACGCTCCGGCGCATCCCCGGCGGCCGTACCACCTCCTCCTGCGGCGTCCCCGGCGGGGGCGGCGCCCAGCGAGACCTCCAGGTCCACCCCGAAGCCCGCGAAGCTCCCCCGGGCGCCCTGCGGGTACGGACCCTCGCCCTCCGGTCCTGCGGGGCCGAGCACGACCAGCAGATCGGGCCGGGCGGCGGCCAGGACGCCCAGCGCGTCGGCGCAGGCGTCCCTGGCGGCGTCGAGTTCGGCCGCGGCACCCGCGGCGACCTGGGGGACGAGCAGCGGCGGGCAGGGGCATACGGCGGCGGCTACGAGCATGTCCGGCAGCCTAACGCGGAGCCGGGAACGCAAGATCACGCCCGGGGCCCGCACCGCGCACACGCGCCATGGGTCCGCACCGAGCGCACGCGCCCGGGGCGCGCGCCGCACACCGCCGCTCCGTCCGGCGGCGGCCCGCAGCGGACCGCGGGCCCCCTCTCCGCCGAACGGGCCCCGGCCCTCCGGTCAGTTGATGCTGCAGCCGCCCGTAGCGGCCGGCAGCGGCTCCGGTACGCCGATCTTCGGCAGGCCCAGCATGACGCCGGGGCCCTGCTGGGGCTCCGCGTTGCGCTTCTCCCAGGCGTCACCGGCGCGGGTGCGGCGCACGGCCGTGGTCTCCCCCTCGGCGAGCAGGTGGTGCGGGGCGGCGTAGGTGATCTCGACCGTCACCACGTCACCGGGGCGCACGTCCTGCGCGGGCTTGGTGAAGTGCACCAGCCGGTTGTCCGGGGCGCGGCCGGAGAGGCGCAGGGTGGCGCCGTCCTTGCGGCCCTCGCCCTCCGCGACCATGACCTCCAGAGTGCGGCCGACCTGCTTCTTGTTCTCCTCCCACGAGATCTCCTCCTGGAGGGCGACCAGACGCATGTAGCGCTCCTGGACGACCTCCTTGGGGATCTGGTCGTCCATGGTGGCCGCGGGGGTGCCGGGGCGGATGGAGTACTGGAAGGTGAAGGCGTTGGCGAAGCGGGCCTCGCGGACCGTGTGCATCGTCTGCGCGAAGTCCTCCTCGGTCTCGCCGGGGAAGCCCACGATGATGTCGGTCGAGATGGCGGCGTCCGGCATCGCGGCGCGCACCTTCTCGATGATGCCGAGGAAGCGCTCCTGCCGGTAGGAGCGGCGCATCGCCTTCAGGACGGTGTCCGAGCCGGACTGGAGCGGCATGTGCAGCTGCGGCATCACGTTCGGCGTCTCGGCCATGGCGGCGATCACGTCGTCGGTGAAGTCGCGGGGGTGCGGCGAGGTGAAGCGGACGCGCTCCAGGCCCTCGATCTTCCCGCAGGCGCGCAGCAGCTTGCTGAAGGCCTCGCGGTCACCGATGTCGGAGCCGTAGGCGTTGACGTTCTGGCCGAGGAGGGTGATCTCGGAGACGCCCTCGGCGACCAGGGCCTCGATCTCCGCGAGGATGTCGCCGGTCCTTCGGTCCTTCTCCTTGCCGCGCAGCGCGGGCACGATGCAGAAGGTGCAGGTGTTGTTGCAGCCGACGGAGATGGAGACCCAGGCCGCGTAGGCGCTCTCGCGGCGCGTGGGCAGCGTCGAGGGGAACGCCTCCAGCGACTCCGCGATCTCGACCTGCGCCTCTTCCTGGATGCGGGCGCGCTCCAGCAGCACCGGCAGCTTGCCGATGTTGTGGGTGCCGAAGACCACGTCGACCCAGGGGGCGCGCTTGGTGATGGTGTCGCGGTCCTTCTGGGCCAGGCAGCCGCCGACGGCGATCTGCATGCCGGGCCGCTTGGTCTTCATCGGCGCGAGCCGTCCGAGATTGCCGTACAGCTTGTTGTCGGCGTTCTCGCGGACCGCGCACGTGTTGAAGACGACGACGTCGGCGTCGCCGTCGGCCCCTTCGGGCGCGCGGACATATCCCGCGCCCTCCAGAAGGCCCGACAGGCGCTCGGAGTCGTGGACGTTCATCTGGCACCCGTAAGTGCGCACCTCGTATGTCTTCTCGCTCATCTCGCCCACCAGGGTACGGGGCCCGCCGCGCTCGGGGCGCCGGGCGGTCTCCCCTCTGGTCCGCGGGGGCGGTGAGCTGGCAGGATCGCCGCATGTTCCCCGTGCTCGCCCGTATCGGACGCCGTCGTGCCCTCCAGGGCGCGGTGGCCGTGCTCGCCGTGTGCGGGCTGCTGCTGTGGTGGCTGCTGCCGACCGGCGCCCCCGCCCCGAAGGGGGAGATCACCTTCAGCACGGGCGTCCGCACCGGGGTCTACCAGCGGTACGGGGTGCTGCTGGAGGAGGCGCTGCGGCGGGACATGCCGGAGCTGGCGGTGCGGCTGCAAACCAGTCAGGGGTCCCAGGAGAATCTCGCCAGGGTGGCGTCCGGGGATGCCGACTTCACGATCGCGACGGCCGACGCGGTGGCGAAGTACCAGCGCAGCGGGCGCAAGGGGGCGGACCGGCTGCGCGGCTGCGCGCGGCTGTACGACGACTACGTGCAGCTGGTCGTGCCGAAGGACTCCGAGATCCGCTCGGTGGCGGATCTGCGGGGCCGGCAGGTGGCGGTCGGGCAGGAGGGGTCGGGGGTGCGGCTGGTGTCGAACCGGCTGCTGACGGCGGCCGGGCTCGACCCCGAGCGGGACGTGAAGCCCGTCTCGATAGGGATCGACACGATGCCGGGGCGGCTGGAGGCACGCACCATCGACGCCTTCTTCTGGTCGGGCGGACTGCCCACCAGCGCGGTGCGCGACCTGTCCGAGCGGATGCCGGTACGGCTGGTTCCGCTCGGCCCGGAGCTGGTGGAGGCCCTGCAGAAGCCAGGTGACATCACCCGTTACTACCGGTCGGCCGTGATGCCGGCGGACGCCTACGCCAAGGTGAGCAACCACGCGGCCGTACCGACGGTCGCGGTGGCCAATCTGCTGGTCACCACGGACCGCACGGACCCCGAGCTGACGAAGCGCTTCACCGAGACGGTGATCGCCAGCCGGGACCGGATCGGACGGCAGGTGCACGCGGCACAGCTGGTGGACCTGCGGACCGCGATCTACACCGATCCGCTCCCCCTGCACGAGGGCGCGGCCCTCTACTACCGGTCGGCGAAGCCGTAGCGGCGGGAGTCAGCACCGGAACCGGAACCGGACGGGATCACGGTTCGGTGCGCGGGACGGTGACCGTCACGCGCAGTCCGTGCGGTTCGTTGGCCTCGTAGTCGATGGTGCCGCGGCTCGCCAGGAGCAGGGCACGGGAGATGGACAGGCCGAGTCCGGAGCCCTTGATGTTCTGGTGGTGGTTGCTGCGCCAGAACCGGTCGCCGACGCGGGTGAGTTCGTCCTCGGTGAGGCCGGGGCCGCCGTCGGCCACGACCACCGTGCAGACCCCGCCGTCGGAGGCGACCTCGACCGTGACCTCCTCGTCGGTGGGCGTGAACTTCAGGGCGTTGTCGATCACCGCGTCCAGCGCGCTGGAGAGGGTGACGGGGTCGGCCCACGCGGTGACCGCCTCGGGGCCGCCGCGCAGCAGGCGCACCCCCTTGTCCTCGGCGAGCGGGGACCAGGCGGCGACCCGCTCGGTGGCCAGTTCGCCGAGGTCGATCAACCGCAGGTCGGCCGGGGCGTGTTCGGCCTGGGCGAGGTCGAGGAGGTCGTCGAGGACCCGGGCGAGGCGCTTGCCCTCGGTGCGGACCGAGCCGATCTCCTCGTTGCCCTCGGGAAGCTCCAGGGCGAGCAGTTCGATGCGCAGCAGCAGGGCGGACAGCGGGTTGCGCAACTGGTGGGAGGCGTCGGCGACGAAGGCGCGCTGCTGTTCGAGGACGTCCTCGACGTTGTCCGCCATCTCGTTGAAGGACCGGGCCAGCCGTCGCAGCTCGGGCGGGCCGCCCGAGGGGGCCACCCGCGACTTCATCCGGCCGGTCGCTATGTCGTGGGTCGCCGCGTCCAGGACGCGTACCGGCCTCAGCACCCAGCCGGTCAGCCGGAAGGCCGCGCCGATGGCCACGAACAGGGCGGCGAACTCGCCCGCCGCGATCAGCAGCCAGTCGTGCAGGATGCGGGAGCTCAGCTGTCCGGTGGGCGAGTCGGTGACCACCACCGCGACCACGTCCCCGTCCCGCACCACCGGCGAGGCCACCACGAGGGTGTGCTCCTGCCAGGGCCAGACCTGCGGCGGGTCGTGGCTGCGGCGGCCGGCCAGGGCCTCCTGGAACGCGTCCTTGCCCAGATCGCCGGCGGCCTGCACGGTCCAGTCGACGGGTGCCGCCGCCATGACGCCGCCGTCCCGGTAGAAGACGCCCACCCGGATCCCGTACACCGCGTGGTAGCGGGCGAGTTCGGTCTCCAGGGTGTCGCGGCGTTCGTTGCTGGTGGTGCGTTCGGTGACGAACTGGGCGAGGGCGGCGAAGCGTGCGGTGTCGTCGATCCGGTCGACCACCACCTGCTGCTGCTGGGCCGCCGCCTCCCGTACCGCCAGCGGGAAGCCGAAGGCGATCAGCATGCCCGCGAGCAGGATGATGAGGAGCGGAAGGAGGCGGGTGCGCACGAGGTGTTACGTGGCCCGGGGTACGCCGGACGCGCCGGGGGTGCCCGTGGTGTTCGGGGCGACCAGCCGGTAGCCGACCCCGCGGACGGTCTCGATCAGCGCGGGCATCCGCAGCTTGGAGCGCAGTGAGGCCACATGGACCTCCAGCGTGCGCCCGGTCCCCTCCCAACTGGTGCGCCAGACCTCGCTGATGATCTGCTCGCGCCGGAAGACGACCCCGGGCCGCTGGGCGAGGAGGGCGAGCAGGTCGAACTCCTTGCGGGTCAGCTGGACGTCCGTACCGCCGACGCTGACGCGGCGGGTGGGCAGCTCGATGTGCACCGGTCCGAGGTCGACCGTGGTGTCGGCGGGGACGGCGGGCGTCTCCCCGGTGGTGGTGCGCCGGCTCACCGCGTGGATGCGGGCGAGGAGTTCCCCGGTGTCGTACGGCTTGGTGACGTAGTCGTCGGCGCCCAGGTTGAGGCCGTGGATGCGGGAGCGGACGTCGGCCCGCGCGGTCACCATGATCACCGGGGTGCTGGTGCGCTTGCGGATCTTGCCGCAGACCTCGTACCCGTCCTGGTCGGGCAGGCCCAGGTCGAGCAGGACCACACCGAAGGGCTCCTGGCCGTCCGGGGCGCGCTCGTCGGGCAGGAACGCCTGGAGGGCCTCTTCGCCGTTACGGGCGTGCACGACCTGGAAGCCGTGCCGGGTGAGCACGGCGGACAGGGCGGCGGCGACGTGGTTGTCGTCCTCGACGAGCAGCAGTCTCACGTGGCACCCCCTCCGGTCCGCTCTCTTGACGTGTGCGGGCTCCCGCCCACCTGTGACGGGCGCGGGTCGCCGGCCGCCACAGGACACGTGGCGATCCTTACCCACTTCTTACCCACAGGGCATCCACGCCGATTCGGACAGCCCCCGTCAAGACCCTTCTCATCACGGGGTTGTTCCGTTATGGAGCCGGTATCCCCACCCTGCGCCCCGTTCACGCAGAGTGTCCGGTTGCGGCCGGATCGTTATGCTCAATTTCCGCTCAGATGTAATGACGCTGGTCGCACTGGGTGACTAGGGTCCTCCCAACCGAGGAGGACGGAGCAAAAGCCGATGAGCGGAGTTTCAGTGACCAAGGGCGCCGAGGACGCGGTCCCCGCGTCGACGGACCTGGTGGTCCTGAGCAACGTCAACAAGCACTTCGGCGCGCTGCATGTGCTCCAGGACATCGACCTGACCATCGCCCGTGGCGAGGTCGTCGTCGTCATCGGACCCTCCGGGTCCGGGAAGTCCACGCTGTGCCGCACGATCAACCGCCTGGAGACGATCGACTCGGGCGCCATCCGCATCGACGGAAAGCCGCTGCCCCAGGAGGGCAAGGAGCTGGCGCGACTGCGCTCCGACGTGGGCATGGTGTTCCAGTCGTTCAACCTCTTCGCCCACAAGACGATCCTGGAGAACGTCACGCTGGGCCAGATCAAGGTTCGCGGAACGGACAAGAAGGCCGCGGAGGAGAAGGCCCGCACCCTGCTCGACCGGGTGGGCGTGGGCGCGCAGGCGGACAAGTACCCGGCGCAGCTCTCCGGCGGTCAGCAGCAACGCGTCGCCATCGCACGGGCGTTGGCCATGGAGCCGAAGGTCATGCTCTTCGACGAGCCCACGTCGGCGCTCGACCCGGAGATGATCAACGAGGTTCTGGAGGTCATGCAGCAGCTGGCCCGCGACGGAATGACCATGGTGGTCGTCACTCACGAAATGGGCTTCGCGCGCTCGGCGGCGAACCGGGTCGTCTTCATGGCGGACGGGAAGATCGTCGAAGAAGCCACGCCGGACCAGTTCTTCAGCAACCCTCGTAGCGACCGGGCCAAGGACTTCCTGTCGAAGATCCTGCACCACTGACGGTCCTCCGGCGCCCGCGCCGATTCACTGTTCGCCGGCAGTCCCGGCCAACGACCTACCGACGTAAGGGATGTTCACCATGAAGCTCCGCAAGACAGCCGCCGTCGCGGCCATGGCTGCCGCACTCGCGCTGACCGCCACCGCCTGCGGCGGCAAGGAGGGCTCGGCCGGTGACGCCGGGAAGGCCCCCGGCGGCAAGGACGCGCCCGCGGCCCCCAAGTACACCGTCGCCAAGGACGCGAAGGTCGACGGTTCGCCGGCCTTCAAGGCCGCCAAGACCCGCGGCAAGCTGGTCATCGGCGCCAAGGCCGACCAGCCGTACCTCGGCTTCGAGGACCAGGCGACCAAGAAGCGCTCCGGCTTCGACATCGAGATCGCCACGATGATCGCCGCCGACCTCGGCTTCTCGCCCGAGCAGATCGAGTGGAAGACGGTCAACTCCGACCTCCGCGAGACGACCATCGCGCAGGGCCAGGTCGACTACTACGTCGGTACGTACTCGATCAACGACAAGCGCAAGAAGCAGGTCGGCTTCGCGGGTCCGTACTACAAGGCCGGCGCCGACCTCCTGGTCCGCAAGGACGAGAACAGCATCACCGGCAAGGAAGCCGTCAAGGGCAAGAAGGTCTGCTCCATCAAGGGCTCGACCCCGCTGCAGGAGATCAAGAAGCCCGAGTACGGGGCCGAGGTCGTCGAGCTCGGCAAGTACTCGGACTGCGTCCAGCAGCTCCTGTCCAAGCAGGTCGACGCGGTCACCACCGACGACTCGATCCTCAAGGGCTACGCCGCGCAGAACCCGACCAACCTCAAGGTCGTCGGCAAGCCGTTCACCACCGAGCTGTACGGCATCGGCGTGAGCAAGGACGACAAGGCGCTGCGCACCGCGATCAACGACTCGATCACGAAGCACGTCAAGGACGGCACCTACAAGAAGATCTACGACTCGACGCTGGGCCTCTCGGGCTCCACGTACGCCGAGCCGCCGGCCGTCGAGAACTACTGACCGGAGCCGTCGGCCGCCACCCGGGCCGACTCGTGCGCCCCGTACGCCTGTTGGGCCCGTACGGGGCGCCGCTCCTCCTGCCCTTTTGACCCCAAGCCGCCGCCCGCCGACGCGGAGACCTCATGAACGTACTGACCGACCATCTGCCGGAATTCCGCGAAGGCTTCCTGGGCACCGTGTTCATCACCGCGGTCAGCGGCGTGATCGCGATGGTCCTGGGACTGCTCATAGCCGGATGCCGGGTCTCGCCCGTGCCGCCGCTGCGCATCTTCGGAACCGTCTGGGTGACGATCCTGCGCAACACCCCGCTCACCCTGCTCTTCCTCGTCTCCACCTTCGTGGTGCCGGAGATCTTCTTCCCCGGGATGAGCCCCTTCTTCCTCGGCGCCATCGCGCTGGGCTTCTACACCTCGGCATTCGTCTGCGAGGCGGTCCGCTCCGGCATCAACACGGTGCCGCTCGGACAGGCGGAGGCCGCCCGTTCGCTGGGCATGACCTTCGGCCAGACGCTGCGCATGATCATCCTGCCGCAGGCCACCAGGACGGTGCTGCCCCCGCTGAGCAGCATCTTCATCGCGCTGACGAAGAACTCGGCCATCGCGGGCGCCTTCGGCGTCGCCGAACTCTTCGGAGTGCAGAAGCTGCTCAGTGAGCAGGGCTACGCCATCCTGCCGATCTTCGTCTTCGTCGCCCTCGGGTACCTGATCGTCACCTTCGCCATCAGCGGCCTGTTCCGTCTCTTCGAGCGCCGTATGGAGGTCGCACGATGAGTGCCAGCGTTCTCTACGACGCCCCCGGTCCCAAGGCCAAGGTCCGCAACCGGATCTACACGGTCATCGGCTCGGCCGCCATCCTGGCGCTGATCGTCGTCGCCGTCGTCCGCCTGGGCAACAAGGGCCACCTGGCCCCGGAGATGTGGGACATCTTCAACTACGCGGGCATCCGGCAGAACATCGCCGAGAGCCTGCTCGCCACCCTCAAGGCCTTCGGCCTCGCCGCGGTCGGCTCCCTGGTGCTCGGAGTGCTGCTGGCCGTCGCCCGGCTCTCCGACCACAAGCCGATCAGCTGGCTGGCCACCGGGTTCATCGAGCTCTTCCGCTCGATCCCGCTGCTGATCACCATCTACGCGGTGTGGGCCGGCTTCCTCTCCGACGCGTCGCTGTGGGCACTGGCCATCGGTCTGTCGGTCTACAACGGCTGTGTGCAGGCGGAGGTGCTGCGCGCCGGCATCAACGCGGTGCCGCGCGGCCAGAGCGAGGCGGCCTACGCGCTCGGCATGAGCAAGACCCAGGTCATGGTCAGCGTGCTGATCCCGCAGGCGGTCCGCGCCATGCTCCCGACGATCATCAGCCAGCTGGTGGTGACCCTCAAGGACACCTCGCTCGGCTTCATGATCCTCTACCCGGAGCTGCTGAACACCGCCCGCCTCATCGCGAGCAACACCATGGTCAACGGCATGTACCCGTACGTCTCGACGATCGTCGTGATCGGCACGCTGTACATCGTTCTGTGTCTGCTGCTGTCCGCGCTCGCCACCTGGATCGAGAAGCGCGGCCGCCGGGCCAAGACCGGTATCGCACCGGCCGAGGCGGCCCCGCCCGCCGACGCGGGCGCGTCCCTCTGACACCCGGCGGGACACCCGGCGGAGTCTCCCGGCCGCCCGCGCCGGGAGACTCCAATGCGCCCCCGCGCGCGGCAAACTGACGATTAATGAGGCAGCGGCCCCGCGCCGCTGCCTCCGTCACTTGACGCAAGCACCGGCAGTGGGTTGCATACGTTCTGTGATCGAGCACCCTGTGTCCACTGCCGCCTGCGCGGCTTCCCACTTGTCCGTACGGGGCGGAGGTCGCGCGCCGTGGACCCGGTGATCGTCGTGGGCGCCGGCCCGGTCGGGCTCGCGCTCGCCCTGGCCCTCGCCACCCAGCAGGTACCCTCCGTCGTCCTCGACGAGGGCGACGGCACACAGGAGCCGCGCACGGCGAGGACCGTGGTGCTGCGGCCGGACACGGCGGCACTGGCCGAGCGGCTCGGCTGCACGACCCTCGGGGACGAGGGGGCGCTCTGGTCCGGCTGGCGGTCGATGCGGCGCAAGCAGGTCGTCACCGAACTCACGCTCGGTGACGACAGCGAGTTCCCCGCCCCGCTCCACCTCCCGCAGCACGCCCTCACCCGCGGCCTGTACGCCGCCGCCACCGCCCACCCGCTGATCGAGCTGGCGACGAACGCGCGCGTGGACACCATCGAGCAGGACGGCCGGGGCGTCACCGTCCACACCCGTGAGCCGGGCTATCTGTACTGGCGCGGCAGCTATCTGGTCGGCTGCGACGGCGCCCGCTCCACCGTCCGCAAGCTCCTCGGCATCCGCTTCGCCGGCCGCACCGCGGTCGAGCGCCACGCCGTCGCCGCCCTGCGCACCGAACTCCCCTGGCCGCGGACCGCGTTGCTGCACCGCCAGCCGCCCTGGCGCGGCGCGGGCCCCGAGGTGACGGCCCGTCCCCTGCCCGACGACATGTGGCGGCTGGACTGGCTGCTGCCGCCGCGCGGGGACCTGGTCACCCCCGACGCCCTCATCACCCGCATCCGCGACACCCTGGCCGGGTGGTGCGGGGAGACACCCGCGTACGACCTGATCGACACCGGTGTGTACACGCTGCACCACCGTCTCGCCCAGCGCTGGCGCGAGGGGCGTTCCTTCCTCGCCGGGGACGCGGCACACCTGCTCGGCGCGCTCGGCACCCAGGGGGTCGACGAGGGGCTGCGGGACGTGGAGAACCTGGCCTGGAAGCTGGTCCACACCCTGCACCAGGACGCCGCCCCCGCCCTCCTCGACAGCTACGAGACGGAGCGGCGCACGGCGGTGGCCGCACGGCTGCGCGCCGCCGACCAGGTACTGCCGATACTGCGGGGCGGCGGCGGACTGCGCGCGGTGCTGCCGGGCGCCGTCCGCGGGCACGACGGGCTGCTGGCGGACGGACACCTGGGGGGCGGTGCGCTGGGCGCCCTGCCCCAGTACCGGCACTCCCCGCTCGCGGCCCCTCCCGCCGCCGACCCGGACGCGGGGACGGAGGTGGCCACCGCGCCCGGCGCACTCGTCGAGGACGTGCGGGTGACCGCCCCGGACGGCACCGCCGTGCCGCTGTGGGACCGGCTGGGCCAGGGGCATCTGCTGGTGGTGCTGGTCGCGCCGGGCACCGGGGTGTGGGACCGGCGGCACTGGATGACGGCAGGGGTGATGCCCCGGCTGGTGGAGGCGGTCACCGCTCTTCCCGTGCCGGCCGAACTGCTGGTCGCCGAGGGCTATCCGGGCGCGACGGCGCACACCGTGCTGCTGGTGCGCCCGGACGGACATCTGGTGGCCGCCTTCGACGGGGTGCGCCCGCAGGAACTGTACGCGGCGGCGGACGCGGCGCGCGGAGGTGCGCCCGCGGAGGCGGACGCGCCGGGCGACGCTTCCGGCGCCCTGGTGCACACCGACCGGACCGCGGACATCAATTGACCGTCACAGGCACACGTGGTGTACTCCGGAGCGTGAGCGACACCCGGGTGTGCCTGTGGCGGAGGGTCCATATGGACCTGGTCCGCTATGCGGGCTGCGTCTGTCGCCCGTCCTGCTGATTCGCCCCCTTTCCCCGCGCGCGGTGTGCCGCCTCCCGCTCCCTGCTGGAGCCGGTGAGGCGCCCGTGCGCGTCCGCGAACCTCCCAGGACGGTATTCCCGTGTCTCTTCCCGTACCCGTACGGACCCCTGCGCCTGCCTCCGCGACGGCGCCCACCCCTGCCCAACTCCTCGATTTCGTCCGGCGGACCGCCGCCGACACCGCGCTCGTGGCCTCCCTCCCGCTCGACCCGGAGGGGCGTACCTGGGTACGGCTCGACGGTCCCGGCGGGAGCGAGGCGTGGCTGATCGGCTGGCCGCCGGGGACCGGGACCGGGTGGCACGACCACGGCGGTTCGCACGGTGCTTTCGCGGCGGCGGCGGGCGGCCTGACCGAGCAGTCGCTGGCCGTGCGGCTGCCCACCGAGGGGTGGAAGACCCTGGAGCTGGCGGACGGGGTCGACCGGGAACGGCGGCTGACGCCCGGCCGGGGGCGGGCCTTCGGAGAGCACCATGTGCACCAGGTCCTCAACGAGTCGTCCGACGCGCACGCGATCTCGGTGCACGCCTACTTTCCCCCGCTACCGCTGATGCGGCGGTACAGCCGTACGGGCGCGGTGCTGCGCCTGGAGCAGGTGGAGCGTCCTGAGGAGTGGCAGTGAGCGGTGAACCCGTGGGAATCGACGAGTTGTTGGAGCGGGTACGGGAGGGCCTGGAGCGGGTCGGTCCGCGCGCGGCGTACGAGGCGGCCAAGGCCGGTGCGCTGCTGGTGGACATCCGGTACGCGGCCCTGCGCGAGCGGGACGGCCTGATCCCGGGCGCCCTGGTGGTGGAGCGCAACGAACTGGAGTGGCGCCTGGATCCGCGGGGCAGCCACCGCGTGCCCGAGGCGACCGGCCACGACCTGCCCGTCGTGGTGATCTGCAACGAGGGCTACGCGTCGAGCCTCGCGGCGGCCTCGCTGCACCAGCTGGGTCTGCGCCGGGCCACGGACCTCGTCGGCGGTTTCCAGGCCTGGAGGTCCGCGGGCCTTCCGGTGACACCCCCGTAGTCACCGGTCCGCCGCGCCCTGCCGGTCCGCCGCGCCCTGTTCGCTGCCCCGCCCCCTTCGGGCGGCGGGGCAGGTCCCGGGGCGGAGCCGGTCGGCCCCGTCGCGGCCCCGGTGGGCCGGACCCCGCAATCCCGTGCGCCGGTGCGGCGGGCCGCCGCGCCCCGGCGGGGTTCGCCGTCAGAGCGTCCCGAAATCCAGGTCCTCCGCGTCCTCGCCCTCCTCCTCCAGGGCCCGCCTGACCACCCGGAGGGCAACCCCTTCCGGATAGCCCTTGCGGGCCAGCATCCCCGCAAGTCTCCGCACCCGCTTGTCCCGCTCCAGGCCCCGTGTGGAGCGCAGTTTGCGGGCCACCAGCTCCCGGGCGGTCGTCTCCTCCTGCTCGGAGTCGAGCTGTCCCACGGCCTCGTCGATCAGTCCCGCGTCGACGCCCTTGGTGCGCAGCTCCTGGACCAGCGCACGCCGGGCCAGCCCCTTGCTGTGGTGGCGGGACTCGACCCAGGCGTCGGCGAAGGCCGCGTCGTTGATCAGCCCCACTTCCTCGAAGCGCGAGAGCACCTGCTCCGAGATCTCCTCGGGGATCTCCCGCTTGCGCAGGGCGTCCGCGAGTTGCTTGCGGGTGCGCGGGGTGCCGGTGAGCAGGCGCAGACAGATCGACCGCGCCCGCTCCGCCGGGTCCTGCGGGGGCTCCTGGGCGCCGCCGCCCCTGCGCCCCCTCCCGGACCTCCGGGACCCGGACTCCTCCTCGGTGGCCCCGGCCTCCCCGGGCTGCCCGCTCTCCCGGGTGGACCAGGGAAGCCGGGGCGGCCCGTCGGCCTCCCCCGCTCCACCGTCGTACGCGTCGTCCGTGCTGCCCGGCCAGTTCGTCCTCCGGGTCACGGACTAGCCCTTGGCTGCGGTGGTCTTGGCCGCCTTCGCCTTGGCCGCCGGGGCCGGTACGGACTTGGCATCGGCCGGGGCGGCACCGTTCGCCGCGTCCGCCGGGGCCTCCTCGGGGGCGGCCGGCTTCACACCGACGCCCAGCTTCTCCTTGATCTTCCTCTCGATCTCGTCGGCGAGATCGGGGTTGTCCTTCAGGAAGTTCCGGGCGTTCTCCTTGCCCTGGCCGAGCTGGTCGCCCTCGTACGTGTACCAGGCGCCGGCCTTGCGGACGAAGCCGTGCTCCACGCCCATGTCGATCAGGCCGCCCTCGCGGCTGATGCCCTGGCCGTAGAGGATGTCGAACTCGGCCTGCTTGAAGGGCGGCGCGACCTTGTTCTTGACGACCTTGACGCGGGTGCGGTTGCCGACCGCCTCCGTGCCGTCCTTGAGGGTCTCGATGCGGCGGATGTCGAGCCGTACCGAGGCGTAGAACTTCAGCGCGCGGCCACCGGTCGTGGTCTCCGGCGAGCCGAACATCACGCCGATCTTCTCGCGGAGCTGGTTGATGAAGATCGCGGTGGTCTTGGACTGGTTGAGCGCGCTGGTGATCTTCCGGAGCGCCTGGCTCATCAGCCGGGCCTGGAGACCGACGTGCGAGTCGCCCATCTCGCCCTCGATCTCCGCACGCGGCACGAGCGCCGCCACGGAGTCGATGATGATCAGGTCGATGGCACCGGAGCGGACCAGCATGTCCACGATTTCCAGGGCCTGCTCGCCGGTGTCCGGCTGGGAGAGGATCAGGTTCTCCGTGTCGACGCCGAGCGCCTTGGCGTACTCGGGGTCGAGCGCGTGCTCGGCGTCCACGAAGGCGACGGTGCCGCCGGCCTTCTGCGCGTTCGCCACGGCGTGCAGCGTGAGGGTGGTCTTACCGGAGGACTCCGGTCCGTACACCTCCACCACGCGGCCGCGCGGCAGTCCGCCGACGCCGAGGGCGATGTCCAGGGCGGTCGACCCGGTGGGGATTACCTCGATGGGGTCGTTCGGCCGGTCGCCGAGGCGCATCACCGCACCCTTGCCGAATTGCCGTTCAATCTGCGCGAGCGCGGCGTCCAGCGCCTTCTCGCGGTCGGTGCCTGCTGCCATGGGTTCCACCCGATTTGCTTGAGTCGATCGCTTCACGTCAAAGACGCTAACGCCTGCCACTGACAATCGGCCTCGGCGTCGCCCTGACCTGTGGATAACCCCGGAGAAACCCCCGGGGCCACAGGGCCGGACTCCCAATATGAATGGATGTTCGATTTTGCTGTCAAGCGCGCCACGCCCACCGCCCGGCCGCGGGGCCCCGCCTATCCTTCGAGCATGGCTCTCCCCTCCCGCGTCCGCGGGCTCCGCGTGCCGGGACGGCCGTCCTGGCACGTGACGGACGCCGCGGTGACCCTGGTCGTCACCCTCTTCGTGAGCGTCTGGACTCTGGTCGCGATGCGGTACGAGACGGAGCCCGCGCACCTGACCCTGGTGGGCTGGGCGCTGATCCTCGTCGGCTGCGGGGCGCTCTACCACCGGCGCAGGTGGCCCGTCGCGGTGGCGGTCGTCACGCTGCTGGCCAGCGCGGCGTACTACCCGCTGAGCGTCTTCGACGGCCCGCTGATGATCACCTTCGCGCTGGCGCTGTACACGACCGCCGCCGAGGGCAGGCTCGCCGCCGCCGTCGCGCTCGCGGCCGTGACGCTGCTGGCCGTCGGCTTCGGCGAGAGCCGGCAGAGCGGGGGCGCGCGCCAGCTGGACGACGTCTCCGTGGCCATGCTGGCGGGCTGGCTGATCAGCCTGATCGCCGTCGGCCGCGCCCAGCACACCCGGGGCGCCTATCTGCGCGAGGTGGAGCAGCGGGCACGGGCCGCCGAGCGGGAGCAGGAGGCGCGGGCCAGGCAGGGCGCCACCGAGGAGCGGCTGCGGATCGCCCGGGAGCTGCACGACGTGCTCGGCCACAGCATCTCGCTGATCAACGTCCAGTCGAGCGCCGTGCTGCACAAGCTCGGCAAGGGCCCGGAGCCCGCCGCCGGGCTGGCCGCCGCCGAGGAGGCGCTGACCGCGGTCAAGGCGGCCAGCAAGGACGCGCTGCGCGAACTGCGCTCCACGCTCGGGGTGCTGCGGCAGGCCGACGAGGTGGCGCCGACCTCCCCGGCCCCGGGTCTCGACCGGCTCGACGAGCTGACCGGCCACGCCCGGAGCACCGGGCTGAACGTCAGCACCCGCGTCGAGGGCGTCCGGCGCGCCCTGCCGCCGCCGCTGGACCTGGCCGCGTACCGGATCGTGCAGGAGTCGCTCACCAACGTCACCCGCCACGCGCGCGCGAGCAGCGTCCGGATCACCCTGGAGTACGCGGACGACCAGCTGCGGGTCCGGGTCGACGACGACGGGGACGGCACCCCGGACGCGCGGAACACCGGCAGCGGGATCCGCGGCATGACGGAGCGGGCGAGGGCCTTCGGCGGCGAACTGACCGCACACAACACGGCAGCGGGTTTCCGGGTCGAGGCCCGGCTGCCCCTTGAGGAGCACGCATGACGGACCGTACGACGGCTTCGGGACCGGGGGCGGCGGGCCGGGCGGTCCGGGTGGTGCTCGCGGACGACCAGACGCTGGTGCGGGCCGGGTTCCGCTCGATCCTCTCCGACGAGGACGACATCGAGGTGGTGGGCGAGGCGTCGGACGGCGAGCAGGCGGTGGCCCTCGCCCGCGACCTGCGCCCCGACGTCGTCCTGATGGACATCCGGATGCCCGGCACGGACGGCCTGGAGGCCACCCGCCGCATCCTCGCCGACCCCCGGCTGACCGACGTCCGGGTGGTCATCCTGACCACCTTCGACGTCGACGACTACGTGTACGGGGCGCTGCGCGCGGGCGCCTCCGGGTTCCTGCTGAAGGACACCGAGCCGATGGAACTGCTGCACGGGGTGCGGGTGGTGGCGCGCGGCGACGCGCTCATCGCGCCGGCCGTCACCCGCCGGCTGATCGCCGAGTTCGCGGGCCGCGTCAAGCAGCCCGATCCGAGCCCCCGGCTGAACGGGCTGACCGAGCGGGAGCGCGAGGTGATGGGGCTGGTCGGGGCCGGTCTGTCCAACGACGAGATCGCGCGCCGCCTGGTGCTCTCCCCCGCCACCGCCAAGACCCACGTGAGCCGGATCATGACCAAGCTGGACGCCCGGGACAGGGCCCAACTGGTGGTGCTCGCCTACGAGTCCGGGATGATCACGCCGGGCTGGCTGGGCTGACGTACCGGGGTCGACCCCGAGAGCGGTCTCGGGGTAGCGGGCCCCGGGCGACAACTCCTGGGGTACGCGCGCGGGTACCCGCGCAACCCCGGGGGTAGCGCGGGTGTCATCGGCCGGCCGACGCCGCGCCCCCTGCCGTACGCCGACGCTGTGCGGGTGTCAGCACTCACCCAGTTCACCCTCGCGCTCGCCCCGCGGGCGGCTCTCGATCCGGAGACGGCCGGCCTCGCGCGGCTCCAGTTCGCCCTCACGGCGGGCGGGCACTTCCTCTTCGTCGCCCTCACCCTGGGCATGGCGCTGGTGGTCGCCTGCCTCCAGACGCGGGCGACGATCGGGCGCCGCGCCTCGCACGCGCGCATGGTGCGGTTCTGGGGGCAGCTGTACGTCATCAACTACGGGGTCGGGATCGTCACCGGCATCGTGATGGAGTTCCAGTTCGGCATGAGCTGGAGCGGGCTGACGCACTACGCGGGCGATGTCTTCGGGGCGCCGCTGGCGGTGGAGACCATCGTCGCGTTCTTCGTCGAGTCGACCTTCCTCGGGCTGTGGATCTTCGGCTGGCACCGCTTCAACCGGTGGGTGCACCTGGCGACGATCTGGGTCGTCGCGCTGACCGCGCTGCTGTCGGCGTACTGGATCCTGGTCGCCAACGGTTTCCTCAACCATCCGGTGGGCCACCGCGAGCAGGGCGGCGGGCTGGTCCTGGCGGACGTGGGAGAGCTGCTGGCCAATCCGAGCACGCTGCTGGCCTTCGGGCACGTGCTGGGCGGGGCGCTGCTGACGGCCGGTTTCTTCATGGCGGGGGTCAGCGCGTACCACCTCTTCCGGCGCTCCCCGGAGTGGGAGTTCTTCGGGCGGAGCCTGCGGATCGGGGTCTTCCTGTCGCTGCCGGCGCTGTTCCTGACGGCGGCGCTCGGCGGAGTGCAGCTCGGGTTCCTCTCCTCGGCGCAGCCCATGAAGTCGGCGGTGTTCGGCGGCCGGAGCGAGGAGATCGCGCGCCTCCAGGCGGAACTGGTGACGCGGTTCGGTCCCGGCGACTACGTTCCCTCGGAGGCGTGGACCCGGGGCGGTGCCCTGACGATGCTGATCGCCTTCGGGCTGATGATGCACCTGGGCATCGGGAACGTCGTCCTCGCCGCCTTCCGGACCACCCTCTACCGCTTCCGGCTCTGGCATCTGCTCCTGATGGCCTCGGTGCCCCTGCCCCACCTCGCCATGATCAGCGGCTGGGTCTTCCGGGAGGCGGGCCGCCAGCCCTGGGTCGTGTACGGGCTGCTGCGGACCGAGGACGCGGTGTCGGGGCTCTCCCCCGGTGCGATGCGGGCCTCGCTGATCACCTTCGCCACGCTGTTCGCCCTGCTCGTCGCCGCCAACTGGTGGCTGCTGCTGCGCCACGCGCGCGTGGGGCCGGTCGATGCCGGGCTCGGTCATGACGACCGTACGGCTCCGGACACGGAACCGCCCCTTCCGGTCGCGCGCTACTGACGCCCCCTTTCCTCCGAACCCGTCCTTCCGCCCAGCCCTCCTGAGGAGTTCCGTCGTGGAGACAGCCGCCCTCGCCCTGCTCGGCTTCTTCGCCGTGGGCTACTTCGTCCTCGGCGGTGCCGACATCGGCACCGGGATGCTCGCCCCGTACCTGGGGCGCGGGGATGCCGAACGCCGGCTGGTCATCGCCTCGTTCGCCCCGTTCTTCCTGGGCAACGAGGTCTGGCTGATCGCGACGGCCGGACTCCTCGTCGGCTGCTTCCCCGCGCTGGAGGGGGAGTTGCTGAGCGGCCAGTTCCCGGCGCTGGTACCGCTGCTGACCGGCTGGGTGGTGCGCGACGCGGGGCTGTGGCTGCGCGGCCGGGCCCACGGGCGGTGGTGGCGGGCGGGCTGCGACGGGGCGGTGGTGTGCGGCAGCTGGGCCGTCGCGCTGTGCTGGGGCTGGCTGCTGTCCGCGCTCTTCGCGGGGACGCCGGGGCGGGTCGTGACGGGGCCGCTCGCGGTGACCGGCGCGCTGGGTGTGGCGGCCCTGTTCGCCGTGCACGGGCTGGGGTTCGCCGCGCTGCGGCTGACCGGGGCGCCGTACGCGCGGGCGAGCCGGCTCATCGGGCGCGGCCGGGCGTGGCAGTCGTTCGCGCTGACCTCGGTGCTGCTGGCCGGGGCGGCCCTGTTCGCCGGGGCGGGCCTGCCGCTGGCCGGCTCCGCCGCGGGCGGCGCCACGCTCGCCCTCCTGGTGCCCGTCCTGCTCGTCGTCACCCCGCTGCTGGTCGCCGCGCAGGTGTGGCTGTGGCGGTCCTTCGGAGGACGGGTGACCAGGCCCGCCTATTTCTGACGCCGCGCACCACCCGGCCCCACTGCACAAGCCCTTTCCCACAACCCTCCTGAGGAGATGTCATGACCACCCTGCACGAACCCCCGCCCCCGACCCGGCGGCGCGGCAGTGTCTTCGAGCGGCTCGCCGCCTTCTCGTACGCGCACCGCTGGCGCGCGATCGTCCTGTGGGTCGTGCTGGTCGCGGCGATCACCGGCGCCTCGACGGCCGTCGGCAACGCCTACCACAACGACTTCTCCCTGCCCGGCACCGATTCGCACCGGGCGCAGTCGGTGCTGGAGCGGCACGGCGCGGCGCAGGCGGACGCCTCCCTCCAGGTCGTCGTGAAGGCGTCGCGCGGCGTCGCCGACCCCGCCGTGCGCAGCCGGGTCGAGGGGATGCTCCGGAAGGTCTCCGGGCTGCCCCGGGTCGCGGACGTACGCAGCCCGTACGAGGACGGTTCGGCCGTGTCGAAGGACGGCACCGTCGGGTACGCCACGGTGACGCTGGACGGCGGGGAGCAGGACGTTCCGGCGCAGGACGTGCGCCGGGTCCTCGCGGCGGCGGACGCCGTCGACGGTGACGGGATCGAGGCGGCCGTCGGCGGCGACGCGGCGCGCAACGCCGAGGAGGGCGGCGGCGGGGCGGCCGAGGGCGCGGGGCTCCTGGGGGCGCTGGTGATCCTGGTGTTCCTGTTCGGGTCGCTGGTCGCGGCGAGCCTGCCGGTGCTCACCGCCGTGTTCGCGGTGGGCAGTTCGGTCGGTCTGATCGCGCTCGCCTCGCACCTGGCGGACGTCGCCGACTTCACGCCGCCGGTGATGATGCTGGTCGGGCTCGGTGTCGGCATCGACTACGCGCTGCTGATCTTCTCCCGGTACCGGGGTGAGCTCCTCAAGGGCGCCGGGCCCGAGCAGGCCACCAGGACCGCGCTGGACGCGGCGGGCCGGACGGTCTTCTTCGCCGGCTGCACGGTGATCATCGCGCTGATGGGCCTGGTCGCGCTCGGTCTCGGCTCGCTCCAGGGGGTGGCGCTGGCCGTCGCCATGACGGTGCTGGTCACCATGGCCGCCTCGCTGACGCTGCTGCCTGCCCTGCTGGGCGTGTTCGGCAGGCGCATCGCCCGTCAGGTCGCCCGGCGGGCGGCGAGGGCGAAGCGGACCGAGGGGGCCGGCTGGCGCCGGTGGGCGACCGGGGTGCAGCGCAGGCCGGTGGCGGCCCTCGGGGTGGCCGTGGTGGCGCTGGGCGCGCTCGCCGTGCCCGCGCTCGACATGCGGCTGGGATTCGCCGACGCGGGCAACGACCCGGGAACCTCGTCGAGCAGGCAGGCGTACGACCTGGTGGCGGAGGGTTTCGGCCCCGGCTTCAACGGACCGCTGATCGTGGTCGTCGACGGCGGGGGCAAGAAGGCCGGCGAGAAGGTCCGCGGCACCCTCGAAGCGGCCGACGGCATCGCGGCGGCGACCGGGCCGATCCCCACGAAGGACCGTTCCCTCACCACCGTCCTCGCGTTCCCGCGGACCGCGCCCCAGGACGAGGAGACGTCGCGGCTGGTGACGCGGCTGCGCGGCGAGGTGCTGCCGCCGCTCGCGAAGGAGACGGGTGCGGTGCTGCTGGTGGGCGGTTCGACCGCCGCGACGGAGGACTTCGCGTCGACCGTCGCCGACCGGATGCCGCTCTTCGTCGTGATCGTTGTTGGCCTGTCCTCGCTGCTGTTGCTTGTCGTTTTCCGATCGCTTCTCATCCCTGTCAAGGCCGCTCTCCTCAACCTGGTGTCGATCGGAGCCGCCCTGGGCGTGGTGACGCTGGTCTTCCAGGAGGGGTGGTTCGGAGTGGAGGCGGGGCCCGTCGAGGCGTTCATCCCGGTGATGGTCTTCGCGATCGTCTTCGGGCTCTCGATGGACTACGAGGTCTTCCTGCTCTCCCGGATCCACGAGGAGTGGCAGCGCACCGAGGACCCGCAGGGCGCGGTCCGCGAAGGGCTCGCGGCGACCGGCAAGGTGATCACGGCGGCCGCCGCCATCATGATCGTGGTGTTCGCGGCGTTCGTGCTCGGCCCGGACCGGATGCTCCAGCAGTTCGGACTCGGGCTGGCGGTGGCGATCCTGCTGGACGCCGTCGTCATCCGCTGTCTGATCGTGCCCGCCGTGATGCAGTTGCTGGGCCGCCGCGCTTGGTGGCTGCCGGGGCCGCTGCGCCGGGTGCTGCCGGAGGTGGCGCTGGAACGCCACTGACCGGCCTGCTGCCCGTACCGCCCCGTACCGAAGGTCCGCCCCGTACGGTCCCGTACCGGAGTTCCGCCCGTACGGTCCCGTACGCCCCGGTCCGCTCAGTCGCCGTCCCGCGCCGGAGGGGACGGCGGCTGCGCGTCGCGGTCGCGGCGCAGCGCGGTCCGCATCCGGGCCAGTGCCGAGGCACGCCTGCTGCGATGGCCCTGCACCCGGGGGTCGTCGGTCACGTCGTACCGCTTCACGTACGCGCCGAGGAACGCCTGGAGGGTGGCCACCGCCGGGATCGCGATCAGCGCGCCGACCGCGCCCATCAGGGCGGTGCCCGCGATGACCGAGCCGAACGCGACGGCCGGGTGGATGTCGACGGTCTTGGCGGTGAGCTTGGGCTGCAGGAGGTAGTTCTCGAACTGCTGGTAGATCACCACGAAGCCGAGCACCCACACCGCGTACCAGGGGTTGACCGTGAAGGCGATCAGCATCGGCAGCGCGCCCGCCAGATAGGTGCCGATGGTCGGGATGAACTGCGAGATCAGGCCGACCCACACGGCCAGCGCGGGGGCGTAGGGCACGTCGAGGATCACCAGCAGGATGTAGTGCGCGATGCCCGAGATCAGCGCCATCAGGCCGCGCGAGTAGAGGTATCCGCCGGTCTTGTCGACGGCGATCTCCCAGGCGCGCAGCACCTCCGTCTGGCGGGCGGGCGGCAGTACGGAGCACAGCGCGCGGCGCAGCCGGGGCCCGTCGGCGGCGAAGTAGAACGAGAACAGGAAGATCGTCAGCAGTTTGAACAGTCCGCCGATGACCGTCGTGGAGACGTCGAGGACACCGGTCGCGCTGTTCTGCACGTACTTCTGGAGCCAGTCGGAGCGCAGCAGGTTGTTCTGCACCTCGACCCGGGACAGTTCGGTGTTGAAGGTGTGGTTGATCCAGTGGATCACCGAGTCCAGGTACTTGGGGAAGTCGTCGACCATCTCCACGATCTGGCCGGCCAGCATCGAGCCGAGCAGCACGACGAAGCCGATGCCCGCGATCATCACGCCGAAGAAGACCAGGAAGGTGGCCAGTCCGCGGCGCATGCCGCGGGCGGCCATCCGGCCGACGGCGGGCTCCACGGCGAGGGCGAGGAAGAACGCGATCAGGATGTTCAGGAGCAGCGTGATCAGCTGGTGGAACGCCCAGTCCCCGAGCTGGAAGCAGGCGTAGAGGGCGAGGGCGAGCACCATCGCGCGCGGCAGCCACCGGGGCATCCGGGCAGCTGCCGCGGGCGGCGGGGTGCTCGGCCGGCCGGTGCCGGGGGCTGCGGGGTCCTGTGCTTTTGCCTGGTCCTGGGCGGTCTCATCAGTCGGGGCCACGGGGCCAAGTGTCACTCATGAGTGCAACAGGAACGTACCGCGTCGCCCCGCGGCGGCACCGAACGCGCGGTGTGCGCCGCGGGTTGGGGGCGCACGGCGCGGCCGGACCGCGGCGCCATGGGCCCGCGCCCGGGTGTCAGCGCCGCTCCTGCGGGACGTCCATGGTCCGGCACACGGCCTGCCACACGGACTTCGCGTCCCATCCCGCGTCGAGCGCCTCGTGGACCGTACGGCCGCCGAGTTCGGACATCACGTGGTCGCGGGCGAAGGAGTCGGCGTACGTCTCGCCGAAGTGCGCCGCCATCCGTTCCCAGAAAATCGTCAACCGCATGACACCAGTATCCCGCCCCTGAGAGTGCACAGCGGTCCGCGCCTCTTGCCTCAAGCGCTTTCCGCCCTAACGTCGGCACATGGCTGGAAATGGAGCATCCCCTCTCGCCCGTGCCGAGCACTTCGTGTGGCTGACCGCCCGGGTCCTGGAGCAGCGGCGGTTCGCGTACCACTTCCTCGGCGGCGGGGCGGACCCGGTCGAGACCGCGCTCAACGCCTACCTGGGGGCGGACGGGGGGTTCGGGCACGCGCTGGAGCCGGATCTGCGGGGCCCGGTGAGCCAGCCGCTGCACACGGCGCACGCGCTGCGGGTGCTGGAGGAGATCGGCCGCTGCGGCGGTACGCGCGTGGAGCGGGTGTGCCGCTATCTGACGGAGGTGTCGTCGAAGGACGGCGCGCTGCCCGCGGTGCACCCCTCGCAGCGGGGCTACCCGGCGGCGCCCTTCGTGCCCGTCGTGGACGACCCGCCGAGCGAGCTGCTGGCGACGGGCCCGGTGGTGGGCCTGCTGCACCGCAACGAGGTGTGGCACGCCTGGCTGTTCCGGGCGACCGACTTCTGCTGGGCGGCCGTGGAGTCGCTGGAGTCCTCCCACCCCTACGAGGTGCAGGCCGCCGTCGCGTTCCTGGACGGTGTCCCGGACCGCTCGCGGGCGCGGGAGGCCGCGGACCGGCTGGGGCGGCTGGTGCGGGCCCAGGGGCTGGTGGTGCTCGATCCGGCGCGGCGCGCGGGGGTCCCGGTGGCGCCCGGGTACGCCCCGGACGAGCACCACTTCGCCCACCACTACGCGCGCGTGCCCGGGTCGCTGGCGCGCGGCTGGTTCACCGACGAGGAGATGGAGCGCTCGCTGGACTTCCTGGCGTCGGAACAGCAGGAGGACGGCGGCTGGCCGGTGCGCTGGCGGGTGTGGGCCCCGGGCACGGAGCTGGAGGCGCGGCCCCTGGTCACGATCGACGCCCTGCTGACCCTGCGCGCGTACGGCAGGCAGCTCGGCTGAGGCACGCGCGCGCGTGGCCGGGGCGGCGGGCCGGCCACGCGCGTGGGTCGGCGCTTGGCTCGGTCAGGACGGCGATTCCCGGACGGCGGCACGCGCGTGGGTCGTGGTCAGCCGCCCAGCGCGCGTACCGCCGCCGTGACGGCGACCGCCGCCCCGACGACCACCAGGAAGGGCGCCCGCAGGACCAGTGCGACCGCCGCCGCCAGCAGGCCCGCGCCCCGGGCGTCCAGCACCAGCTGCTGCCCGGTGGCGAAGGTCTGCTGCGCGGTGAGCGCAGCCAGCAGGGCGACCGGCAGCAGGGCGGACAGCTTCTGGACGAGCGGCCTCTCCAGGGCGCTCGCGGGGACGAGCAGGCCGAGCAGTTTGGCGAGGTAGCAGCCGGCGGCCGTGAGGCCGATGGCGATCCAGACGTTCAACGGACTTCTTCCTTCCGGTCGTTGGCGGGGCCCTTGGCACGGGACGCGTCGCGCCCCCGCAGGAACAGCACCAGCGGTGCGGCCAGGGCGGCCACCAGCACGGGTACTCCGCCGGGCAGCACGGGCAGCAGCCCGAGCCCGAGGAGCACCGCGATCCCCGCGGTCGCCCGCTCCGTGGCGGTACGCAGCATCGGGGCGAGCAGCGCGAGGAAGACGGCGGGCCCGGCCGCGTCCAGCCCCCAGGCGGCGGTGTCGCCGACGGCTTCCGCGCCCAGTCCGCCGAGAAGGGTGGTGAGGTTCCACAGCACGAAGAGGGTGAGCGCGGTGACGGTGAACCCGATGCGGGCGCCGCGCCGGGTGGGCTGGGCGAGGGAGACGGCCGCGGTCTCGTCGATGACCGCGTGCGCGGCGAGCGGCCGCAGGAGGCGGGGCAGTGCGAGCAGCTGGGACAGCCGCAGCCCGTAGAAGGTGTTGCGCACGCCCAGGAAGAAGGCCCCGGCGGCCGCCGTGAGCGGGTTGCCGCCGGCGGCGAGCGCCCCCACGAGGGCGAACTGCGAGCCGCCGGTGAACACCAGCAGGCTGAGCGCACAGGTCTGCGGGAGGGTGAGGCCGGCTCCCGCCGAGGTCACTCCGAAGGCGAAGCCGGAGAGGCCGACGGCGATGCCCACGCCGAGCGCGTCCCGCACCACCGCGGAGTCCGCCTTTGGTGCCGCCGTGCCGTCGCCGGGGCCTGCCGCGCCCTCGCGGGGCCCTGTCGTTCGTATGCCGGGAACTTCCGCGGCTGCTGTCTGGTCTGCCACGCCACGGACGTTACGAGGGCCTGCCGCCCCCGGTCTTGTACGTTCTTGCACGCTCGCGGCGGTAGGCGCCGGGCGGCACCCCGACGATGCGGGTGAAGTGCCGGTTGAGGTGGGGCTGGTCGCTGAAGCCCACCGCGAGCGCCGCCTCGGCCGGTGGCGTCCCGGTCTCCAGGAGCAGCCTGGCCCGGCCCACGCGCGCGTCGGTGAGCCAGGTGTGCGGGGGCATCCCGTACGCGGCCTTGAAGGCGCGCAGCAGCGCGAAGGGGCTGGTGCCCACCTCGTGCGCCAGGGCCTCCAGCGACGGCGGGCAGGCCATCCGGTCCCGCAGGATCTCCTGGGCGAGCGCCGCGGTGCGGGCGGCCGCGGCGGCCGGGCCCCGGGCGGGCAGGGCGCTGCCGTAGCGGCGCAGCAGCCGGGCGATCACCGTGCGGAACAGGGTGTCGGCGGCGAGCGCGTTGCTCTCCTCTGCGGCCCGGTGCACCTCGCGCACCAGGCGTGCGGTGTCGGGGTCGTCGACGATGGTCTCGGTGAACCCCGGGGTGCCGCGCAGGGTGGTGGCCTCCGCCGCCACTTCGGCGACGAGGTCCCGCGAGGGGTAGAGGGTGGCGTACGACCAGCCCTCGGGGGTGCCCGCCCTGGCCGCGTGCGGCACCTCCGGATTGATCATGACGACGCTGCCGGGGGCCGCGCTGATCGTGCCGTCGGGCATGTGCACGTCCTCGACGCCGCGGCGGACGGCGCCGAGCACGAACCCCTCGTGGCTGTGCCGGGGGAAGGCGTGCCGCACGTAGCGGGCGCGCAGCAGGTCGAGGCCCGGCACTCCCGGGCACTGCCAGTGCCTGGCCCACTCGCCGTGCCGCCGTGTGACCGTCGCGCCCTTCTCCATACGGCCATTGTGCGCCCGCCCGCCACGCCCCTGACCTGGGCGTCCACGCTGTGGACGGACGATTGCCGGGGCATTGTCAGTGGTGGGGTGCACGATGGGGTGCATGGTGAGGACAGCGCTCGACTCGTTCTCCCCCGCGACCAGGGGCTGGTTCACGGGGGCCTTCGTCACGCCGACCGCGGCCCAGGAGGGCGCCTGGCAGGCCATCGGCGAGGGGTCGGACGTGCTGGTCGTGGCCCCGACCGGGTCGGGCAAGACGCTGGCCGCGTTCCTCGCCTCGCTCGACCGGCTCGCGTCGACGCCGCCGCCCGCCGACGCGAAGAAGCGCTGCCGGGTGCTGTACATCTCGCCGCTGAAGGCCCTGGCGGTGGACGTGGAGCGCAATCTGCGCAGTCCGCTGACCGGAATCCGCCAGGAGTCGGTGCGGCTCGGTCTGCCGGAGCCGGACATCCGGGTCGGTATCCGCTCCGGGGACACCCCTGCCAACGAGCGCCGGTCGATCGCCACCAGGCCGCCGGACATCCTGATCACCACCCCCGAATCGCTGTTCCTGATGCTCACCTCCTCGGCCCGCGGCGCCCTGGAGGGCGTCGAGACGGTGATCCTGGACGAGGTGCACGCCGTCGCGGGCACCAAGCGCGGCGCGCACCTCGCGGTGTCGCTGGAGCGGCTCGACGCACTGCTGCCCCGGCCCGCCCGCCGGATCGGCCTCTCCGCGACGGTCCGGCCGGTCGACGAGGTGGCCCGTTTCCTCTCCCCGCAGCGCAAGGTGGAGATCGTCCAGCCGCCGTCGGCGAAGGTCTTCGACCTGTCGGTGGTGGTGCCGGTCGAGGACATGGGAGAGCTGGGCGGCGCGCCCGCCAAGGAGGACGACCAGGGCGACAAGCCGTCCATCTGGCCGCAGGTGGAGAAGCGGATCGCCGACCTGGTCCAGGCGCACCGCTCGACGATCGTCTTCGTCAACTCGCGCCGCCTGGCCGAGCGGCTGTGCAACCGGCTCAACGAGATCGCCTACGAGCGGGCCACCGGCGAGGCACTCCCCGAGGACGGTTCCCCGGCCGAGCTGATGGGCCAGGCGGGCGCCGCCCAGGGGGCACCCCCGCTGCTCGCCCGCGCGCACCACGGCTCGGTCTCCAAGGAGCAGCGCGCCCTGGTGGAGGAGGACCTCAAGGCGGGCCGGCTGCCCGCCGTCGTCGCCACCTCCAGCCTGGAGCTGGGCATCGACATGGGGGCGGTGGACCTGGTGATCCAGGTCGAGTCGCCACCGTCGGTCGCCTCCGGCCTCCAGCGGGTGGGCCGGGCCGGGCACCAGGTGGGTGCGGTGTCCACGGGCGTCGTCTTCCCCAAGTACCGGGGCGACCTGGTGCAGGCGGCGGTGGTCACCGAGCGGATGCGCAGCGGCTCCATCGAGTCCCTGCGCATCCCGGCGAACCCGCTGGACGTCCTGGCGCAGCAGCTCGTCGCGATGGTCGCGCTGGACTCCTGGCAGGCGGACGACCTCCTGGCGCTGGCCCGCCGGGCGGCGCCGTTCGCCTCGCTGCCGGAGTCGGCGTTCACCGCCGTCCTGGACATGCTCGCCGGGCGCTACCCGTCCGACGCCTTCGCCGAGCTGAGGCCGCGCGTCGTCTGGGACCGCGTCGCGGGTACGGTGACGGGCCGCCCGGGGGCGCAGCGGCTCGCCGTCACCTCGGGCGGGACGATCCCGGACCGGGGCCTGTTCGGGGTGTTCCTCGCCGGGTCCGACCCGAAGAAGGGCGGCGGCCGGGTCGGCGAGCTGGACGAGGAGATGGTCTACGAGTCCCGCGCGGGCGACGTCTTCACCCTGGGTACGACGTCGTGGCGCATCGAGGACATCACCCGTGACCGGGTGCTGGTCTCCCCTGCCCCCGGTGTGCCCGGCCGGCTGCCGTTCTGGAAGGGCGACCAGCTGGGCCGGCCCCTCGAACTGGGCCGTGCGCTGGGCGCGTTCCTCCGTGAGATCGGCGGTCTCGGCGCGGCGAACGCGCGGGCCAGGCTGGGGGCCGCGGGCCTGGACGACTGGGCCGCCGACAACGTCCTGTCGTACCTCGACGAGCAGCGCAGGGCGGCGGGCCACGTCCCGGACGACCGGACGATCGTCGTGGAGCGGTTCCGCGACGAGCTGGGCGACTGGCGGGTGGTGGTGCACTCCCCGTTCGGCGCGCAGGTGCACGCGCCGTGGGCGCTGGCCCTGGGGGCCAGGCTGTCGGAGAAGTACGGCATGGACGCCCAGGTGATGCACGCCGACGACGGCATCGTGCTGCGGCTGCCGGACGCGGACCTGATGGGCCTGGACCTGATGGGGCTCGACCCCCTGGACGGTCCCGAGGGCGGCGGGGGCACGCTCCCGGACCGCCCCCCGGGCGCCGAGTACGACAACGAGCAGGCGCCGATCGGTGCCGCCGACACCCTCTTCGACAAGGGCGAGGTCGCCCAGATCGTCACGGACCAGGTCGGCGGGTCGGCACTGTTCGCCGCCCGGTTCCGGGAGTGCGCGGCCCGTGCCCTGCTGCTGCCGCGCCGCAGCCCCGGCAAGCGCACCCCGCTGTGGCAGCAGCGCCAGCGGGCCTCGCAGCTCCTCCAGGTGGCCAGCGAGTTCGGCTCGTTCCCGATCGTGCTGGAGGCGGTCCGCGAGTGCCTCCAGGACGTCTTCGACGTACCCGGGCTGACCGAGCTGATGGGCGACATCGAGGCCCGCCGGGTGCGCCTGGTCGAGGTCACCACCCCGGAGCCGTCCCCGTTCGCCCGCTCGCTCCTCTTCGGGTACGTCGCCCAGTTCCTGTACGAGGGCGACTCGCCGCTCGCCGAGCGGCGGGCGGCGGCGCTGTCCCTGGACTCCCGGCTGCTGGCCGAGCTGCTGGGCCAGGCGGAGCTGCGCGAGCTCCTGGACGCGGAGGTCCTGACGCAGCTGGAGCAGGAGCTCCAGTGGCTCACCGAGGACCGCCGGGTCAGGGACGCGGAGGGCGTCGCCGACCTGCTGCGGGTCCTCGGCCCGCTCACCGGTGCCGAGCTGACGGCCCGGGGCGCGGATCCGGCGTGGGCGGCGGAGCTCGCGGACGCGCGCCGCGCCATCCGGGTGCGGATCGCGGGCACGGACCACTGGGCGGCGATCGAGGACGCGGGCCGGCTGCGGGACGCCCTGGGCACCGCGCTCCCCGTCGGCGTCCCCGAGGCGTTCACCGAACCGGTGGGGGACCCCCTCGGCGACCTCCTCGCCCGGTACGCGCGCACCCACGGCCCCTTCACCTCCGCGACGGCCGCGGCCCGATTCGGCCTGGGCACCGCGGTCACCGACGGCACCCTGCACCGCCTCGCCGCGGGCGGTCGCGTCGTGCAGGGCGAGTTCCACCCGGCGGGCATCGGCCAGGAGTGGTGCGACGCCACGGTCCTGCGACGGCTGCGCCGCCGTTCGCTGGCGGCACTGCGCCAGGAGCTGGAGCCGGTCGCCCCCGCCGCGCTGGCCACGTTCCTCCCCCAGTGGCAGCACTACGGGGGCGGCGGGCTGCGCGGTGTCGACGGGCTGGTGCGCGCCGTCGAGCAGTTGCAGGGGGCCGCAGTCCCGGCCTCCGCCCTGGAGAAGCTCGTCCTCCCGTCCCGTGTCACGGGTTACGCCCCGGCGCTCCTGGACGAACTCACCACCACGGGCGAGGTGTTGTGGGCGGGCGCGGGCGCCCTGCCCGGCAAGGACGGCTGGGTCTCGCTCTACCTCGCCGACACCGCCCCGCTCCTCCTCCCTGCGCCGCACCCCCTCGAACTGTCCGCACTGCACGAGTCCGTCCTCACCACGCTCACCGGCGGGTACGGCCTGTTCTTCCGGCAGATCGCGGACCAGGTGCGCGCCACCACGCACCCCGACGCCAGCGACCCGCAACTGGCCGACGCCCTCTGGGACCTGGCCTGGTCGGGCCGGCTGACCAACGACACCCTGGCCCCGCTGCGCGCGCTCCTCGGCTCGGGCCGCACGGCGGGCGCCACCGCGCACCGCGCCAAACGCTCGGTGCCGCGCGGCCGTTACGGCTCGCTGACCGCCGCGGCGCGCCCCACTTCCCGTACGGGTCCACCCACGGTCGCGGGCCGCTGGTCGCTGCTCCCCGCCCCGGAGCCCGACGCCACCCACCGCGCGCACGCCCTCGCCCGCACGTTCCTGGACCGGCACGGAGTGGTGACCAGGGGCGCGGTCGCCGCCGAGGGGGTGGAGGGCGGTTTCTCGGCCGTCTACCGCATCCTGGCCGCGTTCGAGGACAGCGGCCAGGCACGCAGGGGGTACGTCGTCGAGGGTCTGGGGGCCGCCCAGTTCGCGATGGACGGGGCGGTGGACCGGCTGCGTGCGGCGGCGACGGCCCGCGACCGCAGCGAGGGCGACGCGCCGAACCGCGCGGTGGTCCTGGCCGCCGCCGACCCGGCCAACGCGTACGGCGCGGCCCTCCCCTGGCCCGAGCCGCCCGCCGGCGTCACACACAAGCCCGGCCGCAAGGCAGGAGCCCTGGTCGTCCTGGTCGACGGCGAACTCTCCCTCTACATGGAGCGCGGCGGCAAGACCCTCCTGGCCTGGCCGGCCGACCCGTCCGGCACCCAGTCGCCCCCGGCCGCACCCGCCACCACCGCACCGGACCCCACGACGCCGGAACCCACGGACGAGGCCACCGCCCGCCTCCTCGCCGCCTCCGAAGCCCTCGCCGCCTCGGCCCGCGCGGGAGCCCTCGGCACCATCACGGTCGAGCGCATCAACAACGCCCCCGCCCTCACCTCTCCCCTGGGCCGCACCCTGGAGTCGGCAGGCTTCCACGCCACCCCCAAGGGCCTGCGCATCCGCCCCTGAACCACCCCACCCCCACCAAAATCCCCCATCATGGGTCCATGCCCGAAGGAGACACCGTCTGGCAGGCCGCCCGCCGCCTGCACGCGGCGCTGGCCCACCGTTCGCTCACCCACGCCGACCTCCGCGTCCCCCGTTTCGCCACCGCCGACCTGGCCGGGCGCGAGGTGCTCGACGTCACCCCGTACGGCAAGCACCTCCTGACCCGCATCGAGGGCGGCCTCACCCTGCACTCCCACCTCCGCATGGAGGGCGCCTGGCGGGTGTACGCCCCCGGCAGGCCCTGGCGCGGCGGCCCCTCCCACCAGATCCGCGCCGTACTGCGCAACACCGAAGCCACCGCCGTCGGCTACCGCCTCCCGGTCCTCGAACTCCTGCGCACCGCCGACGAGCACACCGTCATCGGCCACCTCGGCCCGGACCTCCTCGCCCCCGACTGGCAGGACGACGCCTCCCTCCGGGACCGCGCGGTGCACAACCTCCTGGCCGCCCCGGACCGCCCCCTGGGCGAAGCACTCCTCGACCAGCGCAATCTCGCGGGCATCGGCAACGTCTACAAGTCCGAACTGTGCTTCCTGGCCCGCGTCACGCCCTGGCTGCCGGTCTCCGCTCTCGCCCCCGACGTCCCGGCCCGCCTGGTCGCCACCGCCCACCGGCTGCTCGACCTCAACAAGGACCACCCGGACCGCCGCACCACGACCACCCACCGCACCTCGGGCACCAACTCCGACCGCCTCTACGTCTACGGCCGCGAATCCCGCCCCTGCCTCCGCTGCGGCACCCCGGTCCGCAAGGCCGACCAGGGCGACGGAACCCGCGAACGCCCCACCTGCTGGTGCCCGAACTGCCAACCGGGCCCAACCAATTGACGACCCGTCAGATCCAGCCGTACGGTCACCCCATGCCCCTCCCCGTACGACGCCCCGAACGGCTCCCGGCATACGACCTCACCGGCCGCACCGCGTTCGTCACTGGCGCCGCCAGCGGCATCGGCCGCGCCACCGCACTGCTCCTCGCCGAAGCGGGCGCCACCGTGCACTGCGCCGACCGCGACGACGCGGGCCTGGCCGAGACCGCTCTTCAGCTCGTCAAGGCCGGCGGCACGGTATTCACCCACGTCCTCGACGTGACCTCCCGCGCCGGGCTCGGCACGGCCATGGCAACCGTCGACCGCCTCGACATCCTGGTCACCGCGGCCGGAGTCATGCACTCCAGCACCGTCCTGGAGACCACGGACGAGGACCTGGACCGCCTCCTGGACATCAACTTCAAGGGCGTGCTGTACGCCTGCCAGGAAGCCGCCCGCCTCATGCTCGCCGCCACCAGCCCCACCAGCACCACCAGCGAGAGCAGCCCCACCACCGACGCCACCACAGCCACCGGCTCCAACACAACCACCAGCACCCCAGAAACCCCCAGCACCCCACCCACCCCTCCCCGACCCCCCGGCAGCATCATCACCCTCGCCTCCGGCGCCGTGGACAGCTCCAACGCGGGACTGTTCTGCTACAGCGCGGCCAAGGCCGCGGTGGTCCAGCTCACCAGGACCCTCGCCACCGAACTCGGCCCGCACGGCATCCGCGTCAACTCCGTCGCCCCCGGCTGGATCCGGACCCCGATGACCGCCCGGCACGACGCCACCCTCCAGCACCGGGCCGAGGAGACCATGCGCCGCATCACCCCGCTGGGCCGGGTCGGCGAGGCCGAAGAGGTCGCGCACGCGGTCCTCCACCTCGCCTCGGACGCGGCCTCCTTCACGACGGGCCAGATCCTCCGCCCCAACGGCGGCGTTTCCATGCCCTGGTAGGCCTGGCCCTGGTGGAACCGCTCCCCCGTTCCGCTCCCCGAGCCTCCGGCTCCCGCTCCCCCGGCCCCCCGGACCGCACCACCCCCCGGGACTCCGCCGACCCCGCCGATCTCACCGACCGAGCCGACCCGGCCGCCCGCGCCGAGCCTGCCGCCCGCGCCGACCCCACCGCCCGCCAGCGCCGCACCGGCCCCTGCGCCGCCACATGCACCGGCAGCAGACTCAGGCCCCACCCTCCGGCGACCACCGCCCCCTCGACCACGCCCGCTCCCTCGGGCACCAGCACCATCCGCAGCAGCGCCCACCACCACAGCACGCCGCCCATCAGCGCCAGCGCACCGAGCGCCCCCCGGCGCCCCCGTATCCCGTGGTCGTGCCGCACCATGGCTGCCTCCTCCGGCTCCGGCCGACGCTAGACGCGGTCAATCCCGTACGGGAGGGCGCACCGGAAGCACTCGAAGCACCTCAAGCACCCGAGAGCCACCCCCGGTGCGACCCCAGCCCCGCACGTCACACGCCCAAGGAGCCTCAGGCGGTCTCCGCCTGGAACATCCAGGCGTGCTTCTCCAGGTCCGCGGTCAGCCCGATGATGACGTCCTGGCTGACCGGGTCCGGGTCGCCGGTCGCCTCGATCCGCTCGCGCATCCGCACGATGACCGCGCCGAGGGCGTCGACCAGGATCCGTACCGCGTCGGCGTCCTTGATCCAACCGGTCGGCACCTCGCCGATGGCGCTCGACGACGCCACGGTCGCCGCCCGCCCGTCGGGGCTGACCCCGAGCGTGGACGCCCGCTCGGCGACCGTGTCGGAGTGCTGTCGCGCCGTGTCCACGACCTCGTCCAGCTGCAGGTGCACGGACCGGAACCGCGGGCCCACCACGTTCCAGTGCACCTGCTTCGCCACCAGCGACAGATCCAGCAGGTCGACGAGCGCACCCTGGAGCGCCTCCCCGACCACCTTGAGTTCGGCCTCCGGCAGCGAGCTCTTCACGGCAGACATCCGCATCCTCCTCAGAAATCACAGCAAACTGATTCAGCACCCCCAACCCTGCCACAACCGATCTAAATCGGTCATTCGGGGTCAGTATCGGGCGACGAAGGCCGGCCACGGAAAAGACCCGAGCCCCGGGCGGCCTCCAAGAGACCGCCCGGGGCTCGGGCCCACGCACTACTTCATTCGCTAGGCAGCGACGACATCCACCGCTTCCGCAGGTGCCTTGATCGTCACTCGCTCGGTCGGCACACCGGGCACACCGGTCACCGACGTCACGGAGACCGAATTGAGCATCGGTCGCACCGGCTGGCGCACCGGCGTCTCGCCGGCCGCAGCCGACGCCGCCAGTTCCGCCAGGGACAGTTCGTCGCTCACTTCCCGCATGAGCTCGGACATCCGTACATCAAGCGCGTCGCAGATCGCGGAAAGCAGTTCGGAGGATGCCTCCTTCTGCCCCCGCTCCACCTCGGAGAGATAGCCGAGCGAAACCCGGGCGGACGAGGAGACTTCGCGCAGAGTACGGCCCTGGCGCTGGCGCTGCCGACGCAGCACGTCACCCAGCAGGCGACGGAGCAGAATCATCGGTGGCTCCCTCCTCGGACCGCGTAGCCGCATCCTTCACGCCCCACCGTACCGCCTCGCGCTGCGGCCGTGCGGGGAGCGATGTCGTGTTCACTCAGGGCTGTAAACATCAAGTCCCCCCGTTCTGTTCCGTATCCTGTGCCCGCGCATTTCCGATCGGTTCATTCGCGGGTCCGCCGGCCAGCTCTCCGGCAAGCAGCTCGAAAACGCCCCGCACACTCTCTCTACGAATGTCCGAACGGCTGCCGTTCAACCGCAGAGCGGCCACTTTCTGTACTCCGCCGGGCCCCGCGACGGCCACGAACACCGTCCCGACCGGCTGTCCGTCCTGCGGTTCGGGCCCCGCGACGCCGGTCGTCGAGATCCCCCAGTCGGCCCCGAGAACCCGCCGTACGCCGGCCGCCATCTGCCGCGCGACCTCGCCGTCCACGGCGCCGCGCTCCTGGAGCAGCGGGGCCGCGACCCCGAGCAGGTCCCGCTTCAGTTCGGTCGCGTACGCCGTCACGGACCCCCGGAAGACCTTCGAGGCCCCGGGCACCCCGGTCAGCTCCGCGGCCACCAGACCGCCGGTCAGCGACTCGGCGACGGCCAGCGTCCGCCCCTGGGCTGCCAGCTCCGCCAGCACCGCCCCGGCGCTCTCACCGACCGGCCGCGGGTTCACCGAGCAGCCCGCTCCGCCGCCAGCCCGGCCCGCCGCAGCACGATCGCCTGCCGTACGTAGTCGAGCCCGGTCACCACGGTCAGCACCACGGCCAGCGCCATCACCCACCAGCGGAACGTGGCCAGCGGGCCCACCAGCATCAGCACGTACATGCCGACCGCGGTGCCCTGCGCGAGGGTCTTCATCTTGCCGCCGCGACTGGCCGGAATCACTCCGTGCCGGATCACCCAGAACCGCATCAGCGTGATCCCGAGCTCCCGGAAGAGGATCACTCCGGTCACCCACCAGGACAGGTCGCCGAGCGCCGAGAGGGAGATCAGCCCGGCGGCCATGATCGCCTTGTCCGCGATCGGGTCGGCGATCTTCCCGAAGTCCGTGACCAGGTTGTACGTGCGGGCCAGGTGGCCGTCGAACACATCGGTGATCATGGCGACGGCGAACGCCGCCCAGGCCCAGGCCCGCCATATCGGGTCGTGCCCGCCCTCGGCGAGGAGCAGCAGCACGAAGCCCGGCACGAGCACCAGGCGCACCATCGTGAGGATGTTCGCGATGTTCCACAGACTGGCCTGGCTCACCACCGCAGCACCCAGCTTTCCGCCGGTCACCGGCGCCCTGCCGGTGCCGCCCGTCGCGGACGCCGGGATTCCGCTCATCTGGCCGCCTCCTCAGGAACCTCGCTCGACCCGTTGGCACCGTCCAGACCACCGGGCAGCGGCTCGGCGACGAGGTCCACGCCCTCGGTGCCGACCACCTTCGCCAAGACCATACGGCCGGGCGTCAACCCGTGGCTGGTCGTGAAGACCACCTGGCCGTCCGTCTCGGGCGCCTGGTGGGCCGCACGGCCGACAGCGCCGTCCTCGTCGTCGATCGACTCGACCAGTACCTCCAGCGTCTCACCGAGCCGCTCCTCCGCCCGCTGGGCGGTGAGCTCCTCCGCGAGCCGCGACAGGTGCGCCAGCCGCTCCGCGATGACGTCGTCGTCGAGCTTGTTCTCGTACGTGACGGCCTCGGTGCCCTCCTCGTCCGAGTAACCGAAGACGCCGATGGCGTCCAGGCGCGCGCCGGTGAGGAAGCGCTCCAGCTCCGCGAAGTCCTCCTCGCTCTCGCCGGGGAAGCCGACGATGAAGTTCGAGCGCACACCGGCGTTCGGGGCCTTGGCACGGATGGTCTCCAGCAGCTCCCAGAACTGCTCGGTGGAGCCGAAGCGGCGCATCGACCGCAGGACACCGGGCGCCGAGTGCTGGAAGGACAGGTCGAAGTACGGGACGACCTTGGGAGTGGAGGTCAGTACGTCGATCAGACCGGGCCGCATCTCGGCCGGCTGGAGGTAGCTGACCCGCACCCGCTCGATGCCCTCGACGTCCGCCAGCTCGGGCAGCAGGGTCTCCAGCAGGCGGATGTCGCCCAGGTCCTTGCCGTACGAGGTGTTGTTCTCGGAGACCAGCATGACCTCCTTCACACCCTGGCCGGCCAGCCAGCGGGTCTCCTGCAGCACGTCGCTGGGGCGCCGCGAGATGAAGGAGCCGCGGAAGGACGGGATGGCGCAGAAGGAGCAGCGCCGGTCGCAGCCGGAGGCGAGCTTGACCGAGGCGACCGGGCTGCTGCCCAGGCGGCGGCGGAGCGGCGCTCGCGGGCCGGACTCCGGCGCGACGCCCTCGGGGAGGTCCGCGGGGGCCGGGGCGGGCTCCTCCTGGGCATGGCCGGGCAGGGCGACGTTGGCGTCCTGCCGCTCGGCCGGGCTGATCGGGAGCAGCTTGCGCCGGTCGCGCGGGGTGTGGGCCTCGACACTGCCACCGTTGAGGATGGTCTGGAGGCGGTTGGAGATGTCGGCGTAGTCGTCGAACCCGAGCACGCCGTCGGCCTCCGGCAGGGCCTCGGCGAGGTCCTTGCCGTACCGCTCGGCCATGCAGCCCACGGCGACCACGGCCTGGGTGCGGCCGTGGTCCTTCAGGTCATTGGCTTCGAGCAGGGCGTCGACGGAGTCCTTCTTGGCGGCTTCGACGAATCCGCAGGTGTTGACGACGGCGACGTCCGCGTCCGAGGCGTTCTCGACGAGGTCCCAGCCGTCCGCTGCCAAGCGGCCTGCCAGCTCCTCCGAGTCCACCTCGTTACGGGCGCAGCCAAGAGTGACAAGGGCGACGGTGCGGCGTTCGGGCATGGACTCAAGACTACTTTGTCCCGGCGCGCACCCGCCCCGGGAGGGCCCGCCCCGCGCCTCGTCCCCGGGCCACCCCTTCCGACCTGCGAAGACGCCGTGGAACCGGGCCGCGTGGACGCCGGGCGGACAGTGGATGGACGCCGGGCGGACAGCAGGGGGCGACCCGGCACGAACACACCGGGCCGGGTGCGTGTGCACGCACCCGGCCCGGTGGGAATCCTCGCCGCGCGGCGACCGGAGCCGGTCGCGCGGGAGCCGGATCAGCCGGCCTCGGGGTCTCCCTTGGTGTAGGTGAGCCGCTCGACCTGGCCGGGGCGGAAGTCGTCCTCGACCTCCTTGCCGTTCACGAAGAGCTGGACCGCGCCGGCGTCGCCGAGGACGACGTCGAGCTTCTTCGGGTCGGTGAAGGTCTTGGACTCGCCCTGGTTGAGGAAGCCGTCGAAGAGCAGCCGCCCGTTGTGGGCGCGGGCCGAGACCCAGCTCTTCTCGCCGGTCGCCACCATCTTCACCGTCACCCGGTCCGCCGGGGCGGCGGCGATGGCGCTGTCGGAGGGGGCGGGCGGCTTGACGTCGGTGGGCTTGGGCTTGGTCGGGGTCGGCTTGGGGGCCGGCGCGGTGGCGGTGGCCCCCTCGGCGACGCTGCGCGTCCCGCTCTGCTTGTCGGTGCCGCTGAACATGGTGAAGCCGACGAAGCCGACCACCGCGACGATGGCCGCGACCATGGCGGCGGTCCAGTTGGGCCTGCGCGGCTCGGGCCTGATCCGCTCCGCCTCGAAGAGCGGGGCCGCCGGGGTCGGCGCGGGCCGCCCGCCGTGCTCGCCGTCGTACTGCGCGACCAGTTCCGACGCGTCGAGACCGACGGCGGTCGCGAGCGTGCGGATGTGACCGCGGGCGTAGACGTCGCCGCCGCACCGCGAGAAGTCGTCCGACTCGATGGCGTGGACGATGGGAATGCGCACCCGGGTCGACGTGCTGACTTCGTCGACCGTCAGACCTGCGGCGATCCGGGCCTGCTGGAGGGCACGACCGATGGAGGGCCGGTCGTCTTCAGGAGAGTTTCCGGGGAAGTCCGGGGAGTTGCCGATGGACACGGGGGCGCCTTTCGAGCGTGAGCCACCTGCTGGAGGTTCAGTCTAGGGGGGTTGCGCAGGGGTGGGGCAATCGGGAGGCCGGTCTTTGTACGCCATCGGAACGGCTCGGCGGCCCGGAGGCACCACAGCACCGCAGCCAAGAACACCGCTGCCCGACCATGAATGCCTCCCTCCCCTCAACTGGACGTACGCGCAAGGGAAACGGTTGCCTGTGTCCTCTTACGAGTGAGTCTCGTTAGCCCTTACGAGGGAGACTCTCCCCGGATCACGTCCAGTACGCCATCCAATTCGTCGGGCTTCACGAGAACGTCGCGTGCCTTTGACCCCTCGCTCGGCCCCACGATGCCTCGCGATTCCATCAGGTCCATGAGCCTGCCCGCCTTCGCGAATCCCACGCGCAGCTTGCGCTGGAGCATGGAGGTCGACCCGAACTGGGTGGAGACCACCAGCTCGGCCGCCTGGCACAGCAGGTCCAGGTCGTCGCCGATGTCCTCGTCGATCTCCTTCTTCTGCTTGGTGCCCACGACCACGTCGTCCCGGAAGACCGGGGCCATCTGGTCCTTGCAGTGCCGCACCACGGCGGCGACCTCGTCCTCGGTGACGAAGGCGCCCTGCATACGGGTCGGCTTGTTGGCGCCCATCGGCAGGAACAGCCCGTCGCCCTTGCCGATGAGCTTCTCGGCACCCGGCTGGTCGAGGATGACCCGGCTGTCGGCGAGCGAGGAGGTGGCGAAGGCGAGCCGGGAGGGCACGTTCGCCTTGATCAGGCCGGTGACGACGTCCACCGAGGGCCGCTGGGTGGCGAGCACCAGATGGATTCCGGCCGCTCGGGCCAACTGGGTGATGCGGACGATGGAGTCCTCCACGTCGCGCGGCGCCACCATCATCAGGTCAGCGAGCTCGTCGACGATCACGAGGAGGTACGGGTAGGCCTGGAGCTCGCGCTCGCTGCCCTCGGGCGTCTTGAGCTTGCCGGAGCGCACGGCCGCGTTGAAGTCGTCGATGTGCCGGTAGCCGAAGGCAGCCAGGTCGTCGTAGCGCAGGTCCATTTCCCGGACCACCCACTGGAGCGCCTCGGCGGCCCGCTTGGGGTTGGTGATGATCGGGGTGATCAGGTGCGGGATGCCCTCGTACGCGGTCAGCTCGACGCGCTTGGGGTCGACGAGCACCATCCGGACGTCCTCCGGGGTGGCCCGGACCATGATCGAGGTGATCAGGCAGTTGATGCAGGACGACTTTCCGGAACCGGTCGCACCGGCCACCAGCACGTGCGGCATCTTCGCCAGGTTGGCCATCTCGTAGCCGCCCTCGACGTTCTTGCCGAGCGCCACCAGCATCGGGTGGTCGTCCTCGGCGGCGTCCGCGAGGCGCAGCACGTCGCCGAGGTTGACCATCTCGCGGTCGCTGTTGGGGATCTCGATGCCGACGGCGGACTTGCCCGGGATCGGCGAGATGATCCGCACGTCCGGGGAGGCCACCGCGTACGCGATGTTCTTGGTCAGCGCGGTGATCTTCTCGACCTTCACGGCCGGGCCGAGCTCGACCTCGTACCGGGTGACCGTCGGGCCGCGGGTGAAGCCGGTGACGGCCGCGTCGACCTTGAACTCCATGAAGACGTTGGACAGCGACTCCACGACCGCGTCGTTGGCCGCGCTGCGCGTCTTGCCGGGTCCGCCGCGCTCCAGCAGGTCGAGCGAGGGCAGCGAGTACGTGATGTCCCCGGAGAGCTGGAGCTGCTCGGCGCGCGGCGGCAGCACCTGCGGCACCTCCGGCGGCGCCTTGGTGAGGTCGGCCACCCTGGGCGGCGGGGTGTCGGTCTGCCGCGCCCCGATCGGCCGGGAGCGCCCCGGGGGCGGGGAGGCAGGAGAAGCGGACTCCGCGGGAGCCGGAGCGGACGAGGGGGCGGGCGCCGGCGTGGAAGGGGTCTCCTCGCGCGCCGGGGGCACGGACGAGGTCCGCTCCTGCTCCTGGGCGACGCCCTGGGTCAGGTCGGCGACCAGCGACGAGGGCGGCAGCCCGTTGAGCACCGCGCCGTCGAGCGCGGCAGCGGCGGCAGCGGCCACGTCCACCGCGTCCTGCTCCCTGCCGTACTGCGAGGACGGCTGCACGGAAGGCGCCCTGCGGGGCCTGCGGCGGCGCCCCAGCGCCTCTTCCTCGGCGGCGTCCGGGTCGTACTCCCGCGCCTCACCACGGCGCGCGGAGGGGCGCTGAGCGCCGGTGGGAAGCGCCTCGCGCCACTGGTCCTCGTACCGCTCGTCGTCCTCGCTCGCGGGAGCGTCGCCCTGTCCGGCCCGCTCCCCCGGCTTCGGCTCGACGATGCCGAGCCGGATACCGAGCTGCCGCAGCCGCTGCGGGATCGCGGCGACCGGCGTCGCCGTGACCACCAGCAGTCCGAAGACGGTCAGGAGCAGCAGCAGCGGTACGGCCAGCACCTCGCCCATCGTGAAGGTCAGCGGCACGGAGGCGGCCCACCCGATCAGCCCGCCCGCGTCCTGCATCGCCTCGCTGCCGTCACCGCGTCCGGGCGAACCGCACGCGATGTGGACCTGCCCGAGCACGCCGATCACCAGCGCGGAGAGGCCGATGACGATCCGTCCGTTGGCCTCGGGCCGCTCCGGATGCATGATCAGGCGTACGCCGATGGCGCCGAGCAGAATCGGCACCAGCAGGTCGAGCCGCCCGAAGGCACCGGTGACCAGCAGCTCGACCAGGTCGCCGACCGGACCGCGCAGCTGTGCCCAGGTCCCGGCCGCGACGATCAGCGCGAGGCCGAGCAGCAGCAGCGCGAGCCCGTCCTTGCGGTGTGCCGGGTCGAGCCCCTTCGCGCCGCGCCCTATGCCGCGGAACATCGCACCGACCCCGTGCGCCAGGCCGAGATAGGCACCGCGCACCAGCCGGTAGACGCCCCCGGTGGGGGACGGCGCCGGCTTGGGCGCGGGCCGGGCCGCCGCCTTCTTGGCGGGGGCCTTCTTCGCGGGCGCCTTCTTGGGGGCGGTCTTCTTCACGGGTGGTTTCGCCGTGGACTTGGCGGGCGCCGTTTTCTTCGCAGCGCCCGGCGTACGGCCGGCGCGCGGCTTCGCGGTGCCCGTCGTGCCCTGAGAACCCTTGCCGGACGTACGTGAGGCCATGGGGCAAGAGGTTACCGGTGGAGACGCCCACCGACACGTGTGCCGCCGCTTCACCCGTCCGTGTCGCCCTTTGCTCGGCGTGAAATTGACGCCTCCGGCTCGTGTGCGCCGGCCCGCGAACGTGCGACAGCCCCGCCCCTGACAGGTCGCCAGGAACGGGGCTGTCGCACCGTCAGTTCTGTGACGGAAGCGTTCCCGTACCACCACCGGTGCCGGGCTCCAGCGCGTCCAGCGCCCGGCGCAGCCCGGTGAGCTTGCGCTCCAGATGCGCGGCGGTGGCGACCGCCGCGGCATCCGCCGAGTCGTCGTCGAGCTGCTTGGAGAGCGCCTCCGCCTGCTCCTCGACCGCCGCGAGCCGTGCGGACAGCTCGGCAAGGAGACCCGCGGGCTCCTTGACCACTCCCGCGTCCGCCCGGTTCGTACCCTCCAACTGGAGGCGCAGCAGAGCCGCTTGCTCCCGCAGCTGACAGTTCTTCATGTACAGCTCGACGAAGACCGAGACCTTGGCGCGCAGCACCCAGGGGTCGAACGGCTTCGAGATGTAGTCCACCGCGCCGGCCGCATAACCCCGGAAGGTGTGATGCGGACCATGATTGATCGCGGTGAGGAAGATGATCGGGATGTCCCGGGTCCGCTCCCGCCGCTTGATGTGCGCGGCGGTCTCGAAACCGTCCATGCCCGGCATCTGAACATCCAGCAGAATGACCGCGAAGTCATCAGTAAGCAGTGCTTTGAGCGCTTCCTCCCCTGACGATGCCCTCACCAGTGTCTGATCGAGCGCAGAGAGGATGGCCTCCAGCGCCAACAGATTCTCCGGCCGGTCATCGACCAGGAGGATCTTGGCCTTCTGCACCATGGCCCGTCCTCCTCGCCCCGGCAGTGCACCGGGCGCCGCCCCGGAGGACGACTCCCTTGCGTCGCCCGTCCTTGTGCCGGTCATGGTAGCCGTACCCACCCGGTCGCCACACCCTGTCACCGCGATGTCACTGTGCACGTAGCAGAAACGCATCGGGAGACCAGAAGGTTCCCCGAATACCGTGCTCTCACACGCCGTCGGCCACAGTCAGTCAGCAGAACGTCCCGCCGCCGACGGACACCCGCCCCACCGTACGGTCCCCCCGGTGATCGCGGGGGCACCCGGCCCCGTCCTCTCGCTCATTCCTTTCCGCGCATCCACTCCTGCATCACACCCAGCAGATGGTCCGGGTCCACCGGCTTGGTCACGTAGTCGGAGGCCCCCGAGTCGATGGCCTTCTCCCGGTCGCCCTTCATCGCCTTGGCCGTCAGCGCGATGATCGGCAGCCCGGCGAACTGCGGCATCCGGCGGATCGCCGTCGTCGTCGCGTACCCGTCCATCTCCGGCATCATGATGTCCATCAGAACGACCGTCACGTCGTCGTGCTGCTCCAGGACCTCGATGCCCTCGCGCCCGTTCTCCGCGTACAGCACGGACAGGCCGTGCTGCTCCAGGACGCTGGTGAGCGCGAAGACGTTGCGGATGTCGTCGTCGACGATCAGCACCTTCTCACCGGAGAAGTCGAAGGAGCGCCGCGACTCGGGCAGCGCCTCCTGCCCCTGCTGACCGGCCCACGGCTCCTGCGGGGCCGCCCCGCTCTGCGGCGCCGAGGGCTGACCGGGCAGCGCCGGCCGCTCCTCGGCCGCTCCGATCGCCCTCCGGCGGCGCCGGAACATCCCCGCCGCCCCGCCCTGCGGCTCGTCGCGCACCTGACCGTACGGCGACGGGGCCTCCGGGGCGCCCTGCACCCGCTCCTCCTGCTGCGCCCTGCGCGGCAGTTCGAGACCGCCCGGCGCGAGCTGCGGGTAGCCCTGCGGCGGCAGCTCGCTCGGGTGCAGCGGCAGGTACAGCGTGAACGTCGAGCCGCGGCCCGGCTCGCTGGCCGCGTGGATCTCGCCGCCGAGCAGCCGCGCGATCTCCCGGCTGATCGACAGGCCGAGCCCGGTACCGCCGTACTTCCGGCTGGTCGTCCCGTCGGCCTGCTTGAACGCCTCGAAGATGACCCGCATCTTGCTGGCCGCGATGCCGATGCCGGTGTCGGTGACAGAGAAGGCGATCAGGTCGCCGTCCGTGTCCCGCAGCGACCCGGCCTCCAGCAGCTGCTCGCGGATCTCGTCCGGCACGTCGGAGCCGGCCGGCCGGATCACCAGCTCCACGGCACCGGTGTCGGTGAACTTCACCGCGTTCGACAGCAGGTTGCGCAGCACCTGCAACAGGCGCTGCTCGTCGGTGTGCAGCGTGGCGGGCAGCTCCGGGGAGACCCGCACCGAGAAGTCGAGACCCTTCTCCGCGGTGAGCGGGCGGAAGGTCGCCTCCACGTAGTCGACCAGCTGGACCAGTGCGATCCGGGTCGGCGACACGTCCATCTTGCCCGCCTCGACCTTGGAGAGGTCGAGGATGTCGTTGATCAGCTGGAGCAGGTCGGAGCCGGCCCCGTGGATCGTCTCGGCGAACTCGACCTGCTTCGGGGAGAGGTTCGCGTCGGCGTTGTCGGCGAGCAACTTGGCAAGGATGAGGAGGGAGTTGAGCGGCGTGCGCAGCTCGTGCGACATGTTCGCCAGGAACTCCGACTTGTAGCGCATGGAGACGGCGAGCTGCTCGGCACGCTCCTCCAGCACCTGCCGGGCCTCCTCGATCTCGGTGTTCTTCACCTCGATGTCGCGGTTCTGCCGGGCCAGCAGCTCGGCCTTCTCCTCCAGTTCGGCGTTGGACTCCTGGAGCGCCTTCTGCCGGTTCTCCAACTCCTCGGAGCGCTCGCGCAGTTGCTCGGTCAGCTCCTGCGACTGCTCCAGCAGCACCTCGGTCTTCGTATTGACGCTGATGGTGTTGACGCTGGTCGCGATCATCTCCGCGATCTGGTTGAGGAAGTCCCGCTGGATCTGCGTGAACGGCTGGAACGACGCCAGCTCGATCACCCCGAGGACCTGCCCCTCGAAGAGCACCGGCAGCACGATCACATGCGCCGGAGGCGCCTCGCCCAGCCCGGAGGAGATCTTCAGGTACCCCTCCGGCACCTTCACCTGGATGGTCCGCTTCTCCTCCGCGGCCGTACCGATGAGGGTCTCGCCCGGCCGGAAGACGGTCGGCATCCCGCTCGCCGAGTACCCGTAACTCCCGCGCATCCGCAGCTGGTACGGGCTGTCCGCCTCCGCACCGACCTCGGCGCCCTTGGCCGCGCCCGCCCCCGACGCCATCGCCAGGAAGAACGCGCCCTGCTGCGCGGAGACCACCGGCGTCAGCTCGCTCATGATCAGCGAGGCGACGTCGTCGAGGTCCCGGCGGCCCTGCATGAGGCCGGAGATCCGGGCCAGGTTGCCCTTGAGCCAGTCCTGCTCCTTGTTGGCCAGGGTGGTGTCGCGCAGGTTGGAGATCATCGTGTTGATGTTGTCCTGGAGCTCCTGGATCTCTCCCGCGGCATCCACGTCGATCTTCAGCGTGAGGTCGCCGCGGGTCACCGCGGTCGCCACCTTGGCGATGGCCCGCACCTGCCGGGTGAGGTTCCCGGCCATCTCGTTCACGGACTCCGTCAGGTCGCGCCAGGTGCCGTCCACGTCGCGCACCCGGGCCTGACCGCCCAGCTGCCCGTCGGTACCCACCTCGCGGGCCACCCGGGTGACCTGGTCGGCGAACGACGACAGCTGGTCGACCATCGTGTTGATGGTGTCCTTGAGGTCCTGGATCTCACCGCGCGCGTCGATGTCGATCTTCTTGGTGAGGTCGCCCTTGGCGATGGCGGTGGTGACGGCCGCGATCTGCCGCACCTGACCGGTCAGGTTGGACGCCATGGAGTTCACCGACTCGGTGAGGTCCTTCCACGTCCCCGCGACGCCCGGCACCCGCGCCTGACCGCCCAGCTCGCCCTGCGTGCCCACCTCACGGGCCACCCGGGTCACCTCGTCGGCGAACGAGGAGAGCGTCGTCACCATGGTGTTCACCGTGTCCGCCAGCTCGGCGACCTCACCGCGCGCCTCGACGGTGACCTTCTTCGTCAGATCGCCGTTGGCGACCGCGGACGACACCCGGGAGATGTTCCGCACCTGCGACGTCAGGTTGTTCGCCATCACGTTGACGTTGTCGCTGAGGTCCTTCCAGATGCCGGTGACCCCGCGCACCCGGGCCTGACCGCCGAGGATGCCCTCGGTGCCGACCTCACGGGCGACCCTGGTCACCTCGTCGGCGAAGTTGGAGAGCTGGTCGACCATCGTGTTGACGGTCGTGACCAGGTCGAGGATCTCGCCCTTCGCGTCGACGGTGATCTTCTTCGACAGGTCGCCCTTGGCGACGGCCGTCGTGACCTCCGCGATGTTGCGCACCTGCGACGTCAGGTTGTTGGCCATGAAGTTGACGGACTGGGTGAGGTCCTTCCAGGTGCCGCTGACGCCCTGGACCTCGGCCTGGCCGCCGAGGATGCCCTCGGTGCCCACCTCGCGGGCCACCCGGGTCACCTGCTCCGCGAAGTTCGAGAGCTGGTCGACCATCGTGTTGAGGGTGTTCTTCAGCTCCAGGATCTCGCCGCGCGCGTCCACGTCGATCTTCTGCGACAGGTCACCGCGCGCCACCGCCGTGGCGACCTGGGCGATGTTGCGCACCTGGTCGGTGAGGTTCCCGGCCATGCCGTTCACCGAGTCCGTCAGATCGCGCCACACCCCGGCGACGCCGGGCACCTGCGCCTGACCGCCGAGCCGCCCCTCGGTGCCCACCTCGCGCGCGACCCTGGTCACCTGGTCGGCGAAGGCCGACAGCTGGTCGACCATCGTGTTGATGGTGCTCTTCAGCTCCAGGATCTCGCCGCGCGCGTCCACGTCGATCTTCTGCGACAGGTCACCGCGCGCCACCGCCGTCGTGACCTGGGCGATCTGCCGCACCTGCGAAGTCAGGTTGCCCGCCATGAAGTTGACGGAGTCGGTGAGTTCCTTCCACGTACCGCTGACGCCGTCGACGCGCGCCTGGCCGCCGAGCCGGCCCTCGGTGCCCACGTCGCGCGCCATCCGGGTCACCTGGTCGGCGAACGAGGACAGCTGGTCGACCATCGTGTTGACGGTGTTCTTCAGCTCCAGCATCTCGCCGGAGACGTCGACGGTGACCTTCTGCGAGAGATCGCCGTTGGCGACCGCCGTGGTGACCTGGGCGATGTTGCGCACCTGGCCCGTGAGGTTGCGGAAAGCGGTGTTGACCGAGTCCGTCAGGTCCTTCCACGTACCCGCCGCACCGGGCACCTGCGCCTGACCGCCCAGCTGCCCCTCGACACCGACCTCGCGCGCCACCCGCGTCACTTCGGAACCGAAGGACTGCAACTGCTCCACCATCGTGTTGACGGTGTTCTTCAGCTCCAGCATCTCGCCGGCCACGTCGACGGTGACCTTCTGCGTCATGTCACCGTTGGCGACCGCCGTGGTGACCTGCGCGATGTTGCGCACCTGGTCCGTCAGGTTGCGGAAAGCGGTGTTGACCGAGTCCGTCAGGTCCTTCCACGTACCCGCCGCACCCGGCACCTGCGCCTGACCGCCCAGCTGCCCCTCGCCGCCGACCTCACTGGCGACCCGGGTCACCTCGTCGGCGAAGGTCCGCAGCGTCTCGGTCATCTGGTTGATGGTTTCTGCGAGCTGGGCGACCTCGCCGCGCGCGCTCACCGTGACCTTGCGCGACAGGTCACCGCTGGCGACCGCCGTCGTCACCTCCGCGATCCCGCGCACCTGGGCCGTCAGGTTGCCGGCCATCAGGTTCACCGAGTCGGTGAGGTCCTTCCACACCCCGGCCACCCCGGGCACCTGCGCCTGACCGCCCAGCTCGCCCTCGGTGCCCACCTCGCGGGCGACCCGCGTCACCTCGGAGGAGAAGGAGGACAGCTGGTCCACCATCGTGTTGACGGTGTTCTTCAGCTGGAGCATCTCGCCGGCCACGTGCACGGTGACCTTGCGGGAAAGATCACCCTTGGCGACCGCCGTCGTCACCAGCGCGATGTCCCGCACCTGAGCGGTGAGCCGGTACGCCATCGTGTTGACCGAGTCCGTGAGGTCCTTCCACGAACCGGACATACCGCGCACCTGGGCCTGGCCGCCGAGCTTGCCCTCGGTACCGACCTCCAGTGCGACGCGCGTCACCTCGTCGGTGAACGCCGACAGCTGGTCGACCAGGTTGTTGACCGTGCGGCCGACCTTCAGGAACTCGCCGCGCAACGGGTGCCCGTTGCCCTCGCCGCCCTGCGACCGCAGCTCCATCCGCTGCTCCAGGTCGCCCTCCGCCACCGCGGACAGCACCCTGCCGACCTCGGAGACCGGTCGTACGAGATCCTCGACGAGGGCGTTGGAGGCGTCGATCGCCGCGGCCCAGGAGCCCTCGCAGGCACCGGTCTCCAGCCGCTCCGCGAGCTTGCCCTCCCGGCCGACCATCCGCCGTACCCGGGCCAGCTCACCGGTCAGATGCAGGTTCCGGTCCGCGACCTCGTTGAAGACGGCGGCGATCTCCGACATCACACCGTCGCCGGAGACCGTCAGCCGCTTCCTGAAGTTGCCGTCCCTCATCGACACCAAGGCCGTCAGCATGCGGTTCAACGCAGCCGTGTCGACCTCGGTGGTCCCCTTGCCGCGGGACCGTCCGCCCTTTGTGCGCGTGCTCTTGCCCCGCGCCGCCACGCCAGACTCCACCGTGTCCCTCCCGCAGGGATCGACCGTAATTCCCAGGTCTTCGCTAGAAGCTTTCCCAGTCTTCCACCTTGACGCACCGCCGTGTCCGACAGTCAAGGCGTGACACCCCCGGCGTCAAATCGTTGAAGCCTACAGCCAGGGCGCCGTATCCTCGCCCACGCACGCCCGCCCCGTACGTCCCCGGGACGCAGTGGCACATCTCCGCGCCCGACGGTCTAGCCTGGCAGGGCGTATCGAACCCGCGAGAAACGGGCACAGGACTCGGGGAAGCGACGAACACCACATGGGGAGTGCTGTGATCACGGCGCGGGCGGCTGCCACTTTCGACCCTGTCGGGCGGTCGGTAGCGACCGCCCGCGCGTTCGTACGGGACACACTCCAGGGGTGGGGCCATGCGGAGCTCGTCGACGACGCGGTCGTCCTGACCAGCGAACTGGTCACCAACGCCGTCGTCCACGCGGGCACCCAGGCCGACGTGCTGTGCCTGCGCACCGAGGACGGCATCCGCGTCGAGGTCGCCGACCGCTACCCCGAGCGCGAGGTCCCGCTCCAGGGCACCGGCCTCAACCTGGGCGGCCCCGACCGCGAGGGTGGCCGCGGCCTCCTCCTGTGCGCGGCCCTCGCCTCCAGATGGGGCGTCGAGTACACCTCCACCCAGAAGCAGGTCTGGTTCCAACTCGACCTCCCCCAGCGCCCGGTCGGCACCCGCGTCGCGGGCCCCGTCCTGCCGGACGCCAGCCTTCCGGTCGCCGACGGCCGCATCCGCGTCGCCGTCGTCCAGATAGACCGCACCGGCGCCATCGCCTCCTGGAACGAGGACGCCGAGGACCTCTTCGGGTATGCGGCCGAACAGGTCACCGGAAAACCCCTCACCGACCTCACCGCCTGGCCCCAGACCCCCGGCATCGGCACCGGCATCGCCGAGGCCCTCCAGATGTCCCGCTGGGAGGGCAGTTACGGAATCCGCGGCGCGGACGGCCGCGTCATCCCGGTGTACGCCTCCCATCTGCGCGTACGGGACAACGAGGGCGAGCCCTCCACGATCTGCCTGCTGGTACGGGACTTCGAGCGCGCCGTCCTCCAGTCCCCGCAGCGCCAGCCCTCCGTCGACTCCCCTTCCGGCGCCCTGGGCGAGGGCCGCGCCACCGACCCGTTCGAGGTCTTCATCGGCTCCCCCGCCCCCGACGACCTGGACGGCCTCCTCCAGCGCACGGTCGAGCGCGCCCGCGACATGCTCGACGCCGACTCCGCGTTCCTGCTGCTGGCCACCGATGACGAGACCGAACTCGAAGTACGCGCCACCACCGGCCTGCCCTCCGCCCGCCAGCGCTTCGCCCGCGTCCCCGTCGAGGCCGGCACCGGCAGATACGGCTCCGCCCGCATGCCCGCCGTCCACGAGGACCTGGCGGCCGTCCCCGGCGCCGTCCCGCTCCTCAACGGCACCGGAATGCGCTCGGTCGTCACGGTCCCGCTGAAGGTCGAGGGCCGCCTCACCGGCTCCCTGGGCGTCGCCGCCGAGGCCTCCGGCCGGTACACCAACGAGGAGGCCCTGCGCCTCCAGTTCGCCGCCGACCGCATCGCGCTCGCCGTCGAGTCCGCCCGCCTCGGCGAACTCGAACGCCTCCGCCGCGGCTCCCTCTCCTTCCTCGTCGAGGCCTCCGACCTCCTGGCCGGCACCCTCGACCGCGACCAGACCCTGGCCCTGATGGCCCAGATGACGGTCCCCACCCTCGCCACCTGGTGCGCCGTCTACACGATCGCGGACCAGGCCTCCGACCCGTACCTCTCCTACGTCCTGCACGAGGACGAGGAGCGCATCGACGGCCTCAAGGCCCTGCTGGCCCGCATCAGCCCGCCCGACCCGGTCCCCACCCCCGGCGCCCGCATCTGGAACGCGCCGAGCGAGGCCGCCCACCAGGCCGCCCTGCGCACCTCGATGCGCAGCCTGGGCCTGAGCTCCACCCCGCACCTGGCGTCCGGCATCGGCACCACCCTCGCCACCGCCGCGGCCGTCGGCGGCGAGACCGTCGTACTGCCCCTGGTCGCCCGCAACCGCGTCATCGGCATGCTCACCCTCGGCAAGCCCACCGACGACCACTTCCGCCAGGAGATCCTCGAACTCGCCGAGGACCTCTCCCGCCGCGCCGCCCTGGCTCTGGACAACGCCCGCCTGTACTCGGAACGCATGGCCATCAGCCAGTCCCTCCAGCGCAGCCTCCTCCCCCCGGAGCTCCCGCACGTCCCGAACGTCGAGGTCGAGGTCATCTACCGCGCCGCCGGCGAGGGCAACGAAGTGGGCGGCGACTTCTACGACCTCTTCCCGATCCGCGACGGCGCGTACGGCTTCGCCATCGGCGACGTCTGCGGTACGGGCCCGGAGGCAGCCGCCGTGACCGGCCTGGCCCGCCACGCGCTGCGGCTGCTCGCCCGCGAGGGCTTCGGCGGTCCCGCGGTCCTGGAGCGCCTCAACGCGGCGATCCTCGACGAGGGCGCCCGCAGCCGCTTCCTGACCCTCCTCTACGGCGAGCTGTGGCCGCAGGAGGACGGCAGCTCCATCCTCAAGATCGTCTGCGCGGGCCACCCGCTCCCGCTCCGCCTGCGCCAGGACGGCACGGTCACCCCCGCCGCCGAACCGCAGCCCCTGCTGGGCGTGATGGACGACCTGGAGCTCTACGAGGAGACGATCACCCTCGACCCCGGCGACGTCCTGCTCTGCGTCACGGACGGCATCACCGAGCGCCGCGAGGGCACCCGCATGCTCGGCGACGACGGCCTCGCCGAAGTCCTCGCCGGCTGTACGGGCCTGACGGCCGGCGCGGTCGCGGCACGCGTCCTGCGCGCGGTCGAACGCTTCGCGGCCGAACCGGCCTCCGACGACATGGCCATCCTCGCGATGCGCGTCCCGGAGCCCCTGAAGCAGTAGACGGGGCGGGGGCGGGAGAACCACAACTCCCGCCCCCGAAGCCCCGACCGCAACACAGGAAAGGCCCTCGCCAACCGGCGAGGGCCTTTCCGTTTGCTGAGCCCCCATGCGGAATCGAACCGCAGACCTTCTCCTTACCATGGAGACGCTCTACCGACTGAGCTATAGGGGCCTCGTTGCGCTTCGCTGTCCGCTCTGCTGCAACGAGATAGATCATACCCATAAAACCGCGGAACTCCGAACCACCCGTTCCTCTGGACCGACCCGGGTGCCGCTGCGAGCATGCGCGCATGCGGACCAGCCTCGGCAAGGCCCTGTACGTGCCCGCGTGTTCGGCCCTGGTCGCCGTCCTCGCGACACTGTCGGCGTGCTCTTCCCCGACCGGAAAGCCGCCCCCGCAAGCCACTTCCCCGAAGCCGCAGTCCCCCTCGCTCCGACCGGACGTCCCGCGGCCGGGCGACCAGAAGGTCACGATGCTGTGGAAGGGCAAGGAGCGCACCTACACGGTGCACGCGCCGCCCGGCTACTCCCCGGGCAAGCCGCTCCCCCTGGTCGTGGCCATGCACATGTACCCGGGCACCAGCGACGCGATAGCCGCCCTCAGCGGTCTCAGCAAGAAGGCCGACGCGAAGAACTTCCTGGTCGCCTACCCGGAAGGTCTCAACGGCGGCTACAACGCCCTGATCTGCTGCGGCTCGGAGGACGACGTCGGTTTCATCAAGGCGATGGTCGGCCGCCTCACCACGACGTGGAAGGCGGACCCCACCCGTATCTACGCGACGGGCATCTCCAACGGCGCGGACATGTCCTACAAGCTCGCTGTCGAGCTGCACGAGCTGTTCGCGGCCGTGGCCCCGGTGAGCGGCGCCTACGCGGGCGACGATGCGGCGGACGCGAGCTACGTGCCCAAGTCCCCGGTGTCGGTCATGACGTTCATCGGCGGCAAGGACAGGGTCGAGACCTCGGCCGAGTCGGGCGTACAGACCTGGCAACAGCGAATGGTCTGCATCCCGGCGTCTCCGCAGAAGCTCACGAACGGCATCACGAAGACCGCCGCCACCTGCCGCGACACCTCGGACTTCGTCACCTACCGGCTCCCCGAGATGGGCCACTCCTGGCCCGGGGCGACGGCCGGCGTCATGGCGGACGAGGAGGCGGGCATCAACGCCACGGACCTGATGTGGGACTTCTTCGCCGCACACCGCAAGAAGACGTCGTAGAGCCGGAATCTGGCCGTAAACGCAGAAGAGCCCCGTACCGGTATCCCCGGCACGGGGCTCTTCGCAATGATTGTTCGGCGGCGTCCTACTCTCCCACAGGGTCCCCCC